>NZ_JVOJ01000037.1:0-61607 GCF_001064145.1 Sanguibacter keddieii
GGCCAGTGGTACTACCTCGACCCCGCCAGCGGCGTCATGCGCACCGGCATGACCGGCGTGGATGGCACGTGGTACTACCTGGATTCGTCGGGTGCGATGCGCACCGGCTGGGCGCACCTGGACGACGGGTGGCACTACTTCGCGTCCAGCGGTGCCCAGATGGGCGGCTGGCTGAAAGACGGGGGCCAGTGGTACTACCTCGACCCCGACACCGGCATCATGCGCACCGAGCCCCTGGAGCTGAACGGTCGCCGCTACGAGTTCGACGCCTCGGGCGCGTGGCGCGGTTACGAGGCTCCGGCCGGCTACCTGCAGCCCACCGACCACATCACGGGCCTCGGGAACGCGACCAACACCCTCACCTGGGGCATGAACGGCACCAAGGTGCGCATCGCCCAGGTGCGCCTCGGCCTGTGGCACTCCAACAAGCTCGCCTCCGTCGACGCTCCCTTCGTGGCCGCCGTCAAGAACTTCCAGCAGCGCGCAGGCCTGCCCGTCACCGGCGTCGTCGACGAGGCCACCTGGGATGCCATGGATACTGGCTACCCGTGGACCGTCGACCAGTACCAGGCCACGCCCCTGCCCCTGACGGCCACGCGCAGCGAGCGCGTCGAGGCCATGATCGGCTACGCGTGGAACCAGACGGGCTCGTCCTACACGTGGGGAGGGGCAGGCCCCTACGACCAGGGATTCGACTGTTCAGGCCTGGTCCTCCAATCCCTCTACGCCGCCGGCCTCGATCCTCAGCCCATCGACGTCATCAAGCACGCATGGCCCTCCTACCGTACGTCGCAGGAACTCTACGCATACCCGCGCTTCCAGCACGTGCCCCTCGCCCAGCGCCAGCGCGGTGACCTCATCTTCTACACGACGAGCGGCACCGTCACGCACGTCGCCATCTACCTGGGCGACGACATGATCGTCCACACCGACTGGATGGGGCGCCCCGCCCGCATGCAGCACATCACCGCGGGATACGGGTGGGACCGCATGACGCCAGACGTCGTGCGCCCGCTGCCCTAGGCCAGAGACGCAAGCGGGCCGGCCGCGGAGTGCTCCGCGGCCGGCCCGACTGTCTAAGACAGGTGTTCCTCAGCGCCCCAGCAGGCGACGCAGGATGCGCTTGGGCAGGGACACCGTGCGGCGCAGCGACCGCTGCAGGGCGAATCCGGCATCGAGCTGCTCGTGCAGGGCACTGACCTCTCCGCGCAGCTCGTGTACCTGCTCGTGCAGGGCCGTCATCGTGTTCAGCAAGTTCACGTGCACAAGATTCAGCGAGGAGTGGACGCCCGAATCCACGCGCGCCAGCTCCTCGCGCATCCGGCGGTAGTACTCCGCCGACAGCAGAGCCTGGCCCAGGTGCGGGGATGAAGGGTCCTCCGTCGCGAGCATGGCACGCAGGTAGCGGTCGCGGATATGCAGGTTGTCCCACTTGTGCAGGTACGCGTCCGTGACGACGGAGTTACCCAGGGACGCATCCATCGTGTCACGGTGGTGCCAGTAGGCCAGCGGCTCCCCGTCGATGAACCCAACCGGGGAGGCAGCCAGCAGCCGAAGGTTGAAGTCCCAGTCTGCCTGCGTCTGCAGGGATCCGTCCCAGTGGCCGACCCGGTCGGCGACCTCGCGCCGAATCAGCTGAGAGATCGGCGGCGTGTAGTTCTCCACCATCATGTCCACGAGGGACAGGCCATAGTTATCCGTCGACAGGACCTCGCGCTCGATCTCGATGCAGGTGCCGTCGGCGCGCACGCGCTCGCGGACGATCTCACAGCGGGTGGCGACGCCGCCCGCCTCGGGGTGCTCGTCCAGGTAGGCGACCGTCTTCTTCAGGAAGTGCGGGTGCCAGGAGTCGTCATCGTCGTGGACCGCGTAGTAGCGGTTGTGCGACACCGCCAGGCCAGACTCGAGCGCGGCCTCGCGGCCGTTGGAGACCTCGTTCGTGACGATCGTGATCTTCGAACGAACGGCGCGCTTCTGCTTCTTCACGACCTCGCGGACCTCGGCCTCGTCGCCGGCGTCGTTGACGATGACGACCTCGTAGTCGTCGAAGCTCTGCGAAGCGATCGATGCGAGGGCACGGGTGAGCATCGCCGGGCGGTTACGCGTGCGCACGACGATGGTGACTGTTGGGCTCATTATGCATCATCCTTCGTAGGGGTAGGAGCGGCGAGGGACGCGTCGATGTCAGGAGTATCGGTGTCGCACACCTGCGCATCGGCGGTGGAGGCACCAGGGTGGGAATCGCAGGCGAGGCGAGGGCGCGTGCACGCCAGGTACACCCCGCACGTCAACGCCGTCACGTAGCCCAACGAGGCGATGAACCACAGCACCATCGGGGTCAACGGCATGTCGGCCCACCACCAATCGACGCCCAAACTCAGGTTGCCTTTCGCGATCCAACCAAGCCCATTGATGTTTTCGAGGCCATGAGCGTAGCGGGCGATCGTCGTGTGCATGGCGACTGCTTCAGCAACGCTGAGGAAGAGCACGAACATTGTCAGCTGGCTCTTCGATACAGTGGCATTCTTGTGGTGTGAGGTGAGCCAGATAATCAGCCACGTGCCCAAGAGCGGAAGCGCGTAGCGTGGATGGTAAGCGCCGATGTTAGGGAATTCAGGAGGCGTCGCGATCAGCAGCGGGATGCCCGCCATCGCGCCAAAGACGACGAAAGCAGCCAGTGCCTTGCGCAGGTTCATGGTGCGTGCGCCGTAGAAGAGGACTGCGCCCATGACGAGGAGAGCGACGATCGTCGTGTAGCCGGGCAAGGGCGTGTCACGCCAGCCGGGACCGCCGGACATACCAAAAAAGCCGGCGAAATAGTCGGGCAAAGCGCGGATATTACGGATCGCGACCTCGAGGCGTTGGTATCGGGTCACCGAGGGATCCGTTTGGGTGAGGTGGTGCGACTGTCCGGTCGCAAACATGCACAAGATACCAATGATGCTCAGCGCCGTAGCCGTGCCGATCTCGGGCAGGCGTTTGCGTGTCGTCGCGAGGATCAGGATGCCCAGGGAGACAACGAAAACGTAGAAGGCGGCATCGCCGCGCGATCCGTAGCACAGCAAGGCGGAGAAAACCATCAGACCCAGGAGGGTCCAGCGGCGCCACCCACTCGCGTGCAGGGTTGAGAACAGAGCGGCTCCGTAGCAGAACACGCCCGTCAGCGCCCACGAGGTGGGGTTGTTGGAGGCGATGAAATAGAAGCCCATCGGAGTCCACGCCACGACCGCTGATAGGCCGATGAGGGCCCGCAGGTCCGGTCGCGTGAAGGCGAGGATGGCACCCAGGAGGATGAGGAGGATAGCGACGTTGACGGAGCGCATCACCCATACTGAATGCTCGACGTTGTGCCCGGCGAAAAGGTGGTGGAACTGGTAGAAGCCGTAGGGATACTGGCCGTCGTTGTACCGGTACGAAGGGTAGGTATCGTCGTCCGAGTACCTGTAGCCGCATACGTGCGAGGCGGCGGGATTAAAAGCCTCGCACTGGGAGTAAGCCGTGGGCACGGGAGGCATGACGTACAGGTCCCCGTCGATCGTGGTCGTTTCGCAGCCAGAGGATTCGATGGGGCGAGGACACCAGGTGGATACGAGGTGGTAGTCATCGTCGGGGGAGGAACCGGGGGAGGATGCGAAAACCCATCCCATACCCAGCGCGAGTATGCCGACGACGAGAAGGATGAGTGCGAGCGGCCTTGCCGCAGTGGAGGCGAATCGCGTCGTCAATGAAGTCGAATTATCGGCGTGTGCACGTGACATGGAGGACCAATCTGAGTGGGACGGATGAGTGGGACGGATAGGTCTAATTTACACGACAGGCGCACGAAAGTAAGCGCGTCACACCGTAGGAAAGTTAGAACACGACGGGCCAGTGGGGCATGCAGGTCGTCAGCGTCCCGTGGGCGCTCGTGGCCTCGGCGAGGGCCTGCGTGTAGGCGGGATTCACCTCGGGCTTTTCGCCGCGCTTGAGGGCCTCCTCGGCCTCCTGCTGATCGGCGAACTCGGGGATCTCGCCGGAGTCGAGGGCCGCGTTGCGCTCGACGTAGACCGCGAGGGCAGCGAGGGCCTGCTTGGAGGTCTCGTCCGTGGCTGCCTGGGTGAGGCGGTCGGAGTAGTCGTTCTTGAAGGAGGCCGCGAAGGCCTCCCACGCGTGGTGACGCTCGTCTGCGTTGGTTTCCCCCGAGCGCTTGGCCGCCAGCAACTTGTAGGCCTGGCCGGTCTCGGAGCCGTTGAGCGCCTCGGTGAAGATCTCGTCCATGGCCGCGCAGCCGGGGGAGGCCGCGTGCAGGGTCGGCATCGCCGAACCCGACGGCTGGCTGGGCTCTCCCGGGGAAACGGAGGCCGCGGGCATCGACTGTGCGCTCTGGGTGTCCTCGGGCATGGAGCACGAGGCCGTGGCAAGAGCACAGAGAGCAAGCATCGCGAGCGAGGGGACGAGACGAGTCACGAGGGGTCCGTTTCTGTAGGGGGATACGTCCAATCTATCAGCGTCGCACGGCCCCTCAACGGTCCTCCAGCGTGGCGAATAGTGACGTATCCGACGGGGAAGTGGGGGTCAGTGGCGAGGAATGCGTGAGAACTACGGCATAATAGGGGCAGGAATCGGGTGAGTAGCACCCTCGGACGCCTGCGGGCGCGCAAAGGAGAAGACCTCATGAAAATCGTTGTGACCGGCGGTGCCGGCTTCATTGGAGCGAATTTCGTTCACACGCTGCTGGAGGACCACCCGGACGTTGACGTCGTCGTCCTGGACAAGTTCACCTACGCGGGCAACCGTGCCTCCCTGACCGATATGCCCGCCGAGCTTGCCGCTCGCCTGAGCGTCGTCGAGGGCGACATCGCCGACGCCGACCTCGTGGACGGCGTCGTCGCCGGCGCCGACGCGGTTGTTCACTTCGCAGCCGAGTCGCACAACGACAACTCGCTGCTGGACCCCTCGCCCTTCATCCAGACGAACCTGGTGGGCACCTTCACCCTGCTGGAGGCCGTGCGCCGCCACAAGGTGCGCTTCCACCACATCTCCACGGACGAGGTCTACGGCGACCTCGAGCTGGACGATCCCGCGAAGTTCACCCCCACCACCCCCTACAACCCTTCCTCGCCCTACTCCTCGTCCAAGGCGGGCTCGGACTTGCTGGTGCGCGCGTGGGTGCGTTCCTTCGGCGTGGAGGCCACGATTTCGAACTGCTCGAACAACTACGGCCCGTACCAGCACATCGAGAAGTTCATCCCCCGCATGATCACGAACCGCCTGCGCGGCGTGCGCCCCCGCCTGTACGGCGACGGCCTGAACGTGCGCGACTGGATCCACGTGCGCGACCACAACACGGCCGTGTGGGACATCCTCATGAAGGGCCGCATCGGCGAGACCTACCTGATCGGCGCGAACGGTGAGACGAACAACCGCGACGTCGTCGCCATCCTCAACGAGCTGATGGGCTACGCCCCTGACGACTTCGATCACGTGAGCGACCGTCCGGGCCATGACCTGCGCTACGCGATCGACAACTCCAAGCTGGTCACCGAGCTCGGCTGGGAGCCGCGCTTCACGAACTTCCGCGACGGCCTGGCTGACACGATCGCCTGGTACACCGAGAACGAGGCGTGGTGGGCTCCCCTGAAGGAAGCCGTCGAGGCGAAGTACGCCGCCGAAGGACACTGAGTCCTTGGATCGCGTGACCCGAGACGAGGCCGTGCCTCGCCCCCGAGTCACCGTCCTTATGGCCACCTACAACGGGATGGCCGAGGGCGGGGCGTGGCTCGACGAACAGGTGGACTCCGTGCTCGCCCAGGTGGGCGTGGAGGTCCGCCTCGTCGTGTCCGACGACGCGTCGAGCGATGGAACGCGCGCGCACCTTCAGGCGCGTGCCGCGGCCGACCCTCGGATCACGGTTCTGCCCCAGCGTGACGGTACCCCCGGCGTGACGGGCAACTTCCTGCACCTCTTCACGACGCACGCCCCCGACGGCTCCTACGTCGCCTTCACCGACCAGGATGACGTGTGGCACGAGGATAAGCTGAGTTCCCAGCTGGCCCTCATGGCCGATCGCGGGGCCGACGTCGTGTCTTCGAATGTCACGTCCTTCCAGTTGCTGCCCGGCGGGGTGGTGGGGGAGCGTCGCATCATTCGCAAGTCGCAGCCCCAGCGTGCCTGGGACTTCCTCTTCGAGGCTGCGGGGCCCGGCTCCACCTACGTCTTCAGCCCGAAGGCCCACGAGGCCCTCGTCGACGTGCTGAGGGGACTCGACTACAGTGAGATCGGCGTGCACGACTGGTATGTGTATGCGCTGGCCCGCTCAATCGGCCTCACGTGGGTGATCGGCGAGGAGCCGACACTCGAATATCGTCAGCATGGCGGCAACGTGCAGGGCGCAAACTCCGGATCCGGGGCGCGCGACGCCCGCCTGGCAAAGCTGCGTAACGGCTTCTATCGCAACCAGTTCATTCTGACTGCCCGCGCCGCCCAGAAGGTCGGCACGTTCGACGAGCGCCGCGCGCGCCAGCTGCGCGCGATCCTGCACGAGCTCGAGGGGCAGGGCGTCGCCTTGAGGCTGCGCTTCGCCCTGCGCTGGACGCAGATCCGCCGCGACCGCGTGGAGGGCCTCAAGCTCGCAGGTGCGCGCGTCCTGGGCGTGTGGTGACCTTCTACCTCTGGTAGGTCACGAGGCCTCCGTCAGCGTCCTCCGTGGTGAGAATGTGGGGGAGCTTGTCCGGCGAGACGGCGTGCGGATCGATGACGACGACAGAGCGTCCCTGCATCCACTGATCCAGCACTTGGCCCGCGCCCGTGCGCACGTCCCACAGTAGCGCGACGCGGCGGCCCTGAACCGGCGCCGACGGGCGGGTCCCAGCCAGTGCCTCGTCGCGGGCCTGGAGGAGCAGCGGGGGAGTGTCGACGACGAGGGCATCCGGCTGGGTGGCGATTTCCGCGAGGCCGTCGAGAGCCCCGTCCAGGGGTCCATCCCATGCGAACGACAGGTACTGCGGCGGTTGTGCCAGCACGTGGGCCCCGGCGTCCAATGCGTCGGATGCTTCGGAACCGAGAGTATTGGAGACGAAAAGGTCTCCGGGGAGGGGGCGTCGTGTATCGAGTACCTCCCATCCCATCGCGCGCGCTGCGATCTGCCAGAGGGTGTCCTGCCAGGGTTGAAGAGTCGTGTAGATGCGAGTTGGTGTCGCTTCGCCCGTGCCGAACAGGTCGGCCGCAAGTTCGTTTGTCAGGTAGTTTGCTATCTTCGCTAACCACCGGCTAACCACGGGTCCCCCCAGTTCGACCCGCTCCTGGCCGTATTGGGTGAGTGCTGGACCTGACCATCCGTTAATCACTGTGATACAGTGGGTGAGCCTGCTCATAGTTTCTAGGGACTTATTGTTCATGGTTTCAAGTATATCGAAGGTCCCAGACGACCCAAGTACTTAGTAACTGTGAAGTCCTTGAAATTGGGCATTGTTTTACCGCTGGGTCAAGTGCTACGGGAAAGGTCTCAATATCGCGAAACGGCTTGACTTCCGACAACGACACGCGTGTAATTCTCGTATTGATTGATTCGTTATAAGGAGCTCCCGCAATGTGGAACATCTTCGGTGACGGGCCCCTGGAATGGTCCGAGGACGCCGACGCGGCGCAGTATGCCCGCATTGACGGCCCCCTTGCGTGGCAGCAGCACGCCCTGTGTGCGCAGACGGATCCCGAGGCATTTTTCCCTGAAAAGGGTGGCTCCACTCGCGAGGCTAAGGCTGTTTGTCAGTCCTGCCAGGTGCGCGAAGAATGCCTGGAATACGCGCTGGCTAACGACGAGCGCTTTGGCATTTGGGGCGGCATGTCCGAGCGCGAGAGGCGGCGCCTGCGCCGTATGGCCGGTTGAGTCCGACGCAGCGCTCCATCGGTGCGATCCTCGTCACAAGGGGAGAGGCGCCGCTCACCCAGTCCGTTTTGCGGGCCATCGAGAATCAATCGGTGGCCCCGCATTCGTTGACCATCATCGACGTCGCAGGACGCCACGTCACCCCCTTCCCCGCTGATCGAGTTCCCGACGGTGCCGAGCTCGTGCGTGTCGGCCGCGCCCGCAACCTCGGTGACGCGATCCGTCGCGCTCGGGCGCAGGGTGCCCCTTTCGCCTCGGAGCAGTGGTGGTGGATCCTACACGAGGACAGCGCCCCCGAACCCGAGTGCCTCGACGAGCTCATTCAGGCCGCCGCCGTCGGCAAGACCATCGGAGCTGTCGGCGTCAAGCAGATGAGCTGGGACGGCAGCCGCCTCCTCGAACTCGGAATCTTTGCCACGGCCAGCGCCCGCCGACTCGAGCGCATCGGCGATGACGACATCGACCAGGGTCAGCACGATGGCACGAGCGACGTCCTCGGCGTCGGCACCGCCGGGCTGTTCATCAGCGCCGAGGCCTACGAGGCCGTCGGCGGATTCGATGCCGCGCTCGGTCCCTTCGGCGACGGCCTCGACCTGGGGCGGCGCCTGCACCTGGCCGGGTATCGCGTGATCGTGGCCCCCAAGGCACGCGTGCGTCATGCCCGCGTCTCCCTCTACTCCGGCCTCGACGGCGCATCGGACACGGACCACAGCGAACCGACGGGGGATGTCTCCGACGCCCTCGTCGATGGGGGCGACGCGACCGATGGATCGTTCCGCAAGCGCCGCTACGCGCAGATGTACAACTGGTGCAAGGCCGTGCCCGCCCTCATCCTGCCGTTCCTGACGCTGTGGCTCCTCGTGTGGAGCCCCGCCCGCGCCCTGGGACGCATCCTGACGGGCCGGGCCTCGCTGGCTCTCCCCGAAATTGGTGCCCTCGTGTCTCTGATCGGCGCGACCCCGCGCCTGCTGGCTGGACGTGCGCGCGCAGCTCACTCGCGCCGAGTTCCCCGCTCGGCCCTCCGCGCGCTTGAGACGGCTCCCGCCTTGCTGCGCAAGGAACCCGCGGGCGTGGACGAAGACGAGCATGGAGAGCGGATCGATCCGCTCGTCGTCGCATCGATGCGGCGCTACCGCTTCCGCTCGGCGTCGACTGCCCTGGGGCTTCTCATCCTGACTGCCACCCTCGCACTCATGCAGTGGTGGGGCACGGCGAGTGGCCTCGTGGGCGGTGCCTGGGTGTCTCTGCCCTCCTCGTGGGCCGAGCTGTGGGAAGCCGCGTGGTCCGCATGGATCCCGGGTGGAGACGGATACGCGGGCGGGGCTGACCCGCTGACGATCCTCATGGCGATTCTCAGCGCTCCGTTCGCGCCCATGGGCATTACCCCGGGAGCGCTCGCCACCTTCCTGCTGGTCGCGTCGACGCCGATTGCCGCGATGATGGCTTGGATTCCCTCGCGCGTGCTCGCCTCGTCTGTGCGCGTGCGCTTCCTCGTCTCTCTTGCCTGGTCTGTGGCCCCCTCGCTGCTCATGAGCGCCACGCACGGCGTTCTCGCCGCGACGCTCGCACACGCGGCGCTGCCCGTCTTTGCCGCATACTGCGTGGGCCAGCCCAGGCCTCTGCTGGTCGCCGGTGCCGGCGGCGTCGATGAGGCCCCGCTGCACCCGCGCGGAATCAACGGCGGATGCGCCGCTCTCGCCCTCGTCGTTGCGGCCTGCTGTGCTCCGTGGACGCTCCCGCTGGGTGCGGCTGCGCTGGCGTGGCGTTCGCGTCGTTCTCTCCTCGTCGCGCTGCCTGCCCTCGTCCTCCTCGTCCCCACCTACGTCTCGATCGCGGCGCGCCCCGCGGCGTGGCCGGCGCTCGCCTCGACGAGCGGGGGAGTCCACGCCTACAAGCGTGCCGAATCGTGGATGGCGATGCTCGGCATGCCCGCCGCGCCGTCGACGCCGCTTGAGACCGTTGCTCTGGGCATTATTGGAGCCGGCGTGATCGCCGCCGCGGGCATTGCTCTCCTGCGTCTGCGTACTCGCTTCGCCGCCCTCGCCTTCTGCGGAGCCTTCGTGGCCGCCGCGGCCGGCTGGGGAGCCTCGCAGATCGGCGTGGGAATCTCCGGCGCGTTCGTCGCTAGCGCGTGGACAGCCCCTGCGCTGTCCCTGTCCTTCGGCGCTCTGCTCGTGCTCGCCGCCCGATCCGGGTCGGGTAACGAAGACGAGGCCGAGGCCTCGCGTCCCGCATGGGACGGGCCGCGTTCCTTCGCCGTGCGAGCCCTCGGTGCCCTGACCGCGCTTGTTCTGGCGGGAGCAGGAGGAGGCGTGGCTGTCTCCGCCTTCGCTGCACGCGGCGACGCAGCGGACACCCCGACCTTCACGCTCGCGCAGCGCTCGACCGTTTCCCCGATGTCCTCGCCGATCGTCTCCGCCGTCGCCGCGCAGGCCCAGCGCTCGACGCGTGCGGGGCGCATCCTCGTCCTCGACGGCGATCCCACGAACGGCACGGTAAACGCGTCCCTGTGGCGCGGCTCGGGCCCCTCCCTGACCGATGGTTCGCCGGCAACACGGGCCCTCGCCCTCGCCCAGGCGCGCTCCGGCGCTGCGGAAGGAGTCCTGCGCGACCCCGCAACCGCGTCGCTCGCCCAGGCGGCCTACACCCTCGTCGTCTACCCCGATGACGCAACCGTGGCGACCCTGGCCGCCCACGGCATCGACACGATTCTTGTGCCGCTGGGTGCCAGCGGGTCCCAGGCCCTCACCTCAGGGCTCGACCGCGCCTCCGGCCTCGAAAAGGTCGGCGACACGAATTCGGGAACCGTCTGGCGCGTGCGCCCGAACGGCGTGCCCCCTTCGCGCGTCCGCGTCGAATCTGCGTCCGGCGTGACCACCCCGGTCGGCGGCAGTCAGCTCAGCGTCAGCGGAGACGTTGATGCGGACGGCACCCTCATCCTCGCCGAGCGCGCTGACTCCGGATGGCGCGCGTCCGTCGACGGGACCGCCCTGGCCGCCACTGAAGCAGCCGACGGTTGGTCTCAGGCCTTCGAGATGCCCGCCGCAGGCCACCTGACGCTCACCTACGCCGCGTGGTGGATCATCCCCTGGCAGATCGCCTCCGGCGTGTGCCTGGTCGTCGCCGCAGCAAGCGCCCTATCCGCGTGGAGGAAGAGATGACGAAGCGCCCAACCAACTCCCTGACGATCCTGACGGGAGCGGGGATCGCCGCGGCGGTTGTGGCCTCGGCGTCCATGTGGTTGTCGTCAGCTCCCGCCACCGTGGAAGGTACCGCGCAGAGCGCGCACCCTTCCCAGGTCCAGCTCGCTTGTCCCTCCGGCATCATCGACCCCTTTGAGACCACGAACGTCGCCGCGGGCACCACCTGGTCCTCGCTGGCCACGGCTCCCGTGTCTCCCGCACCCGCTTCTGTCACAGGTCAGGGCGGCGTGATCCCGACAGCCCTCACCCTCGCCGGTCAGGGCGGCGGCGAACTCGCCGGCCTCAGCGCTGTTGGCTGCGCGGCCGCTCGCACATCCCAGTGGATCGCGACCGGCGCGACCACCGCGGGTGCCGACATGGTTCTGATCCTCTCCAACCCCGGCCCCACAGCCTCGGTCGTCAGCATCGACGGGTACGGCGCGTCGGGTCCGCTCAACGCCGCACCGCGTCAGGTCACGGTCCCGGCACGTTCCTCGGCCTCGGTGCTACTCGCCGGGTGGTTCCCCGACGAGAGCGCGCTGGCCGTGCACGTGCGCGCCGACGGGGGAGGGGTTGCCGCCTGGGCGCAGGCTTCCCTTATGAACGGCGAAATCCCGCAGGGCACGACCCTGGCGTCCGCGGTGGTTCCCGCGACCACGCAGACGATCCTCGGCGTGGACCCGAAGGGAACCTCCCTGCTGCGCCTCGCCTCGCCGTCGGGAGAGGCTCACGTGAGCGTCTCCGTCGCCGATTCGACCGGCGTGCACCCCCTGGCTGGAGGCGAGGCGACGGTCGCCGAAGGCACCACCCTCGACATGCCCCTCGACGGCGCGTCCAGCGACTCCACCCCGATGACGCTCATCGTGACCTCCGACCACGAGGTCGTGGCTCAGACGACGACGATCACCCTCGGCGCGCCCTGGGCGCAGCGAGCGAGCGCCTGGATCATGCGGTCCAACGCGACTCCCGCCACCGCTCTGACGGAAGCGACCATTCCTGGCGCCACCCAGATCGAGGGCATGGGACGCCAAGTCCTCTCAACGACGCCGATCCGCGCCACCTCCCTGGCCACCAATTCTGGCGTGACTCACGTGCGCGCGAGCCTCCTGCTCTACGCACCCGCGCCCTCCCAGCCCACGTCGAACGATCAAGGCAACCCCTCATCGGATGCCCCCAGCCCGACCGCCACCCCCGACATCTGGGCCTCACCCTCACCGGGCGGCGGGCAGTCCGGGACAAGCCAGTCCGGCGACGAGGAGGACGCACAGTCGAGCGGTACGTCCGCCTCCACGCCCGGAGCGGTCGCCGTGCGCGTGGGCGGGCGTACCATCTACGTTGCACCCGGGATCCCCACCCTCGTGGATCTACCCAACAACGGCGGAACGCTCAGCGCGGACTCTCCGATCCAGGCGGCCGTCGTCGTCTCTGCGGACACGGCTGTGGGGCGCATGACCACGACGTGGAACGTGGGCACGGAAGGCATTAGCGCTGTCAGTGGTGCCATCCGCACCACCAACTGAAGCGGCCCTCAGCGCATCGCGTCGTCGATTTCGTCCGGCGGCAGCGCCAGAATGTGGCTGATGCGTTCGATCAACACCCTGCGCGTCATCACAGCGACCTCCTCCGGGGCGCACCGCAGCGTGATCGGCAGGCGATAGACGACGATACGATCGTGCAGACCGCGACGCCGATCCGCCGGGAAAATGCGCGCGACGACGACGTTGTGAGACTCCCAGGGAGCAGGATTTGACGGGGGAACATCCTCGACCGCAAACTCGATCGTGGCCACCTGCGGCCATCGTCGAATGAGCTCTGTGACGAGCTCAGCGACCATCAGATCAAAGTCCTCACGCCGCGTCCTCCACGCCGGAGTCCCCGGGAAAAACAGGGGACCGCGCGGACCGCGACCGTGACGGTCGCGACTCGAGACATGGCGGCGCGTTGGAAACACCCCCTCAGGGTAGGCGTATGGCGCGCCGAAGCGGGCGATACGGGCACAGAGTGTCGTACTCTTAGGGGCGTGATTGCCCAACGCCACTGCTCCAAGCCCGGCTGCTCCACGGTCGCCGTCGCCACCCTGACCTACGACTATCGCGACTCGACGGTCGTTGTCGGTCCTCTCGCGACTGTCGCCGACCCTAATTCTTACGACCTGTGCGACGAACACGCGCATAACCTCACCGCGCCGCTCGGCTGGCAGGTCGTCCGTCTGGCAACCACCTTCGAACCTGCTCCGCCCTCGGGGGATGACCTCGCGGCGCTCGTCGACGCCGTGCGCAGGGTCGCCCAGGAGGCGCAGACAGCCCCGGCGCCGCCTCAGGAGACCCGCAAGCCGACCACCGGGCCGTTCGGGCCCGCACGTTCCGTGGGGATCCCCGACACGTCGAGCCCGCTCGACCCGTCGAGCCCCTACGCGCGACGCCGCGCCCAGTTCACCGTCGTTGACGGCACGGACACCGAGGACAACGACTAGGGGTTACAGGCCGAAACGAGCCTGCGTCGCCTCGTGGAAACGAGCCTGGCCGCGTGAGCGGCGCTCAGCCTCCCGCCCCCAGTCGCGATCCCTGCGGGCCACCAGCACGGCCGCGATCACAATCTCCGGGTGGAGACCAGCGGGTAGGGGCGTCTGCACGCGACGCGAGAGGCGCTGCGCGAGTGAGACGGCGACCTGTGCTCGAACGTCCGTCTTCAACGACCGATTCGACTGCAGGAAGGCACGAGCCTCCGCGACGAGGGCATCGTCGAGGGGGAGGATCGTCGCGGTGCGCGCCCAGTCTTCGAGGCCCGGTGGCAGAACGAGGGGCGGATAGAACACGGATGCGCCCTGCGAGCACACCATCGTCCCGGCCGCCAGATCACCCAGGCGCTTGCCTTTCGAGCTCATGATCTCCGCGAGTGCCGCCAGGCCGCCAAACGTCGCCCAGTTCTCCAGAATGCCCGTCGAGACGCGAACTGCGCTGTGGCGGGCGGTGATTGCACCGCCGTCGTCGCGTACGACCCGCAGGTTAAACGCCCACTTCCCGAAGGAACGCCCACGTGTTGTGATCTCGACCACCAGCGGCAGGAAGAAAAACGTCATCGAGGTGAAGCCGATCACGATCACGCGCTGCATCGACGCGGACGGTGAGGCGAACCTGGTGGCCAAGAGAAACAGCACGACGAAGCACAGGAAGTACGTCATCGCATCCATGGCGGCGGCGGCGAAGCGTTCCGGAGGCGAGGCCGGCGTCACGTCCAGGGTGACTGCCTCGCCCGTGCGCACAAAGTCGTCTTGAATGGCGCTCGATTGACTGCGTTGCGTGCTCATATATGACACGCTAGTCCAATGGACATCGATGTGCTGCGGGTAAGTGGCGAAACGGAATGGAAACGGCTGGAACAGCTGACGCGCCAGCGCTCGCTGTCGGGCGATGAGATCGATGAATTCGACCGTCTCTACCGTTCGACGACGACGGACTTGGCGCGCGTACGCACGCTCAACCCGGATCCCGACGTGATCGCGGAGCTGTCGCGCATCCTGTCCGCCGCGCGCGGGCGTCTCGCGGGCACCGGGGGGCTGTCAGGAGCCGTTATCGCACGTTTCTTCACGGTGTCCCTACCGCTGACGCTCTACCGGATCCGTTGGGTGATCCTGGCCGTGATGGCAGCGTTCATCGCCATCGCCGGCGTCCAAGCGTATTACTTGATGAGTCACCCGGACGTCATGAACGAGCTGGGCACTCCCGAGCAGCTGAAGTACTACGCGCAGAGCGCGTTCGTGGAGTACTACCACCAGGACACGAACGCGGAGTTTGGCCTGTCTGTGTGGGCCAATAATGCCTGGATTGCCCTGGTGGGCGTGGCCACGGGGATCACGGGCGTCTACCCGCTGAGGATCCTGTGGGAGAATGCCACGAGCATCGGCACGTCAACGGCCATTGTCTTCAGCTACGGCGGAGTCTGGCACTTCTTCCGTTTTATCCTGCCGCACGGACTTCCCGAGCTGACTGCCGTCTTCATCTCGATCGCGGCGGGCCTGCGCGTCTTCTGGTCGCTGCTCGTGCCCGGTCCGATGACGCGCTTCCAGGCCGTCGGACAGGCGGCTCGCGGCGCGATGACGGTCGCGGCGGGCTGTGCCATCCTCCTGGCGGGCTCCGGCATCCTGGAGGGTTTCGTGACGCCCTCTGACCTGCCTGACGCCGTCAAGATCACCCTCGGTGCCCTCATGACAGCCGCCGTGTGGGCATACATCCTCATCCTCGGGCGGCGCGCGCACCAAGCGGGTGCCAGCGCCGACGTCGGCATTGACGCCGGCTACTACCAGCCCGTCTCGGGGTGAGGCTCACGCGGCGGCAACGCGTGCGGGAAGTGGGCCCGGCTTAGAGTCGGCCGCTCTTCTTGAGTTCGATGTAGCGGTCCGCAGTCCGAGCGGGAAGCAGACCCGCCGAGGCGCGCACGGTGAGCGCGCCGGCCAGGCGAGCGTCGGTGGCTCCTGCCTCGTCGGACCGTTCGGCGAGGGAGGCGGAGGCTGCAAGGAACACCTGCTCGGCGTCCTCGCGTCCTGCCCGCGCCCGAATTTCATCCGGATCGGTCGCCGATGCAACCAGCACCGTATGGCGGTCGCTCAGGCGCGCTAAAGCGTCGGTGAACTCGGTTTCCATGCCGGCCGGCGGAATCTTCGTCGCGATAACGACGAAGGCGGAATGATGCACGGTCTGCTCGACCGTGCTCACCATCTCCGACCAGTCGGTGACATCCAGGCGGGGCGAAATATCCGTGAACGTGTGAGCCAGGGTCTCGATGACCTTGGCTCCTCGCACGCCCGAGACGCGTGCGCGGACAGCCGAGTCGAGGACGATGAGGTGCACCTTGTCGCCCGCTCGGTCTGCCAGGGCAGCGAGAAGCAGGGCGGTTTCGATGGAGGAATCGAGGCGTGGGGCGCGTCCCAGCGCGATCGAGTCGACATCTTCGTGCTCGGGGGCTCCGAGCAGGGCCGAGGAGGCACGCCCGCAGTCCACGACGATCACGACGTGACGGTCGCGTTCGGGCCTCCACTGGCGCACCATCAGTTCCGTCGAACGGGCGGAAGCTCGCCAGTCAATGTCGCGCGGATCGTCGCCCACGACGTAGGAGCGCAGGGAGTCGAACTCGGTTCCCGCGCCGCGCAGCGTCGTCGGTGTGGTTCCTTCGAGCTCGTGGAGGCGCGCCAGACGCGAGGGCAGCAGGACGCGCGCCTTGAACTCGGGCAGCACCGACAGGGAGAGGGGAGCGGACAGGCTTACCTGGCGCGCTCCCAGGTGCAGGGGACCCCACGAGCGAATGGTGACGACGTCGGCCTGGCGGGTGCCGCGCCGGGTCGGCGCGAGCACCGTGGAGACGCGCTCGGAGGTGCCCGGGCGCACGCGCACTCGCTGGCGCGTCGGCGACGGGTTGAGGGAGGGGGGCCACGCGTCGCGCACGTCCAGGTTCATGTGGCGCTTCGTCGTGTTCGTCAGCCGCAGGCGAGACTCGGTGGTCTGGTCAGCGCGAATCGGCCCGGTTACGTCTCGGCTGAGACGCAGGGTGCGCGGCGAGGGTGCGGCGAAGGCATCGAGGAGGCACACGGCCACGACGAGGCCGCACCACGCCCACGCGAGGGCACGGGACGGGGCGAAGGCGAGGGGGACGAGCCCGACCAGTACGAGGAGCGCGCTACGCGCTGAAATAACCACGGGGGACTCAGCGCGGTACGGGGGTGGCCGCGAGGACACCGGTGATGACGTCCGTGGCGGTCACGCCCTCGAGGTTGGCCTCGGCGCGCAGACCCAGGCGGTGTGCGAGCGTCACGGGAGCCATCGTCTTGACGTCGTCGGGGGTGACGAAGCCTCGGCCCTGGAGGAACGCCCACACGCGCGAAGTGCGCAGCAGCGCGGTCGCGCCTCGGGGAGACACGCCCAGACGCACGGCAGGGGAGGTGCGCGTCGCGCGGCACAGATCAACGAGGTAGGCCATGACGGCCGGGGAGACCTCGATGCGGGATGCGACCGTGTGGGCGGCCTGAATGTCGGTGGCGCTGGCGACCGGGCGGATGCCAGCCTCGGCCAGCGCCATCGGGCTGAAGCCCGCCTGGTGACGCGCGATGATATCGATCTCGGCCTCACGCGACGGCAGCGGCAGCTCAAGCTTGATCAGGAAACGGTCGAGCTGAGCCTCGGGCAGCGGGTAGGTGCCCTCGTACTCAACCGGGTTCTGCGTCGCAATCACCATGAATGGATCGGGGAGCTGACGGGTCTCGCCGTCGATCGAGACAGTGTGCTCTTCCATCGACTCCAGGAGGGCGGACTGAGTCTTCGGAGGCGTACGGTTGATCTCGTCCGCGAGCAGCAGGTTCGTGAAGACGGGGCCCTCACGGAAGACGAACTCGGACTGGCCGGCGTCCCACACCATCGAGCCCGTGATATCGGCGGGCATGAGGTCGGGGGTGAACTGGATACGCGCCATGTCCACGTCGAGGGCGCGCGACAGAGTGCGCACGAGCAGCGTCTTAGCGACGCCGGGCACGCCTTCGAGGAGTGCGTGACCGCCCGCGACGAGGGCGACGATGAGTCCGCTGATCGCGGCATCCTGGCCGACGACCGCCTTGCCGATCTCCGCCTTCAGGGCAAGGAGCGCCTCCTGCGTGCGCTTCTCGGTCTCATTGAGCGCGCGGCCCGACCAGCCCTCGCCGGTGGGCGCAGAGAACGAGGCGTTGGCGCCCTGCGGGGCGACCTGCACCTGGGGTGCATAGGGGGTCGCTGCGCTCTGCGGAGCGTAGCCGTTTTGCGGCACGGCGGGGATGGGTCCGGGCTGGGGCATGCCCTCGGGCGCGGGGCCGGGGATCGGGCTAGTCATGGCGAATCTCCTTTTCGAGAGCGTCGAGGTCATTGGCGAGGCGGATGAGCGCCTTTTCGGAGGTTGGGGGCGGACCCCACAGGAGGGCGGAGCAGCGCGAGGCGGGCAGGCCTCGCTGTTCCATCGCGTGAGTGAGGGCTTCCCGGTCGGCGGTGTGCGCAACGCCCAGGGCGGTCGCGATGCGCGAGGCCGTGGAGCTACGCAGCGCCTGGGCGGCGTGCTCGTAGGCGCGCTGTGAACGCATGAGGCGGGCCTTGCCGATGAGCGTCTCGGAGGCCGGGACCTCGATGGGGAGGCGCTCGGAGGTCAGTGGGCCGAGCCTGCGACCACGCGCGAGGCCCGCCAACAGGCAGGCGGCGATGATCATGAGGAACGCGGGCATGAGATACGGGGAAGTGAGCATCTCATCCTGGGACACGCCCGTCGGAGTATCGGAGGGGGTCGGCGAATACCATGCGACCTTCGGAGTCCGGCCGATCGTGTTGATCGCCAGCGCGGCGTTTCCTCCCTCGGTGATCGCGCGGTTACGCAGGCGCAGGGAGTCGGGGATCAGAGCGCGGAAACGGTCAGAATCGGAGCGCTCGGCGTACGCGTAGTTCCTGCCGTCGTCGGAGAAGCACAGATGCCATCCCGAGGCGGGGCCGGACAGCACGTAGTCCGAGGCTTGCAGATGCTGAGTCCGGCCCGCAATGTCAGAGGTACAGCCTGGGGTGAGCCACGTCTTGCTGCTGTATTCGCGCTGGGAGCGTAAGCCCTGGAGGTAGGGGGAATACGACCCATGTTCCTCTTCGAGGCCCACGTAGACGACGTTCGTACGCGTCTCGATTGCTTGAGCCATGCTGTCCGTCATACGTGACGGGAAAATAACGACGAGGGTCGTATTCTCATCGACTGACGCGGCCTGCCGCGCGTTCACTTCGCGTACCGAGATGCCGTGGTCGCCCAGCACCTGGGCGAGGGCGCGCGCCCCATCGCCCTCTTTGTTCCGAATGCCGACGGGTGCGTTGTTGTACCCAGCCGTGGGCAGGATGGAGGCCACGATCACGAACAGCAGTGAGAACACGACGATGATGATCATCGGGCGTGCCGCGGCGAAGCGCTCGCGCGCCGTCGGGGTGACGACAGCGACCTGTTTGGCTTTCACGATGCCACCTCCGCATCGTGACATGTGCGCAGGAGGTCCGGGGTGAAGCGGCGCAACGCCTCAACCTGATCGGATGAAACGCCGGAGCGGCCGTAGCGCACCTGATCAAAGGCCTGCGCAAACTGATCGAGCTGGGGGCCGAACATGGGCGCAACTCGCGTCGCCGCCTGGGCAGCCTCGCGCGCTGTCAATCCGGGCGTGGACGTCACGACATCTTGAGCATCGAGGCCCAACACCATGAGACGGTACGCCCACACGTAGGCAAGGTCCCAGTCCTGGGCTGCCACGGCCTCGTCGAATGAGGCTTGGGCCTCCGTTTCGCTGGCCGCCTCCTCGAACACGGTGGGAGGGACACGCTTGGCGAGTCGGATCGGGTTGAGGATGAGCGCAATGATGATTGCGGCGACCGCGATGATTCCCACGATCATGAAAATCAGGGAGACCGGGGGATTGCCCTGTCCCTTCCAAGACAGGGCATCCGAGAACCAGTTGATGAGCGACGCGAGCCAGCGCGCGATGGGGTTGGGAACATTGGCGTAGTCGGTGTGAGAGAGTTCCTCAACGATCCACTCGTGCGCCTCCCCCTCATCGGGGGTCAGCGGAGCATCGCAGGCGAGCAGGCCGATCACTACTGCTGAGCGCCTGCCTGTGCGAGGACCGCGGCGAAGTTCTCCTTGCGGATGCGCAGATCCGTGTACATGAGCGTCTCGAACGCTGCAGAGAAGGGCAGCAGGAGCCCGGAGCCGAGCATGACGAAGAACGTGGAGATCGCCATGCCGATCGGGCTTAAGGGGTCGGACGTCACCGCCATCGTGACCAGGCTGCCGATGAGACCGATAACGAATCCGATGAATCCGCCGATGAATCCGACGATGATGTTCAGCAGCAGGTAACGGCCGAGAGCCGGCCAGAATTCACCCTTAACGAGCGACCAGGAACGCTTCAGCGAAGCGACGGGACCGATCTCTTCCAGCACCGCGCACATAGGGGCGAACAGCAGCTTGATCTGGAGGAAATACATCAGGATAAAGATGGGGATAATTGCAGCGAAGGCGAGAAGAGAGAGCCACCACAAATCATGGTTGCCGTCCGCCACTACGGCGAGCGACACGAAGACACCGACGATCCAGAGGACAATCGGAGCCGCCGTGATAAGAGCGGTCAACGCAAAGGAGCCGATGAGTGACCCGAGTCGCTTGCGCGTCATCGCCCATGCCTCGCTCAACGTTAGTTTCCTGCCGACCGTCAGCTGGGAGACCGTCGCCGCCAGCAGGCCCGTGAGGATGCTCGTGCCCGCGAACGTGGAGAGCCATTGCACCAGGGTTGAAATCATCTGCAGGAGAAGGGCGTTGGCAAAATCCGTCGCCGATTGCTGGAGTGCCTGGGGGTCGTTCGCAGCACCGATGACGGACTCGTATCCGAGGCCTGAGATCAGGATCGACGCGCTGGCGATGAGCGACACGAACAGCATAATGACGATGGTGAAGCCGAAGAGAACCTTCGGGTTGGAGCGGATCGCCTCGAAGGCGCCGCTGAATAGGTCGCCGATCGTCAGGGGGCGCAAGGGGATGATGCCGGGCTTGGACTGCCATCCCCACCGGTTGGTGGTGGAGTAGCCGGATGCCCCGGGCTGGGCGTTGTAGCCCGGCTGTGCGCCGTAGGTGGGCTGCGCACCGTAGGCGGGCGCCTGGGGGGCCGCGTATCCCTGCTGGGCACCGTATCCCTGGGTGGCTTGGGGGGGCGTGTAGCCCTGCTGTGCTCCGTAGCCTGGCTGTGCCCCGTAGCCCTGCTGAGGCGTCGGTGCGCCGGGCTGGGGCGTCCAACCCTGGGAGGGGGCGGACGGATCGGGAGAGGTCCAGGGGGAGCTCATTGATGCCTCCGTGTTGATGGTGCTTCTACAGTGTCCATCCTGCCATATGCGCAACTTATGCGAAACCTTATCTCGGGGAGAAATTGAGGAATGGCTGCGCGAGTCTCCTGCGTTCGTGACGATTTCGTGACACTATCGTGATATGAGTTCGCGCATCCTCGTCGTCGATGACGACGTCGCCCTGGCCGAGATGATCGGCATTGTCCTCCAGAACGAGGGCTATGACGTCGTCTTCTGTGCCGACGGATCCACTGCGTTGGCTCAATTTCAAGAACACAATCCGGACCTGGTCCTCCTGGACGTCATGCTGCCGGGCATGGACGGCTTTGACGTGTGCCGCGCGATCCGTCGTGTCTCGGATGCTCCGATCGTTATGTTGACCGCCCGTTCCGATACCTCTGATGTCGTGACGGGTCTCGAGGCCGGTGCTGACGATTATGTTCCCAAGCCCTTTAAACCCAAGGAACTCGTGGCCCGTGTGCGCGCGCGCCTGCGTGGTCGCGAGGACTCGCAGGCCGATGAGGGCCTGACTCTCCAGGACCTGTCGATCGATGTTTCCGGCCACATCGTCAAGCGTGAGGGGCGTGTCATTGCATTGACTCCTCTGGAGTTCGATTTGCTGGTGACCCTGGCGCGCTCGCCGTGGAAGGTTTTCTCGCGCGAGGAGCTCCTCGAGCAGGTGTGGGGCTACCGTCATGCCGCCGATACCAGGCTCGTCAACGTTCACGTGCAGCGCCTTCGTTCGAAGATTGAACGCGACCCGGAGCGTCCCGAGCTGGTCGTGACAGTCCGCGGGGTTGGGTATCGTGCCGGCGCAGGGGCGTAGGGACGCCCTCAAGGATCTGGCGCGTGCCGTCGCATCGTCGAGGCCGTGGTCCCTTCTCGCCTCCTCTCATCTCGCCAGGCGCATCCGGCATTCCCTGTCCGCCCGCATCGCCCTGGCAATCACGGTCGCCGCGCTCGTCATCCTCCTCGTTTTTGGGGTGATTATCGCCTCCCAGCTGCGTACCTCCATGTTTGAGACACGTAAGGACGCGATTCTGGCTGACGCCTCCCTGCGCTTTTCGTCCGCGCAGTCCGTGTTCTCCTCGTCCACTGCCTCGTCTCCCGCGCAGGTTCAGGAGTCCGCGCGCGGTGCGCTGGCCTCCCTCAAGGCCTCGGCGGCCGGCGCGGGTGCAACGAACGTGGCGCTACTGCGCTCTGAGGGAGCCACGGCCTCGTTGCGCATCAACCAGATCGAGGATGAGCAGATGCGCGCGCTCATCACCCCGCAGATGCGCACCGCGGTCTCGAGCGGGGGCGCGCAGTGGCAGTCGGTTGGCATCCGCTCAAGCGACTCCGACAAGGTGGTCCCCGGAATTCTTGTCGGCACCCAGGTGCAGCTGCCCCGCGCGGGCACGCACGAGCTCTACATTCTTTACTCGCTGTCCGCCGATCAGGCGCAGGTCGACGTGGTCCTGCGGGTCCTCATCCTTTCCGCGCTTCCGATCATTGTGGCCCTGCCGATCGGTGTGTTCGCGCTGCTGCATCGCCTCTTGCTGCCCGTGCGCGTCACCGCCCAAGCTGCGACGAAGGCGTCGAAGGGTGACCTCAACGTGCGCGTGGACGTGCACGGGGACGACGAGATGGCCGACCTTGGGCACGCCTTCAACGCGATGACATCCTCGCTCCAGGACACGATCTCGCGCTACGACGAGCTGGCCAAGCTCCAGCAGCGATTCGTTTCCGACGTCTCTCATGAACTGCGCACCCCGCTGACGACTATCCGCATGGCGGAGGACATCGTGTGGGATAACCGCGACGAACTGCCAGCCCACGCGCGTCGATCCGCCGAGCTCTTGCACGACCAGACCGAACGCATGGAGCAGATGCTCGCCGACCTGCTGGAGATCTCCCGCTACGACGCTGCCAGCGCCCTGCTGGATGCCGAGGACCGCGACCTGCGACCCATTGTCACTCGCGTCGTCGAAGCATGCACCGATCTCGCCGAGCGTCAGGGCGTGTCGGTTGCCATCGTCGCTCCCACGCGCGTCGCGGCCGAAATCGACGAACGCCGTATCGAGCGCGTCATCCGCAACCTCGTCGTCAACGCGATCGAGCATGCCGATGGTACGCCCGTGACGATCACGCTCGCCGCGACCGAGACCGACGTCGCATGCCGCGTGCGCGACCGCGGGGTGGGCATGACCCAGGAGGTCGCCGACCACGTCTTTGACCGCTTCTACCGCGCCGACACCGCCCGCGCCCGCACGACCGGCGGTACCGGCCTCGGCCTCGCGATCGCAACTGAGGACGTTGCCATCCACGGAGGGCGCCTGCAGGCGTACGGAGAACCCGGGCGCGGCGCGTCCTTCCTGATGACCCTGCCCAAGCGCGCCGGCGAGGAGATCGTCAGCCGCCCCCTGGCCCTGTGGGAGGACGAATGAGACGCCGCCTGATGCCACTCGCCGTTGCCGCCTGCCTGGCCCTTGCGGGATGCGCTTCCCTGCCCACATCCTCGGCCCCCGCGCCCTTCGACGTGTCAGCTCGGGACGGCAGCGGCATCCAGTTTTCCGCCGAGGGTCCCTCCGATGGGGCGGACGCCGCGACCCTGGTCAGCGACTTCCTGCTGGCATGCGCCGCCGGCCCCCAGGATGACTACGCGACCGCGCGCCTGTTCCTGAGCGCAGCATCGGCGCGTTCATGGCAGCCGGAGACGGAAATCCTCATCTACGACACGGACGCGGCCCCTGCGGTCACCGCCGGATCCGAGAACGGTTCCGAGGTGGACGTGACGGTCTCCGTGCTCGGCGTGGCCAGCATCGACGCGTCGGGCGTGCTGACCCGCGTGGCCGCCTCAACCGTGACGCGCACCTTCAGCCTCGTGCGCGAAGGCGGACAGTGGCGCATCAACAGCCCCGAGAACATGGTCCTCATGAGCCGGGCGTCCTTCACGGCGTCGTTCTCCCTCGCCAATCTCTACTTCCCGACGACAGAGGGCGGGGACCTGGTCGCCGATCCTCGCTGGTACCCGTCGCGACGCCTGGCCTCCCATCTGCTCGCTGGCCTCGTCGAAGGGCCGCGTCAATCTCTCGAGCCGGTCACTGCGAACGCAATCCCGGCGGGCACGACCGTTCCCTCCCAGGGGCTAGACGTCGTCGACGGGGTGGCTCGCGTGGAGCTGAACGCGGTGGCGCCCGCGACCGAGGGGGCGCGTGCGAACCTCGCGTGGGAGCTCACCCGCACCCTTACCCAGGTGGCGGACGTGTCGCAGGTGAGCATCTCGCTGTCCGGTGACGTCCTGGATGTGCAGGGGATCCCGGTGCCCCCGACCTACTCTCTCGACACGCTCGTCGGGGCAGGCCCCAACGGGGTGGGGATCGTGTCATCGTCGGGGGTGACGAACCTGAGCGCCGCCACCGACGCCTCCAACCCGACAGTCTCGCCCGTGGATCCCTCCCTGGTCGCCTGGAGCGGCACCGATGGGGTGTACGCGCAGCGCGGTGGAACGTCGGTTGCATTCCTGCCCGGACAGGCGCCTCTCGGCCCGTCGGTGGACCGCTTCGGATGGGTGTGGGGGCCTGCCACGGCCTCGTCGGTGAGCGTCGGCGGGGGAGCCGATGGTGCGTTCAGCGTGAGCGTGGAATCCGAGAGCGCCGGCGAGATTCACGCGGTGCGCATTTCCCCCGATGGCACGCGCGCCCTCGTCCTGCGCGGCAGTGATGCGAGCGCATGGGTGGGGATCGTCGAACGCGGGGCCTCCGGGCGCCCGCTGGCGATCCGCTCCCTCGAACAGATCCCGCTCGAACACGGCTCGGTTGTTGACGCGTCGTGGACGACGCCGACGGGCCTCGCGCTTGTCGTGCGCGAGACGGGCGAGGATGATCAGCTGGTCACGCTGCCCCTAGGAGGGTTGCCCTCCAATGTATCCCTCCCGATCCGCGTGACATCGATGAGTGCCGGTGGGTCCTCCTCCGTGGTTGTCATCTCGGGTACCGATGCCGCCGGCAAGCCGCAGGTGCTCATCCGCTCGGGCGCGCTGTGGCAAAACGCCCCCGAGTCCCTCACTTCCGCCCGATACGCGGGGTAAGAGTCGTGGTGGGCGGGAGTAGAGTCCGGGGCCTGACACGAGGGCTGATCGGCGCGATCCTGCCCGTGCAATGCGCCGGCTGCCGCGCCTGGGACGAGGTGCTGTGCCCGTCGTGCCGCTCCCTGGCCACCAGCCCCGCGCACGTGGCCTCGATTGACGGTGCGCGAGGCCCCCTTCCCCTGGTGGCGATAGGGGACTACGACGGGTCACTGCGCCGAATTGTCCTTGCTGCCAAGCACTCCGCGCGCACGGACGTCACTGATTTTCTCGACGAGGCCGGGGCCCGCCTCGGCACCGCGCTGGGTGGGGTGCTGGGCGTGGCGGGGTCGCCCGCCGCCGCTGTGGGTGTCCCGATGGGGAGGGCAGCGTCGACCGGGAGTGCGGTGGATGTGTGGGTGGTGCCCGCGCCCTCGTCGTGGAAGAGGCACCTGCGGGGCAGGCAGGTGGCGCTGCCGCTGGCGCGCGCTGTTGCCCGGGCGCTGGCTGCGGGCGCGCGGCCGGGTGTGCGCGTCCGGGTGGTGGACGCGGTGCGGCTGCGGATCGGCGCGACCTCGCAGTCGGGTAAGGCTGGGGCGCAGCGCACGGTGGGGCGCATGGGGTCGATGCGTGCGCTCGTGGTCCCTCCGCCTGGTGTTCTCGTGGTGGCGGTGGATGACGTGGTGACGACGGGGGCGACGGTTCGGGAAATGGAGCGTGTGCTGGGTGGGCTCGATGCGGTAGCGACTCTGTGCCGACCCGGACTTATCTCATGACGCAGGTCACCGGCTGGGGTATGATGGGGGTACAGACTTTCGATAGCGTGAGCAGCAGGGACGCTCCTCACGTCAGTGCGGGAGGTGATAGCTCAGACCACGGTTCGGGCAGTGAGCACCGAACAATCCCCACCTGCGGGCAATGATGCCCGCCGCACACCATGGAGGAAACACATGGACATCACCGTCGTCGCACGTAATGCCGAGATTCACCCGAATTTCCGGGAATACGTGGAGGAGAAGGTTTCGAAAATCACTCAGTTCTACCCCCGCGCTCAGCGCGTCGATGTGGAGCTGACTCACGAACGTAACCCCCGCCAGGCCGACACTGCCGAGCGCATCGAGCTGACCGTTTACGGAAAGGGCCCGATCATTCGCGCTGAGGCTCAGTCCGCCGATCGCTACGCGGCCGTCGACATCGCCGCCGGCAAGCTCTACGAGCGCCTGCGCCGCCTGCGTGATCGCGTGAAGAACCACCGCCGCCGGTACCCGCGCGACCTGGCCGAAGCCGAAATCCTCGAGGCTCCCGTCGTCGAAGAGGTGGCCGCAGCCGAACCCGAGGCCCCCAAGCCGCTGCGCAGCGCTGAGGACCTGAAGGTCGGCGAGGCCCGCGAGGAGCAGTGGGGTGATACCCCGATCATCGTCCGTCAGAAGGTGCACGAGGCCCCGCCGATGAGCGTGGATGAGGCCCTGGATCAGATGATGATGGTTGGCCACCCCTTCTTCCTCTTCGTCGATAAGGAGACGAACCAGCCGTGCGTCGTCTACCACCGTCACGGGTGGACGTACGGTGTGCTTCGCTTGAACACGACAATCTGACGGTTGAAGGACCGTGGGGCGCCCCGGGCACCATGCCCGGGGCGCCTCCGTGTGCGCTGTCAGCGTTAAATACGTCCATAGTTCGCGCGGGCGTTTCCACTTTGGGCAGTTAGTTCGTAAACTAATGGGTGGATTTGACTGTCCGCTCTACAAGGGGGCGGGCGAGGAACGTCAGGAGCTATTCGTGTCGATTATTGACAAGATCCTTCGCGCTGGCGAAGGGCGTATGCTGCGCAAGCTGGATCGGCTTGCGTCGCAGGTTGATGCCTTGCAGGAGGATTTTGAGGCTCTGACCGACGAGGAGCTGCAGGCCAAGACCCAGGAGTTCAAGGACCGCCTTGAGGATGGCGAGACTCTGGACGACATCCTGGTTGAGGCGTTTGCGACGGTCCGTGAGGCCTCGTGGCGAATCCTGCGCATGCGTCCCTTCCACGTGCAGGTCATGGGTGGTATCGCCCTGCACCAGGGCAAGATCGCGGAAATGAAGACCGGTGAAGGTAAGACCCTGGTCGCCACGATGCCCTCGTACCTGCGTGCGCTGACCGGCAAGGGCGTGCACGTCGTGACGGTCAACGACTACCTGGCGAAGTACCAGTCGGACCTGATGAGCCGCGTGTACAACTTCCTGGGCATGACGTGCGGTTGTATTCTCGTGGGTCAGACGCCGGCCGAGCGCCGCGAGATGTACGCCTGCGACATTACCTACGGTACGAACAACGAGTTCGGCTTCGATTACCTGCGCGACAACATGGCGCAGGTGCCCGAGGACATGGTCCAGCGCGGCCACGCCTTCGTCATCGTCGACGAGGTTGACTCGATCCTTATCGACGAGGCCCGTACCCCCCTCATCATTTCGGGTCCCGCTGACGGCGATCTGAATCGCTGGTACGTGGAGTTCGCCCGCATCGCGCGCCTGCTCAAGCGCGACGAGGACTACGAGGTCGACGAGAAGAAGAAGACCGTCGGCATCCTGGAGCCGGGCATCGACAAGGTCGAGGACCAGCTGGGCGTCGAGAACCTCTACGAGGCGGCGAACACCCCGCTGATTGGCTTCCTCAACAACGCGATCCGCGCCAAGGAGCTGTTCTTCAAGGACCGCGACTACATCGTGGACGGCGGCGAGGTCCTCATCGTCGACGAGCACACGGGTCGTGTCCTGCCGGGCCGCCGCTACAACGACGGCATGCACCAGGCGATCGAGGCGAAGGAAGGCGTGGAGATCAAGGCCGAGAACCAGACGCTCGCCACGATCACGCTGCAGAACTACTTCCGTCTGTACCCCGAGGGCTCGCGTTCCGGCATGACCGGTACGGCCGAGACCGAGGCTGCGGAGTTCGCGTCGACCTACAAGATCGACGTCATCCCGATCCCCACGAACAAGCCGATGATCCGCAAGGATCAGCCCGACCTCGTCTACCCGACGGAGAAGGGCAAGCTGAACGCGATCATCGAGGACGTCGTGGAGCGTCACGAGGCGGGCCAGCCGGTCCTCATCGGTACCGCTTCGGTCGAAAAGTCTGAGCTGCTCTCCCAGATGCTCAAGGAGAAGCACATCCCGCACCAGGTCCTCAACGCCAAGCAGCACGCCCGCGAAGCCGCCATCGTCGCGATGGCCGGCCGCAAGGGCGCGGTCACGGTGGCCACGAACATGGCCGGCCGTGGTACCGACATCATGCTGGGCGGTAACTCGGAGTTCCTCGCCCAGGCGAACCTGGCTGCCGAGGGCCTCGACCCGAAGGAGAACCCGGAGGAGTACCGCGAGGCGTGGCCCAAGGCCCTCGAGGCCGCGGAAGATGCCGTCGAGGCCGAGCGCGAGGAGGTGCGCGAGCTGGGCGGCCTGTACGTGCTCGGTTCGGAGCGCCACGAGTCGCGTCGTATCGACAACCAGCTGCGCGGACGCTCCGGCCGTCAGGGTGACCCAGGCGAGTCCCGCTTCTACCTGTCGATGGAAGACGACCTGATGCGCCTGTTCAACTCGGGCATGGCGCAGCGCATCATGGCCTCGGGTGCCTACCCGGAGGACATGCCGCTGGAAAACCGCATGGTGTCGCGCTCGATCGCGTCGGCTCAGCACCAGGTGGAGGCCCGCAACTTCGAGATCCGTAAGAACGTCCTGAAGTACGACGACGTTATGACGGGTCAGCGTGAGACCATCTACGGCGAGCGCCGCAAGGTGCTTGAGGGCGAGGACATGGGTCCGCAGATGCGCGCGTTCATGGAGTCCCTCGTGACCGGCCTGGTCGATGAGGCGATCGCCGACAAGCTCGTGGACGAGTGGGATCTGCCTTCCTTGTGGGAGAACCTGCGCGGCTACTACCCGCCGTCCGTCACGATCGAAGATGTCGAGGAGGAGCACGGTGGTGCTGCGTCCCTCGTGCGCGACGATCTGGTGACCGAGCTGGTCGGCGATATTCACGCCGTCTACGCGGACACCGAGGATCGCCTCAATGCCAACCCGCTGGCGCAGGCGCAGCTGGGCGATGAGCCCATTCGTACTCTTGAGCGTCGCGTCGTCATCTCCGTGGTGGACCGCCTGTGGCGTGAGCACCTCTACGAGATGGACTACCTGAAGGAAGGCATCGGCCTGCGCGCGATGGGTCAGCGCGACCCGCTCGTCGAGTACAAGGACGAGGGCGCGCAGATGTTCCAGGCGATGGTCGAGCGCATCCGCGAGGAGTCCGTCCAGCAGGTGTTCTCCTACGCCAAGCAGTTCGAGCGCGCCCTGGCTGCCGCCGAGGAGGAAGCTGGCGGTTCGATTGCCGCCGCGAGCGTTGCTCCCGCCCAGGAGGAGGCCTCGTCGCCCTCCTCTGAGCCCAGCGTCGAGGATGTTGCCGCTGCCGAGTCCGCGGCCTCCGCGGCCGCGCGCGAGGCCGTTGCTCACGCCCGTTCGGTGATGGGCAACGTGGGACGCGCGAAGGCGCCGAGCCGCGTGAGCTACAGCTCCGCTGAGGGCACCGAGTCGTCCGCGTCCAAGCCGAGCGGTAATCGCGCGGAGCGTCGCGCTGCCGCTAAGAAGCGTCGCCGCCGCTGATTGGTACACGTCACGGGTGAGGGGGTTCCTGCGGGAGCCCCCTCACCCGTTTGTGCATCCGTCGAGTCGCGCTGCTGGTCCGTCAGGCGAGTTCGAGGGCTGTCGTGATCCAGCGTCCGTGGTACTCCTCGAGGCGCAGAGCAAGAGCGTAGGTGCGCGACACGGTGGAGACGATGACGGCGGCCTCTGTCGTGCGCTCGTCGAGGGGGCATGTGCGCACGTGGACGGGCCTCGTTCCACGCGCGCACGGAGACATGTGGACGGTCGCGAGGGCCCCGTAGAGGTCGGGCAGGAGCCAACGGCGGAGCTGGGGTGCCTGACGAACGCCCGTGACGACCTCGACGATGGCGCGTGCGAGGTTCGCCGCCCACGGTCCGGGATCCGGAAGATTGTCCTGCGGGAGAGTGACGTAGTGGGTCGGTGTCGGCGACGTGGTGCCCCTGTCAACCAACTCGGGATCCTGGCTCCACCGAAAGGGGAAAGGCTGGAGCGGACGAGTGGGGATGGGCCTCGTGCTGGTCCGTCGTCTGGGGGCCTCGGAGGCGCGAGGCCGGGGCGCGATTTGGGTGCTCATGGCAGGTCCTGGGGGATGACGAGAGTCTGTCCGGGATAGATGAGAGCGGGGTCGTGAACCGACTCGGAGTTGGCGGCGTGGATTGCCCGCCACGTGGCGTCGATGCGCGCGTCGTCCGCATCGGGGTGTAGGGAGGCAGCGATCGACCAGAGCGAATCGCCCGGCGTGACCGTGATTGAGGTGGGGTGAGCGGGAGCATCCGCGGCCGGTGCATCCTGCGCGGGCGCGGGGAGCGCGGCCGGAGCCGTCTGTGTCGCCTCCTGGTCGGGGGAAGTAGTTCCAGGAGTATCCGCCCATGTCAGTGAGACGGTGGGGGAGGAATGTTCCTGCGGTGCCGCCAGGGTAGCAGCGGCGGGCGCTCCGGTGACGAGTGCCGAGCCGATCAATGCGCTGGCTCCGGCGCGTGCCAGAAGCGACCGAGAGAGACGGGTGCCGCAACGGGAGACGAAGAAACGTGAGGCTGCGCGCACCGCGGGCGGAGCAACGCGAAGAAGCGCGACGTGAGCGCACGCAGAGCATAGAAGGCTCCACGCCAGGAGCACGAGGGCAGCAATGCCGAGAACCCAGACGACGAGCGTCTCGGGACGGTCCGCGCTCAGTGGCGGCGCGAGGTGGGAGAGATAGAGCGCATCGAGGAGGGCGAGTGGGGCGCCGACGAGCCACAGGAACGCGTCGGTCAGGTGTGATTGGCCGGTGGTGGCCAGTGAATCAGCAGTCATGGTGAACTCTTCATTGAGTGGACGGATTCGATGCGTTAACTATCCGCTTTGTAGCGGACAATGTCAATATATGTCTGTTGATATTACCTAAATGTGATGTGCGGCTCATAAATGTGGCATTGTAGGGGCATGGACATGTCAGCGTTTATTGCCGAGCTGGAAGCGCGCTTTGATGATGAGCGCGGTCGCGATCTCGATGCGCTCATCGACGAACTCACCGATGCTGAGCGTGCTTCGGTTACCCTGTCCGCCCGCCTGGCTGGTGCGGACGGAGACATCACGCTGGCGCTGCGAGGGGGCTCGACGATCACCGGCTCGGTGCTCGACTCGACCCGCTCGTGGGTGCTCCTGCGAGGAAGCCTCGACGACAGCCTGATCATGCTCTCCGCAATTGTCGCGGCCTGGCCCCTCGGGCGTAGCGTCGCGCGAGAGGTCTCCGTACGAGGAGGCGTCGGCGTGGGCCATGTCCTGCGCGAACTAGGTGCGCGCGGCGTCGGAGTCGTCGTCGAATCCGACGGGGGTGACCACCGGGGGATCATCGACGCGGTCTACGCGGACCACGTCGATGTCGCCCTGGATGGAGAGGCTTTCACCTATGACGGCCGGGATGAAATGGGTGGCATGACCGTGTCGCTGGCACTGGCGGGGCTTCGTCGACTCCGCGTGCTCGGCCAGCGATGGTCGGCCGACTACTGAGAGTTTTCTGCCTTCTGACGCTCGCGCGTTGCGGCGTATTGATCCTGGATGAACTGCTCCAGGACGGATTCTTCGATCCGCCAGACGTGCTTGCCGCCCACCTGGATGGCGGGCAGTTCGCCGGAGGAAACGAGGGCGCGGGTGGCTGACATCGTGAGATTCAGGGTCTCGGCGACGTCAGCGAGAGTGAGGAATCGTGTTGCCATGGCAACATGCTATCAGTTGTGGTTGCTTCGTTTGATTGGTTTGAGTCGGCAATTTTTTACGCGTCATTTCACCAATCGGATCGGTTGGTTCCGATGAATAGTCGGCAACCTACCGCTTTTTCGATCGAACGTGCATCATAGAAGCGTGAAACGCGTCTCAGCTTCAGTGTCGATCCCAACGCGCGCCCCCGGCAAGATGGATCGTCGATTCATTATCGGCCTGGTCCTCATCATCGCGTCCGTGATCGCATTCAGTGCCCTCAGCGGCCTCCTGCGGGGAGGAAGCCGCGTCTACACCGCGACGACGACCATCGCCCCGGGTGACGCCCTCACCGCCGACAATGTCCGCGAGGTCGTCCTTCACGTCGACACCGCCGTCTACGCGCCCACGTCCGAGGCTCCCATGGGCTCCATCGCGACCCGCCAGATCACCCCGGGCCAGATCGTCATGCGCATGGACCTGTCGCATGGAGAAAGCGGAGCAGCTCAGGGTGACATGCTGCGTGTGGCCGTCACCGTCAGCGCTGGGCTGCCCGACGGCGTCGCTGATGGAACTCGGATCCGGCTGTGGACGATCCCCGCGCGCACGCAGGGACAGGCGGGTAATCAAGCGCGTGAGATCGAGGGGACCTTCACCTTCGTACGCCGAATCGAGGACTCGTCCCAGTCGCGCCGTGGCCAGCGGATCGAGATCCTCGCCAACGCCCAGTCCATGCCGGTCCTCCTCGCCGCGCAGTCCTCGACCGACGAGTTAGCCGCCGTCCCCGTGGGGGAGCCGTGAGCTCCATACACGGGGTCGTCATCCTGGCCGATCAGCGCTACGAGGCACCCCTCATCCAGGCGATTCAGGGGCGATCGGAGGCCCTCGCCATCGTCCGGCGCTGCGCCGACCTGGCCGAGGTCGTCGCCGCAGCCCGCGCCGGCCTCGCCGACCTCGCAGTCGTCGACGGATCCGACCCCGACCTGACGATCGAGGCCGTCGAATCGTTGCGCGCTTGCGGCATGGTCGTGGTCGCCCTCGCGCCCCATCATGAGCGCTCCCGCCTCATCGCCCTGGGGGTCGCCTCGGTCGCCGCGCCCGGCAGCCCAGACCAGGTCGTCAACTCTCTTATCGCGGCGACACGTACGCGCCGCTCGACACCGGCCATGGCCTCGTCCGCGCCCCCACCGCCCCCTCCTCCCTCCGCTCCGGGCAGCGTTCTGGCGGTGTGGGGGACATCCGGCGCGCCCGGGCGCACGACCCTCGCCGTCGGCATCGCGACCGCGCTGTCCGCCCACGCTTCCACCCTCCTCGTCGATGCGGACACCGCCAACCCGTCGATCGCGCACCTGCTGGGACTTCCCGTCCACGCCTCGGGTCTGTCCACCCTCGCGCGGATGGCCTCGCGAGGCCCTATCACGCCCGCGGACACGCTCGGGGCATCAGTCATGCGCACCGAGAAGCTCCACGTCATCACGGGCCTCGTGACGCCGCACCGCTGGCGCGAAGTGAGCAAACCCGGCATCGAATCCATCATCGGGGCCCTGCGTCTGAGCGCCCGCTACTCGGTCGTCGATGTTGCGTCGACCTGCCTGGAAAAGGCCTCGCGCGGGGCCAGCCGGGATGACGCTGCCCTCGGGGTGCTGGAACGCGCCGATAGGCTCGTCATCGTCGCGCGCGGCGACATCGTCGGCATCAACCGGCTCTCCTTCCTGGCGCGATGGTGGCGCGAGCAAGAGCGTGACATCCCGGTCGAGGTGATCGTCAACCGCGTGAGCACCGCGACGATCGGCCCGCACCCGGTGCCCTCCCTGCAGGCGGCGATCGGTGCCTTCATGCCCGAGTGCATCTTCCACGTCGTCCCCGAGGACGAGGGCGTTGGACGGGCTTCCCTGCGAGGCAAGGCTCTGGGAGAAAACGGTGCGCGTTGCGACGCCTCCGACGCGTTGCAGGCGATTGTCGAGCAGTGGGTGCCTACACTGTGACCATGCGCGTCTACGTTCCCGCCGTCCTGTCCGACCTGTCCGTCCCGCTGCCGCCCGTGCGCAGCGGCGTTCTGTGCGTGCCCGAGACCGGCATGAGCGGCGAGGACGTCGAGGTCCTCGAGGACGACGCCATCACCGAGGCGGCGCTGTCCTCACTCGAACTGGCACGCGAGACGGAGGGCGCGGGCGCCGCGCGCGTCGTCCTGGCCGTCGACACTCCCACCTCGACGACGCTGACCCCCGGCGAGCAAATCGAACCCCACATCTTCGAGGCCGCGGCCTTCGAATACACTTGGTCGGACGTGGCCGCGATCCTCGCGGACCTGCCCGACGCGTCGCCCGCTGTGCAGGCTGTGCTAAGCGCCGACACGCAAGAGAGCGCCGACGAGGCTGTGGCCGCCCTGTGGGAGTCCTCCCTGGCTTGGTTTGACCGCTCCGAGCGCCCCGACGTCCTGGCCCTGCACAAGGGCTGACACCTACGCGCGCACGCTGAGGGTCGATCCGCCCTCCGGCAGGGGGCGAACCTGGATCTGATCCGCGATCTGGGTCGCCATCTCCTCGACGTGCGAGATGACGCCGACCGTGCGTCCCGCGCAGCGCAGCGCCTGGAGCTGCGCCATCACCAGGCTCAGCGTGTGCGAATCCAGCGATCCGAAGCCCTCGTCGATGAACATCGTGCGCAGTTCAACGCCCCCGGCCTCGGCTGAGACGACGTCCGCGAGGCCGAGTGCCAGCGCGAGGGACGTGTAGAACGTTTCCCCACCCGACAGCGTGCGCGGGCTGCGCAGCGCGTCCGTGTCGTGATCGATGATCGCCAGGCCCAGGCCGGACTTGCGCGAGGCGGTGCCGTCGTCGGGGACGGACACGAGCTCGTAGCGTCCCGACGAAATCGCCGCCAGGCGCGGATTCGCGGCCGCCAACACCTCCTCCAGGCGCGAGATGAGCACCCACGCCGACAGGGGAGTGGACGCCAGGTTCTCCGGGCCCGACGCAGCGGCGATGTCAGCCAGGCGGCGGATGGGGCCGGCCTGCTCCCGGGCGACGGCGAGCGCCTCCAACGCCCGCTCGAGGGAGGTGCGGGCGGCGTCCAGCTGCGCGCAGTGCTGCTCAAGGACGCCCGAGGCCCGGGCACTCGCAGCGGCGTCCTCCTCGGCTTTGCGGGCGGTCTCGGTGAGGGACTCGAGATTCGGCGCGGGCACCGACGCCGCGCGTGTCAGGCGTTCCGAAGCAAGCGCTTCGCGTGCCGCGAAGAGTGCCTTTTCATGCGCGGCCACGCGCGCCTCAAGGGCCTCGACCTGGGGGACGGGAAGCAGGAGGGAACGCCAGGAGTCCGCCTGAAGGCCCTGTTCTGTCAGCGCATCTGCGAGGGAGCGGCGCGCTTGGGCGTGTGCGGAACGCGCGTTGTCCCAATCGGCGCAGGCCCCGGCCAGAGCCGCCGCCCGGTGTGCGTGTTGATCCAGGTGCGCCGCGCGCGCGTCGAGGGAGGCGAAGTCGGCGCGCTCAGCCTCCACGCGAGCCACAGCCGCAGCCAGAGCAGATTCGCGCTCCTCAAGGGTGGACGCGAGGGATGCGGCGGACTCGCGGGCACCCGCGAGAGCATCCGTCAGTCCGTCGAGGCGGGTGCGCTCCTGCGCGAGGGCCGCCTCGATCTCGGTGATCTGCGGGCTGAGAGCCTCGAGCTTCGCCACGAGCTCGGCGGCCCGATCCCCCTCGGTCTCGAGAGTCGGAGTGGGGGCGCCGGCCACCTCGTTGAGCTGGGCGATACGGCGCACGAGGTCCTGGTGGTGCGCCTGCGCATCCCGCAGCGCGTTCTCTGCGCGGTCTCGCGCATGGTCCAGCTCGGCGACCTGCTCCCGCGTAATTTCCCCGTCCGCGGCCGGTGCCGGATTTGGGTGCTCAGTGGATCCGCACACGGGACAGGGCGTGTCATCTTCGAGTTCGCGTGCGAGCGCCGAGGCGCTCTGCGCAATCCACAGATCGTGACCGTCTGCCGCCGCGGCGTTCGCGAGCTTTGCGGCGACCGTGGCCTCGCGCAGCTCGTCCGACGCTCCGAGGAGAGCCGAACGCAGCAGGTCCGCCTGCATGGAGGCATCCAGGCGCTCGTTGATGGCACGCAGCGCAGATACGGCCTCGGGCAGGGTGTCGGCGTCCGCGCGCATGAGGCGCAGGGCCTCGGTGGCCTGCTCGATGCGCAGGGGCAACGCCTCGCGCTCAGCCTCGATCGACGCGATGCGCGCCAATGCCTGCTCGCGGCGGGAGCGCAGCGACTCGATCTGGGCGCGCGCCTCGGGCAGCGAGCGCTCAACGGCCAGCGCTTCGTCGAGAGAGCCGCGCGTGCGCGTCGCCTCGTCGCGCAGGTCCTGCGCCCGCTCGCCGAGAGCCGCCACGGCCTCGGGTGTCAAGGATGCAGGATCGATGGCATCTGCGTCTGAGAGGGCGGGAGACAGAGCCGCGACCTGGTCCCCTGCGGCCTCCAGACGCGCGAATGCCGAGGCCTCGGCCGCGTCAAGGGGCGACACGGCGAGTGCCCGCCGGGCCTGGCGTGCGCGCTCACGGTCCGATGCAATCGATTCCTCCGATGCGGCAAGCTCGGCGAGCGTCGCGCTCGCGCGCGCGTGCTCCGCCTGCGCCTCTGCGAGGGCACGCCCCTCGGCGAGGGCACGGGAGGCCTCGCGTGCTGCTGTCGTGGCCGCCTCGGCGACGCGAAGGGTCTGTGCGTGCGCCTCCCGCGCGCGCTCACATGCGTCGTCGGCCCAGCGCGTCACGGGGCTGGGGTCTTCCGAACCCGCATCCAGCTGAGCGGCCTCCTCGGCCTCGGCTGCGTGCTCCTCCTCGCCGGGTGCGTCCGTGTGCACGTCCTCGCTCAGAGCGTCATCGAGCGACCGTACGCGCTCGAAAGCACCGACCGCGGCGAGGCACCGCTCCTCAATGCCGCGCTTCGACGAAGCGGCCGCATCGACGAGGGCCTTCGTGAAGTCCACGTAGATCTGCGTGTCAAAAATGTCGCGCAGGATCTGCTCGCGAGCATCCGACGTGGCGTTGAGGAACTGGGAAAACTTGCCCTGCGGGAGCACGATCGTCTGCAGGAACTGGTCCTTGTCCAGGCCGACGATTGCCGGAATCTCGTAGCCCACGTCGCGCGGACCCGACGCGATCGGCTCTACCGTGCGCCACCCGTCCGGAGCGTCCGGATCCTCCACGACCCGCGTGAGCGTCGACTTCGAATTACGCTGCGACTTCTTGCCCGCCGGGGTGTAGGCGGGGGTACGGGTCACCCGGTAGATGCCCGTCGCCACCTCGAAGACCAGGTCCGCCTCCGACGGGTCCGAATCCGAAATGTGGTTCGAACGCAGGCGGTCCTTCGACGCGTCCTTCGTGCGAGCCACGTCCCCGTACAGGGCGAAGGTAATCGCGTCGATGAGCGTGGACTTTCCCGCGCCCGTCGGCCCGTCCAGGAGGAACAGGCCCGAGTCCTCGAAGGCCGAAAAGTCGACCGTGTGCTCGCCCGCGAAGGGGCCGATGCCCACAATGCGCAGCCACCGAATCTTCACTGCATGTCCTTTCCTCGAAGCCCCGCCCACACGTCCAGGGCGAGCTCGCGCTCCTGAGCGCTCAGCGACCGCCCGCCCACGGCCTCGTAAAACTCCTCCGTGACCTCGCGCGGATCGCGGGATGCGCGCACGGTCATCGCGGGAGCCATCGAGGGGGCCTGGGAGGGGCGGTGAACGACGACGAGGGCGTGCGGGTAGACCTCGCGGATGCGCGGAACCATGCGCTCGGGGCGCGCATCGTCCGTGACCGTGATCGACACGTACGAGGCCGTGGTGGCCTCGTCGGGATCCGCGAGCAGCTCATCCATGGTCCCCTCGAGCACCGCGACGGCGCGCAGCGTCGGGATGGGAACCACCTCAATGTCGGTCACCGAGGTGGCGTCCGTGGTCACGAGAGTGACCGACTTGGTGGCCCCGGCCTCGGAGAAGGAATACGCGATGGGGGAGCCCGCGTAGCGAATCGGCACCGACGCCCCCGCGATGTCCTGCGGGCGGTGCAGGTGCCCGGCCGCCACGTAGTCCAGGCCGTGAGCCAGGGGATCCGCGCCCCCGAGCGTGTCGAACAGGTCCGCCGATACGGAAGGGACGCCGCCCACCTGGATGTCGCGCTCGGAGTCCGAGGTCTGGGCCCCCGTCACGAAGGCGTGCGGCATCGCGATGGCCGGGCGCTCGTCGCCCGCCTCTCGCCGGACCGCCAGGTCCGCGCGCACCCGGCGCAGCGCGGCCGCAAGGACCGCCTGGTGGGAGCGGGGTAGGGGAGCGGGCAGGTCGGTTTCACCGCTGGGCTCCAGGTCCGACAGTGGCTGGCGCACGAGGTCGGGCTCCAGGTAGGGCATCGGGTATACGAGAGCGCCCCCGGCCTGGATGGGCGTGCCGATCGCCTCGGGGTCGGTCACCACGTGCAGCGAGGGGGTGAGCATGTCGGCGAAAAGCCCCAGGCGAGCCGCGCCGTCGTGGTTTCCCGACGTCAGGATGACCGTCGTGATCTCCGTCAGCTCGCGCAGGGCGCGCCGCATCCGCGCGAGCGCGTCAACGGGTGGAACCGCGCGGTCGAACACGTCGCCCGAGATGAGCACGGCATCCACGCCGCGCTCACGCACCAGGGCGACCAGCCACTCGATGAACGCGTCCGCGCTGTCTGCCAGGGACGCGCCGTGCAGCGTGCGCCCCAGGTGCCAGTCGGAGGTGTGCAGAATCAACATGCTCCCAGTGTGGCAGAGGGCGCCCACATCTGCGTCCGTCACACACGCTTGGAAGGCGGACACCTTCTGCATGCGCGCAGGTAGCCGATAGCATGGTGGACATGACCAAGCCCTTCCTCATGCTGACCTCGCGCGACGACGGCCCCGTCCTGGCCGCCGAGTGCGCCGACCTGCCTCGTTTCTCGGGACTCACCCCCGACCAGGTCCGCCAGGTGCGCATGGAGAGGGAGCTGCCCGACCTTGACCTGTCCGAGTACTCGGGTGCCTTCGTGTGCGGGTCCCCGTGGGACGCGAACGCCGACGATTACCTGAAGGAAGAACGCCAGGTGCGCGCCGAGGCATGGCTACGCTCCTTCTACGACCGGGCGCTCGCAGAGTCCTTCCCGATCCTGGGCCTGTGCTACGGGCTGGGCACCCTCACCCTGCACCTGGGCGGCGTCGTCGACACCCACCACGGCGAGGAAATCAGCGGCATCGCTCTGACAAAGACCGACGCCGGCCGCGAGGACCCGCTCCTGGAGGGCACGCCCGACCGCTTCCACTCCTACGTCGGCCACCACGAGGCCGTGCGCGAGCTGGCCCCCGGCATGCAGGTCCTCCTGGCAGGCGACGACACTCCGATCCAGATGGTGCGCGTGGGCGAGGCCGCGTGGGCAACCCAGTTCCACCCCGAAATGGACCTCGAGGGTGTCAACGTACGCATCGACCAGTACGCGGGCCGCTACTACCCGGTGGAGAAAGCCGAGGCGATCCGTGCCCAGGTCGCCACCGTTGACACGGATCCCTCGCGCCTCGTCCTGCGCAACTTCGTGCGCCGCTTCCAGCGCTGAGCGCCCGCGCGCTTGACGCGCGGGCGACCGGCCCAGGCTCCTGGCTCTAGCGGGACGGGGGAAGAAGCCCGCGTCGGCGGGCGCGTTCCTTTGCGATGAGGAGCACCACGAAGAAACAGAGGGCCACAAGCCCCGCGCCCATGGCGACGTTCCATGGCATGTTGTAGGGCTCGGGGCGGACTCCGTGGTCCGTGACGTCACCGACGATGACAGCGGCGGTAGATACGAGGGAACAAGCCATCACCACCCACTCGCAGGCCCGAAGTGCCCGGTGTGCGCCAGGAATGTGACGCGAATAGCCAGGGATGAAGACAGCGAGGAGCAACGCAGCGTCGGCGAGCCCGTAGTCATTCAGGCGGTTGTCCCTACCAAAGAAGGTGCCGCCAATCGAATAGACGACCGTGCCGATAAACAGCGCGAAGAAGAAGTAGCGGAGGACCTTGTCGACCCGCGAAAGCCCCGCAGTGTTGCCGATAAAGGGAGACTCAATGGTGGACATAGCGATCACGACCTTGTGAACCAGAGATAGCGACCATCGCTATATCCTCATTGTCCACGCAGGGGGAGCGCTGTCAAGTACTTTCGGCGCGCACTTTTCTTTACCGGGCAGCCTTGCTGGCAGCCTCCGCCGTCGCCACGGCCTCGAGGAGCCTGCGCGCCGACGCCACGCGGGAAGCGCGCTCAGACCTCACTCGATCCGCATCCTCATCCCCGGCCTCGTCGATGGTGAAGGGGCCGGTGGCGCGCGCGTAACTGTCAAGTGCGCACGAGGGCTCCTCCTCGCCGTGCGAGCACAGCGGCAGGCACCAGGCGGCCGCCTCCGCGACGTCCGGGAACACGCCGAGCACGTCGGCGACGCTCACGTGCCCCAGACCGAAGGACCTCACGCCGGGCGTATCCACGATCCAGCCGCCCGTCTCCAGCTCGAAGGCCTCCGAGGACGTGGAGGTGTGGCGCCCGCGTCCCGTCACCTCGTTGACGTGCCCCGTCGCGCGGCCCGCGCCCGGCACCAGGAGGTTGATGAGCGTGGACTTTCCGACCCCCGAGTGCCCCACCAGCACCGACCAATGGCCGGTCAGGAGGGCCCGCAGCTCGGCGACGCCTGGGTCGGCCTGGCCGGCCTCGGCGCTCGTGAGCACGACGCGCACGTCGAAGTCCTCGTAGGCGGCGATGAGCTCGTCCGCGCTGGCCAGGTCGGCCTTTGTCAGTACGAGGACGGGGTCGAGGCCCGCCTCGAAGGCCGCGACGAGGCAGCGGTCGATCATGCCGGTGCGCGGCGGCGGATCCGCCAGCGCCACGACGATACACATCATGTCCGCGTTCGCGACGATCGCCTTCTCCCCGCGCTGATCCGGCGCGTCCTCGAGGGAACGGCGAAGCACGGAGGAGCGTTCCTCGACGGCGACGATGCGCGCGAGCGTGTCGGGGCGCCCGGACAGGTCGCCGGTGAGGCGCACACGGTCGCCCATGATGACGGAGCCGCGGCCCAGCTCGCGGGCGCGCACGGCGACCACGCGGGTCCCGTCCGCCTCCAGGCACACCTGGTAGCGGCCGCGGTCGATACCGACGACGCGGCCCAGCGGCTTGGAGGACCAGTCCGGCCGGTCCTTCGTACGCGGGCGCGAGCCCTTGCCGGCGCGCACGCGCACGCGCGGGTCGTCGGTTCCGGTGTCGCGGCGGGCCATCACTTCTCCTCCTCGATCGACGAGGCCGGGGCAGCCTGGGTGCTTCCCTGACTGTGAGCGCTCACGAGCGAGGCCCACATGGCCTCGAAGGTGGGCATCGTCTTGGAGGTGCAGGCGATGTCGTCGACCGTGATGCCGGGCGTGACAAGGCCCAGGATCGCGCCGAAGGTCGCCATGCGGTGATCCGCGTAGGAGCGGATCTGCGTAGCGTGGAGGGGGTGCGGCGTGATGATCAGGCCGTCCTCGGTCTCGTCGGCCTGCCCGCCCGCGCGGTTGATTTCGGCGACCAGCGCCGCTAGGCGGTCCGTCTCGTGTCCGCGCAGGTGCGCGATTCCGCTCAGGTGCGAGGGAGTCGAGGCGTAGGCGCAGATCGCGGCCAGGGTGGGGGTGAGCTCGCCGACCTCGGCCATGGTCGCCTTGATGCCCGGGTAGTTGCCGGCGCCCGGACCGCTCAGGGTCAGGCCCTCCTCATCGAGCGTGATGGTCGCGCCCATGTGGCTCAGCAGCGCGCGCCAAGCGTCGCCCGCCTGCGTCGTCGCCCCCGGCCACGCCGGGATACGCACGCGCCCGCCCGTCACCATCGCGGCAGCCAGGAATGGGCCGGCGTTGGACAGGTCGGGCTCGACCGTGATGTCGCCGCCTCGCGGGCGCGACGGGAAGATGTGCCAGGTGGACAGGTCCGCGCGGCCCTCGTCCACGACCTCCAGGTCGATGCCTGCTCCCGCCAGGGACGCCAGCGTCATTTCCACGTGCGGCATCGATGGGACGAGCCCCGGAGCCGACACGAACAGGGGATCGCCAACCAGGGGAGAGGCGAGCAAGAGCGCGGACAGGAACTGCGAGGAGGACGAGGAGTCCACCCAGGCCTGCGCGCCGAGCGGCGTGTGGATCGGCCCCTGGATCGTGAAAGGCAGGTGCCCGCGCTCCCCGTGATACGTGACCGTTGCGCCCATACGCACGAGGGCGTCCAGGAGCGGGCCGAGCGGGCGCGCGTAGGCCTGCTCGTCCCCGTCGAAGAGCGTCTCCTCGGGAGACAGTGCCGCCAATGGAGGCAGGAAACGCATGACGGTGCCGGCCAGGCCGCACTCGATGCGACCGCCGCGCGGCGGAAGCTCCATCGGGGTGACGCGCAGGATGCCCGCGCCCTCGTCCTCGACGCGCGCACCCATGACCTCCAGGGCAGCCGCGAAGAGGCGTGTGTCGCGCGCATCCAGGGCACCGCGAATGACGGAGGGAGAATCGGCGACGGCAGCCAGGTACAGGGCGCGCGCCGTGATCGACTTCGAACCCGGCACCTCGACCGTGGCATCCACGGGAGAGGCGGCCAGGGGAGCGAGCCAGGGTGCGCTCACGAAGCGGTGCCGCTCAGACGCCGCGCGACGGCGGCCTCGGCCGCAGCGATTGCGCGGCGCTGATCGCGGCGCATCGCATGGGCGACGAGGGCCGAGGGCTGACCGACACGATCCGTCGACGCGAGGAGGACGCCGGCGGCCAGGCCCGCCTTATTCAGCGTGCGGTAGCGACGGCGCTTGATCTGCTCCTTGGACAGGCCTCGCGTCGTGCCTGGCAGGGGAGCGTTCACGAGGGCCATGGGCGCGCCGATCGCGGCCAGGGTCAGGGCGGCCACGCGGGGCTTGCGACCCAGCGCAAAGCGCAGGCCGGCGACGACCGTCACCGCGCCCGTCACGCGGGTCGCGACGGCCAGCTGCTGATCCGTCAGCGGCTCCAGGCCGACCGCGTCGGTCGCCTTGTCGATGAGGGGACGAACGCCCGCGGCGCGCTCCACATGGAAACGCGGATGCATGAGGGCATCAACCCCGTCGGCGATGAACGGGGCGGCGAGCAGGGGACGGGCAACAACGCGCAGCAGATTCATACCCCTATTGTTCGACACCTTTGCCCCCGGGGGAAGCCGAACGGCCCGGCCACTCCCAAACAACAGGGTGAAAGTGGTGCAACGCACAATTGTTGGGGGTTGTGGAATAAAGAGGGGCGTGAGGCGTTGCCCTCAGTATGACCACCCATCGCCCACTCCCATTCGCGCCGCACGACCGCGCGACTACGCTGGGAGGCGATGGATACGACAACCCCCTCACCGACGCTCCGGGCGCCCGAGCTCGCCCCGGCCTCGTCCGCCACGGATGGTGCCGCGCTCGAGGCACGCTTCATGGACGAAGCAATGCCCCTCATGAATCAACTCTTCGGCGCGGCGCTGGGCATGACCCGCAACCGAGCCGACGCGGAGGACCTGGTTCAGGAGACCTACCTCAAGGCCTACCAAAAGTTCCACCAGTACAAGCCCGGCACCAACATCAAGGCCTGGCTCTACCGGATCCTCACCAACACCTACATCACCAGCTACCGCAAGGCGCAGCGCTCGCCCAAGCGCGCCTCCAGCGACACCGTCGAGGACTGGCAGCTCGCCGACGCAGCCTCCCACTCGGAGGTCGGCCTCAAATCCGCGGAAGTCGAGGCCCTCGAAGCGCTGCCCTCCTCGCAGCTGCGCGAGGCCCTCGATTCGCTCTCGGAGGAACATCGGATGGTTGTCCTCATGGCTGACGTTGAGGGAATGAGCTACAAGGAAATCGCCGAAGAACTAGGAGTTCCCATGGGGACCGTCATGAGCCGACTGAACCGGGCGCGCAAGAACCTGCGCTCCGCGCTGGCCGACGTCGCCGCGGAATATGGGATCGGAGGAGCCAAGTGACCACCGACATCACCTGCCAGGACGTCCTGGACGCCCTGTACGAACTGATCGACTGCGAGGAGTGCGACCGCCGCAGCGGCCTCATCGACGCCGGATCTGTGCCCGGTCCCGATGCTCGCGCCCGCGCCCTCATGATCCAGCACGTCGCCACCTGCGAGCACTGCACCGACGCCTTGGACGCCGAGCGCCACGTGCGCGCCCTCATGCGCGGCTGCTACGAGACCGAGCAGGCCTCGGATGCGCTGCGCGCCCGCGTCGTCGCCTCCATTACGAGCGTGTCCGTCAGCTGGCGTTGAACCTGGCGTGGGGTTGTTACCCGCTTGGTCGCGTCGTCGGCGTCCGTTCGCGTGCCAACTCGCGCATCGACTCGTGCATCGACGAGGCCCGGTGAGCCACCCGTTTTTCGGTGACCTTCGTCGCCGCGAACGGCCTGTGCCTTGGTGGTTTGGGCCGATGTGTGCAAAAATGCTTCAGTCTAGACAACAAACCCAAGGAGAATGACATGTCGAAGCGGGGTCGTAAGCGTCGCGATCGTCGTAAGCACGGCGCGAACCACGGCAAGCGTCCTAACGCCTGAGCCGAATACGTTGCGCGCCCGGACCGGTTGGTCCGGGCGCGTTTTGTACGCGCGTTGTTTACGCGTTTTGTTTGCACCGCTGGCGGGAACCAGGTGCGGTTGCGCCAGGCGCGCGTGACGCGAGGGGCGCACGGGTACGGGACCAGGCGTGCGCCGTGTCTGGGGTGTGCACCGCTGGATTTGCGTTCCTACAGCACTGGACAACGGTGTGCGGTGTGCTCATAGGCTGCCGATCATGCTTGTGCCGCGCGCATGCGGATAGGTTGTGTGTGCTGGGGCGGTGCTGAGGACGCTCGCGGTGGCGTGGGTAACCCGTCTATGGGTGGTGTCAATCCACCGGCCGTCGTTCTGGATAGGAACGGCGCATCCGGATAGGAACCGCGCATCTGGATAGGAACGGCGCATCCGGATAGGAACCGCGCATCCGGATAGGAACCGCGCATCCGGATAGGTTATTAAGGTATCCGGATGTTCGTAACCTATCCGGATGTTCGTCACCTATCCGCGTGATAGCGTCCGATGGGTGGGATCCGTGAGAAGACGTGAGGCCAGTTGATTTTCCGCATGCGAGACGGCGTGAGCCTGGCGGTTGGTGGTCTCGTGGCCTCGTATCTGGATAGGAACCACGCATCCGGATAGGAACGGCGCATCTGGATAGGTTATTAAGGTATCCGGATGTTCGTAACCTATCCGGATGTTCGTTACCTGTCCGCGTGTTTGCGTCCCATGCGCGGGGTTCGTGAGTAGAAGCGCCGCAACGGTCCATCGCAACGTTGTGTCGGTAGTTTCCACAGGAAACGGCAGTCGGGAGCAGGATTGATCGGACCTAGGACTCGGCTCAACCTGATCCGCAGCTGTTCCCAGTCGTTGTAGTCTGGCCAACTCACTCGGATGACCTGCCACCCGGCATCTCGAAGGTTCTGATCGCGCAACACCCATTCGCGCTTGGCTTGTTCGAGCTCGACGCGACTTTCCCCGAGTTTTGCAACCCCATCAAATTCGATGATGAGGTGCAAGTCTTCAATCAGGATGTCGATGTAGTAGTGGTGGCCGCGTACACCAATATGCGCCTGCGTCTTAACTGAGAAGGGACAGATGGACCGTATCAGCCATAGAAGTGCTGCTTCGGCGGGATTGGCACAGCCCGGATCGATAGTCTTGAGGATCGCGTGAGCGCGTCGGTAGCCGCGCACGTGGCCAGCCCGATCAAGTCGAGCGAGCAGTTCAGCTCGTATCTCCTCGGCTCTCCGGCGGCACTCATCCTGATGAAACATCGAGAACTGGCTCCATACGTTGAGTGCCATACATCCGAGGACGAAGGACTCTAACGGCTCATCATGAAGCGCGCTTCTCACGAGCGCATCGTAGGGGTGTTCTACGACCAAACCGTCGATCCTGTTACGTTCTTCCGAAAGAGGTGGAAACTCAGAGCATGACACCGATGTCGCTGGAACCGTCGTGGAGCCGACGTGGCACGAAGGGAGAGAAGAAGTGCATCTTCGGTTGTCCCGGTAGATGGTAACGGGAGGGTTTTGGGACCAGCCGTGAATCCCCAACAGTCGTAAGCAGCTCTGTCCGACAAAGATGGACGAGTGCTTGTGGGAGGCATCGACGGCATACATGCGTGCGCGAGCGACGGCCTCCCACACGTCCCAGGGGGTGGAATTTATGGAATCGAGGGGTAGCACTGCACAGATGCCGCGCATGATGCGGACCAGCGTAGATGTTGGTTGTTCACGAGGTGAGTCTGCTGGAGGGGTGATGATGATGGAAGCCTGCGTCATAGACGAAGTCTCGTACCATCATCAGCAGCGAGGAAAGCGCTAGACGGTGGCCTGTGGATACAGCCGGTAGTGGATGGCCGCCCTGTGGATAACCCCGTGCGAGCATCCGGATAGGAACCACGCATCTGGATAGGAACCGCGCATCTGGATAGGAACGGCGCATCCGGATAGGAACGGCGCATCTGGATAGGAACGGCGCATCTGGATAGGTTATTAAGGTATCCGGATGTTCGTAACCTATCCGGATGCTCGTCACCTATCCGCGTAGTCGGTTCGTCCGACGCGCTAGCGCCAGATTCCGGCGGTGAGCAGAAACGGCCTTCAGCCGCGGGTACCTACCACCACTAGTGTTTCCTCCCGATCGTCACAATGAACACTCGCAGTGAGAAACGAACCACTCTCGCGGCGTATCCTGGTACGTGCTGGCGCGCGGGTGCGTCCCGATGCGAACAGAAACCGTTTATCGATCCGAAAGAGCGAAAGAGGCTCCATGTCCCTCCAGATGCGCGTTGTTCACTTCTGTATGGGGCTTGTGCCTCCGTTGCTGCACAGCGAGGCAGCGACTGAGCAGATGGCGCTCCACGCCCCGCAGCCCGCCCCGATGCCTGCACGCATGCGAGGACGTTTCACGGCGACGTGCGACAAAGGCATAACCCGCGTGTTCCCGAAGCTGGGCCTCCGCTCGGGCGGTGTACTCATCTATCTGCATGGTGGAGCGTATGCGTACCCGATGGTCGCTGGTCAGTGGGGTATCGTCGAGGGCCTCATCGACCGCACTGGGCTGCCCGTCATCATCCCTGACTACCCGATTGCTCCCGCGCACACTGCGGCCGAAGCCTTTGACGTCGTCCAGCCCATCATCGACGAGGCACAGGCCGAGTTCGGTCGCGTCATCATCTTCGGCGACTCGGCGGGTGGCGGCCTGGCGCTATCCCTCGCCATGCAGCGACGCAACGCGGACAAACGTCAGGTGGACGGCCTCGTCCTGTACGCGCCGTGGGTGGACGTCACCATGACGAACCCGGCGATTGAGGACGTGCAGGGGCGCGATAAGATCCTGCGAGTGCCCGGGCTGGCGTGGGCGGGCCGCGTGTGGGCGGGCGACCTGGACCCGGCCGACTGGCGCGTCAGCCCCCTGTACGGTGACCCGGCGGGCCTGCCGCCGATACGCATTTTCCAGGGGGACGCGGACATCGTCGGCCCCGACGTGATCGAGTTCGCGCGCAAGGCCGCTCGCGCTGGCGTGGACGTGCGCCTGCGCGTGGAGCCGGATGGCTTCCACGTGTATGTCCTGGGCGTTCCCACCATTCCCGAGGCTGCGGCCGCCCTCGACCGCAGCGCGCGCTTCATCTCGGGGATCCTCACCCAGGCGTAGTCCCGCCCGTTTCACGCCCGTTTCACGGCCTCGTCGATCGAGGACCACGGTCGCAGGCAACGGCTGCAGGCCATCCTGCGCCGCTAGGCAACTAATCGACCCGCGCGTCCACCAGGGTTTTACTGTGCACGTACATGTCGACGGTCAGCGGCGTCTGGTCGGGGTGGAGGACACAGCCTTCGTAGAGCGGATGAATGATGCCCGACAGCTGGGAAATGTCCTGCTCAGAGGTGGCGATGGTGAAGGTGTGCTGGGTGCCATCATTGAAGCGCATGACGAAGTGGTTGTTGTAGCTGGTGCCTCCGGTGAACCACTGTGATCGTGTGACGGTGTCTTGGGCGTAGCTACAGGAGGTGACCGCGCGTGGTTGGGGTCCTTGAGCCAGGTCGATCACCGCGGGCGTGAGGAAGTACAAGACTGGTGCGGCAATGACGAGGACGCCGCATGCCATCGAGGCGAGGTTGTCCAGCTGCTTGCGTACAGCTCGCCGATCGCCGGAGCGTTTCGCGGCGCGCAGGTCTTGCACGGAGGCGAGGAGCGTGGCGACGGCACCGATGACGACAAGGAGCCCCAGGCAACACAGGATGATGGTGCCGATGAGTTTGCTCTTCCCATACGAGCCCATGTTGCGCATGACGACGATGATCGTGATGGTCAACGCCGGGGGGGACGAGGAGGAGCAGGAATAGGGAACGCCCTGTGTGTCGGCCCTGCTTGGTGTCGGCGGGCATGGGGACTCGAGGCTGGGGCGGAGTATCAGGAACTGGAGGCAGGTGAGGGGTACTGGGAAAACTCATGGGAATCGTGTCCTGTGTGTGGAGGTCGTGGGGCCTGGTGCTAGCCGAGGTGGGCCTCGATAATCCGCCACGTGTGGGGCATGACCTGTAGCGTCATGGGTGTCTGGCCGGGATGGGTGACGCAGGCGTCGTAGAGGGTGTCGTAGACCGCGAGGGAGCTGGCGGGTTCGGAGTCCTGCGGTTGCAGGCTGATGTCTAGGACATGGGTGGAGCCGTCTGCGAGCTGCATGGTGATCTCGTAGACCTGGTACATGGTGGTTGTGCGCGATCCTCGTCGGCCGCTGCGCCATTCTCGGTCGGCAACGCTACTCGTGCAGCTGGTGACGGTCACGGGTTTCGGCCCGCTTGCCAGGTCTTGGACGAGTGGGATGATGCGCACGGTGCTCAGTATCCCGAAAAAGATGGCGATGGCGACTCGCCCGGCGGCTTTCCAGCGGCGTCGGCGGGGGATCGCCTTGTCGACGCCGCGGTCCTGTGCCTCGCGGGCGTCGCGCAGCATCACGGGAATCGCCAGCGGGATCGTCAGGCAGGTGAGGAGGATGCTGAGGTTCATGCCGATGCCCGTCCACATGCTGAGCGATCCGTATAGCGCGCCGGTCTTCAGTGCGATCGGGAAGAGGATGAGCGGGGCGAACGTGAGACCGCGGATGACGTAGTGGTGGTCGATGAGGTCCCTGTAGTCCTGCCGCGATGGCGGGAAGGAGGGCTCATGCGGGGGCGTGCTCATGGTTCTCTCCTGTGCTATGTCAGTCGATGGAAGCCTTGACGATGGACCACGTGTGGGGGTAGACCTCCACGGTCATGGAGGCGGATCCGGAGCGTCGAGCGCAGGCCTCGTAGAGGACGCCCGTGAGACCGCCGCGCGAGGCGATGTCGTCGGCATGATCTGTCTCGATGACCGTGAGGCGCTTGGTGCCGTCGGCGAGGGTCATCGTGAAGTAGTTGTCCCATCCGTTGTCGGGCGCACGATCAGCGCGCGTCTTCGGGTTTGATCGTGGCATCTGCTGGAAGCTGCACGAGGTGACAGTGACGGTGGTGGTGCCCTCCTTCAGGTCGCGGAAGGCGGGAAGGCCGCGGCTGATCGACTGGAAACCCACGAACAACGCGGTCACGCACAGGACGACGATGGCGAAGGAGCGCTGGTTGTACCTCTCAATATCGACGTCGCGCTTGGCCCGCCAAACGCCGAGGTACGCGAACGCGCACGCGATGAGGAGACCCGCGACGAGGACGAGCCCAACGCCGCAGGCCTGCACTTTCCACACGACGCGATCACGGCCGAAATCTGTGTGATCTCCGATGAACCAGAAGATGGCGATGGCAGCAATGACCAGAGCCATGAAAATGACCCCGATGGTGGTGGCGATCTTCTTGAGGACGCTTGCGCCTGTCGAGCCTTGCGCGGGTGAGGACGCCCGACGAGGAGAGGAAGCGGGGTTGTGTGACATGGGTTCCCTTTCGGGTTGCAGAGGCTGGGACGAGGCCGGGGCGCGCGTGCGGCCGAGCGATCAGTTGTTGATCCTCGCGCTCGCGACGACCCTCGAATGCGTGTAGTAACCGATGGTCATGGTCGCGTTGCCGGAGCGTAGGGCGCAGGCCTCGTAGAGGACGGCAGTCACGTCCCTTTGCCTCGCAATCTCATCCTTGCTGTCTGTCTCGACTGTCTGCGTGTGGGTCGAGCCATCCTCAAACGTCATGATGAACTGATTCTCATACACGGTACTGGATCCGCCGCGGTAGCGTGACCGACTCGTCTTGTGCTGCTCAAATCTGCACGATGTCACCGTGACAGTGTGTGGGCCGTCGGCAACGTCGAGGATGGCGGGAACGCCGTTCGACAGGGCGTACAAGCAAAATCCGAGGCCAAAGCAGGCTACCAGGACCTGGCCGCGCTTCCTTGTTTGTACCAGTTCCTCGTCGCCCTGGGCGCTCGCAATGCGGAAATTGCGCCGTGCAGCAGCAAACCAGGGAATCATGGCGAGGGCGAAGACGAGTGCGACGGCGCACTTGATGAGGGTCCAGACGATCCGTTCCGTGCCAAAATTGAACATTTCGCCGAAGAAATAAAGGACCATGCCGACGAGGAGTCCCACGAGCGTGAGGAGGATCCACCACCCCGTGTGCTTCTTTGGCGCTGTGTCCTCGCCGGAAGGATCGGTGGGGAAAGGAACACTCTGAGAGGATGCATCAGCGTCCGACGATGCGGCATATGTGTCCCCGTATGGGGATCCCTGGTATCCCCAGCCCTGGTACGACAGCGGCGGCACGGAAGGCTGAGCGTTGCCCGCTTGCGGCTGTGGCACCTGCGGCTGGTTGGCGGGTTGACTGCCGGCAGTGGACGGATCGTAAGGGGACGGATAAGGGTTCTGATTACTCATGGTGGACCTGAGGGGAAGGGTGGGAACGAGGCCGGGGCGAGATTGATCGTGTGTGTCAGTTCAGGCGGGCGTTGACGATGATCCAGCTGTGGCGATAGACCTCAAGCGTCAGAGATGAGGGCCCGTTCTTTTCAGCACATGCTGTGTAGAGGGTGCTGTAGACGCCGGCTGCGTCGTAGGCGCTGCCCAAGCGAGTCGTGTGCTTCGAGCCGTCGGTGAGGGTGAGATCGAACCTGTAGGACGTAGAGGTGCCTCCCCGTCGTGAGCGCATTCTGAGCTCACTGTAGCTGCACGACTTGACGGTGACGGTCTGTGTTCCTTCGATCGTGTCCGCAACCGACTGCACGGAACCAATGACCGCCATCGTTCCGACGATGAGGACGGGGATGGAGAGAACCACGAGCCAGACGATTGGCTTACGCATGTTCGTCCTGTCGCCAGCGCGCTTCGCTCGGTTCATACGGAGAGCCGTCACGACAATGATGACCGCACAGATGAGCATACTGATGGTGCCCACGGCGCTTGCGATGCTTTGCCACGTGAGTTTGATGTCGCCCACGTCGTAGAAATTGCTCAGCACAAAATAGGTAACGACACCGCTGAACGTGAGGAACTTCAGAACGTTGAGCACCGTCGCGTAGTTCGTGTTCATGACCGGACGGCCCATGTTAGTGCCTCCATGCGGCGCAGCGGGCCCCTGACCCGGGAAGGGCTGCTGGGGGTACATGCCGCCCATGTATTGGCCGGGTGCCGGTTGCGTCGGGGCTTGGCCCATGTATTGGCCGGGTGCCGGCTGGGTCGGGGCTTGGCCCGGGAAGGGGTGCTGCTGAGGATAACCGTAGGGGTATTGGTTGCTCATGGTGTCTCGCTGGTCAGTGGGGTTGTGTCCTCGTGCAGAGGCTAGCCATATGTGAGGAGTGTACCGACAATACTATGGGTGCGCGGACACCTGTCGAGGCCGAGGTTCGGGTGCATCCGCAGCGCCGCGTGCGTGCACCCCTGGGTTACCTGAACTATAGGTGTTGATGAGTCGGCAGGGGTATTCGTTCATGGACAGGTGCTCGCTAGACGAGGCGCGCGACACGGCCGCGATGACGATGCCGACAACGCCGACCGCGAGTGAGACGACGGCGTAGAGCTTTCCGGAGGACGCGTTCCCCTTGGCCTGCGCTCGGCACCCACGCCTGCGCAGCAGGCGCTCGATCATCGACGAGGCCGGGGCGCGTTCGCGTCACGCCTCACGGATAGCCTTCATGATCCCAGTGCGCGGGTAGTAGTCGACGACGAGAGAGGTCGTGAAAGGGCGGACGACACATGCCTGATAGACAGCGTAGTAAGGGCTTGTTGGTTTCGTGAACTCGTCTTGCGTGTGCGTCGTGATGTTGAAGTGACGCTGCTTTCCGTTGTCAAAATGGAGGGTAAAAACGTTGCGGTAGTAGGTGCTGCCGCGACGCCCGTGTTCGGTGAACGTCTGGAAGTTCTCACAGCTCGTGACGGCCCGCGTCTGGGGGCCTTGGCGGGCGTCACTGGATAGCTCACCGAAGGCGCCAGCGCCCATGACGGTGCACGCGGTCGCGACCAACGCGATCATAGCAATGCCGAAAAATGTCTTCATGGCGGGGCCTGCGTCGCCAGGTTGATCCAGTTGTGCGCGCATCGTGCGCACGAGCATCGGAAGGAGCGACAAGAGACAGATGCCGAAGACAACGGCCGCGCCAGAGCCGATGAGTGAACAGACCAGCTGACGCACACCGAAGTTCCCGGCTAGCAAAAACGCGCCGAGCATGATGACCGCGGATCCGGTGAGCGCGCAGGCGCATATGGTCATGCCGAGCTGTTGCCGAGCGTTGCCCGGACGTATCTCAGGGGAGAAACGCGAACGACGTGGATACATGCTCAATTCCTCCTGCTCTTAGACGTCCGCCGGGGTCGCTCCCGTCCACTCGTACCAGCCCTGGTGCTGGACGATCCACGCCATGAGGGCGTAGCCGGCCTGGCCGGGCAGGGTCTGACCGTCCCCGCCGCGCGCGAGGGAGGCGGCCATGTCCTCGAACCACTGGTCGTGCGCGACGAGCGGCGTGTAGCAGTCGACGAAGGGGATGCCTCGGCGCGCGCACACTTCGGAGCACGAGGAGGACAGGGCCTTCAGCGAACCGGAGTCCACGCCTGCGAGCGGCGGGGGACCGACCACGAAGCTGGGGATGCCCAGCGCGGTCGCTCGGTCGGTGATGTTGGCCAGGTTCAGGCGCGAGCGGGCCGTCGAGATGCCTGCTGCGACGTCGCCCGGCCCCACGCCGATGACGAGGCCGTGTGGCTCGCGTTCGGCCAGGCGCGGCAGGACCTCGGCCTCCCAGCGCGCGGCCATCTGCTTCGTCGTCTCGGAGGGCACGGCCAGGGTCAGGAACGTGGCGGGCAGATCGAAGGTGGAGTGCGCGTTGACGCGGCCGACCCAGCCCAGGCCGCGGGGGTCGCCGACGCCCGCGACGAGCTCGTCTCCGATGAAGCAGATCCGCATGGTGTTCCTTTCCGGTGCCGCTTGCGCCCCCGGTGGGAGCGCCGGCCCTCGTTAGCCTTCGAAGGCCTGCGCAATAAGGGTAGCTGCTTGCTCCTTGTGAAGCGAGGCACGTCCCGCGGCGGTCGTGGCGGACTCGGGACGAGAGACCACGCGGACCGTGCGTCCCAGAGACGGGAACAGGTTGAGCGCCAGGTGCGGCCACGCGCCCTGGTTGCGAGGCTCGTCCTGCGCCCACGTCACCGACGCGTTCGGGTACTGGGCCAGGGTCTCGGCCACCTCGGCCTCGGGCAGCGGGTAGAGCTGCTCCAGGCGAATGATCGCCGTCGACGTGTCGGTGCGGTGCTCGCGCTCCTTGACGAGGTCGTAGTACAGGCGGCCCGAGCACAGCAGGACGCGCGTCACCGACGCCGGATCGGTGATGGTGTGATCGCCGATGACGGGCAGGAAGGCACCCGAGGTGAACTCGTCGAGGCGTGAGGACGCGGCCGACAGGCGCAGCAGCTGCTTGGGCGTGAACGCGATGAGTGGCTTGCGCGGGCGCTTGTAGGCCTGCGTGCGCAGCATGTGGAAGTAGTTCGCCGGCGTCGAGGGCTGGACGATCCACATGTTGTCCTGGGCGGCCAGCTGCAGGTAGCGCTCGATGCGCGCGCTCGAGTGGTCGGGCCCCTGGCCCTCGTAGCCGTGGGGGAGCAGCATGACGAGCGAGGAACGCTGGCCCCACTTCTGCTCGGCCGAGCACACGAACTCGTCGATGACGGTTTGCGCGCCGTTCGCGAAGTCGCCGAACTGAGCCTCCCAGATCGTCAGGGTTTCGGGGCTCTCCAGCGAGTAGCCGTAGTCGAAGGCCAGCACGCCGTACTCGCTCAGCGGTGAGTTCCACACATCGAAGCGTGCCTGGTCTTCGGTGAGGAAGCGCAGCGGCGTGAACTCGCGGCCGTCGTTCGCGTCGTGCAGGATCGCGTGACGCTGGACGAAGGTCGCGCGGCCCACGTCCTCGCCGGACAGGCGCACGCCGGTGCCCTCCATGAGGAGCGTGCCGAAGGCCAGGAGCTCCGCGAAACCCCAGTCGATCGGCTTGTTGCCCAGCGCCATCTCGAGGCGGCGCTCGCACAGCTGACGCAGCTTCGGGTGAGGTTCGAAGCCCTCCGGGAAGTGCGTGTGCGCGTGGCCGATGCGGCGCAGCTGCTCGGCGGGGGCAGCCGACGTCCAGCCGATCATCATGCCGATGCCGGGCATCTGGGACTCCGGCATGGTCCATTCCTCGTCGGGGGACTCCCCGGCCTCGCCCACGCCGACGGTGAGCGCCGGGTCGTGCGTGCGGCTGCCCGGGTTAATCTCGGACACCGAGGAGGCACCGCCCGCGCGGGTCTCCTCGAGGATGCGCCCGAGCTCCGCCTCGTACTGGGCGATCGACTGGCGGGCCTCGTCCTCGGTGAGCTGGCCGCGACCCACGAGGCCGCGGATGTACACGGCGCGCGTGGAGGGGATGCGGTCGATGAGGGAGTACATGACCGGCTGGGTCATCGACGGGTCGTCGCCCTCGTTGTGACCGCGGCGGCGGTAGCACACCATGTCGATGATGACGTCCTTGTGGAAGGCGTTGCGGTACTCGAAAGCCAGGTGCGCGCAGCGGATGACGGCCTCGGGGTCGTCCGCGTTCACGTGCAGGATCGGGACCTGCAGGCCCTTGGCCAGGTCGGTCGCGTAGCCGGTGGAGCGGCCCTGCGTCGGGCCGGTCGTGAAGCCGATCTGGTTGTTGACGATGACGTGGATCGTGCCGCCGGTCTTGTAGCCCTCCAGCTGGGAGAGGTTGAAGGTCTCCTGGACGACGCCCTGGCCGATGAAGGCCGCGTCGCCGTGGATGAGGATCGGGATGATCGGCAGGTCAGGGTCTCCCAGGTGCTCCTGCTTGGCGCGCACGATGCCCTCCAGGACGCCGTCGGCGGCCTCCAGGTGCGAGGGATTGGCGCCCATGTAGACCTTGGTGGCCAGGCCATCGTCGAGGGAGTACACGCCCCACGTACCCAGGTGGTACTTGACGTCGCCCGATCCCTGGACCGAGTTGGGCATGTAGTTGCCTTCGAACTCGTCGAAGATCTGCGCGTAGGACTTGCCTGCGATGTTGGCCAGCACGTTGAGGCGGCCACGGTGCGCCATGCCGATGGCGACCTCGTGGATGCCGGCGCGCGCCGAGTCGGCCAGGATGTGGTCGAGCAGCGGGATCAGGGACTCGCCGCCCTCGAGGGAGAAGCGCTTCTGGCCCATGAACTTCGTCTGGAGGAACTCCTCGAAGGCCTCGGCGCGGATGAGGGTGCCCAGGATGTGGCGCTGCGCGTCGGGGGAGGGGGCCTCGTACGGGCGCTCGATGCGCTGCTGGACCCACGCGCGCTGCTCGGGATCCTGGATGTGCATGTACTCGATGCCGACCGTGCGCGTGTAGGTGTCGTGCAGGCGCGTGAGGATGTCGCGCAGCAGCATCTGGTCGGAGCCGCCAAAACCGCCGGTGGGGAAGGGGCGATCCAGGTCCCACACGCTCAGGCCGTAGGAGGAAATATCGAGGTCGGGGTGGCGACGCACGCGGTAGGCTAGCGGGTCGGTGTCGGCAGCGAGGTGGCCGCGCGAACGGTACGCGTGGATGAGCTCCGCGATGCGCGCGGGCTTGCCCTTTTCGTGGTTCGGGTCGTAGTCGTAGTCCGCTTCCCACGCGTAGGGGCGCGCGGGCACGTGCAGGGACGTGAAGACGCGCTCGTAGAAGCCGTCGCGTCCCGACAGTTTCGCGTCGACCAGACCCAGGAGGCGGCCCGACGCCGCGCCCTGGATGATGCGGTGGTCGTAGGTGGAGGAGAAGAACATCGTCTTGCCGATGCCGAGGGCGGCCAGGCGCTTGGGGGAGACGCCCCGGAATTCCGCCGGGTAGTCGGTGGCGCCCACGCCGATGATGAGGCCCTGGCCGACCATGAGGCGCGGCACGGAGGTGGTGGTACCGAGCGTGCCCGGGTTGGTCAGGGTGACGGACGCGCCCTGGAAGTCGGCGGTGGTCAGCGTCGCCGTGCGGGCGCGCGCCACCAGGTCCTGGTAGGCGTCGACGAACTCGGCGAAGGTCAGCGTGTCTGCGTCGTGGATGACGGGGACCTTCAGCGAGTGATTGCCCTGCGCGTCGGCCACGTCGATGGCCAGGCCGAAGCCGATGTGCGCGAGCTGCTCGACGGCGGGCTTGCCGCCCTCGATCGTGTAGCGCACGTTGAGGTCGGGCATCTCGCACAGCGCCTCCACCAGGGCGTAGCCGATGAGGTGCGTGAAGGAGACCTTGCCGCCGACGGTGCGCGCCAGGTGCGCGTTGATGAGGGCGCGGTTTTCGATGAGGAGCTTGGCCGGGATCTGGCGCTGGGAGGTGGCCGTGGGGATGGAGAGCGAGGCCTCCATGTGCTTGGCGGTCGCGCGCGCCGCGGACTTGAGGATGTACAGCTCGTCGTGCGAGGGGGTGCCCTGGGAGAGCGTGAAGGCCGCGCGCCCGTGCTGTTGGCGCGTGTAGGGGCTGGTGGCCTCGGCGACGGCGGCGGGCGGGGCGGGCGGCAGGTCGGAACGCGTCACGGAGATGACGGGAGCGTGTTCGGTGGCGGCCGCCTCGGGCCCCTCATCTTCGATGTCGAGGGTCGGCGGGGTGACCGTCACGGGGGCGACGTGGTCAACTGGGGGTGCGACATTGACCGACGAGGCCGGGGCTGGCTGGGGCGTTGAGGGAGCGCCCTCGGGGATGTTGGGGCGCTTGGCGCGCAGCTGCGGGGGAGCGGACTCCGTGGAGAAATAGGCACGCCAGGAGGGATCCAAGAGCTGCGGATCGCGCTCGTAGAGGTCTCGCATCTTCGCGATGTACCACTGCGGATCGGGCTGGGAAGCGGTGGGAGTGGGCACGTATTCCTCCGTAAGTGTCGCGCCGCGCGCATGGGCAAAATCCTGCACGGCCATACCTCCGCAATTCTACCGCCGCGTGATCGTCTTCACGAAACCTGGTACACCTTTGGCGTGTACTTCAAGGGCCTTTGGTCCGTTGAAGAATGATTGTTGGCACATGCGCCGCGGTGTGTGGAAATGCGCGCTGGGGGAGCGGGACAGGCCCGCTAGACTGTAACCATCATGGACTGCGACACTGCCGGCTTTCCCGCCGCTCTTTCTCACCCCTCCTCCGCGCGTGTACCCGCGAGGCGCACCGGCCTCGTCGAGGGGGCCACGCGATGACGACCGCCCTCATGCTTCTGCTCGGCATCGTCCTGACCGCCGGAACCTTCGTCTTCGTTTCCGCCGAGTTCTCGCTCGTTGCGGTCGACCAGGCCGTCCTCGAGAAGAAGGCCGAGGAAGGGGACCGTGGGGCCGCCTCCGTCCTGCGCGCCACTCGCACTCTGTCCACCCAGCTGTCGGGCGCGCAGGTGGGCATCACGCTGACCACGATCCTGCTCGGCTACACGACGCAGAGCGCGCTGGCGGACCTGCTGCAGGACCTGCTCGGATCGGTCGGCCTCGCCTGGGGGCTTGCGACCGGCATCGCGGCATTCGTGGCCGCCGCGTTCATCAACGTGTTCTCGATGCTCTTCGGCGAGCTCGTCCCCAAGAACCTCGCCCTGGCCCACCCCCTGGCCACCGCCGTGCGCGTCGTCCCCTTCCAGATGGTCTTCACCGCCATCGCTCGCCCCATCATCTGGGTGCTGGGCGGCACCGCGAACTGGGTGCTCGCCCGCATGGGTATCGAGCCGCAGGAGGAGATCTCCTCGGCGCGCTCCGCCTCCGAGTTGGCGGCCCTTGTCGAGCACTCAGCCGAGGAGGGCACGTTCGACACCTCGACAGCGGACCTGTTCACGAACACAATCCGCATGTCCACTCTGAGCGCCGCCGACGTCATGACCGACCGCGGCCGCCTGCACACCCTCAGCGAGGGCGACAGCGCCCAGGACGTGCTCGACCTGGCCCACGAAACCGGGCACTCCCGATTCCCCGTGATCGGGGACGACTCCGACGACATCCTCGGCCTAGTGTCCCTGCGTCGCGCGGTTGCCGTGCCCGCCGATCGTCGCGCCGAGGTTCCCGTGATTTCCTCGTCTCTCATGACCGACGCGCCCTCGGTTCCCGAGACCGCGCCGATCGGACCCCTCATGGTTCAGCTGCGCGACGAAGGCCTGCAAATGGCAGTCGTCGTCGACGAGTACGGCGGCGTCTCCGGCATCGTCACCCTCGAGGACGTCGTCGAGGAGATCGTCGGCGAGGTCTCCGACGAGCACGACCAGCGTCGCCTTGGCATCCGTCCGCGCCCCGACGGGACCTTCCTTGTTCCCGGCACGCTGCGCCCCGACGAGCTCGCGCGCCGCACGGACATCAACCTGCCCGAGGACGGACCCTACGACACGATCGGCGGCCTCGTCATGAACGAGCTGGGCGAGATCCCGGTCGTCGGATCGCGCGTGAGCGTGGACGGCATCGGCATCGAGGTCACGCAGATGCAGGGCAGGCGCGTCGCCCAGGTGGCGATCACGCCCGCCTCCGAGACCGACGACGAGGAGGTGTCACTGTGAGCGTGGGAGTTGGTCTCGCCATCACCGTGGCCCTGCTGGCCGTCAACGCTTTTTTCGTCGCCGGCGAGTTCGCCGTCACCTCGACGCGCCGCTCGCAGGTCGAGCCTCTCGCGGATGAGGGCGCGCGCGGCTCGGCCGCTGCGCTGTACGCGCTACAGCACGTCTCCCTCATGCTGGCGATCTGTCAGCTCGGCGTGACCGTCGCGTCCACGACGCTCGGTGTCGTCGCCGAGCCTGTGCTCGCCCACCTCGTCCAGTCGCCGCTCGGACGTTTGGGTGCGCCCGAGGCGACCAGTCACGTCGTCGGCTTCGCCGCCGCCCTCGTGGTCGTTCTTTTCTGCCACGTCGTCTTCGGCGAGATGGTCCCGAAGAACATCTCGATCGCCGCCCCCGTGCGCATGCTGCTGATCCTGGCCCCCGTCCTCGTGCGACTGGGCCACGTCCTGCGCCCGATTATCGAGGCCATGGATCGCTTCGCGAACTGGTTTGTGCGCCTATCCGGCTATGAGCCGCGCTCGGAAATCTCGGCCTCCTACACGGTCGAGGAGGTCGCCTCGATCGTCGTCGCCTCGCAGGAGAAGGGCGTGCTGACCGACGAGCTGGGCCTACTCAGCGGCACCCTGGAATTCTCCGAGGAGACGGCTGGGACTGCGATGGTCCCCCTCGACAAGCTCATCGTCCTGCCCGAGGGTGCCACCCCGGCCGACGTGGAAGAACAGGTCGCCCACACGGGCTACTCGCGCTTCCCGATCGCCGGCGACGACGGTTCCATCGTCGGCTACGTGCACCTCAAAGACGTCCTGTACGCCACCGGCGAGGACCGCGAGCAGCCGATCACCCCGTGGCGCATCCGACGCCTCGAGGCCGTGTCCGCCGACGACCAGGTCGAAGACGCGCTGCGTCACATGCAGCGCACCGGCGTACACTGCGCCCTCGTGCGCGAGGCGGGTGCCGTCGTCGGCATCCTCTTCCTCGAGGACATCCTCGAACTGCTGGTCGGTGAAGTCCGAGACGTTCTCCAGCGCCCGTGACGAGCCGCGATCCGCAAGGTACATTAGACCGAGGTCAAAACTTCGTGACGAACACAGACAAGGGGGAGAGCGTGAGCGACACCGAGTGCCCGCTGCCGAAGCGGTCGCAGCTGCGCGCGGCACGCCCCCACGACGCGGACGATCAGCAGGAGAACCCGACGACGTCTGCGATCCCGATGACTGACGAGGCCTCGGCCCCCGCCCCCGATCCCGCGACGGATCGAGACGGCGCGGAGGAAGCCCCGGCCTCGTCCGTGGGAGAGCGACGTCGCAACGTTCACCCGGTCGGCTACGTGCTGCGCGCCTTCCTCGTGCTGGGGCTGGCGGCGACCACCATCGCCGTGCCCATGACGGGACGCGTCGGATCCGACTCCTCCCTGACCGTGCCCGCGCGAGCCTTCGGCGCCTCGATGGGCGGCCCCAGCTGGGCCGTGTCCTCCGCCCTGCCCCAGGCCACCGCCCTGGACGGTACTCTCACCGCGAACTCCCGCGCCAAGGCCAAGGCCCCCGTGTCCATCACCGGCTGCGCGTCGGGCAACGGGGCGGACGGCAACCGCAACGTGCGCGTTGTCGCCGACACGATCTACTGGCCGTTGCCGGAGGGGACTTACACGATCACCTCGCCCTTCACGATGCGTATTTCGCCCGTGTCCGGCCAGCTCCTCGCCCACGAGGGCATCGACATGGCCGCCCCGCTCGACACGCCCATTACGGCCGTGTACGGCGGCGTCGTCGAGGAGGTTGCGGAGAACTCGCGCTCGGGTGCCTACGTGCAGATCAAGCACACGAAGTCTGACGGCACCGTCTTCCACTCCGCCTACCTGCACCAGTACATGAACAAAATTAAGGTGAAGGTCGGCGACACCGTCACCGCCGGGCAGGTCATCGGCGCGGTCGGCAACAACGGCTGGTCGACGGGCCCGCACCTGCACTTCGAAATCCACGACTCCTCGGATACCCCCGTGGATCCGGACGCGTGGATGCAGACAAACAAAGCTGTTTATCTCGGACAGGAGTCTTGCTCATGATGCCCGTGACCATGCGTCAGGGACCTATCGTTTTCGCCCACCGCGGCGGCAGCGAGGAGGCCCCTGAGAACACGATGAGTGCCTTCGCCTACGCGTACGAGGCCGGGATCCGCCACGTGGAGACCGACGCCCACGTCACCGCCGACGGCAAGGTCGTCATCTGTCACGACGAGACCGTGGACCGCTGCTACGACGGTACTGGCGTGATCGCTCAGATGACGTGGCGCGAGCTGTCCAAGCTACGCCACCGCGACTCCGGGGAGCAGATGCCGCTGCTCGCTCAGGTCCTCGAGGCCTTCCCCGACATGTACTTCAACATCGACGCGAAGGAGCCGGGCGTCGAAGGCCCCCTCCTCGACGTCATCGCCGACCACAGCGCGGCTGGCCGCGTGCTCGTGGCCTCCTTCTCTGAGCCTCGCCTGCGCGCCGTGCGCGACATCGCCGCCTCGGACCCCACGCGCGCCGTCGCGACCTCGCTGGGTACCGAGGCCGTTGTGCGCCTCGTGGGTGCCGCGAAGTGCGCCACGAACCCAGCTTGGTGGCACGTGCCCGGCCCGCGCCAGGGCGCCATCGCCGCGCAGGTGCCCATGCACCAGGGCCCGATCCGCGTCGTCGATGAGCGCTTCGTGGCCACCGCCCACACCCTGGGCCTGGCCGTCCACGTGTGGACCATCAACACGGTGGCCGACGTGCTGCGCCTCCTCGAGGTCGGCGTCGACGGCATCATCACCGACCGCCCCGTCTTCCTGCGCGACTTCCTGGACCAGCGAGGCCTGTGGACCCAGCCCCCGGCCCCCGGCGCTGCCTCGGGCCCCAGGGACTGAGGTTATTGCTTGAAATGGCGGG
>NZ_JVOJ01000037.1:61707-63562 GCF_001064145.1 Sanguibacter keddieii
CCGCCTTTTTGTGTCCTTGAAGCGTTGGCTCTATTGTTGGCCGTGCAATACTCTGGCGTGTTGCTGCTGGATCGCCGAGACTTGGCGTTAGGAGCGTATCGTGAGAGATTCAATCATGACTGTTGTGGGGCCTCTCGTATTTGGAGTAGTGGGATTTGGTGTCTGGTACGCGAGTATGTTTGTCGACAACCAGTTCGCCGATGCGCTGCGTCGCGGGTCGAGAAAAGGCTGGTTCTGGCGAAACGTCGAGGCGGTGTGCCTGCCTCTTTTCTCTGTCTTGATGGTCCTGTTTGGAATCGCGAAGTTGGCCGAGGCAATGGGCGCTCCCGAATGGTTCCTGTTCTGCATGGCTCTTCTGCTGATGTGTCTCATGGTGCCAGGTGTCAGCGCTTTCCTGCCCATCAAATTCCCTGATCGTTTCTACGCTGACTGGCAATATGCCAAGAGGCACGACCTCTTAGAGGACGGGAAGGCCGGGAAGAAGTCCTCTCAGACCCGCGATTCTGGCGGCGTCGATCGTCATATGGGCACAGGCGTGACGATGCGTGTGGCCTCCGGTTGGAGGCAGCTGTCGACGGAGGAACGCAGCGAGCTCGGGAATCTCGGCCAGGATGAGAGTATTCGCTTCATTGCCGTCGGAGAGGCAACAGAGGGGTACGTACCGAACATTGTCATCACTGAAACTGAGGTCATCAGCGGCAAAGGGGACAAGGAAATCCTTGACGGCAGCGCTGGTCGACTAGCTGAGCCGCACCCGGGATGCCGCCTCATTGATGACACCGTCGCGCCGTATCCCACCGCGCGTACCCGATTGGTCACGGGTGTGTACACCCTTAACGACACCTCGATGACCGTCTCGCAGCTCGTGTGGCTCACCCGGCACAGAGACGAGGACGAGGAATCCCGCCGATTCTTGTGGGCGGCGACATGCACGTGTCCGAGCCTCGCCTGTCCGTCAATTATCGAGGACTTCATGACAATGGCACGCACACTGGAGGTGGAATCGTGACCGTCGAAGGAGCCACGGCCTCGTCGCCGGAGGAGCTCGTTGTTTCCCCCGAACAGGCGACTGCGCTTATCGACCTCATCGGCACGACTGAATGGGCCAATGCTCTATCGAGCGCGATACCCGTCAGTGGACTCATGAGCGCTGGCCTCGCCGACTCCACCGGCCTCACCGGTGATGCCGAGGCGCTCCTGGGACCCGCGAGCACGGTCGACTATCGTCTCGCGATCCGCGTCGTCTCCCCGAGGCAGACCCTAGGTGTGCGCAGTGCGCGGATTTGGCCCTCGCGGCCTCGTTCGGTCGTTATGCGCACCGAGGCTGACGGCGTACACTTCACCCAGGTCGATGACTGCGATGTCCCGCGTATCCTGGCCGAGGAGAGCCTCCTGGAGCCCGGGCCGACCATCCATGACGGCCCGCCGTCGATCTCCGCCGAGTTCGTGCAGGCGGTGCGGGACGTGGACCTGGAAAGGGCACAGTCAGCCCTGATCGATGTGGCTGCTCAAGGGCCAACGGACTCTCACTTCTCGCAGGACTGTTGGCATAAACGCTGGAGCGTCGTGCTGTGCGTGCGGGAAGAACGGACCCCGGATGGCTGGAAGGATGCCGGGCACGTCGAGTGCTTCATCACCGACCACATGCACGCGCAAATACACGCGTCCATCGACCCTCGCGCACTCGCCCTCATGCGGGAGCGGAACGCACCCACCCTGGATGCTCCGCCGCGCACGGCGCTGTGGGGCTTCATGATGGAGCTGCTCGCCAAGTAGTGCGGCTCGTGTGCCCAGTCTCCGGCTCCCGGTTCTGTTTCGGGGCCCAGGGACTGAGGTTATTGCTTGAATTGGCGGG
>NZ_JVOJ01000037.1:63662-75866 GCF_001064145.1 Sanguibacter keddieii
CCCGCCATTCTATTAACCTATTGGTTTGACTTTCTCGCTGGGCGTGCGATACTTTGGAGCGTTATCACTTACTGTGTTGTGAGGAGCATTAGATGTCCGATTGGATCAAATGGGACGCGGACGAGGTTTCGCAGGGAATTAGGATCCTGGAAGGTGCCAGTCAGAGTCTTGCAGCCAACACAGTTGAGATTCCGAGCGGCTTTGGGCAAAACCAAGGCACTCTTGCGGAAAAACTCGTTCGTGTCAACGCTGTCATCGAAACTTTGTCATATTGTTCAGTTGCGATTGGGAAAGGACTCTCCGGAGCGTCGGAGGCATTTGCTGGTTCTGATGATGAGGCTTTGGAGGATCTGAGGGCGGTTGATAAATATCGAGAGGGTAAGGGATTCTGATGACTGCAGGGCCGTCACCTTGGGCTGTACTGAATTTTACAATGGAGTGCGATTTTGATGTTTCTTCCATCAATGCATTTGTAACCGCGTGTCAAAATGCGGCAGGAATCATGAGGCGTGCCGACGATGATGCAATGCGCGCTCATAGTATTGTTGCCCAGCAGACGGCTCAGCTGTTGCACGAGTGTGGTGAAGATCTGGAAAATGTATCGCAGGTTGCTGATGGGCTGGCAAAAATTTTCGATTCATTGAAAAGTGCTTCAGAAGATCTTAGTTGGTGGGTAGACGCTGCTCAGAAAGAATATGGGTATATCGCCAGTGATGGTGCCGCGTCGGGAATGATCGCTTCGTATGCAGATGGCTTCGGATCCGTCGAACTTCCGCCTGACAGATACGACGAACTGGTCGACGCTTTTGTTGAATTGCGCCATCGGGCGGAAATTCAAAAGGAAAAGGTGGACCGTGCGGAATATGTTTTTTTCTTGGAGTTGAATAAGCTTGAGATTGATACATATGAGCAGATTATTGCACCTGTTTTTGATGCTTTTAAAAGTCAATTTGTTCCGGACTCGCTTCATCCTTGGCTTAATGGCTTGAGTTATGTTGAGGGGCTGAAGGGCCTAGGAGCTTCTGCAGCAACTGCCTTTTATATGCAAACATACCATGGAAAGTATGTTGAGCCGGGTGACCTGGCCTCACGTAACTGGTTTGAACGCTTGACAGCTCGGGGAGATTTTGAGAATTGGGAATGGCAGCCAAAGGGGGCCCATGCGAAGCTTCCGTGGGGGCTTTCAAAGGTGGTTCCGGTTCTTGAATATGGATCCAGGCGCTTCGCCATTGTTGGCTCTGTTTTGGATGGTCTGGGTGCTGCCCATGACAGCTACGAGATCGATAGCGTCAAGCATCGCGACTGGGGTGTTGGCCATAAGCTTGTTCGGGCTGCGTTTTCGGGTGCTACAAGTGCAGGCGGTTCTCTCATAGGTGGAGAGTTAGGGGCAGCTCTAGGAGCTGCTGGTGGAGGGGAACTCGGAGCGGGAGGAGTGCTCGTGGGCGGAGTCGTTGGTGGAGTGTATGGGTCCTTGAAGGGTGCTCAAACGGGTGAGAAGTTTGGTGATTGGTTCAATGATAACGTTGTCGACTCGGTTGCTGAGTGGCTTGGTTAGGGCTGCTGTATGAGATAGGTGGAGTGATACAATTCGCGCAGAATTGCGTTTTCGGCGGAGAAGAGAGTCTTATGAACAAGAATATAATAATCCGTTTGGCTTCCGGTTGGAGGCAACTGTCGGAGGAAGAACGTCGTGCGCTCGGGACATTCGCGGACAGCGAGAAGATCCGCTTAATCGCGATCGCAACCGGCAGTTGGGGTGCCTATGTTCCGAACCTGGTTGTCACCGATGAGGATGTCCTCGTTGAAGATGATGATGAACACATCTTCGCCGATAGTGCTCAGCGTTTAGTGGAGCTTTTCCCCGGTTTCCTTCTCATCGATGACTTCGAGTGGCCGTTGACTCCTGCGAACGCACGCCTCCGAACGGGCGTGTACATTCTTGACGAGATGTCGCTGACTGTCACGCAGCTGGCGTGGCTTACTGACGACGCGAATGAAGGCGATGCTTCCTCTCGGCGCGTTCTATGGACTGCAACATGCACATGCCCAAGCGCTGAATTTGCGACAGTTATTGACAGCTTCATGGAAATGGCACCCACGCTGGAGGTGGCATCGTGACCGTCGAAGAGAGCACTCCCATGTCTCCTGAAGAACTTGTCGTTTCTGTTGAGCAGGCGGACGCGCTCATTGATCTCATCGGCATCGAAGCGGGATCCAGCCGCATGTCGAGCGCGGTGCTTGCCAGTGGACTTGTCGGCGCTGGCCTTGCAGGCATTAACGGGCTCACCGGTGACGCCGAGGTGATCCTGGGTCCCGCGCGCACTGTCGACTCACGCATTACCGTCCGGGTCGTCTCTCCTCAGGAAGATGTGGGTGTCCGTGAAGTGAGGATCTGGCCTTCCCAGCCGCGCTCAGTCGCCATGCGTACCGAAGTGGACGGCGTGCACTTTATGCAGGTCGATTACTGCGAAGTCCCCCATATTCTCGCCATGGAGAACCTCCTGACGGCCGGGGCAAGCGTCGTTGACGGTCCGCCCTTCATTCCTGCTGAGTTCTTGCAGGCGGTGCGCGCCTTGGACCTTGAGGAGGCACAAGCAGTTCTGGTCGATGTGGCTGCTCATGGGCCCAGTAACTCTCTTTTTTCGCAGGACTGCGGGTACAAGCGGTGGAGTTTTGTTCAGTGCGTGCGCGAAGATAACACCCCTGACGGGTGGAAGGAGATGGGGCACGTCGAGTGCTTCGTGACCGATCATCTGCATGCGCTCATCCATGCGCCCCTAGATCCGGATGCGCTCGCCGATATGCAGGGGCAGGACGCGCCTACCCTGGACGTTCCGCCGCGCAGCGTACTGTGGGCTCTGATCATGGCGCTACTCGCCGGGTAAGACATCCCATCTGTGCCGTCGGCATAGCAAAACGAGGGGGGCGGAGCCGCTTGGCTCCGCCCCCCTCGACGCGTCCGTCAGGACTGCTGGCTCACTCGTTGCCGCTGAAGTCGGCCACGGCCTCGTCCAGGCCCGCGCGGCGGATGCGCACGAGCGACAGGAATACCAGGCCGGCGGCCAGGGCGATGCCCAGGCCTCGAACCAGCCAGGACTCGCCCACGAAGATCATCGCCATGGCAGCCAGGACCGGCACCAGGAGCGTGAACGCGTAGCCGATGTAGCGGCCGAACGACGGCATGGGCACGCCGTCGGACTCGGCAACAGACTTGACCATGAAGTTCGGGCCGTTGCCGATGTATGTGATAGCGCCACAGAACACGGCGCCCAGCGAAATCGGGATCAGGTAGTACTCGGGCACGCCCGCGACCAGGGTGCCCTCGCCGCCGGACGCCTTCGCCATCTCGAAGAACGTCATGTACGTCGGAGCGTTATCCAGGACCGAGGACAGGCCGCCCGTGAACACGAAGTACGTCATGCGGGTCAGCGGCAGCGACGGGGCGATCTGCTCCAGGTAGCGCAGCGCCGGCGCCATCGTCGAGAAGATGCCGATGAACAGGGTCGCGACCTCCATGATCGGAGCCCACGTGAACGCGTTCTCCTCGAAGCGCACCTTCTTGTCCGAGAGCTTGTAGGACAGGCCCGCGACCGTGAACATGATGATCTCGCGCCACGGAACAAAACCGGTCCACGAGTGCACGTGGCCCTCGGCCAGCGCCTCGCCGTCCCAGGACGGAGCGAAAGCGACCGACAGGATGATGATCGCGAAGAACGCCAGGTTGATTGTGCCGTGCAGGCGCAGGGGCTGCACATCGCGGTCGTCGGCCTCGATGGAGGCGGTGTCCTCGGACGCGTAGCGCACGCGGTCAATCGAGTAGTAGGTGAGGAGCAGCAGCGCCAGAGTAAACAGCCACTCCTTCCACAGTGCGAACGTCCACGTGAAGGGCACGCCGTGCAGGTAGCCGAGGAACAGCGGCGGGTCGCCGAGCGGAGTCAGTATGCCGCCACAGTTCGCCACGATGAAGATCGTGAACAGGACCGTGTGCACACGGTGCTTACGTTCCTTGTTGGTCTCCAGGAGCGGGCGAATCAGCAGCATGGCCGCGCCCGTCGTCCCGATGAATGATGCCAGCAGGCCGCCGATCGCCAGGAAGATCGTGTTGTTGCGCGGCGTCGCCTTGATGTCACCGGCCAGGTGAATGCCGCCGGAGACTACGAACAGTGCGAAGAGCAGCGCGATGAACTGCACGTACTCCACGCCCGTGGCGATGAGCGGGCCGGTTCCCGCCCTCATGAACATCCAGACCGTTGTCGGCACGCCAAGAGCGAGCGCGACGGAGAGCTGGGAGCATTCCTTTTCCCACCAGTGCGAGGTCTTCGGGATGATAGGCAGAAGGGCGATACATGCGAGCATCGCGACGAAGGGGAGCAGACTCCACCACGGGTAGGTCATTGGCCATTCCTTGGTAGGCGATAGAGACGCCCTTTATTTTATGTCGTGTGCGCGGGCGTGCGGGCATTGTCCGAGGTGGGGGTGGCCTCATCGACGAGGCCGGGGCGCGTTCGCGCGCGGGGATCCGTCGGCCACTGGCGGGCATTGTGAGCGGCCTGGATATGAGTGGCACCCCGAACAGGACTCGAACCTGCGACCTCTTGCACCGGAGGCAAGCGCTCTATCCGCTGAGCTATCGGGGCAGCTCCGCCAGTTTAGCAGGCTTCAAACGCCCGCGCGTGACGGTGAGGTGTGCCATACTAGTGGGCGTTGCTTGTTCGAGAACCCCTCAGGAGGATTCCATGCGCGTCCATATTGCCACTGATCACGCCGGTTTTGAGCTCAAGGAAAAGATCGTCGCTGATCTGCGCGAGAAAGGCTATGACGTCGTCGACCACGGCGCACACGTGTACGACTCCCTCGACGACTACCCGCCGTTCTGCATTGAGGCAGCGCAGGCCGTTGTGGATGAACCCGGTAGCCTCGGCGTCGTTATTGGCGGATCGGGTAACGGTGAACAGATGGCTGCGAATTGTGTGCAAGGTGTGCGCGCCGCCCTCGTGTGGTCGGATGCTACCGCTCGTCTAGCTCGTGAGCATAACGACGCAAACATGATGGCGGTCGGTGCTCGTCAGCACAGCGAGGAAGATGTCTTGGCTCTCATCGTTACTTTCCTCGAGACTGCCTTCAGCGGGGATGAACGCCACCAGCGTCGCATCGACCTGATGGCCGCTTACGAGCATTCCGTGCGTGCCTGAGTGACGCGCAGACTCACGTGGCGGGGCCGGTGAATGACCACCGGCCCCGTTTTGTGTGCCTCACTTCCGCTTCCCAGCCCTGGGCCTCGTTCTCTGGCTGCGATTGGCCCCAGCCTCGTGGTTCCTCCACAATCTCGCACGTAATTCCCCGGTGTGTGTTTCAGATTTTGAAATCTAAGTGGCGGAATTTCGCGGTTTTCTGGCTGCCTATGAAAACTAAGGTGAACCAAATTACGTGCGACTGTGGGGTGAGCGTGGCGCCTAGCCCTGGCCGGTGAGGGTGAGGTACACCAGGAACAGGTTGAGCGCGACGATGACGGCCGCGATGAGGAAACCCGTCACGCGCAGGGGACGATTGTTCGCGTAATCGCCCATGACCTCGGGCGAGGCGGTCAGGCGCATGAGGGGGATGATCGCGAAGGGGATGCCGAAGGACAGGGCGACCTGCGAGACGACGAGCGCCCACGTGGGTTCGGCCCCCGCGCCCAGGATGATGAGCGCGGGGATCAGCGAGATGAGGCGGCGCACCAGGATCGGCACGCGGATATGGAGCAGGCCGTTCATGATCTCGCTTCCCGCGTAGGCACCCACCGACGTGGAGGCCAGGCCCGAGGCGAGGAGACCCACCGCAAACACCGTGCCGACGATCGGTCCGAGCGTGGAGGAGATCGCGGCGTGCGCGCCCTCGATCGTGTCGGTGCCGCTCTGGCCGGCCAGCGCCGCGGCCGCCAGGAGCAGCAGGCCGATGTTCACCAGACCCGCGATGCCCAGTGCCCAGTAGATGTCGATGCGGGTCGCGCGCAGCAGGCGCGTGAGGTGTCCGGAGGAGTGGTGGGCGTCGCCGGTGGAGGGGCCGAGCTCGTCGGCCTCGTGGTCGTTGACGAGGGAGGAATGCAGGTAGACCGCGTGCGGCATGACGGTTGCGCCCAGCATGGACGCGGCCACGAGGACCGAGTCGGTGCCCTGGAAACGGGGGAGGAGCCCGCCGAGCATGCCTGAGGGGCTGGGGGGTGCGACAAAGAGGCCCGCGAGGAAGCCAAGCGTGATGATGACCAGCAGGCCGACGATGATTGTTTCGAACTGGCGCTGTTTGCCTTCGCCTTGGACGACGAGAAGCGCCATGGACACGGCACCGATGATGACGCCGCCCCACAGCAGTGAGATCCCGAAGAGGAGGTGGAGGGCGAGCGCGCCGCCGATGACTTCGGCGAGGTCGGTCGCGGCGGCCACGATCTCCGCTTGGATCCAAAAGGCGATGCGTCCGGGCTTGGGCATGCGATCACCCAGGAGGGCGGGCAGGGATCGACCGGTGACGAGGCCGAGCTTGGCGGAGAGGTACTGGATGACCATCGCGAAGATGTTCGAGGCCACCAGGACCCACACGAGCAGGTACCCGTAGCGCGCGCCCGCCGTGATGTTGGCGGCGACGTTTCCAGGGTCGACGTAGGCCACGGCCGCGACGAAGGCGGGGCCGAGGAGGGGGATGAGCTTGTGGTGCTGCGCGGTGTCCGTGCTGGTCACGGGAATCCTCACTATAGGTAGAAAAATATTCGGCTACCCGAAATATTACTCGCCTCGCGTCCCTCACGGCGGGACGAAAGCCACCCAGGCGCGCCTCATGTGGCCAGGTTTTCATTCACGGACCCGGGGAGAGTTCGCGGATAGGAGCAGAAACCCCGTAGTCTAAAGGGGTGACTCCTGAAGAACTTGCTACTCTCATCCGCGCGACTCTGCTGGACGCTGCTGCCGCCGGTCGCATTTCGATCGACCCTTCGCTGGTCCCCGACCCCGTGACCGTGGAGCGCCCGCGCGTGCGCGAGCATGGCGACTGGGCGACCAACGTCGCGATGCAGCTCGGGAAGAAGGCCGGCATGGTGCCGCGCGAGTTCGCGCAGATCCTCGCCGACGACCTGGCCGCCGCAGACGGCATCGACTCCGTCGAGGTCGCTGGCCCCGGCTTCATCAACATCCGCCTGGGTGCGGGTGCGGCCGGCGAGCTCGCTCGCACCATCGTCGAGGCCGGCGTCGCGTACGGCCGCAACGAGACCCTCTCGGGCCGCTCGATCAACCTCGAGTACGTGTCCGCGAACCCGACCGGCCCCGTGCACCTGGGTGGCGCCCGCTGGGCTGCGGTCGGCGACTCCCTGGCTCGCCTCATGGCCGCTTCCGGTGCCGCCGTGACCCGCGAATACTACTTCAACGACCACGGCTCGCAGATCGACCGCTTCTCGCACTCCCTCTACGCCCGCGCGATGGGCCGCGAGGTCCCCGAGGATGGCTACGGCGGCCAGTACATCGCCGACATCGCCGAGCAGGTCCGCGCCGATGCGCGTGCGGCCGGCGAGCCCGACCCGATCACCCTGCCCGAGGAAGAGGCCATTGAGGTCTTCCGCGCTCGCGGCGTCGAGCTGATGTTCGCTGAGATTAAGGAGCGCCTGCACTCTTTCCGCGCCGACTTCGATGTGTTCTTCCACGAGGAGTCCCTGCACACCTCCGGAGCGGTCGCCGCGGCGATCGAGCGCCTGCGTGAGCGCGGCGAGATCTTCGACGAGGGTGGCGCTGTGTGGCTGCGCACGACCACCTACGGCGACGACAAGGACCGCGTCCTCATCAAGTCGGACGGCCAGGCGGCGTACTTCGCGGGCGATGTCGCCTACTACCTCAACAAGCGTGAGCGCGGCGCGGACGCGGCCATCTACCTGCTGGGCGCCGACCACCACGGCTACATCGGCCGCATGATGGCCATGTGCGCCGCCTTCGGCGACAAGCCGGGCGAGAACCTGCAGATCCTCATTGGCCAGCTCGTCAACCTCGTGAAGGACGGCGAGCCCGTGCGTATGTCCAAGCGCGCCGGCACGATCGTCACCCTCGACGACCTCGTCGATGCCGTGGGCGTGGATGCCGCGCGCTATGCCCTCGTGCGCGTGTCGATGGACACCCAGGTCGACATCGACCTGGACCTGCTCTCGCAGCACTCCAACGACAACCCGGTCTACTACGTGCAGTACGCGCACGTGCGCACCTGCAACGTCGCCCGCAACGCTGCCGAACATGGCGTCACCCGCGACGCCGGCTTCGACCCAGCCGCCCTCGACTCCGAGGCGGACGAGGCCCTGCTGGCCGCCCTCGCCCAGTTCCCCGCGCAGGTTGCGCAGGCGACCGAGCTGCGCGAGCCGCACCGCATCGCCCGCTACCTCGAGTCCCTGGCTGCCACCTACCATGCCTGGTACGGTCAGTGCCGCGTGACGCCTCGCGGCGACGACCCGGTCGAGCCCGGCCACATCGCCCGCCTCTGGCTCAACGACGCGGTCACCCAGGTGCTGCGCACCGGCCTCGGCCTCCTCGGTGTGAGCGCCCCCGAGAGGATGTGACTCGGTGAGCGAGACGGCAAGCGTCGGTACCCTCACCTGCCCGACCCCCGATGAGCGCCCCGACCTGTGGCCGTGGAGCGCGAGCCGGGAGGACGGCGTGCTGCGCGTGGGGGGCGTCGACCTGACCAGCGTCGCCGCCGACTTCGGCACGCCCACCTTCGTGCTCGACGTCGAGGCCATGCGCGGCCGTGCCCGCGTGTGGGCCAGCGCGATGGCCGAGGAGTTCTGGGACGGCTACGGCATGAGCGGCGGCGACGCCTTCTACGCCGGCAAGGCCTTCCTGAGCGCCGACGTCGCGCGCCTCGTCGCGGCCGAGGGCCTGGGTATCGACACCGCCTCGCTCGGAGAACTGAGCCTCGCCCTGCGCGCCGGCGTGGACCCCGAGCGTATCGGCCTGCACGGCAACAACAAGTCGGACGCGGAGATCCGCCTCGCCCTCGAGGCCGGCATCCACCGCATCTTCATCGACTCGATGGACGAGGTTCACCAGATCGAGCGCATCGCCGCTGACCTCGGCGTCGTCGCGCCCGTCATGGTGCGCCTGAAGTCCGGCATCCACGCGGGCGGCAACGAGTACATCGCGACCGCCCACGAGGACCAGAAGTTCGGCCTGTCCCTGGCCACCGGCCAGGCGTACGAGGCCGTGGCTGCGATCAAGGATGCGGTGCACCTGGACTTCCGCGGGCTGCACAGCCACATCGGCTCCCAAATCTTTGGGACCGAGGCCTTCGTCGAGGCCGCCCGCATCGTCATCGATTTCGCGGCGCTCCTCATGGCCGAGCTGGGTCTGGACGTTCCCGCGATTGACCTGGGTGGCGGCGTCGGCATCGCCTACACGGGCCAGGATCCGGTCCCGACCTCCCCGGTCGAGGTCGCCCGCGCTCTTGCGACCGTGGTGGGTGAGCGCTGCGCCCATCATGGTTTGCCGATCCCGCACGTGTCCGTCGAGCCGGGCCGCTCGATTGCTGGCCCGTCGATGGTCATGCTCTACCGCGTCGGCGTCGTCAAGGACATTTCCCTAGAAGACGGGGGAGTGCGTCGCTACGTGGCGATCGACGGCGGCATGTCGGATAACATCCGTCCGGTCCTCTACGACGCGGCCTACACGGCGACGCTCGCGAACCGCGACCCCGCGCAGGCCTCGTCTCTGGCACGCTGCCGCATCGTCGGCAAGCACTGCGAGAGCGGCGACATCATCATCCGCGACATCGACCTGCCGGCCGACATTGCGGGCGGCGACCTGCTGGCCGTTCCCGCCGTCGGCGCGTACGGCTACTCGATGGCCTCGAACTACAACATGCTGACGAAGCCGGGCGTGCTCGGCGTCGAGGATGGATCCGCCCGCTGGTTCATCCGTCCGCAGACGGTCGACCACCTGCTGGCCCTCGACGCTGGCCTGGAGTAAACGTCGGGTTGCAACAAACAGAGCAGACGGGGAGTGCCTACGGGTGCTCCCCGTTTTGTGTGCCCTGCGTTTTCGGTGTGGCCCGATCAAGTCTTGGTGCTCAAGCCTCTGTGAAGCCAATCCCGTGCTGTCTGTGCGGTGCTTCCCGAGCAATGTCGCACGTAATTCTCATTTTACTATTTTAGATTTTGAAATTGTGGTGTTGGAATTGCAACGTTTGTGGGTGCACGCGAATTCTGACCAGGGGAAATTATGTGCGAGATTGAGGGGCGGGAGTGATCCTGAGGAGCGATCTTAGGAATGAGCTTAGGTAAGCCTAGGTTTTGTTGTTACTGACAAACTCTAGGATGATGGGCGCAGCTGTACATGCAGCCGAAATCCTGACAGTGACAATCGAAAGTCGAGGAAACATGCGCCGCACTGTCGCACGCATCGGCGTCGTCGCCGCTCTCGCCCTGTCCATGGGCGTGGCCGCGGTGAACGCACCTTCCGCCCGAGCCGAGGAACCTGGACTTGTCTCCGCCACTCGCGCCGACACCGACGAGATGAACTACGCGATCAACCTCGCGGGCGCGAACCCCGAGGACCTCCAGCGGGCCCTCGCCCTCGTCCCGGGTGCCGGTGGTGCCGCCCTGGCCTCGTACCCGGAGATCGGTACCTTCTTCGCGCAGAGCGCGACGCCCTCGTTCGCACCCGATCTGGCAGCCGCCCTGCGAGCGGCTGGCATTCCCATCCACTCGATCGGCCCGACCCGCGTGGCCCCCGTCCTCTACTACGAGCGGGTCGAGCTGCCCACGGACAAGAAGGACGACGCCCCGCAGTCCGGCGCGGCGGGCGGCCTGAACTCCATGCGTGATGAGACCGCGAGCGCCGCCACCGCTGGGGCGAACGAGAAGATCTTCAACTGGGGTGCCGTCGCCATGCATGCGCGCGAGGCCGAGGCCGTCAACGTCAGGCGCGCCCCCGTGACCGTCGCGGTTGTCGATTCCGGCGTTGAGGACACGCATCCCGACCTGGAGGGGCGCGTCGATACGTCGCGTTCCGTGAAATGCTCGGTGAACGGCGTTGCGACGCAGGACTTCTACGGGTGGCGCGACGAGTTCTACCACGGCACGCACGTCGCGGGCATTATTGCTGCCAACCACAACGACATTGGCATCGACGGCATCGCCCCCGAGGCGACCATCGTCGCCATTGAGGCGACCAACGACAACCGCCTCATCTACCCAGAGTACGTGACGTGTGCGTTCATGTGGGCGGCGAGCCACGGGGTGGATGTCGTGAATAACTCCTACTCGATGGACCCGTGGGTCTATTGGAGCCCGACTGACCCTGAGCAGGCTGCGGGCCTCGAGGCGGCCACGCGGTCGATCAAGTACGCGCAGGACAAGGGGCTGGCCGTCATCGCGGCGGCCGGCAACGAGGGCGTGGATATCGACAACCCGACGATCGACAACGGGTCCCCGACGGACGTTCCCACGCCGACGAAGAATCGCGCGGTGGAAGGCGGTATCCGCGTTCCTTCCATGCTGGATGGTGTTGCACAGGTGAGCGCGGTCGGTCAGGCGTACAACGTGAAGCCGGGACTGTCCCTGGGTCGCGCCGAGTTCTCCAACTACGGCAACACGATCGATTTCGCCGCCCCGGGCGACCAGATTTACTCCACGGTTCCCCTGCTGTTCTATCCGAGCGGTTACGCGGTCGCCGACGGCACGTCCATGGCGACGCCGCACGTGTCGGGCATCGCGGCCCTCATCAAGTCGGTGCACCCCGAGCTGACGGGTGCGCAGGTCATCGACCTGATGAAGCAGCAGGCGGAGGCCAACTACGGACGCCTTAACGCGCCGATCGACGGCAAGGAGTACCGCGGCTACGGCTTCCTCGACGCGCTCGACGCGGTGACGGATGGACGGGAACAGGTCGACGAGGCCAAGGCCGGCGCGTGGATCAAGGACGCCACCGGCTGGTGGTACCGATACGAGGACGGAACCTACCCGGCCTCGGAAGCGGCTCAGATTGGCGGGGCTACGTACCGTTTCGACGCGCGTGGCTACATGGTGACCGGATGGGTGCTCGACGGCGGCCGGTGGTTCTACCACGAGGCCTCGGGGGCCCAGGCGTCGGGCTGGGCCAACGTGGACGGCTCTTGGTACTACCTGGATCCCGCCACGGGTGCGATGGCCACGGGCTGGGCCTACGTGGGCGGTGCCTGGTACTACCTGAACGCTTCGGGTGC
>NZ_JVOJ01000037.1:75966-93041 GCF_001064145.1 Sanguibacter keddieii
ATGGCGACCGGCTGGGCCTACGTGGGCGGTGCCTGGTACTACCTCACGCCCTCCGGTGCGATGGCAATTGGCTGGGTGAACGACGGCGGCTCCTGGTACTACCTGGACGCGTCCGGTGCGATGGTCACCGGCACCCAGCAGGTGGACGGTACGACCTATACCTTCGGTCCGGACGGTCGCATGCGGTAGGTGTCCGAGGCTCCTTGTCAAGGCGGGGCCGCACACCTGAGGGTGCGCGGCCCCGCCTTGCTGTCATGATGGGCGCATATCAGTGGGCAGGGGAGTGGTTAGTTGAGATTCTTGCCTCTGGCCAGGTGTTGACCAATTTAAGCGACGCTAAATTGTGGCGAGTGACAAACTAAAGCATGATAGTTCTGATGGGTACATTGTCGTACTCGCCAGACCCACAACTGAAAGTCGAGGAACCATGCGCCGCAATGTTGCACGCATCGGGCTCGTCGCCGCCCTCACCCTGTCCATGGGCGTGGCTACGGCGACCGCCCCACCCACCCGGGCCGACGATCACACCGGCCTCATCGCGCCCGCCCGCGCCAGCGCCGGCCTGATGAACTACGCCATCAACCTTAGCCCGCAGGCCAGTGCCGAGGACCTCGCGCGCGCGACCTCGCTGATTGCATCCGCCGGGGGCGTCACGCTGGCCTCCTACCCGGAGCTGGGGACGTTCTTCGCTCAAAGCGAGTCGGCCTCGTTCGCCCCGGACCTGGCCGAGGCCCTGGCGAAGGCCGGAATTTTCGTGCACTCTGTGGGTCCGACGCGCGTGGCCGCCGTCCCCGAGGGCGAGCGCCAGGCGGCTTCGGACCCCCAGCCAGCCCCGCAGCCAGCCCCGCAGTCGGGCGAGGCGAGCCCGGCCCAGTCTGGAGCGCAGTCGGGTGGACCGTCCTCCCTGCGCGGCCAGAGCGCGACCGAGGCTGATAAGCCCGAGGAGGTCGTCAACTGGGGTGCCCAGGCGATGAGCGCCACCGACGCCGCGGCCGTGCCGATCGCGCACGCGCCCGTCACAGTCGGCGTCATCGACACCGGCATCGACGACACGCACCCCGACCTGGTGGGCCGCGTTGACACCTCCCGTTCCGTGTCCTGCGGGCACAACGGCATCCCCTCCCAGGCCTACGGGTCTTGGCGTGACGACTACTTCCACGGAACGCACGTCGCGGGCATTATCGCTGCCAACCACAACGGCATCGGCATTGACGGCATCGCGCCGACCGCGACCCTCGTGTCCATCAAGGCTTCCAACGGCGAGCAGCTCATGTACCCCGAGTACGTGACCTGCGGCTTCATGTGGGCCGCCAGCCACGGCGTCGATATCGTCAACAACTCCTACTCGATGGACCCGTGGGTCTACTGGAGCCCGAGCGACCCCGAGCAGGCCGCCGGCCTCGAAGCCGCGACCCGCGCCATCGCCTACGCGCAGGGCAAGGGGCTGGCCGTCATCGCCTCGGCGGGCAACGACGGCATGGACAACGACAACGTGACGACCGACAGCGGATCGCCGACCGACCTCGACACCCCGATCAAGGATCGGCCCGTCAAAAACGGCGTGAAGGTCCCCGCCATGGTCGAGGGTGTCAGCCAGGTCAGCGCCGCCACGCGCACCAACGTCGAGACCAAGCCCGAGTGGGCCAACCTCAAGCGCGCCGACTTCTCCAACTACGGCAAGAGCATCGACTTCACCGCGCCGGGGCAGGACATTTACTCGACCGTGCCCACGGCGATCTTCTCCTCCGGTTACGCCAAGACCAGCGGTACCTCCATGGCCACGCCCCACATCACGGGCATCGCTGCGCTCATCAAGTCGATCCACCCGGGCTTCCAGGGCAAGCAGATTATCGACCTCATGCGCAAGCAGGCCGCCATGGAATACACGCGCCTGCAAGCGCCCGAGGATGGCAAGGAATTCCGCGGCTACGGCTTTATCAACGCGCTGACCACCATGCGCCGCGACCAGCCCCAGCCGACCGTCCAGACCCTGCAGTACCGGGTCGGCAAGGGTGAATGGAAGGACGTGCAGGGCGCGACCCTGCCCGCCGGTCCCGTCACCTTCTACACCGAGGCCGTTGCCCCGATCAGCCACCTGCACATGGACGTCGCCGGCCTGGCATCGGTCGACCGCGACGGCTCGGGCAAGTACTTCGACGACGCCCTGGGTGCCTCGATCGAAAACGTGGACCTCAGCGTGCTGCTGCCCGAGGGCACGGACTCCGTGACCGCCCGCGTCCAGGTCAGCGCCACCGGCATCAACTTCGATCGCCAGGCCGATGACGACACGGGCCGCGAGGCCGTCTTCACCGTTTCGCGTGACCCGAACGCCGCCGTGACCCCGGCCCCCGCGCCTGACACCGACGCGACGCCCGCGCCGTCGGGCCCCGCCAAGGCCGGCATCACCGCCCCCGCGCGCAGCAACGATCAGCTGCCCGCCAACTACGCGGTCAACCTGCCCAAGGGCACGGATAACGCCACGTTCCAGCGTGCGGCGGCCCAGGCCTCGTTCCACGGTGGGATGGTACTGGCCCAGTACCCGGCGTTCGGCACGTTCTTCGTGCAGTCGGCATCGCCCACCTTCTCGCCCGACCTGGGCACGGCGCTCGTGAAGGAGGGCATCAGCTACGACTCGATCGGCCCGACCCGTCAGGCGCCCGTCGGCGGTAACGAGGCCGTGGTCCCCATCTCCTACGAGACGCGAGTCGCGGCGGATGCGGCGATCGCGGCCGCGCCCCGCTCCCAGGGAGCGCAGGCGGCCCAGGGCGACCAGGGCGACCAGGGCGACCAGGACGCTGCCCTCACCCCGGACCCGCAGACTGGCAACGGATGGCACCTCCAGGCCCTGCGCGCCCTCGAGGCGCAGGACGTGGACATCATGCGAGCGCCCGTCACGGTGGGCATCATGGACCAGTCCGTCGATGACACCGTGCCGGACCTGGTCGGACAGGTCGACCACGACAAGTCCGTGTCCTGCTCGTTCAACGGTATCCCGAACCGCGACCCCGCCGCGTGGCGCTGGGACGACGCGACACACGGCACGCACGTGGCCGGCTCGATCGCCGCGAAACACGACGGCGTGGGCGTGGATGGCGTGAACCCGACCCTGCGTATCGCCGCGATCAACGTGGCCTCGCGCAACGGCGGATTCTTCTACCCCGAGTACATCGTGTGCGGCTTCGTGTGGGCCGCCGAGCACGGCATCTCGGTCACCAACGGTTCGTACTACGTGGACCCGTGGAAGTACTGGCTCCCCAACGATCCCGAGCAGGCCGCGGGCCAGGAGGCCGTGCAGCGCGCGGTCGACTACGCGACCTCGAAGGACGTCATCAACGTGGTGGCAGCCGGTAACTTCTCGACCGACCTGGACAACCTGCCCACGACCGACGACTCGGCTCCCGGCGACACGTGGGGAGCGCACGAGCGCGACGTGACGGGCGCCGTCTACATGCCGCCGAAGCTGCGCGGCACGCTCTCCGTGTCCGCTCTGCAGCTGCCCGAGGGCGCCGACCCCGCGACCGGCGTGCTTGAGCCGGCGTCCTGGTCGAACTGGGGTGCCACCAGCATCGACTTCGCGGCCCCCGGCGCGAAGATCTACGCGCCGCTGACGAGCTGGTACGGCAAGGCTTACGGCAACCTGTACGGCACGTCGCAGGCCTCGCCCCTGGCGGCCGCCGTCATTGCGACGCTGCGCCAGGTCCACCCGGAGATGAACGCCGAGCAGATCATCGCCCTGGCCAAGAAGCAGGCGGGGGATCCGGCGAACTGGGATCGCCTCAAACCCGTCGAGGGCCGCGAGTACCGGGGCGCGGGCCTGCCCAACGCCCTGGATGCGGTTCTCAAGGATCAGGCGAAGCCCGTCATCGGCAGCGTCGAATACTCCACCGATGGCACCACGTGGCAGCCGCTGGCGGGGGAGAGCGTCGCAGGGCGCGTCTCCATCCGCGTGACCGTCACCGGTCCGGTGACCTCCGCGCGCCTCCTCGTCGGTGAGCGCGAAGTCGCGACCGGCGTGGGCAATGGAGCCTTCGAGGGTAACTCGGTGACGCTGCAGGCCGACGGCGTGGACGTGTCCCACCCGAGGGGCACGGGACGCTTCGCGGGTGCCGCGACGGTCACGGTCGAGGCCATGGGCCGCAACAACGACGCACGAGCCGACGACGACGCGACGCTCCAGGTTCCCTTCACCGTCAGCCCCGACCAGGTCGGCCCCGACGAGGCCCGCTCGGGTCGCTGGGTGTCCGGCGTCCTCGGCTGGTGGTGGCGCTACGAGGACGGCACCTACCCGACCTCGACGCAGCTGCGCATCGACGGGGCGATCTACCGCTTCGATGCCCGCGGCTACATGGTGACCGGCTGGGTCAGCGAGGGCGGCCACTGGTTCTACTACGGGCCTTCCGGCGGCCAGGCCTCGGGCTGGGTGAGCGTGCGTGGCACCTGGTACTACCTGGACCCCATCAGCGGCGAGATGGCCATCGGATGGACCAAGGTGCGCGACACCTGGTACTACCTGGGGTCCTCGGGTGCCATGCACACGGGCTGGATGCGCGACGGCTCCACCTGGTACTACCTGGCTGACTCCGGCGCGATGGCCACGGGCTGGGCGCGCATCGGGTCCTCCTGGTACCACTTCGCCCCCTCCGGTGCCATGAGCACCGGCTGGCTGAAGGACGGTGGTTCCTGGTTCTACCTCTCCTCCTCCGGGGCGATGGTGACCGGGGTGCGCTGGATCGACGGCACGCGCTACGTGTTCGACGACGAGGGCCGCCTCCAGGAGTAAGCCTCACGAGGCCGGGGATCCTTCCCCGGTTGAGAGATGAGGGGCCGCGCACGTTTTCTCGTGCGCGGCCCCTCGCGTGTGTTGCGCCCGTGCGGGCAGAGATGTCATGGGAGTCCCGTTCCCTGGAGACCTATTTCGTACATACACTGGTATGTGTGTGAATGAGTGGCTTCGCTGGTAACGCGAGCGGTGCTCGCAGAGGTTGGTTTAAGGAGGTAACGATGGCGACGTATACGTCAGCTGATGGTGCGACGTTCACTGATGAGGATCTGGAGCGTTGGGGGAACGAGGCTGAGAATGGTGTTCCTTACGATGGGAGGCATCTCGGTTCGTCTGTGGCTGGCCGCCCGATTAGCGTCGGTGTTGGTGCGAAGCCGTTCACCCTCCGTCTTGATCGTTCTCGCCGTGCCAAGCTAGGGGAGGTGTCATATGAGTGATCGTCTCATTCGCGATAATCCTGTCAGCGATGAGCAGATTCAGGCGTGGGCTGATGAGGCTGAGCGTGGCTACGACCTGACTAAGCTGGCACCCCCACTCTCCGACGTGAAGCCCGCCTTCTCGGGCGTCGTGCCCAGGCGCGCGGCGATGAGCTCCTTGTCTTCCTCGGACGCGAGGTCGCGGACCCACGAGGCGTAGGTGGCCTCGTCGGCGTGGACCTCCTGCGTGAGTGGGTTGCGCCGCTTGGAGACGATCGTGCGCACGTGCGCAGCGAACACCCACACGTTGGCCACCAGGGCGGCGGCCGAGAGGATGAGCATCGCCCAGGGGTTGTGGGCGCTGCGGTGGGCGAACATCGAATCGTGCATGAAGTGCGGGAACGTGAGCACGACTCCTGACCAGAGCGTAAGCGTGTACGCGCGGTACTGGATCCACGCGCCTCGCCCGAACTTCATGAGCGCCGGGATTGTGCACGAGGCCAGCAGCGCCACGCCCGAGTACCACGCTCGGTCCGCCAGGCAGTTGTACACGTAGGCGAGGTTCCACAGGTCGTAGGCGATGATCCACCCGATCGTCAGGTCGCCCCAGATGAGGGCGCGTTCCTTGCCCTTGGACACGAAGATCCCGACCCACCCGGAGATCGCGAGCAGGTTCAAGATGCCCGCGATGCCGTTCATGATGTTCCACGGCCCGCCCCACGTGACCATGCCCTGCGAGGGGTCCACCCCGTGAATCCCGTAGCACTGGAAGTCGCGCACCACGGCCTCGGCGATGTTCACGGCGAGGATCGCGGGCGGGATGATGAGGTACCAGCGGTTGTAGCGCAGCCTGGGGAAGACCTGTAGGGCGACGAGGCACAGGGACCCGGCCAGCGCCGAGTACTGTTTCACGATCGGGAACCAGCCCGCCGAGGCCGTCCCCGCCGTCGAGTGCGGCCACCAGAAGATCGTCAGGGCGATGGGGATGACCACGAAGAGCGCGAGGACCACCCACATGTTGCGCTGTGCCAGCCATGCCCCGCCTGCGAGGAGCGCGATGACGAGGACGAGCATCGCGTAGTCCCACCACTGGCCGACCTCGAAAAAGAAGATCGTCGTGTAGTCCGGGGGAGTAATGCCGCCCATCAGCGTTGCTCCTTCCCCCAATTGGGCAGGTAGGTGCGTTCCATCTTCTGGCGGATCTGCTCCTCCCAGGAGAAGGCGGGCTCACGCCAGCCGTCGAAGTAGGAGGCGTCGACCTCGCTTGTCCACGGGCTGTCCGCGCCCGTCGGCGGCCACGATGGGTCGTCGGTGACGGGCGGGCGGATCTCGGCGACGGCCGGGGCGGACCGTCCGTAGCGGAACCACTGGGTGAAGGTCTCCTCGAACAGGGGAGTCCCGTCGTAGCGCCCCGCGGGCGTGCCCGAGTTGAAGAAGCGCCCGCCCAGCATGCCGCGCATGAAACGGCCTGTCAGGTGCTGCTTCTTTTTGAACTCGAGGACGCGCTTGACGTAGAGGTTTTGCAGGTGGGTCATGCACCCGCCGATGAACTCGATGTTGATCCAGTTCAGGGCCTTCATGGCGGGGGAGGCGGGCTCGTAACCGATGCGCCAGTGGTTGATGAGGCGCGTGCGCCCTCCCGACAGGGGCACCATGTAGAAGCACCAGGCGGCCGCGAAGTTCGTCATCCCGGGGAAGCGGAACGCGTAGGAGCCGGGCGCCTTGGGCGGGTTTTTTGTGTCGACCCACTGGACCATGTACTTGCCGGGCACGACGTCCGCCCACTCCATCGACATGCCGTGGAAGTCGAAGGCCGCTATGTCGCCGGGCACCATCGAGTCGGGCTGCTGGAACTCCTCCTGGATCTCGTAGGAGTTGAAGAACGGCAGGCGAGCAAAGACTCGCTCGAGGAACTCCGAGGAGAAGGACCCGGACTTTTCCGCGCCGATCTGCTTGAAGAGTCTCCACACCGCGTAGGCGGGCGCGTCGATCGTGATCGCGTAGGTGGAGGAGTAGCCGTTGTCGTAGTTGGCGTCGATGAGGTCGTCGCCCGGGTAGTGCCAGGCCTGCTCCTCGGGCGTGGCCTTTCCGCTCAGCTGGCTGAAGGCATACATGCCGCCCAGGAGCGCGGCCGTCCCGGTTAGGCCGGCGGTGCAGAGGGTACGACGGGGTAGGCGTGTCATGGGTTCTCCTCCTTGAGGAATTGACGAGGGGCACCCGCGCTGGCGCTGGCCCGTGGGGAGCCCCGGGACGATGGGGATTCGACGGTGAACCCCGCACACTAGGTTAGTGTTTCGGATTATGATAGCCGACAACTATTAGCCCGGTTGTGCGTTCGAAGGAGAATGCCGTGGACTCGCTTTTCCTGTGGGAGCTGGGGACTCCCAAGGTGTACCTCATCTGGCTGCTGGTGCTCGCCGCCCAGATCGCCGTCGCGGAAATCAATCGCCGGTGGAACTGGACGATCTTCGCCGTGTGGACCGTGGGCGGCATCGCCCTCATGCCCTACGCGTGGATCCACGGGACGCCGATGGTGGGGTGGTTCCCCTTCGGCAAGTACGCGATCATGATCCTCACCGCCACCATGACGGGAACGGTCCTGGTCTACGCGAAACGTAACCCGGTCAAGGCACACAAGTACGCGATCTGGCTGGGCGTAGCCCTGTGGATCGGCCTGGCCGTCAACATCATGGAGGCGAACATCCGCGACCTGACGATCTGGTTCAATGCGGATTCGTACTACGCGTGCGGCGCCGACTGGCAGTGCCTGAAGGGCGTCAACGACTCGCACACGATCGACATGATCGCCGGCCTGCCCGAGGCCAGGGGAGTGAGCGCCGAGCTGCACTCCCAGCAGTGGTATCAGGAGGTCGCCGCCAACCTTTCCGCCCGCCACGTGGGCATCGACCCGGAGACGGGCTTCCGTACGATCGGCGGCTACTGGAACCTGCTGTCCGCAGCGGCGGGCCTGCTCAACATCATCACGATTACGGGCCTGGGCAAGATCATCGTGACTTCGCCCGGGAAGCGTTCCGTGCGAGGCCTCATCTGGGTCGACATGGTGTGGCCGTGGGTGATCGCCTACGACCTGTGGAACCACGCGTTCTTGTACAATTCGCTGGCCGATTACACGTGGTACTGCACGCTCGCCCTGCTGCTCGCCTGCACGATTCCCGCGTTCACGTGGGCGAAGGGCCAGTGGATCTGGTTCCGCTGTTTCACGCTGGTCTTCTGGATCTCCATGAATACCCTCCTGCCCGAGGTGTTGGTCCCTCCGTCGGACATCTTCAACTTCGCGACCATGGACCCGCGCGCGAACATTGCGTGTGCGGCCGCCGCGCTCGCGGCCAACGTCGCCCTGTTCGCCTACTGGCTGTACAAGATCGTGGTGTACAAGAGGAATCCGATCACGGGCGTCCTGTATTGCGAGCTGTCCGAGTTCCGCACGATCGTGCGCGAGCACTGCGATGACAAGGACAAGTATTTCCTCGTCGACCGCATCCCCGAGACGCCCGAGGAGCTCGGCTTCGAGCCCGACTTGCCCACCCCACCCGCCGACGGCTACCGCGCCTGGATGCCGTGGTAGAGGGGAGAGGATAGGCGGCCCCCGTCGAAGATGGGTGCTGGTTTGCGCTCGTAGGTTCTCCTGCCGCGTCCCGCATTGCCGAGGCCTCCCCGTGTTGTGGCAGGGAGGCCTCGCTTGCGCGCGTGCTAGTTCGGTACGGGGCTCGTCCCGTCAAAAGCTTGCGGAGCGCCGCGTCGTAATGCACCGTATGGCGCTCGGTGCTTACTCACTGGGATCAAGCTAAGTTGCGCATTTCGCGAAGTGGCTGTATTGGCTGCGGAAAGTGAGATCCTCGGGATAAGGCGCTCGTTGTCGTGGAGGGGCCTGAGTTTTTCGGACCGTGTGTTTTGAGAGATTATTCTGAGTAGTCCCGGGTGCTTGTGGCCGGACAGGATGGATGACCATGAGGAAGTTCTCGAAGCACACGCCTGAGCAGATCGTCGTGAAGATCGAGAAGGCCGATGCGTCGCGAGGTGAGGGCATGAGTACGGCCCACGCCCGTCAGGGCCCAGCGCACCGCTGCACGCGAGAGCTTGGCGCGTGGATCGGCCGCTTGGCTCATATCCTGACGCCGCACATGAGCGCACTCCGGGCACCGGTAGCGGCGCACGCTCACGTGCAAGATCGTGGGACGCCACCCGTAAGGCTCGTGCGCCAAGCGCCTGATCACCGTGTCACGCGCCACGCCCTGACACCCGCAGCGTCGACACCACCGATCCTCACCAGTAATACGGCATGCCAACACTTCCATGGTCTGCCTCAATGCGCTGGCCCGTCACTTCCAGGCCCAGGTCATCCAGGCGCGTGAACGCGCTCAGGTCAGAGCGATCAAAGATAGTATTGGGCATGTCGAGGTCTTTCAGATGGACGGTGTAGCAATCTCCATCATCGAAAGACCTCGACCCCTACCCGGCCACGACACGCCCAACCCCGCCCACAACACCTACACCCTCAAATGCGAAAAGCCGGTATGTGGGCCTGTGCGCGTCTAGGAACTAATCCGTTCCCAAACGTCTTTAAGAACAGGGTATTGTTGATCCGGGGATAGCTCGATGCCTACAGCCTCGATGCTGTGTGCTGCGCAAAGAAGTGAGAGACTTCGCGGGTCTCCTAGCAAATTGAAATCCTCGAGAACCTGCGTATAGGGCACTCTTAAAGGGGTTAGTAGAGGTCCAATTGCGACCATGGCAGCGATCTGCTGCTCTTGGCTGGATGATTTCGCTCTACGGTAGCGCGGATTACCTGCCAATGTGCGGACAATAAAATCTCTCTGTCCTTGGGGAATGTGAGCAATTCCGATCGTGGAAAGAACTGCCGCAACTTGGCTTTCAGGAGTTTCCGCATTACGTTGAGCCCATCGTGAGCTCTTTGCCATGTCCTTGCACACAGCGGCTGCGATATTAATGGCTGTAATGAGTGCCGTTTCGAGCTCTGTGAGGAGCGCTTCAATCAGCTCCGTATCTGACGGTTCTCTGCCTTTACTTGGTACTCCAGCTCGCCACTGCAGTGCTTCGTCTGCCCGTTTATAATCGGCGTGTTGTCCATCGTGGCGTTGGACGCTAAGGGTGGTATGGAACGTAGTAAGTGTTTGCTTCTGTTCTTTTGTGGCTTGTTGGGTTAAGAAGTCGAGATCGTGTCTCAATTTTTCGCCATACCACATCCAAATTGCGGACACGACCTGCGGAAAAGTAGAGTCATGGTCCCTAATAGTGTCTTTGGGAAAGTTCGCACATTTTGCTCCAACGGCCATTAGCTTGAATCTACTTAGATTTTCAGATGCCTCGATGACCTTATCTCGTATCATGAGTTCCTCCTTAGCGTTGAACGCGGGCGTATTGGGTCAGCGATAGGGCCCCGATAGTTGAAACCAATGTGAAACTCTGGAAGGACTTCACCCTTCGATCGATAGGACTCAGTCGAAAAATAAAGGGGAACAAAATCTATCTCTGCCCTCAGGCCTTCTACCCAGACCTTGCCCTTGCGACCATCCGCAGATGCCCATGTGACACGTCCCTTAAATTTAGTCGGACTTCCGTCCGGATTACTCGCAAGATATGTCAGGTGAACTCGCCTACTTACATCCAGTCCGAGAGATCCCAACTCTCGAAACTCTGACTGGCATTTACCTATGGAGCCGACATGGAACAGAGCTAGGCCACGCAGAAAGCTAATGCGGTATTGATCGAATGTGGCAGCACCACGCAGCGAGGCAAGTAAATCAAGACACTGTGTCCATTCTTCCTGCGTGAATGCAACGGTATTGCGTTCGCCGCGCAGAGGAAAAGAGCCTGTTCGATCCTGCCAGTAGAGGTCAAGGATGAGGCGCGCGCACTTCCAGTCGTCTCGAATTCTAATAGGAGCCTCAAGGAGCGTGCTTAGTGTAAGCTTCACCGTCGCAGGATTGTTGTTGTTGTCGAGTGCGCGCTTTGCAAGAAGGTAATATGCCGCTGGATCATCGATTGATTTAAGTTCCTCCAGGAAACTGCTCTCGCGGCCGTTGTCGCCTAGTAGTCGAGCGATATCTGCTTGACGGTCATTGTATTTTGCTCGTTGGCCCGGTGATAGATCCACAGGATCTATTGAGTCGAGTGAAGCCCTGGCATTGCCCAGAAGCTCAATTCGCTCTTGAGTAGTTAAGAGGCCAGATCGCACAGCAGCTTTGGCTACCCATGCGAGCACGTCGACGGGATAGATGTTTTCTGGATCTGTGGCGCGAGCGCGCATAACAGTCTCAAGGAGCCGACGAAGCATAGGCTCAATCAAGTCGGGCGGGGAAGGATTCTCTTGAGAGACTAACTCATAAATCTGTGAACCGAGCGATGATGCTAATTCAACGTAAAGATTGAGGCGCGTTTGTCGTGCGATACTGTCGCCTTCTTCTAGTGTTCGCTGTAACAGATCTTCTGAGTTACGGAGGCGAGCCAGGCGTTCCTCGCGGTTCATCTCTTTGTCGCGTTGTGACCACATAATGTACTCGCGCATGAGATTTGCTTCTAGAAGGACAAGTCGCGGGTGTGACTCACCGGTCTGCTCGCGTTGGTCGGCAAAGGCATCTGCCAGTTCTCCGTACCATCGGCAGTAGCGCCCATGCTCTTGGCTTTGTGGCCCAATATGTTCCATAAGGTCGACGATGAATTGAACCTCGTCTCCGGCGGTACGTCTGCCAAACTGAGGGCGTGTGTGGCGAATGAACGATGAGATCACATCGATCTCTGTTAGATCTGTCAGATTCTCTTTTGAAAGGAGTTCAGCTTCAAGGCGTGTGCGGACGCCGAGAAATTGGTTACCACTGGCATCTTCTGTCCATCTAAAAATATCGAATTGGCGTATAAAGTCGACGATTGCTTGTGACCCCTGACGGCCTACGACACGTAGTGCCAATTCAAGAGGAACGACCAGGTTACGTCGACCAGCAGTGAGCAGCATCGCGCTCAACTGTTCCGTAGTACTTCGCTCTGCGATGGGGAGAGATGCGAGCTCCTCCGGTGAATGCTCAGCTGGAGTTAGCGTGTCAATACGGAGGCCAGCTTCGATGAGCGCAGCGGCAATGCTGGTCATGCGGGCTTCTGGTTCCTGCTGTTTGCGCTCGCGCGAAAGGGATTCCATGCCGGACTCGGCTGCCCGCATTTCGAGGGCGAGCCCGCGGCGCAGACCAGACTCTGTTTCTGGAATTGCGCGGTATAGCATTGCAAGGATCGAAGTGTCAGCTTTAGTGCTGACAGCAGGTAGCTCGATGCCGTATGCCTTTAGCCAGGGTGTGTAGGTGTCGGCTTCGTCTTTATCGAGGTGGATTGGAGCGGTAATGAAGCGAGCTTTGTCGGCCGAATGGCTGAGATACGCACTCCCGACAATGAGTACGCGTTGTCCACGTGCCCGCAGCTGCCTGTGAAGTGCAAAGTAATCATCGGCGTTGACCATTCCATCCCAAATGAGAACGGTTTTGAGGCCAGTTGCCCCTTCGACCCAGAGGTTGTAAGCCTCGATCTCAGAGGCGCTCGGGCGATCATTACGTCTCGCTTGGTGGAGTACGGCAGCCTTACCGGACTTGGCAAGCGTCTGTGCAAGCCAGGCAAGGGCGAGGCTCTTGCCCGTCGCAGTCTGCCCTTGAAGTATGATCGGAGCAACGTCATCGGGCTCGTTAAGAGCTGCTTCGACTGCTTTGAGAAGTTGTGTTTCGTAGGTTCGGGGTAGCTTCATTCCGGTCGCTATCGCCCGCCAAGGAGGTGCACCTTCCGATGAGCCGAGGAAAGTCCGGAATCGTTGGTAAGTCAGCGCGGTGGTGGCACGTTCAAAGGGCTGAAGAAGATCGAGGTCGACCGGCCGGGCTGTCCCGATAATTCGATTCCATGTTGAGATATCAATCGGAGTGAAACTGTTGCCTACAGGGATGAAATGAGAACCGCCAGTACTACTGTTTGCGAAGTCCTGCAGTAGTCCCGACTGAGCGCCGGTCTCAAGGAATTCGTTGAGCGACTCGGTGTGGGGAGTGAGGAGGTTCTTACTGATTGCGGCGGCGATGAAAGGATTTTCCGTTGTATCAGCAGACGCTGAGAACAGGTGTACCTGGCCAGGCTCGAGACGATTGACAAAATTGTACAGGTCTCGTGCCGACAGCCAGTCATATGGAGTCCAATCCTCAACAAATACACTACCTTTTGGAGTGATTAGCTTAGGGTCGAGGGCGTCAGAAGCTTTTTGTTGCCACTCAGCCCATTCAATTTCAGTGGCGGGCGGACGTTCATCGTCGGGGAGGTTGAGACCGCCGTATAGATAGCGGACTTGGAGTTCCGTTGTTGATCTTGAACTGGGAGTGTCTCTCGAAGCAGTTGGAACTATGCGTCGCTCATCGGCTTCAAGAGAGGTGCTTAGTGTGCCGTCGATTCGTGTCGTAAAGACTGTGTTCCAAGGGATTTGAGTCACTTGTTTGAAGTGAGGTGGAAAAGTGAATAGTTGTGTCAACTGGTCATATTTCTGGAGTTCCCTGCTGATATTCTCAGTCATACCGTTAGCTCCAGCGACTCTAAGTTCTTGAGGAAAGAACCATGTGGAGTCAGCAGGAGGGGAAATGAGACTGTGATTTCCTTTGCCCTGTCCGAGGAGTAGGAATCGTGGGCCCATGTTTAGGCGTGCGAACAGTTCTCGATCTTTCAGTATCAAGCTAGTTACCCTCCCTTGGGTGATTCTTATGAGTGTCTCAGTTTAGGAGAATGCATCTGTATGGGAATTAATGGGGGCGCGTGTGTTGGCGGCATGTAGCCTTCGTGGCGTCGCTGGCACTCCCTCGGGCGCGTCAAAGCGAACGTAGGCGTATGCTGGCAACGGTGCCTCCCATCACTCGCGTGTGACTGTCGTCTCCGATCGTAACACAGCTGTTCGGATGGGTCATGCGCAACTGTCAAGTTGTCAGGCAAGTTAGAAGATACAAGTTAAAAGCCGGCAAATCCTTGCTTGGACAATCAAATTAATCGCTAGGTATTTTTCAACTCTTCAAACTGTCTAATTGATTGGCGGGTCGATTTCAGTCGGTCAATGGAGGGTGTGCGGAGATGGATGTGGGGGAGGGGTGCGATTGTCGCTCATGTGTCAACCTCTCCATTCCTTCACCAAAAGGTCAAGAATTCTTAAATTGTGAAACCCTTTAGGAGGTTAGTGACAAACCTTGAGACGATGGAGCAATGGCGTGCCATCCGGAAAGCCCCGGAGACGCGTCCCCATCCGTACAGAAACGAGGAACAATGATGCATCAACGCTCATGGAAGACCCTCATCGCGGGAGGAGCCGCGCTCGCTGTTGGCGTGACGCTCACCGCGTTCGGCGCCCCCGCCCACGCGGCCGGCGTCCCGGGGATCACCTCCGAGGCTCGCGCCCAGGACGAGGTCATGAACTACGCGGTCAACCTGACCGCCGACGCCTCCCACTACGACTTCAACGCGGCCGTCTCCAAGGCCTCGGAAAACGGCGTGGTCCTGGCCCAGTACCCTGAATTCAACACCTTCTTTGTCCAGTCGGTGAAGGCATCCTTCGCGCCCACCCTCGGCAAGAGCCTCGTCGACGCCGGCATCTCCTACCAGTCGATCGGCCCCACTCGCTACAAGACGGTCACCGGTGACGAGGTGCGCACCGAACAGCCTCAGAACACCGCGGCCGAGGCCAACGCTGTCGCTGACGCCGCGGGCACCCGCTCGACCGGCCTGTCCGCCGACTCCCAGCTCAACGACTTCACCCCCGACGAGGGCGACGCCAACGCCTGGGGCCTGGCCGCCATCGGCGCGATCGACGCCCAGCAGGTCGACGTGACCCGCGAGAAGGTCACCGTTGGCGTCATGGACACCGGCATCGACCCCGACCACAAGGACCTCAAGGACAACCTCGACCCCTCGCGGTCGGTGGGCTGCCAGGTGAACGGCATCCCCAACCAGGACCCCAGCGCATGGAAGGATGACCACTACCACGGCACGCACGTCGCCGGCACCATCGCCGCCGCGCACAACGCGTATGGCGTGGACGGCGTCGCCCCCAGCGCCACGATCGTCGCGATCAAGACCTCGAACGAGGCCGGCTCCTTCTACCCCGAGTACGTGGCCTGCGCCTTCGACTGGGCTGCCGAGCACGACATCGACGTGACGAACTCCAGCTACTACATGGACCCCTACGCCTTCTGGATGCCCACCGAGGGCTCCCAGGCCGCGGGCCTTGAGGCTGCCTCGCGCGCGATCCGCTACGCGAAGAACCACGGCGTCGTTAACATCGCCGCCGAGGGTAACGACAACGACGACCACGACAACCCGACGATCGACAAGGCCTCGCCCAACGACGTTGAGGGTGCCGCGGTCGAGCGTAACGTGGCCGGCGGCGTGGACGTGCCTGCCATGCTCAACGATTCCGTCGTCTCCGTGTCCGCCCTGGCCCTGCCCACCGGCACCGATCCGGCCACGGCCACGCTGGAGCGTTCCAAGTTCTCCAACTACGGCAAGAACTCCGTTGACGTTGCCGCCCCCGGCTCGCGCATCTGGTCGACCCTGCCGACCTGGAAGAAGGATCCGCCCTTCGGCTACCTGTCCGGCACTTCGATGGCCTCCCCGCACGCTGCGGGCGTTGCCGCGCTGATCAAGCAGATCCACCCGGACTACACCCCCGACCAGACGATCGCCCTGCTCAAGAAGCAGGCCGGCTACACCTACGATCGCCTCGCCGTGCCCGAGGACGGTAAGGAATACCGCGGCGCTGGCCTCGTCAACGCCCTGGCTGCCGTCCTGAAGGACCAGCCGCAGCCGGTCGTCGGCAACCTTGAGTACTCGCACGACGGTGTCACCGATTGGCGTCCGCTGGCCGACGCCCGCGTGTCCGGCACGGTCTACGTGCGCACCACGGTCTCCGGGCCCGTGACCGCGGCGTCCCTCCAGGTCGCCGACAAGGAGCCCGTGACCGGCACCGGCACCGGCGCCTTCACGGGTAACGAGGTCACGCTCGTGGCCGGCCCCTACGTTGCCGCCGACCTGGTCGGCGACGGCCCGCACGTCGACGTCACTGTTTCCGCTGAGGGTCGCAACAAGGACTCGCGCGCCGATGACGACGTCAAGGACACGATCCACTTCCACGTGGACGAGTCCCTGCACGACGGCGGTGCCTGGGTCAACAGCGCCGACGGCTGGAAGTACTGCTACACCGACGGCTACTGCGCCCGCAGCAAGTACGTCACCATCGACGGCGACACCTACTACTTCAACGGCGACGCCGTGATGGCGACCGGCTGGGTCACCTTCGACGGCGCGTGGCACTGGATGACCCCGTCTGGCCGCATGGCCAAGGGCTGGGCCAACGCGGGTGGCACCTGGTACTACCTCGATCCCACGACCGGCGCCATGGCGACCGGCTGGGCCAACGTTGACGGCTCCTGGTACTACCTGAACGCCTCGGGCGCGATGGCCACCGGCTGGGCCAACGTGAACGGCTCCTGGTACTACCTGAACGCCTCGGGCGCGATGGCCACCGGCTGGACCGCCGTGAATGGTTCCTGGTACTACCTCACCGGCAACGGCGCGATGGCGATCGGCTGGGTCAACGACGGTGGCACCTGGTACTACCTGAACGCCTCCGGACGCATGGTGACCGGCTGGGTCACCATCGACGGCACGCGCTACCACTTCGCGCCCTCCGGCGCCTGGCTCGGCTGAGCCCTCAGGGGACGAGGCCGGGGCTGGGACGCTCCGACCTCGATCCCCGCGCTGGGCGCACCTGATGCAGAGCGCACCTGACGCCGAGCGAGCCTGACGCACACCCGGCACCCAGCGCAACCGAATACACAAGGGGCGGG
>NZ_JVOJ01000037.1:93141-301725 GCF_001064145.1 Sanguibacter keddieii
CCCGCCCCGCCTTCTCTCACAGGTCCCGGGAGAGATCCGGGCGCGCCCCAACGATGCCCCGGGGCGCGATGGGGGTTACCCCAAGGAGTCGAAGAGGACCTGCAGGCCCTCGCCCATGGTCGGGTGCGCGATCGGCAGGAATCGCAGCTGTTCGTAGGTCAGGCCGCCGGCCATGGCGACGTGCACGGCCGTGATGACCTCGGAGACGTTCGGGCCGATCAGCGTGGCGCCCAGGATCTGGTGCGTGTTCGCGTCCACGACGGCCTTCCAGAAGCCCTCGCCCGCGTAGCGCATCGTCTTGGCGCGCGGAATCGCGGCCGTGGGAATCTTGGCGATACGCACGTCGAGGCCAGCCTCGCGCGCCTCGCCCTCGGACAGGCCAATGCGGGCCAGCTCGGGGGTGGCAAACACGGCGTAGGGGATCGTGCGGCCCTTCGTGGTGGTCGTCGGATCGTCCAGGGATGCGCCGGTCAACTGCGCGCGGATGATGCGGAAGTCAGACCAGGACGCGTGCGTAAACATGGGGGTGCCCGCGCAGTCGCCGGCCGCCCACACGCCCTCAGCAGAGGTGCGCAGGTGCTCATCGACCGCCACGAAACCGCGATCGGTCAGCTCAACCCCGGCCTCGTCCAGGCCGATGCCGTCCGTGTTGGGCACGCGACCCACGGCCACCAGGACCGCCTCGGCGGACACCGTCGAGCCGTCGGAGAGCGTCAGGGTCGTCGTGTTGCCCTCGCGCGAGGCCGACTCGGCGCGGCCGGGAACGATGCGCACCCCGGCGGACTTGAGGCCAGCCTCGACGACGCGGGCGGCGTCCTCGTCCTCACGAGGCAGCACGTGATCACCCGAGGAGATGAGGGTGACGTCCACGCCGAACGTCGCCATCATCGACGCGAACTCCACGCCGATGTAGCTGGCGCCGATGATCGCCAGGGAGGAGGGCAGCTCCTCAAGGCGCAGGATCTCCTCGTTCGTCCATGCGCCGGACTCCCACAGGCCGGGGATCGCGGGACGCGCGGGGCGCGAACCCAGGTTGATGAGGACGCGCTCGCCGCGGATCGTGCGCTCGCCGCCGTCCTGAAGCGCAATGGTCACCGTGCGCTCGCCCGTGAAGCGGGCCTCGCCGCGGATGAAGTCCAGGCCGGGGGCCGCGAACATCTTCTCGTGCGCGCCGACCATGGCGCCGACGATGCTTTCCTTGTGGGCGCGCAAGAGACCCAGGTCCACGTGCGCGCCCTCGGTGCCGACGATGCCGAACGCCTCGTCCGAGCGGGCATCGCTCAGGCGACGAGCCGAGTTGACCAGCGACTTCGTGGGGATGCAGGCGACGTTAATGCAGGTGCCGCCGACGAACTGGCGCTCCACCATAGCGACCTTCCAGCCCGCCTTCGCGCGCTCCATCGCGAGGGACTTTCCGGCCTTGCCACCACCGACGACCAGCAGGTCGACGGTCTCGATTGCGTTCGTGGACATGTTTCTCCTTGGGTAGTTCAGGGTTACCTATCTCAACGCGGTGCGCCCGGATCTATTCCATCGAGCGGAAATGTCCATCAGGTGGTCGCAGCAGGGGTGTCTATTGTCACGCTCATTTGGCTGTATGACGCTCGTTTGGTGGTTGTAAAGGAACGAAGGGTCACATAGTGATCGTGCCGTTCGTTCAAACCCCCTTCGGCATGCTTAGATAAGGGTATGAGGGCTCTAGAAATTGGTGATTTCAAAGAGGATGTGGGGGCCGCTTTGGCGCGCGCCTCATCCGGCGAAGTCGTCACGCTCACAGAGGAAGGCCAGCCCGTTGCCGAGCTGGGTCCCGTGCGCATGTCGACCTACGCGCAGCTGCGCGAACTGGGCCTCGAGCGCCCCGCTATGGCGGACCTCGACGCCTACCAGATGCCGTCCAAGAACCTGCCCGACGGGCGGGGAATCGTCGGCAAACTAGACGATTAATCGCCCGGCGCGGGGGAGCCGGCGGCTACCCCCGGCGCTTGGCGCGGTTCGTGGGCTCCGCGTGCAGCGGGTCCTCGGGCCACGGATGCTTCGGATAGCGCCCGCGTAGCTGCGCGCGCACGTCCGAATACGGCCCCGCCCAAAACGACGTCAGGTCGGAGGTGACCGCGGCGGGGCGACCCGCCGGATCCGTCAGATGCAGCACCAGGGGAACACGCCCGTCCACCAGTCGGGGCGTGTCCGTCCACCCGAAGGCCTGCTGGACGCGCAGTGTGAGCACTGGATGCGCGCCGGCCCAGTCGATGGGACGCGTGCCTCCCGCAGGAATCGGCATTTTTTCCGGCGCCAGCTCATCGAGGCGCGCCGCCTGCGGCCACGGCAGCATCGAGCGCAGCGCGTCGAGCATCGGCACGCTACTCAAAGAGCCACCCTGTGCGAGGCGCTTCGCCCAGGGGGCAAGCCACTCGTGGGCGCTGCCCGCGAGGGCCTCGTCCGACACGTCCGGCCACGGGTCGCCGAGCACCTCGTGGAGCACCCGCATGCGCTCACGCAGGGACGAGGCCTCCTTCCCCCATCCCAGGTCGCCCAGCCCGCGCGCGGCCAGGTGCTCGGCCACCAGAACGATCGCCTCATCTTCGCTCAGGGACGAGGCCGGGGCACTTGCCAGGGGGATAGCCCCCAGGGCGCGCGTACGGGTGGCTTTCAGAGCTCCCTTGTCGATTGATGCCTGCGTGCGGGTCTCCAAGAGCGCCGCACCCGCCGCCAGAGTGTCCTCCTCCGACAGCGGCACCGCCGCGAGAATACGCGCGTGGCGCGAAGCCGGAGCTCGGTCAATCGAAGCAACAGCCAGCCACTCCTGGCCCTCCAAGGGCGAACCCTGCGGCAGCTCGGCGCCCACGCCGCCCGCCAGAATGTAGGCAGTGGAACCCGGGCGGCGCCGCGCGATCCACTCCGGGTACGCCAGCGCGCACGTCAGAGCCAACTCGTCCTCACGCGTGCGCGTCGTCTCCTGCCGCTCAGCCGCAACGGACGCGAGGGCGTCGTCCGACGCGCAAGCCGGCAGGCGGCGCGCCAGGCGCTCCAAGCGCGCCCGCGTCTCCTTCACCCGCGCCGCCTGCGCCTTCCCCACTCCCGCGTCGCTGGCGCCGCCGCGACCCAACCTGCGCTCCACCGCACCCAGGTCAGCCCCCGGCGCACGCACGTCCTCCGACAGGAGGGCCACGAAACGCGCCGCCTTCGACGCCCCCAGGACCGCGCTCGACGCCAGGAGGGCCCTGCCCAAGGGCGGGTCCAACGGCAGCGACGCTAGCGTGCGGCCCAGAGCGGTGGCGGCCCCGGCCTCGTCGATGGCACCCAGGGAGGACAGACGCTGCCCGGCGGCCTCCCACGTGCCCGCGGGTGGAGCGTCGAGCAGGGCGAGCTCCTCCACCGGCGTGCCCCACGAGGCGACCTGGAGGCGCGCGTCCGTCAGATCCTGCGTCGCGATGCCCGGCGCGGACTGCGCGGGCCTGCGCGCCACGTCCACCGAGCCCATGACGCGCACGGCGATGCCTGGCCCGGTGCGCGCGGCGCGGCCCGCACGCTGCTCGAGGCGGGCCAGGGACGCCGGAACGGTCACGAGGGAGGAGAGGCAGCGCCCCGCGTCGAAGCGCGGCTCGCGCGCGAGCCCCGCATCCACGACGACGGACACGCCCGGAACGGTCAGCGAGGACTCCGCGATGGACGTGGAGAGGATGACGCGGCGACCGGAAGCGGGGGAGAGCGCGCGGTCCTGCTCGGCGGTGCTCAGCTGTCCATGCAGCGTCAGGACCGGAATGTCTCCCAGGCGCAGGTTGCCTCGGACTGTCTCGATCTCGCCCACGCCCGGCAGGAACACGAGGACCGAACCCTCGGTGGTCGCGACCGTCTCCTCGACCGTGCGTGCCACGTGCGCCAGGTACTCGCGGCGCACTCCCACGCGCTCATTCCCGATCGCGCCCACGGCCTCGACGCCGCGCGGCGGGGGAGCGTAGCGCAGCTCCAGCGGAAAAATATCGCCCGGAATATCAACGAGCGCGGGCTCCTCGCCCGTCGAGGAGCGCAGGAAATCAACCGTGCGCGAGGCCTCGAGCGTCGCCGAGGTAAGCGCCACGAACAGGTCGTCGCGCAGCGCCGAGCGGGCATCCAGCGCAAACGCCAGCGCCAGGTCCGTATCCAGGTCGCGCTCGTGGAACTCGTCGACGATCAGGGCAGATACCCCGGGCAGCTCCGGGTCGCGCTGCAGGCGGCGCAACGCCACGCCAGGCGTCACCATCTCCACGCGCGTGCGCTCGCTGACGCGCGAATCCCCGCGCACCGAATAGCCGACTTGCCCGCCGACCTCCTCGCCGAGCAGACGGGCGATCCGTCGAGCGGCAGCCCGCGCGGCCACCCTGCGCGGCTGCGTGACGAGAACCCGCCCCACCGACGCGTCGTGGCACGCCAACGCCACCGACACCGCGGGCGGCAGCAGCGTCGTCTTACCCGTACCCGGAGGAGCCGTGACGACCGCACAGCCGCCCGGCCGCGTCGCCGCCGCAATATCGCCCAGGGCGCGCGTGACCGGCAGCTGCGGCGGGTGCGAAACGAGTTCTTCGAGGGTGGGCATGGCTCAATATTCCAAAAGAGAGTGATACTGCTGACGGGCTTTCATTGCGTGAATGACTTCAATATCGCCGTTATCCCAGCGTAAAACGACGAGTTCTAGAAGCCGTGAGGCGTGATCAAACCCTAGACGAAACCTACGTTGAGGATGTTCGTCGTCGAGTGGTGCCTCATAAACACGACCAACAGTTGCTGCGGTGATGATTGCTTCCTCAGAGAGTCCGTGCTTGAAGGCAGAGGCTCGGAGCCTCATGACACCAACACTTGGATAGCTGAACGAATTGCCTCCGAGCGGGTTAGATCATGCTGGCGCGCGTATTTCTCAATTCCCTCAAGCTCGGTATCAGTGAGACGAACAGTGATTGCTCGCGAAGGCGATGACGCGCGAGTGGGGCGTCCTCGGCGCCGGAGCATCGCAGGATCGTATCCGGCCTCGGCCTCAGTGACCCACTGATCGATCTGTTCCTCGGAGATTTCTTGACCGTTCATCGTTCTCGCGCTCATAACATTATTGTAATACGAAAATGAAGGTCATGAGGAAGATGAAGCGGCAGAGTAGAATGAAAGCAGTATGACTACGGAGAACACAGCGCCGGCGCTCGCGGCGGCCACCCTCGCACACACCACGGGGCGCGTCACCATCCCCGCAGACATGGACCCGATCGTGGTCCTTGGCGTCGCAGACCAGGTTCTGCGAGCCCTCGAACGCGGTTTCCCGCACGTCCGTTTCCTCGTCACCGGGCGCGAAATCTCGCTGGCCGGCACCCAGGCCGACATTGACGTGGCCGCGGGCCTCCTCGAAGAACTCATCGGCATGGCCCGGCGCGGCACCGCCCTGGACGCCACTGCCGTCGAACAGGCCATCGGCCTGCTTGGACGCCTCACCTCGGGCGAGGCCCCCACGGAGGAAATTCTCTCCGCGCGTGGGCGCTCGATCCGCCCCAAGACGCCCGGCCAGAAGGCGTACACGGACGCCATCGACCGCGCGACCGTCGTCTTCGGCATCGGTCCCGCGGGCACGGGCAAGACCTACCTGGCGATGGCACAGGCAGTGCGCCGCCTCCTCTCCGGCGAGGTGCGCCGCATCGTGCTGACCCGCCCGGCCGTCGAGGCGGGGGAGAACCTCGGCTTCCTGCCTGGCTCCCTCACCGACAAGATCGACCCCTACCTGCGCCCCCTCTACGACGCCCTGGGAGACATGCTCGACCCCGAGGCGCTGCCCAAGCTCATGGCCGCCGGCACGATCGAAGTCGCACCCCTGGCGTACATGCGCGGACGCACCCTCAACGATTCCTTCATCATCTTGGACGAGGCCCAAAACACCACGGTCGGCCAGATGAAGATGTTCCTCACGCGCCTCGGGTTTGGCTCCAAGGTCGTCGTCACGGGCGACGCCTCGCAGATCGACCTGCCCGGCAGCCAGACCTCCGGCCTGTCCGTCGTCGAGAGCATTCTCGGCGACATCGACGACATCGAGTTCTGCCACCTGACCAGCGCCGACGTCGTGCGCCACGAGCTGGTCGGCGCGATCATTGATGCCTACCAGCGTTTCGACGACAAGAACGCCGCGCGTCGCGCACGCACGCGCAGCCACAACACCGCACGCAGGGAGTACACGTCATGACCGAGGTCATCAACGAGACCGACTACGAGATCAACGAAGCCGAGTTTTCCGCGCTGGCCGACTACGTGCTCGACCAGATGCACGTCAGCTCCGACGCGGAAGTCAACATCATCTTCATCGAGCCTGAGCCGATGGAAGACCTGCACGTGCGCTGGCTGGACCTGCCCGGCCCCACCGACGTCATGAGCTTCCCCATGGACGAGCTGCGCCCCGGCACGGCGGATCACCCCACGCCTCCCGGCATGCTCGGTGACATCTGCATTTGCCCCAAGGTCGCCGCCCGCCAGGCCGCCGAGTCCGGCCACAGCGCCGCCGAGGAGATGCTCCTGCTGGCCACGCACGGCATGCTGCATCTCCTGGGCTACGATCACGCGACCGACGCCGAGCGCGAGGTCATGTTTGCGCTCCAGCGCAAGCTCCTGCTGACCTTCCTGGCTACCCGATGATCCTTCCCCTTCAAGTGTCCTCGGCCTCGTCGGCCCTGAACGTTCCCTCCGTCGCGCTCCTGATCCTCGCGATCATCGCCCTGGCCTCGGCGTCGTTCGCGCAGAGCGTCGAGCAGGCCGTCCAGCGCCTGACCCTGGCCGGCGTCGAAGACCTCATCGAGGAAGATCGACGCAACGCGCGCGTCCTCTACGGCCTCGTGGATCACCGTCGGCGCACCCTGCTGTCGCTGCGCGCCTTCCGTACCTTTTGGCAGGTCGTCTACGCGGTCATGGGCACGATCGTCCTGGTTGGCACGCACCTGCCGTGGTGGGCCGTCGCCCTCATCGCCGTCAGCGTGATCGCAGTCATCCAGCTGGTCTTCGTCTCCTTCCTGCCCGCCCAGTGGGGCGCGCGCAACCCCGAAGGCATTGCGCTGGTTGGCACGCGATTAGCCGACCGTCTCGCGCGCCTCAGCCACTTCGCGGACCCGCTGCTGACCCGCGTGCGCTCCTCGCGCCCCGCCCCCGAGCCCACCGAGGCCCAGGCGCGCGCCGAGCTCATCTCCGACCTGCGTGAAATCGTCGACGAGGTCGGCGAACCCGAGAGCTTCGAGGAAGAGGACCGCGACATGGTCCGCTCCGTCCTGGACCTCGGGCACACGCTCGTGCGCGAGGTCATGGTGCCGCGCACCGACATGGTCACCATCGACGCCGACACGCCCGCCCCCTCCGCCCTGCGCCTGTTTGTGCGCTCCGGCTTCTCCCGCGTGCCCGTCGTCGGCGACGACGTGGACGATATTCGCGGCATTCTGTACTTCAAGGACCTCGTGTCGCGCTGGGAGGCCACGGGCGGCCAGCTCGACATGCGCGCCGAGCAGATGATGCGCCCCGCCGAGTACGCCGTCGAAATGAAGCCCGCCGACGACATGCTGCGCCAGATGCAGGCCGAGCGCTTCCACATGGCCATCGTCATCGACGAATACGGTGGCGTCGCGGGCCTGGTCACCCTCGAGGACATCCTTGAGGAGGTCGTCGGCGAACTCACCGACGAACACGACCGCCACTCCATCGAACCCGAGGAAGTCGAGCCGGGCGTGTGGCGCGTCCCCGCGCGCTACCCGATCTCCGAGCTGGGCGAGCTCCTCGACCGCGAGATCGAAGACGAGGACGTCGACTCCGTCGGCGGCTTGCTCGCCAAGGCGATTGGGCGGGTTCCCCTGCCCGGCGCGACCGGCACCCTCGCCGGCGTCATGATGACGGCGGAAGATGCGCGCGGCCGCCGCCGCCAAGTCTCCACGATTCTCTGCCGCCTCGACCCCGACGCACAGCTCTTGACCCCCGACCTCAACCCCGCCGACGACAAGGACAACTGACATGCGATTCCCCTCCGACGACGAACTCATGGCCGGCCCCAACGCCTTCGGCGACGCGCGCATCGAGGTCGCCCCCGACGCTGCCGACCCGGAAGCCGACGCTCGCGCGCAGATCGAGGCCGGCCTCGGCGAAACCTCGGACGAGGCCGGGGCGCAGCCCGGCGAAGACGAGGACGTTGACGACTCTGAGGACGACTCTGAGGCGGACGAGGATTACGACGACCTTGAGGGCCTGGAGGATGAGGAAGACGCCGACCTCGACGCCTTCGAGGCGCTGACCTCGCTGGCATCCCTGCGCGAGGACGCGGCCGCGACCATTGAAATCCCGGACTTCCCCGAGGACTTCCGCGCCGGCTTCGTCTCCATCGTCGGGCGCCCCAACGTCGGCAAGTCGACCCTGACGAACGCGCTGGTCGGACGTAAGATCGCGATCACGTCTGGGCGCCCCGAGACGACGCGCCACAACATCCGCGGCATCGTGCACGGCGAGGGCTACCAGCTGGTGCTCGTGGACACCCCCGGATACCACCGGCCGCGCACGCTGCTCGGTAAGCGCCTCAACGACATGGTGCGCGAGGCCCTCTCCGAGGTCGACGTCGTGATCTTCTGCCTGCCCGCCGACCAGCGGATCGGCCCCGGCGACCAGTTCATCGCCCGCGAGCTGCGCGGCATCAAACGGCCCATCATCGCGGTGGCCACCAAGTGCGACGCCGTGCCGCGCGAGCGCGTCATGAAACACCTGCTGTCCATCGAGAAGCTGGGGGAGTGGGCCGCCATCGTCCCCGTCTCCTCCGTGGAGGGTAAGGGCATCGACCACCTGCGCGAGGTGCTGGCGCAGACTGTGCCGCTCTCGCCGCCGCTGTACCCGTCAGGGGACGTCACCGATGAGTCGCGCGACACCCTCATCGCCGAATTCATCCGCGAGGCAGCCCTGGAGGGCGTGCGCGACGAGCTACCGCACTCCCTGGCCGTCCAGGTCGAGGAGATCATCGAGAGGCCGCGCCGCGAGAGCGACGACCGCCCGCCCATGCTTGACATCCACGTGAACGTCTACGTTGAGCGCGACTCCCAGAAGGCCATCATTATCGGCCGCAAGGGAAGCCGCCTCAAGCAGATCGGCACCCAGGCGCGCGCACACATCGAGGAGCTGCTGGGCCGGCGCGTCTACCTGGACCTGCACGTACGCACCGCCAAGGACTGGCAGTCCGACCCGAAGATGCTGGGACGGTTGGGGTTCTGACATGCCCAGCGTCATCCGCGTGCGCGGCGCCCGCGTCCACAACCTGAAAAACGTGGACGTCGACGTTCCTCTGAACGCGTTCGTCGCGGTCGCGGGCGTGTCTGGGTCGGGTAAGTCCTCCCTGGCCCTGGGCACGCTCTACGCGGAGGGGTCGCGGCGTTACCTGGAGTCCCTGGCGACCTACACGCGTCGGCGCATCTCCCAGGCTGCTAAGGCCTCGGTCGACGAGGTTGCGCACGTGCCCGCCGCGCTCGCGCTGCGCCAGCGCCCGGGTGTACCCGACGTGCGCTCCACCTTCGGTACGGCGACGGAGCTTCTCAACTACCTGCGCCTCCTGTTTTCGCGCGCGGGCTCCTACCTGTGCCCGAACGGGCACCGCGTCCCGCCCTCGCTGGGCGTGGCCCTAGAAGTGCCTCTCACGTGCCCGCAGTGCGAGGAGTCCTTCTACGGCCTCGGTGCGGAGGAGATGGCCTTTAACTCGGGCGGTGCGTGCCCGGTGTGCGAGGGGACGGGCGTCCAGCGTGTCGTCAACCGAGCGTCCCTCGTGCCTGACGAGTCCCTCACTATTGACGAGGGCGCGGTTTCCCCGTGGGGGTCCCTCATGTGGAAGCTCATGAAGGACGTCGCCCGTGAAATGGGTGTGCGCACGAACGTGCCCTTCCGGGATCTGACCGACGCCGAAAAGGCGATCGTCTACGAGGGGCCCGCCGAAAAACGCCACATCGTCGTCGCCACCAAGACCGGTGGCGCGGAGCTGGACTTCACCTACTTCAACGCGGTGGCTACCGTTGAGAACGCCCTGTCGAAGGCGAAAGACGAGAAGGCGCTTGCTCGCGTCGAGAAGTACCTCATCACCCGCACATGCCCCGCGTGCGACGGCACGCGCCTGGGGGAACGTGTACGCTCCACGCTGATCGAGGGCATCGACCTGGGCGAGGCCTCGCGCCTCACACTCACGGAGCTGCGCGAGTGGGTCCAGCGCGTCCCCGGCCTCGTTCCGGATGAGGTAGCTCCCATGGCCCGCGTCATCGTCGACGAGATGATCGAGCCGATGGATCGCCTCGTGCAGCTCGGCCTGTCCTACCTGTCCCTCGACCGCGCGTCCTCGACGTTGTCCAACGGTGAGCGCCAGCGCGTGCAGCTCGCGCGCGCCGTACGCAACCGGACGACCGGGGTCCTCTACGTGCTGGACGAGCCGACCATTGGCCTTCACCCCTCCAACGTCGACGGGGTCCTGGCGATCATTCGTGAGCTTATTACTGACGGGAACTCCGTCGTCGTCGTCGACCACGACACGCGGGTTCTGGGGGCCGCCGACCACCTCATCGAAATCGGGCCGGGAGCTGGCGCGGACGGTGGTCGCGTCATCTTCCAGGGTGCCATCGACGAGGCCTCCCACGCCCCCGCGTCCCGCATCGGCCCGTACATGGCTGGGGTCCGTCGGGTTGAGCGTGTCGCGGGGGAGTCGGGTCGGGGCGCAGATCACGACGGTCGCGGCGCGCTTCACCTGGAGACTTCGCAGATACACACGGTGCGACCCCTGAGTGTTGATATTCCGCTGGGTTCGTTGACGGCCGTCACGGGCGTCAGTGGGTCGGGTAAGACGACACTCGTCCTTGAATCGCTGGTTCCCGCGCTGCGTGCGCGCCTTGCTGGTGAGCCTTTACCCGCGCACGTGCGCGACGTGGACGGTGCCGGTATCTCACGGGTGAACCTGATCGACGCGACACCCATCGGCGTGAACGTGCGCTCGACCGTGGCCACGTACTCCGGTGTCCTGGATGAGCTGCGCCGGGCGTTTGCGCGTACCGAGGAGGCGCAGGCTGCTGGGTTGAAGCCCGGCGCCTTCTCCTACAACACGGGTTCGTTGCGCTGTCCCACATGCGACGGGACCGGGCAGATCACCCTGGATGTGCAGTTCCTGCCCGACGTGGACATTGAGTGCACCGAGTGTCGGGGGAGCCGCTACGGCGCGCAGGCTGCGTCGATTCTCCGCGATGGGTTGAGCCTGCCCGACATCATGGCGATGAGCGTCGACGAGGCCCGGGTTGCCGTGCGCGGCCTGAAGAAAGCAGGCGCGCTCCTCGAGACGCTGTCCGGCCTTGGTTTGGGCTACCTGACGCTCGGCGAGGCGACGCCCGCTCTGTCCGGTGGCGAGGCGCAGAGGCTCAAACTGGCCTCGGAAATGGGGAGGCGGCAGGACGGCACGCTCTTCGTTTTCGACGAGCCGACCATCGGCTTGCACCCCGATGACGTGCAGGTCCTCATCGACGTGCTCCAGCACCTCATCGAGCGGGGAGCGACCGTTCTCGTCATCGAGCACGACCTGGACCTGATCCGTTGTGCTGACTGGGTCATCGACATGGGGCCGGGCGGCGGCATCGAAGGCGGCCGCATCGTCGCACAGGGGACGCCGACCGATATTGCAGCCAACGAGGCCTCGATGACGGGCCGCTATCTGCGCTGAGACTCTGTCCCAGGGAAACATCAGGTGGGCCTCGGCCCAGATAAGCATGGTGCCCGGCTGCCGTGAGGCAGCCGGGCACACTTACGTCGTGATCAGATCACTTGACGATGACGACTCGCAGGAAGCGGGGGCCGTGCACTCCGTTGACGCGGACCAGCTCGATATCGGAGGTCGCCGAACCGCCGGCGAGCCAGGTCATCGGACGGGTCGGGTTCTTGCCGAGGATCTCGACGGCCTGGGGCACCGTGGGAACGATGTCGGAGGCGCGCAGGACGACGACGTGAGTGTCGGGCACGAGCGTGATCGCGCGGCGACCCTGGTCGGGCTCGCCATCGAGGACGATGGTGCCGGAGATAGAGATCGCGACGCGGCAGCGCGTGACGACGGCATCGATCTGGTCGAGCTCCAGCGTCGGGATGGCCTGCTCGCGGCTGTCCTCGCGGACCGTGCGGCCGTCGCGGGCGGCGGCCTCCTTGAAGGCGTCGTCCAGGCCGGTGGGGACCACAACGGAGGTGGCCTTCTGGTCGGCCAGGAAGGTCGAGATCGCGTCGGCGACCTCGGACTCCTTGGAGACCACGACGACCTTGGCCGAGTAGTCTTCGAGCTTCTCGATCATTTCGTCAATGACGGCCTGCGAACCGGGCGCGTGCTCGGTGGAGCGGATATAGTCGCGGGGGATCGGACGCACCGGACGGTCCTGCTGGGAACGAGAGATGGCGTCGCGTGCGCGAGCCAGGATCGCGGTCTTCGCGTCCATGGTGGTGGTGCTCATGTCACGCCTCCTTCGGGGTCGTGTTGGTGGTCATGCCATGCTCGGACGCGAGCGGGATGCCCGTCGCTGGGGCGTCGGTGCGAGGCGCGTTGGCGTCGGAATCCTTGTGGGTGCGCTTCCACCACTGACGGAAGGTCTCCTTGGGAGCGACCGGCAGGTCGCGCGCGCGGGTCCACAGCGAGGCCGGGAAGGGCAGTGCGCCGATGGCACCCTTCTTCGCGAAGAGGCGCGTCGCCTTGGTCGGCATGTTCGCGGCCTTCCACAGCTTCGCGTTCGACATGACAGGGGTAGACAGGCCCATCGCGAGGTCCCACACGTCCGGCACAAGGTTGCGCTTGACGTCAACCGTGCGCGCACGCATGTGAATAAGGATCGTGGGGATGTCGATCTTGACGGGGCAGACCTCGCCGCACGCTCCACACAGGGAGGACGCGAAGGGCAGGGTGTGCACTGGATCGTGCTCGTCGAGGCCCTGGGTGAGCTGCGGGGTCAGGATCGCGCCGATGGGGCCCGGGTAGACGGAGCCGTAGGCGTGACCGGAGGTGTGCTGGTACACCGGGCAGATGTTCATGCACGAGCCGCAGCGGATGCATGCGAGGGCCTGGCGTCCGATCGGGTCGGCGAGGACCTTGGTGCGGCCGTTGTCCATGAGGATCAGGTGGAATTCCTGGGGGCCGTCGCCGGGGGTGACGCCCGTCCACATGGAGGTGTAGGGGTTCATACGCTCGCCGGTGGCGGAACGAGGCAGGAGCTGGGAGAAGATCTCGATGTCCTGGAAGCGGGGGACCAGCTTCTCGATGCCCATCAGGGTGATGAGCGTGTCGGGCAGGGTCAGGCACATGCGGCCGTTGCCCTCGGACTCGAAGATCGAGACCGTGCCGGTTTCCGCGACACCCATGTTGGTGCCGGAGACAGCAACCTTGGCGTGCAGGAACTTCTTACGCAGGTGGGAGCGTGCCGCGGCGGTCAGCTCGGTCGGGTCGTCGGAGAGGTCGCGAGGAGCGTCCTCCATGCGATCCAGGAAGATGCCGCGGACCTCGGAGCGGTTGCGGTGGATCGCGGGGACCACGATGTGGCTGGGCATGTCGTCGGCTAGCTGGACGATCATCTCGGCGAGGTCGGTCTCGCGAGCGTGGATACCCTGTTCCTTCAGGTACTCGTTGAGGTTCGTCTCCTGGGTGGCCATGGACTTGACCTTGACGATCTCGTTGACGCCCTTGGACTTGATGATGTCCGCGATGATGCGGTTGGCCTCGTGCTTGTCGCGCGCCCAGTGGACGATGCCACCGCGAGCGGTCACGTTGCGTTCGAACTCTTCGAGGAGCTCGGGCATGCGGGACTCGACCTCGAACTTGACGGCCTCGGCTGCGCTGCGCAGGTCCTCCCAGTCGGGCATTTCCGCGACGCGCTGTCCGCGCTTCGTGCGGATCGTGCGGGTGGCATGGCCCAGGTTGCGGCGCATCTGGGTGTTCGCCAGGGTCTTGTGGGCGCCCTGCGGGAACGTGGGACCCCAGCGGAGGGTGTCCTCGGGGATGGTGACGGTGGTGCGCCAGCCGCCCGTGTGCGCCTGCGCGTTCGCGTCGTCAGAGACCACGCCGGGCATACCGATGAATGTTTCAGACATGTCAGATCACCTGTGCGCTTTCGGGTGCGAAGGAGATGTTGCCCTCGAAGGGCTGATCCTTGGTGGATGCCAGGATTTCGGCGAGGTGCATGGGGCGGATGCCCGAGTTGAGGCGGGAGAGGCCGCCGCCGACGTGCATGAGGCAGGAGTAGTCGCCCATGACGAGGACCTCGGCGCGCGTGGACATGACGTTCGTGACCTTGTCCGCGAGCATCGACGTGGAGGTTTCGGAGTTCTTCATGGCGAAGGTGCCGCCGAAACCGCAGCAGACCTCGGCGTCGGGCAGGTCGACGAGGGTCAGGCCCTCGACGGCGCGCAGGAGGCGGTAGGGGCGGTCGCCGACCTTGGCGATACGCAGCGAGTGGCAGGTCGGGTGGTAGGTGACCGTGTGGGGGAAGTACGCGCCCACGTCCTCCAGGCCGAGGACGTCGGTGATCAGCTCGGTCAGGTCGTAGGTGTGCTGGGCGATGAGCTGGGACTTCTTGGCCAGCTCGTGGTCGCCCACGTGCTCGGCGACGACCTTCTGCTCGTGGCGCGCTGCACCGGTGCAGGAGCCGGAGGGGACGACGATGGCGTCCCACTCGCCGTCGAGCACGGGCTCGAAGGTCTTGACGTGGTTGCGGGTGATCTTCGCGGCGTCTTCGAAGTAGCCGGTGTTTGCGTGCATCTGGCCGCAGCAGACCTGGTCTTCAGGAAAGACGACCTCGTGGCCGAGGCGTTCCAGCAGGGTCACTGTGGCCTGGGCAGCCTGGGGGAACATGACGTCTGCCAGGCAGGTGGAAAAGAGAGCGATGCGCACTGGGGGATCCTTCCTCGTGGGTGCTGTCCAGTCCAGGTTATGGCTGGGTCCGAGGTCCCAGCGACCGTTTTTGTCAAGACAACGTGGGCGAGGGTGATGTTTTCGCTATTTCTTGCGGAAAAATCTCCACAAGTGATCAACGAAAATCGGCCTCTCATGGGGTGTTTTAGGACCTTCGGGACGCGACTTAGCTCAGGGTGAGTTTTCGTTTTTCATTTTTGCGATGGTTGTGTGTGCGCGCAGCTTCGCCCCGGCCTCGTTCCTGATTGACCTGTCTTCCGTTCCTTGGGGGGCATCGACATCGATGCGGGAGTGGGCGGCTTGCTGGAGAGGCGTCGGGCCGGACCTAGCCGCGCGTGAGCTTGTTGCCCGGGGGCAGTGCACCATTTGGCGCAGCACTGCACTAGATAGTAGGCAGTGCAATGCCCTCGTAACTAGTGCATTGCTGTCGTAACTAGTGCATTGTTGCCCGGGCACCGCGCCTGGTGCTGGCCGGTTGGGGCGTCCGGCGCTAGCCCCACGATGAGACTTGTTACCGATGAGGTGTTTGAGGGTTTTGGGACGCGACTTAGCTGAGGGAGAGTTTTCGTTCTTCGTTATGGGGATGGTTTCGTCTGCGCATACGTTCGCCCCGACCTCGAAAATGGACGAGGCCGGGGCGCGGTGAAGAAGGAAGGATGAAGCTCGGGGGAATTAGGGGTGGCCGATCGCTGTGAGGATGAGTAGCTGGCAGTCCTTGGACACCGCTATAGCGCTGATGGGCAGGGTTTTGAAATCGCGATTCCCCTTACCCTTCTCAGGCGGGAGGATGGCGTTAGCAAGCTCGGGGTTGATCGTCGAGAAATGGCAGTTCTCGGGCACGAACTTGTGGAGCCGCGGATCGATTCCGGGCAGAACGCTCGCGTCCCCGCTCGACCCTTCCATGAGGGTGTCGATCGTTGTGGTGGGGACGGTGGCGACTCCGGTCAACCAGTATTCGGGATCCTGATCGAGGGCGTGGAGGATCCCTGAATGGGTGCGAGCGGCGACCACGTTGCCGTTGGTTGCTTGCATTCCCGGCCAGCGCTCGTTGAACGAGTCGATGCGCGTCTGCACCTTCGTCTCGCGGTCACTCGTGTAGGTAAATGGGGCGAATCGCGGGTCCTGCAAACCGCTCAAGTGGGAATAATCGTTCGCGAATGGGTTGCACGCGGCGGCGAGCGCCGCGACCGCGAGCAGCGGCACGATGGTCTTGAGTGGGTGCTTCATGTTTATCCTTGGCTGGTCCTTCGGGCTGTCATTGACGAGGTCGGGGCGCGGTGGAGAGGACGAGTGTGAGGTCCCTGGGGCTCAGGAGTGGCCGAGTGCGGTGAACACGAGAAGATGGCAATCTTCGGACACGGCTAGCGCTTGTATGTCCATGGGGCCGAAATCGTGTGGGATCTTCTCTTTATCCGGTGCGAGCGCCTTGTCCGCGAACTCCGGGTCGATCGTGGTGAACTCGCATTCCTGGGGTACGTACTCGTAGAGATGAGGATAGATTCCGGGCAGGAGTGTGTCAGTGGTTTCTCCCTCTGTGAGGAGCTGGATCGTCTCGTCGGGGACTGTGGCAACAGCGGTCAGCCAGAACTCGGGGTCCTGGTCGGGAAGGAAGCCTGTTTGGCTGGAATAAGCGATGGTGAGGTGTACCTCTCTCGCCTCCATATTCGGCCAACGCACGTTCACGGAGTCCGTCTGGTCCTTGATGGTCGGATCTTCGTCGCTGTGGAAGACGAACTCAGAGAAGCGCGGGTCCTTCGGGTATTGAGGAGCCGCCTTGTGGGCGAAGGGGTTGCACGCGGTGGTGAGCGCTGCGATGGTGACGAGGTAAAGAAAACACCGGCTCAGGGCTTCCGCACGAGGCCGAATAGCTCGCAGGGAGGATCTGTGGGTCACTGGTGTCTCCTTTGTCCGTACTGCTGATGGGAGCCTACAAGGGGGAGGTCCCGGGAAGCAACTTGCTTCCCGGGACCTCCCGCGCGCTTGCAGCAATGATCAGTGCGGCATGTAGGTGCCGAGCCAGCCCTGGGATGCGATGAACACCAGGGTGCATAGCACCAGGAGCAGGCCGATCGAGTAGGGGGCGGCTTTCTTGAGGATCTCCGCGTCGGAGCCCTTTGAATCCACCGCAGTCGCGGCAATCGCGAGGTTCTGCGGGGAGACGATCTTGCCGATGCCGCCGCCGATGGTGTTGGCGGCCAGCAGGATCGACGGGTCGAGGCCGGCGCCGGCCGCGGCGGTCGACTGCAGGTTCGCGAACAGAGCGCCCGCCGAGGTCGCGGAGCCGGCGACGGCCGTGCCGATCCAGCCCAGGATGGGGGAGAGGAACGCGAAGGCCGCGCCGGTCGTCGCCAGGGCGGCGCCGATCGAGGTGGTCTGGCCCGAGAAGTTCATGACGAAGGCCAGGGCCATGACGGAGGCGATCGTCAGGATGGCCATGCGCAGCGAGTAGATGGTGCGCGGCAGGACCGCGAACATCTCGCCCACGGAGGTCTGGAAGCGGCCATTCGAGGAGTTCGTGCCATACACGATAGCGACGATGATGCCGGTGACGAAGATCCAGGTGCCGGGGTTGGACAGGATCTGCAGGTTGTAGTTGGCGGCGCTCGACGGAGAGCCGTCGGCGGTTAGCAGGTTGCCGTAGATGCCGGGCCACGGGATTTTCACGTCCGTCGAGGAGAAGAAGGCCGCGATCGGCTTGGCCAGCTTCGTGATCGCGATGATGACGACGACGAGGACGTAGGGCAGCAAGGCCAGTCCGATGCGCGAGCCGGTGGGCTTGTCGGCCTCGTCGGCCTCGGTCGCGCACTCCGTGGGGGTCGTCGGGCCCCAGACCAGGAGGAAGACGTAGCATGCCGCGAAGCCGAGCAGGGAGGCAACGACGGCGGTCAGCTCGTAGGAGACCGAGGGGGTGAAGAAATGGCCGACACCAGCCGCAGCACCGGCAACGAGGGCGAGGGGCCACAGCTGGCGCACACCGCGGCTGCCGTCGAGGATGAAGATCATCAGGAAGGGGATGAACAGACAGAAGATCCAGGTCAGGTGTCCCATGTCGCCGGCGACGATGACGGGGTCTGCGCCACCGAGCTTGCCAGCCGTGGTCGTGGGGATCGCCATGGCACCGAAGCCGACGTTGATGGCGTTACCGACGACGGCGACGACGGCGGCCTTGATCTTGGGGACCCCCAGGGTCACGAGCATGGCGCACGTGATGGCCACGGGTGCGCCGAAGCCGGCCAGACCCTCAAGCAGGCCACAGAAGCACCACGCGACGATGAGGGCCTGGGCGCGCTGGTCGCCGCGGCCGATCGTATTAAAGACGGCCTTCAGGTCGGAGCTGCGTCCCGACTTCTCGGTGAGGTTGTACAGCCACACGGCCGCGATGATGATGTAGATGATCGGCATGAAGCCCATCGCGGCGCCCTGCGTGCCGGACAGGAGGGCCATGCCGAGGGGCATCTTGAAGGCGAAGACCGCGATGCCCAAGGACAGCACCAGGGAGATGATCGAGCACCAGTGGGTGGCGACCTTGAAGACGCCCATGAGGACGAAGAAGACGACGAGCGGAAGAAGCCCGACGACGGCTGTCAGGAAGACATTCCCCGCGACTGCCGTCGTCGACGGGGTAAAGGATTGGGCTAACAAGAGAGAAGTCATGGCTGCTCCGCGCGTCAGTGTGTGGGACATTGGACCTAATTATCATGACATATGAAGGCAGAGGCGTACACAGTTTTGCGCATTTTTCTTTGTCAATGTTGGATGCGGGAGCGCGCCGCATCTCACGTCCAGTATGCGCAGCGTCTGCTCGCGTGCCCTACCTCGTCGATAGACTACGAAGCGTGAAGACTACATCCGCTGTTCCCGTCCCCTCTGGCTCGCGCATGCCGATTCGTAAATATCGGGCGTTCCTCGACACGAATCCCGTGGATCTGCCGGATCGCCAGTGGCCCTCCAAGCGCATCACGAAGGCGCCGCGCTGGATGTCCACCGACCTGCGCGACGGCAACCAGGCCCTCATTGAGCCGATGGACCCGGCACGCAAGCGTCGCATGTTCGACCTGCTGATTAAGCTGGGTTATAAGGAAATCGAGATCGGTTTCCCTGCGGCCTCGCAGACCGACTATGACTTCGTGCGTTCCCTCATCGAGGATGACGCGGTTCCCGAGGACGTGACGATCTCGGTTCTTACCCAGTCGCGCCCCGAGCTGATCGAGCGCACGGTCGAGGCCATGGTGGGCTTCCCGCGTGCGACGGTGCACCTCTACAACGCGACGGCGCCCGTGTTCCGCGCGGTCGTGTTCCACGCGGATAAGGCGCAGACGATTGAGCTGGCGCAGTTCGGCACGCGTGAGGTGATCGCGCAGGCTGAGAAGCGCCTGGGTGATGAGACGATTTTCGGCTTCGAGTACTCGCCCGAAATCTTTGTGGATACTGAGCTCGATTTCGCCCTCGACGTGTGTGAGTCCGTCATGGACGTGTGGGAGCCGGGCGAGGGGCGCGAGATCGTCCTGAACCTGCCCTCCACGGTGGAGCGTTCGACCCCGAATGTGTTCGCGGACCAGATCGAGTGGATGAGCCGCAACCTGAGCCGCCGCGAGTACGTGGCCCTGTCCGTGCACCCCCACAACGATCGTGGCACGGGCGTGGCGACGGCCGAGCTGGCGCTCCTAGCCGGCGCGGACCGCATCGAGGGCTGCCTGCTCGGTCAGGGCGAGCGCACCGGCAACGTCGACCTAGTGACGCTCGGTCTGAACCTGTTCAGCCAGGGCATCGACCCGGGCATCGACTTCTCGGATGTGGACGCGATCCGCCGCACGGTCGAGCACTGCACACAGATGGAGACCTCGCCGCGCGCCCCCTACGTCGGTGACCTCGTGTACACGAGCTTCTCCGGTTCTCACCAGGACGCGATCAAGAAGGGCTTCACCGCCCGCAAGGCCAAGGTGGACGCGGCCGGTGGTGACGAGGAAGCGGTCGTGTGGGAGCTGCCCTACCTGCCGATCGACCCGCACGACGTGGGTCGCTCGTACGAGGCCGTGGTGCGCGTGAACTCGCAGTCCGGCAAGGGTGGCGTCGCCTACCTCATGTCGACGGCGCATGCGCTCGAGTTGCCGCGTCGCCTGCAGGTGGAGTTCTCCCGCATCGTCCAGCGCCACACCGACACGTACGGCGGCGAGATCAATGCGGCCACGCTGTGGCAGATCTTCGCGGACGAGTACCTGCCCACGAGCGCCGCTCCCGGCCTGGAGCCGTGGGGCCGTTTCGAGATGCGCTCCTCGCAGGTTTCTTCGATCGACGATGAGCATGTCGAGCTCAACGCGGTGCTTACGGATGACGGCGAGACCGTGAAGGTGCAGGCCACGGGTACGGGCCCGATCGACGCCTTCGTCTCGGCGTTGCACGAGTTCGATCTTGACGTGCGCGTCCTCGACTACTCCGAGCATGCGATGAGTCAGGGCCGCGACGCCCGCGCCGCCGCCTACGTGGAGGCTGCGGTCGATGGTCAGATCGTGTGGGGCGTCGGTATTGACTCCTCGATCACGCGCGCGTCGTACAAGGCCGTCATCTCGGCGGTCAACCGCGCCCTGCGCTAAGCGTTCGCAGACAGATAGGGCGAACCCTGGCCTCGTTGACGGAGATACGAGGCCGGGGTTCGCCTGTGTTTTCAGGCGCGCTGCGCGGCCGGAATCGGATTTGTCGCGAGGGCCTCAAGGGATCGACGTACCTGGCCGTCGAGCACGCGGGCGATGCGCTCGGTGAGGATGTAGGGGTCGGTGCTCATGCCGGTTGCGAGCCATTGGGAGATGTGGCCGAGGATGGCGAGGGTGAAGTGGTCGGTGACGAATACGCGATCGTCTTCGGTGACGGGTAGGTCGGCACTGTGCTGATCGACGATGGGTTCCATGACGGCGCGCAGCTGCTTGTGGAGGAAGATCAGCAGATCCTCCATGCCGAGGGAGGAGACGACGCAACGGGTCTCTTCGGGGTGTTTTTGCATCCACACGAACATGGCGAGCAGGCCATCGGACCAGTCCTCGTAGGTGGCGTGGGCGATGATCTGGTCGGCGACCTCGCGCTTGAAGACCCACACGGTCAGGTCGCGGATGTCAGAGAAGTGGTAGTAGAAGGCCTGGCGTGTCACGCCGGCAGTACGCGTGATTCCGGAAACCGTCACCTTCGACAGGGGGACGGTCGTGAGGGCGTCGCGCAGGGCGCGTGCGAGCCGCTCTTTCGCATCGGGGTGGGGCATCAGTGATCCTCGGCGACAAGAAACAATGAGGTTACGTGCGAACTATACATGTAAATTCGCGGAGCTGTCTAATGCCTGTCTAGACAGAACTGACCAATCGTACAGCGAGGCCCTGGTCGCGCGTCTAGGGATAAGTTGTCACGATTATGTTGCGGATGTGTGTCGGGCCCCGGTCTCGTTGGTAGAACGAGGCCGGGGCCTGGGGTGAGCTGTGTCTGCCCTCGTGCGGTTGGTGGGAATTACCGCATTACTTGGCGAGGCGGCCCAGAGCCGGGGTGGTCTGGTCGCTCATGAGCACTCGCATGCGGGCAATCGCGAGCGAGGGGTTGACCTCCAGGCCGGAAAGCATCCACTGAGCCATGTGGGCGGTGGTCGCCAGCGCGAAGTGCTGGGCGACGACGTCGCGCGCCGTGGCTGAGGCGGAGCCGGGGAGGCGGGACTCGATGAGCTCCTGAATGCGGGAGGCCAGGAACGCCCACAGGTCGTTCGGCTCAATGGTCTTCATGGCGGCGGCGGTCTCGTCGCGATGGGCGTGCATCCACGTCATGGTCGCTTCGATAGCGTCGAGCCATTCTCCCGAACTGGTGGTCAGGCGCGCTGTGACTTCCTCGCGGAAAACCCAGGCATTGAGGTCGTTGAGGGAGTTGAAGTGGTAGTAGAACGCTTGACGGGTGACCCCGGCGGAGCGTGTCAGTGCGCTGACAGAGATCTTTGACAGCGGGGTCTGCGTCAGGGCCTGGCGCAGTGCAGTGCCAAGCTTTTCTCGGGCATCAATCGGCGGAGCCATTTGTTTCCTTCCTTCGACGGTTATGGGTAAACCATATCCAGTTACGAAGAAACTATCTACTCGAAAACCGTTTGCCGGCTGTGTAACCGACCACGCTGTCAGTTTCTCATATATTGTTGACAGTGCACGCGGGGGCGCTTGTCGATCAATGTGACAGCGCACTTCACAACAGATTTCGCGCCGTGCGATGCGGGGCGGGCCTTCTCTCCCAACTCGTGCGGTCGTGACACAATGTCCGTGTGATGAAGTCCTATCGAGACGAGGCGATCGTCCTGCGTACCCACAAGCTGGGCGAAGCGGATCGCATCATCACGCTGCTGACCGCCGAGCATGGGCAGGTGCGCGCTGTGGCCAAGGGAGTGCGCAAGACGACCTCGAAGTTCGGCGCACGCGTTGAGCCCTTCTCTGTCATCGACGCTCAGCTCCATCGTGGCCGCACCCTCGACACCCTCACCCAGGTCGCCTCGATCGCCCAATACGGCGACGCCATCGCCGCTAACTACGACCTCTACCTCGCGGCCACCGTCGTCGTCGAAACCGCTGAGCGCCTCACCGCGGACGCGCACGACGGCACCCACTCCCAATACTTGCTCCTTCTGGGTGCTCTCAACGCCCTGGCACGAGGCCGCCACGACCCGACCCTCATCCGTACGTCCTACACGCTGCGTGCCCTCGCCCTGGCCGGCTGGGCCCCCTCGTGCTTCGACTGCGCCGTGTGCGGTATTCAGGGACCCCATTCCTCGTTCTCTATCCCCGACGGCGGCACCGTCTGCGACACCTGCCGTCCGCCCGGCGCCTCCTCGCCCGCGCCCGATACGGTGGCCCTCCTCGGCCAGCTGCTCAGCGGTGACTGGGAGCGGGCCGACCGATGCGAACCCTACGCGCGCACCGAGGCCTCGGGCCTCATCTCCTCGTACACTCAATGGCATCTGGAACGTCGCCTGCGCTCGCTGAGCGTCATCGATAGGAGTCACTCATGACGGACCTGCGACCCACCCCCATGGACCGCGCACCGAACGACCCCACCGCGCCGCTGCTCGGGCCCGGCCAGTGGCACTGTGAGGCACCCGTCTTTCGGAAGGGCGAGGTGCCCGCGCACGTCGCCCTCATCATGGACGGGAACGGACGCTGGGCCAATAGTCGGGGGCTGGCACGCACCGAGGGGCATCGGGCGGGGGAGTACGCCCTCATGGACACGATCGCCGGCGCCATCGACGCGGGCGTGCGCTACCTGAGCGTCTACACCTTCTCCACGGAAAACTGGAAGCGCTCGCCCGCCGAGGTCTCGTTCATCATGAACTACGCCTCCGACGTACTCGCCCGGCGCACCGACCAGCTCGCCCAGTGGGGCGTTCACGTGCGGTGGAGTGGGCGGCGACCCAAACTGTGGAAGAGCGTCATCAACGCGCTGGAAAAGGCCGATCGGGCAACCTCGCACTGCAAGACCCTCGACCTCATCATGTGCGTGAACTACGGTGGTCGGGCCGAACTCGCGGATGCTGCCCGATCCATCGCCGAGGATGTCGCGGCGGGTCGCCTGAGCCCGCGCGGCGTCACCGAAAAGACGCTGTCTCGCCACCTCTACCTGCCCGACGTGCCCGACGTCGACCTCATGATCCGCACGTCGGGGGAGCAGCGCCTGTCCAACTACCTGCTGTGGCAGATGGCGTATGCGGAAATGATGTTCGTCGACACGCCCTGGCCCGCGTTCGATCGCGAGGAGCTGTGGGGGTGCCTAGAGGAGTTCGCGGGGCGCGACCGCCGTTTCGGTGGTGCGGTCGACCGGGTCGCTCAGCCCTAGCCGTTGTCGGGGGCTAGCGCGGCGTCGACCACGCGGCGCTTGCGGCGACCCCACACAATCTTTGCGGCGATCAGCGCGGCGATGAGGGCGAGGCCTGCCCAGCCCCAAGGGGAACCGGCGACCGCTCGGATCGCCGCAGCGAAGACAGCGAGCGTCCCGAGGCCGTAGAGCAGCGCCCACAGGACGCAACCTGGGATCATGGCAATCGTGTAGGTGCTCCAACGCATGCGTACCAGGCCAGCGCCCGCGTTGACCGCCGTCTGGATGCCCACGGTCAGAAAGCACAGGGGAATGACGATGATGCCCCACTTGTCGAGCATGGCAGCGCCCTTGCGGGGGACCGGGCCGTCGAACCAGCGGGCCAAAGCGCCCAGGAACCCCTGACGTCCCGCCGCCCGGACGGCGCCCGACGCCGCGCCGCGAGCCAGCCAGTAGGTCGCTTGCGCGCGCAAGAGAACGACCACAAACAGGAAAACGAAGAGCCAGATACCCTCGCGTGCAAAGGCGGGGACCATGGAATCGATTCCGGCGGCGAACATGACACTCCCATAGTGAGGCTAATCAAACGAAGCCTATCCTAACCTACGCAAGAGGCCTGGGAAAGCGTCATACGCCTCCCAGGCCTCGTCGCGGCCGATCTGGCCTTAGTGAGTCATTTCTTCGACTGGCACGATGCGCACACCCCGAAAAGCTCCAGGGAATGCTTGACATCTCCAAATCCGTGCGCCGCCGCGACCGAATCCACCCACGACTCGATCTGCGACTGCTCGATCTCCTCGGTGAAGCCGCACTCGCGGCACACCAAGTGATGATGGTGGTGGTGCGTCGTGCACGAGCGGTACAGGGCCTCGCCGTCGGAGGAGCGCAGCGTGTCGACGCGGCCGTCGTCCGCGAGGCTCTGGAGCGAGCGGTAGACGGTCGCCAGGCCCACGCGCTGCCCCTGGACGTGGAGGTCCTCGAAGATCTGCTGGGCGCTGCGGAAGTCGGTGACGCGGGTCAGCTCATCGAGAACCGCCTGACGCTGTTTCGTCATGCGCTGCATGGTGTTCCCTTCGTCATGATGCGTCTGCGTGAGCGAGGAGTTCGCGCTCCGGATGCTGGTTGTGGCCGCGGGCCGCGCGAAGCCTGCGCACCCTGCGGATACGGTCCACAATAGCCCGGATCGTAAATCCGATCGCATACAGGCCGATCGCGCCCACAACGATGGTCGCACCGGGAGACAGGTCGACAAAGTATGTCAGGGACAGTCCGCACGTGCAGATAATGACGCCGAGAGCCATCGCGATCGCCATCGTGGAGCGGAACGAACGCGCCCCGAGCTGTGCGATCGCCACGGGGATCACCATCAGCGCGCTGACCAGCAGCGAGCCGACGACTCGCATCGCGACGGCCACGGTCAGCGCAGAGAGAATCGCGATCAGTAGGGACAGCGTGCGCACGGGCAGTCCCGTCGAGCGGGCGAAGTCCTCGTCGTTGGTCACCGAGAAAAGCGCGGGAGCCAGGCCTACACCGAGTGCCACAATCGCGATCCCGAGGCCCGTGATGAGCGTAATGTCGCTCCAACGCACGGTCGAGATCGAGCCGAAGAGATAGGAGTTCAGCTGAGCGGAGGTGCCGCCCGCCAGGCCAATCAGCAGGACGCCGCCGGCGATGCCCCCGTAGAACAGCATGGCCAGGGCCGTGTCGCCGGATGTGCGACCACTCTGACGTACCAGCTCGATCGTGATCGCGCCCAGCAGGGAGATGATGACGGCTCCGGGGACCGCCCACGAGTCGGCGGGACTCACGTTCGCGAACGTGCCCGCCAGCCAGCCCAGCGCGACGCCGGTCAGAGAGATGTGGCCGATACCGTCGCCGAGCATCGCCAGGCGCCGATGGACCAGGTAGGTGCCGATGATCGGGGCGGTGAGGCCCACGATCAGGGCGGCGAGCAGCGAACGCTGCATCATCGGCGAGGACAGGAGGGTGGTCAGTGCGTCAATCATGCGTCGCTCCCGTCTAGATCCCGCTCACGAGGCCGTGGTCGCACGCTGTTGGGCCGGGCTCGGTCGTGGGGTGGCAGTGATCGCCGCCGCCGTGATGCTGTTCGTGGTCGTCCTCAATGTGGGGAGGGCCGTCGTAGGAGACGTGGCCCGCGCTGATGTGCAGCTCGCGGTCCAGGAGCGGGCCGAGTTCGCCCAGTTCGTGCAGGACGATGAGGATCGTGGTGCCCTCCGCCTTGGCGTCGGCGACGATCTGTGCGAGGCGCGCTCGCGATGTCGCGTCGATGCCCGCCATCGGCTCATCCATGATGAGCAGCTCGGGGCGACGCACGAGGGCGCGAGCGATCAGAACGCGCTGAGCCTGCCCGCCCGAGAGGATATTGAGCGGGGAGTGGGCGCGGTGGGCCATGCCGACGCGTTCGAGGGCGGCCATGGCCTTCGCAGTGTCGCCCGGCAGCGCCCACAGGCGACGAGGCCCGAGCAGGCCGGATCGCACGACCTCGATCGCGCTGGCGCTGATCGCACCGCCCGAGGAGATGCGCTGGGGCACGTAGCCGATCTTGTTCCACGGCACGCGGCGGCGAGTGGAAATCGAGCGACCGAAGATCTGGGCGTCGCCACTCGTGATGGGTGCGGTGCCCAGCAGGGCCTTGAGGGTCGTGGACTTACCCGATCCGTTCGAGCCCGTGATCGCCACGGTCTGGCCGGCGGGGATGTCGAGCGAGATCCCGTGGAGGATCAAGTCCGTATCCCAGGCCACATGCAGGTTGTCGAGACGCACGACGGCGGTCGCCTCCGCGTGGGAGGCTCCCGCCGTTGTGGGGTTGTCAGTTGTTGTCACTGGCAGTCGAGGGCTTTCGTCAAGGCGTCAATGTTGGAGTTCATCGTCGCGGCGTAGTCCTTGGATGCGTCGGTCTGGGACTCGATCGGGTCCAGGACGGCCGTCGTGATGCCGAGGTCGTCGGCCAGGGTCTGCGCGACCTTGGGATCGATGAGGGCCTCGGTGAAGATCGTCGTCACGCCCTGCTCCTTGGCGATCTGGGCGATTTCAGCCAGGCGCGCGGGGGAGGGGGAGGATTCGGGGTCGAGGCCGGAGATGCCGACCTGGGTCAGACCTGTGCGGTCCGCGAGGTAACCGAAGGCGGTGTGGGCGGTGACAAAGGTCTTGACCTTGCAGGTCGAGGTCTTGGTGACCAGGGTATCGCTCAGGGCGTTGAGGTCCTCGGCCAGGGCCTTCGCGTTCGCCTTGTAGGTGTCGGCGTGGGCGGAGTCGGCCTCGGCGAGCTTGTCACCCACCAGGGTGGCTGCGTTCGCCATGCGGGTGGGGTCTAGCCAGAAGTGCGGGTCCGCGCTCATGTCGTGGTGGTGATCGTGGTCGGCGTGATCAGCGCCCTCGTGATCGTGATCGTGGGCCTCGGTCTCGCCGGACTGGGCCTCATCGGTGGCATCTTCCTCGTCCTCGGAGGGGTGGTTCGCGTCGGTGCCGGCCTCAACCAGCTTGGCCGCGGAGGACACGTCGATGACGGTCTTGGGGGCCTGCTGCTCGATGGCCTCGTCAACGGCGCTCTGGAAGCCCGCGAGATAGATGACCGCGTCCGCGGAGGACAGGGAGTCAACCATCTTGGGAGAGAGCTCGAGGTCGTGCGGCTCGGCGCCTTCAGGGGTCAGGGAGGTAACGGAGACGTGCTCGCCTCCGATCTTTTCGGCCAGGTACTGCAGGGGGTAGAACGAGGCCATGACGGTCAGTTTGCCGTCTTTGGAGGAGCCGCCGTTGGATGTGGACGGGGAGATGCAGGCGGACAGGGTGAGCGCTGTGGCAGCCGCGCATGCGGCAGCAAGGATTCTCTTCGACATGAAAATCATTCTCTTTGAAATTGAGAATCTTTGTCAAGTCAATCTCGATGCCCGGACCTCCGTGATCCGGGGTGTTAGTTGATGCGCGCCGTCGAGCCGCGCACGATCAAATCGGGTGAAAAAACGTAGTCGGCGTGCGTAGGAGTGTAGTCGGCCGAATTCAATGCCTCGAAGAGGGCGCGCACGGCGGAGGTAACGATCGACTGCACGGGCTGGTGAATCGTCGTGAGTGCCGGATCCAGGTGGCTCATGAGGAACGTGTCATCGAAACCGATGACCGAGATGTCGTCCGGGACCGACAGGCCGAGCGAGGAAATCGTGCGGATGGCACCGAGCGCCTGCAGGTCAGAGCCTGTGATGATCGCCGTCACGCCGCGCTCCATGAGGGCGTGCGTGTAGGCGGCCGCGGCTTCGTATGTGTAGAAAGTCTCCTCAATGATGGGGGAGTGGTCTCCCATCAGCTCGCCCATTACCTGTGTGAATGCCTCGGCCTTACGTAGGGCCGGGACGATGTGCGTGCGGCCGGTCAGAAGCGCAATGCGCGTGTGCCCTAGCCCGTGAAGGTGCGTGACCGCGGCGCGGATGCCGAGAGAATCCCCTGTGGAAAAGTCGGGGGCCGGGACCTCCGGGCGTGCACCGTTGATCGTGACGAAGGGAATTCCGCGCGCGGCGGCATCGTGATAGGGGGAGAGGTCGGACAGGAGGTCGGCGTGCCTGCCGGAAACGAAGATGAGCCCGTTGACGCGGTGCTCAATGAGCGAGGAGAGGTGGTCGAACTCGGACGTCGCACCCGGCGTCTGCGTGCGGATCAGAGCGATGCCGCCCGCGTGAGAGATCTCCTCCTGGAGATGGTGGGCAAAGGAGGCGAAGATTGGGTTCGTCAGCTCCGGCACGATGACGCCGATCGTCGGGGTGCTCAGCGTGTGTTCACTGGGTGGACGGTCGTAGCCCAGTTCGTCGATCGCCGTCAGGACCCTACGGCGCGTGTCTTCGGAGACCTGGCCGACACCGTTGAAAACGCGTGAAACGGTTGCGGTCGATACGCCCGCATGGGCCGCAATATCGGCCATGCTTGTGCGATTTTTGGTCATCGACTCAACGCTCCTTTGGGTGTCCGAGTGCAGCTGTTCCCCTACAAATGTAACAGCTTGCACACAATTGCGAACATTGTTGCAGAAACAAAATCCGACGTATTACAGTGACCATGTAGCAGGTCGCTGATGGAGGCGACCCGCCTGACCAACACAGGAGTAATAATGCGACGTGGCATCGCAGCGCTCGGCGTCCTCGCGGCGGCTACCGCCCTGGCCGCCTGCAGTGGCAACACCACCCCCTCGACGAACTCGTCTGCGGATAGCAGCAATGGTGGCGGAGAGACTTCGGCAACCCTGACGATCTGGGCGGACGACACCCGCTACGCTCAGGTGCAGACCCTCGCCGAGGACTTTACCGCCTCCTCCGGTGTCGCGGTGAATGTTGTCAAGAAGTCTGAGAGCGACATGGACACCGAGTTCACCACCCAGGTGCCTACCGGCAACGGCCCCGATCTGATCGTCATGGCCCACGACAAGCTCGGCGCGCTCGTCGCGAACAACGTCGTCGCCCCCGTGGACCTGGGTGAGGCCAAGTCCAACTTTGCTGACGTCGCCGTCAAGGCCGTCACCTACGACGGCCAGACCTACGGCGTCCCCTACGCCGTCGAGTCCGTCGCCCTGGTGCGCAACAACGCGCTCACCAAGGACGAGCCCAAGACCTACGACGACATGATCGCCTCCGGCAAGGCAACCGGTGCGGAGTACCCCTTCATCATCCAGATGGGCACCGAGGGGGACCCCTACCACTTCTACGGCTTCCAGACCTCCTTCGGTGCCCCCGTCTTCAACACCAACGCTGACGGCGAGTACACCTCCGAGCTGGCCATGGGCGGCTCCGGCGGCACCGACTTCGCCACCTGGCTGAAGGCTCAGGGCGACGCGGGCGTGATCTCCCCGTCCATCACCGGCGACATTGCCAAGCAGGCCTTCCTCGATGGCAAGGCCGCCTACACGGTGACCGGTCCCTGGAACGTCGCCGCCTTCCGCGAGGCCGGCTTGGACGTCTCCGTCCTGCCGATCCCCTCCGCCGGCTCCCAGGCCGCTCAGCCCTTCGTTGGCGTCCAGATGTTCTACCAGAGCGCCCAGTCCACCAATACGCTCATCGCCAAGCAGTTCTTCAACTACCTGGCCACTCCCGATGCTCAGGAAAAGATGCAGAAGCTCGGTGGTCGCGCCTCCGCGATGCCTTCGGTCGCCGACAAGTCGGATGACCAGGACATCAAGGACTTCTCGAAGGTTGCCGAGTCCGGCGCTCTCGCCCCCGCTATCCCGGCGATGGGTAAGGTCTGGAGCTTCTGGGGCACGACCGAGGCCAATATTGCGAAGGGTGCCGAGGAGCCCGAAGCTGGCTGGGCGACCATGGTCACCAACATCAACAACGCGATCGCCTCCAAGTGATCGAACCCGCCGGTTGCATAGCGACTGGCACCCCGCTCGCCTGAGGCGAGCACCCAGCCTCGCACCCGCCCGCGTCCCACGCGGCGGGCGGGTGCGAGGCCCACAAAACGCTCGCGCCGCAGTGCGGCGCACTCGCACCCCCGGGTGCTTTCCGACCCGCCACCAGGCGGGTATTGTCGCAATGACGCGCAAACTGCGCACGTGTGGAGGACACGATGTCTGAGCCAGCGAAGGCTGCAGAAAAGAAAAAAGAGGCGCGCACTGCCTCTCACGCTAGCGAAGTGACCAGGCCTGGTTTCTTCGTCAAACTCATCCTGATGATGCTCATTGATGCCCTGGGGCTCTACGGCATGTTCACCGCGTACCTGGTGAAGTCGTGGGCGGTTCTCGCCGTCCTGGCCGTCCTGATCTTCGCCCTGAACTGGGTGTACTTCTCCAAGCGGATGATCCCCGCGAAGTACCTGGTCCCCGGTATGGTCTTCCTGCTCATCTACCAGGTCTTCGTCATGGGGTACACGGGCTATGTTTCCTTTACGAACTATGGTGATGGTCATAACAGTACAAAGGCCGATGTGATCAGGGGATTGCAGTCTCAGGAGATCCGCGTTCCGGATGTGAAGGACGTTCCGGTTGCAATCGTGAAGGGCGATTCTGGCCTCGGTCTGGCAATTGTGGATCCTGAGACGGGCGTCATCCAGGTTGGCGACAAGGATACCCCGATGCACGAGGTTTCCGGCACCTACGCAGCCGGCATGCTGAGCATGGTTGATGGCTACACGGTCCTCACGATTACCGATCTCGTGCAGGGCAACATGCAGACGGAAGCGACCACACTGAGGGTTCCAGCCTCCGCTGACGTCAATGACGGTGTGTACAAGACCGACGATGCGGTGAAGGCGTATCGGATCAAGCCGCGCTACGCCTACGACGAGGCCGCCGATACGCTCACCGACACCGAGACCGGCACCGTCTACACGGCCGACAACAAGATCGGCGCTTTCGTTGACACGGATGGCAATCAGATCAAGCCCGGCTGGCGCGTCTTCGTCGGCTTCGACAACTACATGAACATGTTTGCGCGCGGCGACCTGGCTGGTCCCTTCCTGAAGGCCCTGCTGTGGTCCTTCGTTTTCGCCGCGGTCTCGGTCCTGTCGACATTCGCGCTCGGCCTGATCCTGGCCCTCGTGTTCGCGGACAAGCGCATCAAGGGCCGCAAGATCTACCAGTCCCTCATGATCCTGCCATACGCCTTCCCGGCTTTCCTGGCCGCCCTGGTGTGGAAGGGCATGCTTAACACGGACTTCGGCTTCATCAACAAGGTGCTCCTGTTTGGCACGCGTATTGAGTGGCTCGAAAACGGTCTGCTTGCCAAGCTCTCGATCCTGGGCGTGAACCTGTGGCTGGGCTTCCCCTACATGTTCCTCGTGTGCCTGGGTGCCCTGCAGTCCCTGCCGGGTGACGTCGAAGAGGCCGCGAAGATCGACGGTGCCTCCGGTCTGCGCACCGTGTGGTCCATCAAGCTGCCGCTCGTCCTACAGTCCACGGTGCCGCTGCTGATCGCCTCCTTCGCGTTCAACTTCAACAACTTCTCGCTCATCTACATGCTGACCGGCGGCGGCCCGAACTACCCGGGCCTCTCCTACCCTGTGGGTGAGTCGGACATCCTAATCTCGATGGTCTACAAGATTGCCCTCGCAGATAAGTCTGCCGACTACGGCCTGGCGTCGGCTATGTCCATCGTTATCTTTATCGTCGTGGGCGTGATCGCGTGGCTCGGTTTCCGCCAGACGAAGACCCTTGAGGAGCTGTGATGAGTGCTGCAACTGTGAAGAAGAACCGCGAGTCCACCCTGAAGGGGGCGCGCTGGTGGAAAGAGGTCGGTTGGCGTCACATGGTTGGCGTCCTGATGATCATTTACTGCGTGGTCCCGCTGCTCTACGTCCTGTCGGTGTCCCTGAACCCGGGTGGTACGCTCGCTGGTTCCAACAGCCTTTTCACGAAGATCTCCTTTCAGAACTACGTCGACCTGGGTGGTGAGGGCTCTGCCTACTGGTTGTGGGTCATCAACTCCTTGATCGTCTCCTCCGTGACCGCAGTGGGTACCGTGCTCATGGGTGCGGCTGCCGCCTACGCGTTCAGCCGCTTCCGTTTCAAGGGACGCCGGGCGACCCTGACCAGCCTGCTGCTGGTGCAGATGTTCCCGCAGATGCTGGCCTTCGTGGCCCTATACCTGCTGCTCCTGGGCATCCAGGACATCTTCCCGGTGATCGGCCTGAACTCCAAGCTCGGCCTGATCTGCGTCTACCTCGGTGGCGCGCTCGGTTCGAACACCTTCCTGCTCTACGGTTTCTTCAACTCGATCCCGCGTTCGCTGGATGAGGCGGCCATGATTGACGGCGCGACGCACGCCCAGACCTTCTGGACGATCATCATGCCGCTGGTTCGCCCCGTCCTGGCAGTTGTGGGCCTGCTGAGCTTCATCTCCTCGCTCGGCGACTTCGTGATCGCGAAGGTCGTCCTGCAGGATCATCACCAGTTCACCCTAGCCGTCGGCATGTACATGTGGGCAGCTGACCAGAAGACCACCCCGTGGGGCGTCTTCGCGGCCGGTTCCGTGATCGCGGCCGTCCCGGTGATCCTGCTGTTCCAGTACCTGCAGAAGTACATCGTCTCCGGCCTGACCGCCGGCGGCGTCAAGGAGTAAGCGCTTCCGCGCCCTCCTGCCCAGCCCCGGCCTCGTCCCCTATCCCCGTGGGACGAGGCCGGGGCTGTTTTGTGCGTGGGGCGGGTTGTGTTTGTAGGGCGGGCAGTTGACGTGCGGGTGTGGATCCGGCATCGCGGGCGCGGGCGCGGGCGCGGGCGTTGCTGGCGTTGCGGGCGTTGCGAGCATCGCGGGCGTTGCAGGCGTTGCGGGTGTTGCGGACGTTGCGAGCATCGCGGGCATGGTTCCCCAACAATGTCGCACGTAATTTCCATGTAAACCGTTCAAACGTTAAAATGTGGTCGTTGGAATTGCAACGTTTGTGGGCGGTGTTGAAAACTGACCGGGGTGAATTACGTGCGAGGTTTGGGTAGGGGGCTGTATTTGTTATTGTGGATGTGATCTAGGACTCGTTCGTTGTGAGAGCTTGACGGGTTACCTGGTTCTATGGTTCATTAGTCATGTAATGAACCGCTGAACCTGGGAGGTTGCTCATGGCACCCACCTTCGTCTCGGGGATCCCGATCTACGTGCAGATCGCCGACGACATCCGCGCGCAGATCCTGCGCGGCGCCCTGCGCGCCGGGGACCAGCTCACCTCCACCACGGAGTACTCCGCCACCTACCGCATCAACCCCGCCACCGTCGGCAAGGCCTTTGCCATCCTCGTCGACGAGGGGCTCGTCGAAAAGCGGCGTGGCATCGGCATGTTCGTCGCCGAAGGTGCACAGCACGCGCTCGTGGCCGACGGGCTCGCCACCTACGTGGAGGAGACCCTGCATCCCGCCGTTGAAGCGGGCCTGGCCCTGGGCCTCGATCTCGACGCCATCATCGACCACGTCCGCGCCTATGGTGCTGACACGACCGCCAAGGACAACTCATGATCACCCTCAACTCCATCAGTCACACGTATCCGGGAGAGAGTGAGGCGGCGCTGCGCGACATCTCGCTCACCCTCGGGGATGCCACCGTCACCGCCCTCGTCGGCCCCAACGGCTCGGGAAAGACGACGCTTATGCAGATCCTCGGCGGTCTGATGGTCCCCACCTCGGGGAGCGTTGCCATCGACGGCGTCCAGGCCAGCGCCGACGACCTGCTCACCGGATCGATCATCGCTTCCTCCGCTCGCGACTTCGACGAGCTGTACAGCCAGTCCCTCGTCGCCTATGCGCGTCTGCGTCCCACGTGGGATGAGCAGCTTTTCACCCACTACGCCGATCGATTCGACCTGCGCGTCAATCGCAAGTACGTGCGCAAGCTCTCCGGCGGGCAAGCTGCCATTCTCTCTGCCTCGATTGCGCTGGCATCGGGAGCACCACTCACTCTCCTCGACGAGATCCAGGCGCCCTTGGACGTGCCCACGCGCTACGCCCTCTATGAGGAGATACTCGCCCTGGCGGGAGAGTGCATGGAAGGCAAGCGCCCACAGCGTCGCTTCCTCGTCTCCTCGCACATGGTCTCCGAACTCGAAAAGGTCGCCGAAGACGTCATCGTCTTGAAGAAGAGCGAGCTCCTCGCTCACGAGACCATCGACGACTTCACCTGCCGAGTCTCAGCTCTGACCGGCCACGCCTCCGACGTCGAGCGCTTCCTTGCCGCCCACCCGGACCTCGCCGTGATCGCCAGTAGCGAGCTCGGCTCCACGCGAGAGATCGTCGTGGACCTGCGCGGCAGCGCCGTCGGCGACACCGAGCTCACATCCCACTCTCTGACCGCTTCGCCCTGTTCCTTCCAGGACGCCTTCGCCTACCTCATCCAGGAGAACGACCAATGAGCACCGCAACCACCGTCTCCCGCACCCCCAGCGCCTGGCGCCTCGGCACGGTTAACATCAAGCCTGCCGTCCTCATCTGCCTTGCAACCGTCTTCGCGCAGTTTGCACTTAACGCGCTCATCGCGGGTTTCTTCTATGTGACCCGCGGTAGGTCCTCGGAAAATATCTATATGGCCGCCCTCAACTCAGCGTTAATCATGGGGATCTTTCTCATCGTCGCCGGGATCAATCAGACGATCTCGTACATGCGCGCGGGGTCGTTGAGTGGGGCTCCGCGCCGTACCCTGGCGCTCTCGAGCTACGTCATTTCGGCCGTGTTGATCGCCCTGGGCAGCGTCATCTGGTGGGTGCTCATCCTGATCCAGCCGTACCTGACCTTCATGACGACAAGCGCTATCACTACGGGTGTTGACACGTGGCTGATCATCGTGGCCGTCTGGATCGCCTGTGACGCGGCGGCTCGCTTCGGCTCGAACGTCTTCCGCCACCGCGGAGGGGGATGGGAAGTTGCGATCGCGGTTGTCGTGGGTGCGGTTACCGTCGCCGTCCCATCCACCTGGCTGATCCTGACCCTCATGGACAAGGCCGGAGTCGCCGGTCCCATGCCTGCAGGACTCTGGTTCCTCGGGATCATCCCCCTCGCTGTTGTGATCGCCAACTGGCGCCTCACTAGCACGGGTAGGATTCGCCGTCTCAACTGACTGTCAGTTGTGCTTTGGGCGCGTGATCCGAGACCTGGCCCCGGCCTCGTCCCCCGTAGGAGCGACGAGGCCGGGGCTGTTTTGTGTGTTCGGGCGCGGACGGTCGTCGTTGAGCGTCGGTGAATTGTCTGTGTGCGCCCTGCACTTTCGCACGTAATTCGATGATAAAATATTCAATCATGTGTTGAAAATAGCGGAATTTCAACGATCTGATTTCAAACTATGAAATAGGTTAGGGGGAATTACGTGCGACTTTTGGGGCTGAGTGAGTGGCGGGCTGGCTCACGCGGATCCGGATAGGTTACGACGATGTGGATAGGTTATTGACATCCGGATAGGTTAATAACCTATCCGGATCTGCATAACCTATCCGGATGCTCATAACCTATTCGCGAACGTGCCGAGCGAGGCACGCAGCGGGGCTCAAATGGGACTCCGGGCAGAATCCCGTGGAGAATAGCGGGGGAGGGCACTGCAGGCCTCGGCCAGAACTCCAAGCGCGCACCTGTGGTGGGATCCATGGGCGCGGAGGGGCCCGGAAGCGCCCGAAACAGTAGTTATCGGCTAGTATCGATGGCGACACGACAGCCAGTCGTGCCCCAGATACTCAAGGAGTGACAAGTGGCTAAGGGACCCTCCCGCCTCGACAACGTGATCAGCCTGGCCAAGCGCCGCGGCTTCGTCTTCCCCTGCGGTGACATCTACGGTGGCACCCGCTCCGCGTGGGACTACGGCCCGCTCGGCGTGGAACTGAAGGAAAACATCAAGCGCGCCTGGTGGAACGCCATGGTCCGCCGCCGCGCCGACGTCGTCGGCCTGGACTCCTCCGTCATCCTCCCGCGCGAAGTGTGGGTCGCCTCCGGCCACGTCAAGGCCTTCACCGACCCGCTCATCGAGTGCCTCAACTGCCACAAGCGCGCCCGCGAGGACCAGCTCATCGAAGAGCTCGCCGAAAAGAAGGGCGTCGAAGAGTCCTCCCTGACCACCGCCGACCTCGCCTGCCCGACCTGCGGCGTGCGCGGCCAGTGGACCGAGCCCCGCGCCTTCTCCGGCCTGCTCAAGACCTACCTGGGCCCCGTCGACGACGAGGCCGGCCTGCACTACCTGCGCCCCGAAACCGCCCAGGGCATCTTCGTCAACTACGCGAACGTCATGAACGCCGCGCGCAAGAAGCCGCCGTTCGGCATCGGCCAGATCGGCAAGTCCTTCCGCAACGAGATCACGCCCGGCAACTTCATCTTCCGTACCCGCGAGTTCGAGCAGATGGAACTCGAGTTCTTCTGCAAACCCGGCACCGATGAGGAATGGCACCAGTACTGGATCGACTACCGCAAGGCCTGGTACGTCGACCTCGGCATCGACCCGGAGAACCTGCGCGAGTACGAGCACCCCAAGGAGAAGCTCTCGCACTACTCCAAGCGCACCGTCGACCTGGAATACCGCTTCGGCTTCCAGGGCAGCGAGTGGGGCGAGCTCGAAGGCATCGCCAACCGCACCGACTACGACCTGACCGTCCACTCCGAGGCCTCCGGCGCGAAGCTCGACTACTTCGACCCGAACACCAAGGAACGCTGGACCCCCTACGTCATCGAGCCCTCCGCGGGCCTGACCCGCTCCCTCATGGCCTTCCTCATCGAGGCCTACCACGAGGACGAGGCCCCCAACGCCAAGGGCGGCGTCGACAAGCGCGTCGTGCTCAAGCTGGACCCGCGCCTGGCCCCCGTCAAGGCCGCCGTCCTGCCCCTGTCCCGCAAGCCCGAACTGACCGGCCCCGCCCAGGAGCTGGCCGACGAGCTGCGCGGCATCTGGAACGTCGACTACGACGACGCCGGCGCCGTGGGACGGCGCTACCGTCGCCAGGACGAGATCGGCACGCCCTTCTGCATCACCTACGACTTCGACTCGATCGAAGACCACGCCGTCACCATCCGCGAGCGTGACACGATGGAGCAGGTGCGCATCCCGCTCGACAAGGTCAAGTCGTACCTGATCGAACGCCTGGGCTGCTGACTTGCAGATAGCCTCAACATCCGCAGCGGCCCCGCTACATGTGGGGCCGCTGCGCCTGTGGACACCCGTCGTCCTGGCCCCCATGGCCGGGGTCACCGACGTGCCCTTCCGCCGCCTGTGTCGCATCATGGGCGAGTCGGGCTTGCCCGACCACCTGCGACCCGTCGGCATCCCCTCCTGGGCGGCCGAGTCCGGGCTGGCAGCCACGGCCTCGTCCCCGAGCGCCCCGGGCGAAACCACGGCGGGTGAGAACCTCGCCGAGCCGCGCCACGTCGCCATCCCGCACGTGGACGCGCCCGCCGGCCTGTACGTCACCGAGATGGTGACCAGCCGCGCCCTCGTCGAGGAAAACGAACGCACCCTGGACATGGTGCGCCCCGACCCCGCCGAGCGCGTGCGCTCCCTGCAGCTCTACGGCGTCAACCCCGCCGTCATGGCGAAGGCCGCGACGATGCTTGTCGAGCGCGACCTCACCGACCACATCGACCTGAACTTCGGGTGCCCCGTTCCCAAGGTGACGAAGAAGGGTGGGGGAGCGGCCCTGCCCTGGAAACGCGACCTGTTCACCGACCTCGTCGGTGCCGTCGTGCGCGCCTGTGACGAGGCCGGGCAGCGCATCGGGCGTGAGATCCCCGTGACCGTCAAGATTCGCATCGGCATCGATTCCGAGCACGAGACCGCGACGGACGCGGCGCTCGCTGCGCAAAAGCTCGGCGTCGCCGCCCTCACCCTGCACGCGCGCACCCAGAACCAGCACTACGCGGGAAACGCCCACTGGGATGAGATCGCGCGCTTGAAGGACCTGCTCGACATTCCCGTCTTTGGCAATGGCGACGTCTTCGAGGCCGCTGACGCCCTGGCCATGCTCGAGCGCACCGGATGCGATGGCATCAGCGTCGGGCGCGGCGCCCAGGGACGCCCCTGGATTTTCCGCGACATCGTCGCCGCCTACCACGGTGGGACGATCCCGCCCGGCCCCAGCCTCGCCGAGGTCGTCTCCGTCATCGAACGTCACGCCGCCTGGTGTGTCGTCGACCAGGGCGACGAGGGGCGCGCGCTGCGCGAGATGCGCAAGCACATCGGCTGGTACCTGCGCGGATTCGCCGTTGGTGGCCCGCAGCGTCACGCCCTGTCCATGGTCTCCACCCTGCAGGAGCTCCACGAGCGCCTCGCGGACCTCGACCTCGACCAGGCGTTCCCGCCCGCCGCACGCGGACCGCGCGGCCGTGCCGGCGGCGAAAAGACGCCCCACCTGCCCGACGGCTGGCTGGACCACCCCTACCTCACGCAGAGCGAACGAGATCGCCTGCACCTGGCAGAAATCGGATACTAAGCGAAGGAATCATGCCTCACCCATCGACGCCCGACCCCGACCCTGCGCCCGGACTCGCCACCATCGGGCGAGCCGCCAAGAAGGCGACCCTCGGGGGACGCACCCAGGTCATCGTCCCGCTCAGTGGGGACGCGACAGCACTGAGCGGGCAGGTCGAGGCGTTGGCCTCGTGCCGCGCGGACATCGTTGAGTGGAGGGCCGACACCTTCCTGTCCTCCCTCGTGGGGTCGCATTTCGTGGCCGCCTCGGACGTGGAGGCGGACCTGGTGCGCATGGCCCGCTATGTCGCGGATTCGTCGCCGCTGCCGGTGCTGGCGACCATCCGCACGTCGGTCGAGGGTGGCGAGGCCTACCTGGACGACGAGGAATACTGCGCCCTCGTGCGGCGGCTTGCGTCCTTCGCGGGCGGCGTGGACGTGGAGATCTCGCGCGACGGTTCTTCCGCGCTCATCGAGGACGCGCACGAGGCCGGCGCGATCGTCGTCGGGTCCTTCCACGATTTTGAGGCAACGCCCGGCGAGGAGCAGCTCGCCGAGGTTCTCGCGGCCATGAACTACGCGGGCGCCGACGTCCTGAAGTTCGCGTGCATGGCGAATAGTGCCACGGATGCGGCCCGAGTGCTGGCGGCGCAGGCGTGGGCGCGCGAAGCCTACGACCGTCCCGTCATCGGCATCTCCATGGGGGAACACGGCGCACCCACGCGCCTGGTCGGATCCGCCCTCGGATCCGCGGCGACCTTCGCCACCCTGCCCGGCTGGGAGGGCAGTGCCCCCGGACAGTTCACCGTCGAGCAGGTGCGCGCGGTCCTCGACATCGTCGAGGCCTCGGGGGACTAAGCCTGATCGCCGGTGTCAACGCGGCCCCGAAGCAAGCGACGAAAAAGAGGGGCGCTGGAGTGTTCTCCAGCGCCCCTCACTAACATTATTGTCATTCTGTGGTGTCCGAAGGAGCGTGATTCCTTGCAGGATTTCAGCCTCCATCGATAGACTATGACCATGTGGTTACCTCGTTGCTGAGGAGCTAGGCTGAGTTCAACTGAAGGAGAGCTGGGCAATGCCAGACGTGGCTTTCGACTCAGAACGTCATGCGCAGGCGAGTCATGACGTGCGGGACAGTGGGAAGGAACTTGCTGCCTCCGCTATGTCCGCCAATGTGCTCGCCATGGCGCAGATGTTCGGCCATTGGACGACGGAGAACGCGGCTCAGGACATGGGGAAGGCAGTCCGTTCATTCCTGACGGCCTTTTCCTCAAATATGGCACACGAGGCGCAGTTCGTCGGCGACATGGACGTGAAAGTAAATCAGGCGGTGGCCGACTTCATGGGGACCGAGGAGGATGCCCGTGCCGCGATGGCCGCTGTTGGCACTGCGCTGCTGTCGCTGAATCAGGGAGAGAGCGCGCAACAGGTCTATTCACAGGAGACCATCGATAAGCTGACGAGCGAGAATAAGCCCAAGGACGAGGCTGTGCAGGGTGGGGCATCAGAAGGTGAAGAGGATGCATCCACCGACGCATCTCAGGTAACGCCGACGTACGGCGCACAGAGCGAGATCTAGCACCGCGCTTTCTAGGGAGGAACATCAAATGGTATCGTCGCCAATGTATAGCCGCTTAATGCAGTTCGCTGAGAGCGCGCCGGAAAATGAAAAGCTCTACGGATGGGACGACGAACATTCGACCGTCGTGAAGGCCATCCGCAAAGCCCAAGAGAAGATCGAGCATTTCAAGGCTCACCAGGGCTTCACCGGGCAGGCCGGTGATGCTATGAGTGCCGAGGCAGTGCGTGCTTTCAATCGATTCAATGGTCAGGCAAACTTCTACCTGACGGGCATGTCGTACTACGTTGAGGCACGCCGCGCGATCATGCTGGCGTCAGAAGAAGCCCGCCAGCTGTCGCCCACGTTGTTGGATCCGATGACCGAAGCTATGCGCGACGTTGCTACGGTGACAATCCCTGTAGCCTCCAACTTTGGTCTTCCGGGACAGCTCGTTAATTCGCTTGCGGTCACCGGTGCTGCGTACTTTGACGCGGTCGAAGCTCAGGCCAACGCTCAGCGAGAGGCCAAATCAACAGAAATCATTGAGCGCCTTGAATCTACGATGAATAACTTGAGCTCACGATTAACAGCGCATACCCAGACTGGAGCGGATACCGGCACAGAGACTGGAGGCAGCGGCTGGGAACCAATTCCGGAAATCCCTAAAAGTTCTGCCGATGCGCTTAAAAATGGGCACATCAGTATTTCACCGTATGAAGGTGGTGCCTACGGTCGTTCCCGTTCGGATGCCTACGGTAATGCTGACTTGCGTGGCGCAGATTCAGGACTCTATCCGGGAGGATACGACAACGGCGAAGGTGTCAACCAGCGTGTCATGCAGTCACCGCGCCTTCCGAGCCGTTATTTCCCTGAGGGCGAAGCAGGTTCGCGCACGAATCCCATCACTGACCCGCAGGATCTCATGGACATGGACCTGCTGCATACGCGGGTGAACGGCGACCGTCACGCAAACGGTGTCATTGGCGGGCATACACCAGCTCCTCCGATCGACCGCGATCACCCGCTCTGGGGTTTGAACGCTTCTCGCGCTGCGGAATCCCAAACAGCAGGCCGCCTCGGCGGCATCGGTGTGATGGGGGCTGGAGCTCTTGGCCTGCGGGGAGCTGCTCGTATGGGCTCCGCCAGCATGGGGGCCATGGGACGACTGGGAGGCGGAGGAACCGGGTCACTAGGAACCGCTGGCGCCGGAGCTCTCGGTCGCGGCGGCGCAACAGCAGGGGCATCGACTTTGCGCACAGGGTCGTATAGCGGAACAGGCATGGGCACCTACACACCACCTGGTTCCGGCAAATCAGCCGGTGGTGCAGGCCAGGGCACCTCCGCCGGTCAGCGGGGCGGATTCATGGGGGCCTCAGGTGCTGGTGCTGGCGGCTCGAAGGATGAGAAAAAGCGTCAGCGGCGCAAATACGAAGCCTTCCGCGTTGAGGATGAGGATGACGACGCCTTGCCGCGCGGGTACGTCAATCCTCAGTCGCAGACATACGGCACAGACAAAGACATCACCCCGGCGCGCCGACGTGATGACGGATGGGATCCCAACCAATGGTGACGTCACGACACACGACACTCGCTAATGCTCTGAGGAAAGGCACACGGCACGCCGCGATCGCGTCCGGATGCGTGATTGCGCTGGCAGGCAGCGCATTGGCAGCCACCCCTACGTACGCAGACGACCGTCAGATCACGGCCGCCGACCAAGCCTACTTCTCGTACTATCACCTGGATGCCGCCCGGGCCAAGGGCTACACGGGTAAAGGGGTCACGATCGCTATTATTGACGGCCCTGTTGATGTTTCGGTACCTGAGCTTGCGGGGGCAAACATCGTCGATAAGACACCATGTAGTGTTGAAGCAACCGATGAGCTAAAAACTCATGGCACTAGCATCGCTTCACTACTCGTGTCCCGAGATTACGGTGTTGTTCCAGATGCTACTTTGTTGTCTTATCAGGTGCTCGATCCCACAAGCCGCGTAGGTGACGACTGTTCTTTCCGAAACAACCTACGCCTAACCGATCTCTCTTCGTTAATCAATCACGCCATTAACGATGGCGCCTCCATCATCAACTACTCTTCATCAACAAGGGCCCAAGGGAACGATCTAAAGTGGGCCATTGCACGTGCTATGAACCAAGGTGTGTTGATTACCGCTTCGGTCGGCAACAATGCGACGGATGAAAATAGTACTCATCTGTCACAGTGGTCTGGTGTTGTGGGTGTTTCCGCTATCGATACAGATGGCAAGTTTGCTTCCTATTCATCCTGGGGAGAGGGAGTCACAACCACCGCTGTTGGGGGACCCTTCACCGAGCGGAACCTGCTGTTAGGTTCAATCTCCCAGACACAAGGAACCTCTATCTCTGCCCCAATCGTTGCTGGAGCACTCGCTCAGGCGCGTGCAAAGTGGCCCAATGCAACCGCAAACCAGCTCTTACAGCTGCTCGTCAATACGGCTGTTGGTCATGAGAATGGTTGGAATCAATACGGTGGTTATGGTGCGGCGAACCTCGGTGGAATGCTCAACACCGACCCGAGCCAGTACCCCGACGAAAACCCCCTGGCCGACAAGGGCGGCGGTACCAGCCCCACCCCCGCGGAGGTCCAGCAGTACGCCGATGGGCTCGTCGATCCCACCGAGATCGCCTTCGACAATTCATACGCCTACCGCGGCCTCGACGAATCACAGGCAACCAACAAAGACAACCCCTACCCGACGCACTTGGGCACTAGCCCGAGGTTCCATAGAAAGTAGGGTATGACAACGTCTGAGGGGCGCTGGAGTGTTCTCCAGCGCCCCTCGCGCTATTGTGAGCACTTACCGCGCGCGTGGTGATACGCGGGTTCTAAACACGTGTGGGTGCGGGCCAAGCGGCCCGCACCCACAGCTATGTCAGCGGTGCTCGGAGAGCTCATGCCTCCTTGGGGGACACGGTCACGACCGTGTCAGTGATACCCACCGGGCCGGGGGTGGCCGGGGTGATCTCGCCGAACTTCTTCTTGTTCGTCACGACCATCGGGGTGATTGTGTCGTAGCCGGCCTCGCGGATGACATCCCAGTCAACCTCGGCCAGGACGTCGCCGCGCTTGACGATATCGCCCTTGGCGACGCGAGGCGTGAAACCCTTACCCTCCAGCTTCACGGTGTCCATGCCGATGTGGATGAGCACCTGGACGCCGGACGCGGACTTGATGCCGTAGGCGTGGCCCGTCGGGAACGCGACCGAGACCTTGCCGTCACACGGGGCAACAACCACGGCACCAGCGGCGGGGGACACGGCGATGCCGGGGCCGAGAGCGCCGGCGGCGAAAGCCTCGTCGGCCACGTCCGACAGCGCAACCGTCGTACCCGCCATGGGGGAGGTGAGCGTCAGGTCAGCCTTCGCCTCGTCGCTGAACTCGGGAGCAGCCTCGGCCACCGGAGCAGCGGCGGGAGCAGCAGCCGGGGCGGCGGCGGGAGTCGCGGAGACGCCGGCCTTCGCCAGCTCCTTCTTTTCGCGAGCCTCAGCCTTCTGCTCCTTCGTGCGGTAGTCGAAGAAGACGACCATGAGGAACGCGGTGAAGAACGCGGCGGCAATGCCCAGGCCGTACACGGCCATGGGGGAGAAGACGGGGATCGTCAGCAGCGAGGTGAACACGAAGGTGTGGGTGATCGCGCCGCCACCGATACCGATGACCAGACCGCCGGCCACACAGCCGGTGAGCATGAGCGGGTAGATACGCTTGAAACGCAGGTGAATACCGTACAGGGACGGCTCCGAAATACCACCGAAGAGGCCGGCGGCGAGGGCACCGGAGGCGGTCTGACGCATGTCGGTGTCGCGGTCGCGGATCGACAGGAAGAGCACGCCGGCGGTCGCGCCGAAGCACGCGAAGTTCCATGCACCCATGGGGCCCTGGATGAAGTCGGAGTGGGTCGATGCGATGTTGGCCAGCTGCAGGGCGTTGAGCGGCCAGTGCAGGCCCAGGGGCACCAGGAAGGGGTAGATGATCGGGATGACGATCGCGAAGACGATGGGGGCGTGGCCGTTGAGCCAGGCCAGGCCGCCACCGAGGCCGTTGCCGATCCAGATCGACAGGGGGCCGATCAGGAAGGCGGTGAGCGGCATGATGATGATGAAGGAGATGAAGGGGACGAACACCATCTGGACGTTCGCGGGGATGATCTTCTTCAGGCCCTTGTAGACCAGAGCCAGAATCGGGACCATCAGCAGCGGCACGAAGACCTGGCCGCCGTAGTCGGACAGCTGCAGAGGCAGGTGGCCGATCAGCGGAACATTGTCGATCTGGGTCGTGCACTGCAGCAGGTCGTCGTGGCCTTCGACGAGCTGGATGCAGGTGGTGGCGGGGAACTTGTTAACGTCGCTCAGGCCCAGGAAGTTGGGTGTGAGCAGCGACAGGATGACGGCCGTGCCGACCCAGGGATCGATGTCCAGCTTCTTGGAGGCATTGTAGGCGACCATGGCGGGCAGGAAGTAGAAGACCGCGCGCCACATGGAGTTCACGTAGCCCAGCCACACCGGGATGGTCTCGGCGCGTGTGTTGACGACGCCGAAAGCTTCCAGGACCGCCAGGAACGCAAGGATCAGGGAGGCACCGAGCAGGACGGGCAGCAGCGGGCGGAACGAGTCCGACAGGTACTCGAAGAATGCGTCGACGAGAGCGTTCTTGCCGCGAGCCTTTGCGCGGGCGGCGGCCTTGACGTCGTCGTTCGAGACTGCGGCGCCCGACTTCATTGACGGCAGGTTGTTGATCTCGTTGAAGACCGACTGCACGGCACCGCCGATAACGATCTGGTAGCGATCACCCGACTGCGGGACGGCACCGAGGACGCCGTCAATGGCCTCGACTCGGTCCTTGTCGATGATCGACGCGTCGTTGAGTTCGAAGCGCAGACGCGTCGCGCAGTGGGTGAAGTGGGTGATGTTGCCGGGGCCACCGACCGCATCGAGGATTTCCTGTGCCGTGTTGGACACGCGGGACTCCTTCCGTGGATGAAGATTCGACGCTGAATGCGACTCTTGACAATTAGCATGTTTGAACAAATGCTGAAAGATCCGACGTGGTATCTCACAGTATTTTGCCGGCAATTTATGGTGCTTTGACAGTAACGAGGCCTGGGCCCGTTCTGCGCAGGCGTTTCCCTAGTAAAATGACCCCGTGAATGAGTTTTCCTTGGCGATCCCCGGTGTTGATGGTGGCGATGCGCGTCTCCCGTACGCGTCCGCCGATTCCGAGCGCTGGGTGCCCGAGGACCACAAGTCCTCCGAGCGCACCGAGTTTGAGCGCGACCGCGCGCGCATCCTCCACTCCTCCGCGCTGCGTCGCCTCGGCGAAAAGACGCAGGTGCTGGGCCCGATTTCGGACGACTTTGTGCGTACTCGCCTCACGCACTCCCTCGAGGTTGCGCAGGTGGGCCGCGAGCTCGGCAAGGAACTGGGGGCCGACCCGGACGTCGTGGATGCGGCGTGTCTGTCCCACGACCTCGGGCATCCGCCTTTTGGGCATAACGGCGAGCGCGCCCTGGACGCGGCGGCCGCCTCGATCGGTGGGTTCGAGGGAAACGCCCAGACCCTGCGCGTCGTCACGCGCCTGGAACCTAAGGTCATCGGCGCGGGAGGCGTGCCCGCGGGCCTGAACCTGACGCGGGCGACCCTGGACGCGATCTGCAAGTACCCGTGGGTCAAGGCCGGCGGCCCTGACCTGGCCAAGTCGACGCGCAAGTACTCCGTGTACCCCGACGACGCGCCCGTGTTCGCGTGGATGCGCCAGGGCGCGCCCGCCGGCAGGCGATGCTTGGAGGCCCAGATCATGGACCTCTCGGACGACATCGCCTACTCGGTGCACGACGTGGAGGACGCGGTCGCGACCCGCAAGCTGGACCCCGCGGACCTCTTCGATGACGCGCACTGCTCGGCGGTCGTGGCCTCGACCCTGGACTGGTACGGGCCCTCGGTGGCGCGCTCGGACCTGGAGGAGGCCCTCGAACGCATCGTCTCCATGCCCGTGTGGCTGCGCTCCTTCGATGGCTCCTACGCCTCCCTCGCGCACCTGAAGGACGCGACGAGTGAGCTGATCGGCCGCTTCTGCTCGGCGACCGTGTCCGCCACGCGCGAGACCTTCGGGCACGAGCCGCTGGGCCGCTACCGCGCGGACCTGGTGGTGCCGCGCGAGGTTCGCGCCGAGATCCAGATTCTCAAGGGCATGGCCGTCCACTACGTCATGAGCCCGCGCGAGACCGAGCCGGTTTACTACCAGCAGCGCACGCTCCTGGCCGACCTCGTCGACGCCCTCTACGAGGCCGGGGCGGACGCCCTGGAACCCGTGTTCGCCGTGCAGTGGCGGGCCGCCTCCGACGACGGCGTGCGCCTGCGCGCGGTCATCGACCAGGTCGCCTCGCTCACCGACGTGTCGGCCTCCGCGTGGCACGCCCGCTGGTGCGGCATGCTGTCCTCGCAGCTGTGAGCATGATTGGACGCAGACGCGGGCGGGCATCGGTAGACTGAGGGACATGGCGGGTCTGATTCGTAAGGACGACATCGAAGCGGTACGTAACGCAGTGAAGATCGACGAGATCATCGGCGAACACGTAGCGCTGCGACCCGCGGGTATCGGCTCCCTGAAGGGCCTGTGCCCCTTCCACGACGAACGCACCCCCTCCTTTAACGTGCGCCCCCACCTGGGCATGTTCCACTGCTTCGGATGCGGTGAGAGCGGCGACGTCATCTCCTTCGTGCAAAAGATCGACCACCTGCCCTTCACCGAGGCAGTCGAGATGCTGGCGGCGAAGGCCGGGATCACTCTCCACTACGAGGAGGGCGGGGCGCGCGTGCGCACCGAGGAACCGGGCAAGCGCCAGCGCCTCCTGGACGCCCACCGCGTCGCCGAAGAGTTCTACCAGCGCCAGCTGGCCTCGCCCGAGGCCCATAAGGGCCGCACGTTCCTCGCCGAGCGCGGCTTCACCCAGGCGATGTGCGCGCATTTCGGGGTCGGCTACGCCCCGGCCTCGTGGGATTCCCTGACGCGCCACCTGCGCTCGAAGGGCTTCACGGACCAGGAGATTCAGATTTCGGGCCTGGGTTCGCAGGGTAATCGCGGCGTGTACGACCGTTTCCGCGGGCGCCTCGTGTGGCCGATCCGCGACATTACGGGTGCGACGGTGGGTTTCGGCGCGCGTCGCCTGGACGACAGCGACAAGGAGTCGCCCAAGTACCTCAATACCCCCGAGACGCCGATCTACAAGAAGTCGCAGCTGCTGTATGGCCTGGACCTGGCGAAGAAGACGATTACCACGGAGCACAAGGTCGTCATCGTCGAGGGCTACACGGACGTCATGGCCGCACACGTCGCGGGCGTGACGAACGCTGTGGCCACGTGTGGCACCGCCTTTGGCTCCGAGCACGTCAAGATCATTCGCCGTCTGCTGGGCGACCACGCGGATCCTGCCGCCGGCGTGCTCCTGTCCACGGGACGAGCGCACGGATCGGAGGTCATCTTCACTTTTGACGGCGACAGTGCCGGGCAGAAGGCCGCGCTGCGCGCCTACGGCGAGGATCAGAACTTCGCGGCCCAGACTTTCGTGGCGGTGGCGCCGGGCGGCCAGGACCCCTGCGACCTGCGTCTGTCCCAGGGCGATCAGGCGATCGTGGACCTGGTGAACTCGCGCATCCCGCTCTTTGAATTCGCCATCCGCTCGGTCCTGTCGCAGATGGACCTGCGCAGCGCCGAGGGGCGCGTGCAGGGCCTGCGCGCCTCGTCCGGCATTGTCGCGCACATCAAGGACCGCGCCCTGCGAGCCGAGTACACGCGCCAGCTGGCCGGCTGGCTCGGCATGGACATCCCCACGGTCGAGCAGGCGATCCGCGCTGCCGGCCGCGTTGAGGTCATCTCGCACGAGGCGCGCCCGGGCGAGATCGAGATGGCGGGTGCGGGCCGCCCCGTTCCCGCGCCCGAGCGCCGAGGCCCCGAGGACCCGGTGAGCCGGATTGAGCGCCAGGCTCTCGAGGCTGTCCTCCAGCACCCGCTGTACGCCGTGGGTTCGGGCTTCGAGGAGCTCGACGGGCAGTCCTTCACCGTGCCCACGCACCGCGCCGTCCACGACGCGATCCGTGCGGTCGGCGGGCTCGACGCCTTCACGCAGATGATGCGTCAGGCCGAGGCCCACTTCGGCCCGGGCGAAAACGCTACCCTCGCGGCCTCGCGCCACTTCGTCCAGGTGGTCCTCGAGACCGCCGGCGAGTTCATCGGCCCCGCCGTCACCCAGCTGGCCGTCGCGCCACTGCCCGTCGCGGGTGAGGCCGACGTGCGCTCGTACTGTCGCGGCGTGGTCGCGGCGATGGTGCGCATGGACCTGACCCGCAAGCTCGGCGAGGCCCGCGCGGCCCTGTCGCGCTTGAGCGAGGACGCCCCCACCTACTCCGACATGTTCCGGGAGCTTATGCGCCTGGAGCAACGCCGGCAAAACTACACCGAAAGGGACTAACCGATGGCTGAAGTTGAGAGCTTTACCCTGGACCACACGGCAGTGAAGGCGCCCTACGTGCGCCTCATCAACGTGGAAGCCGGCCCGAAGGGCGACCAGATTTCGAACTTCGACGTGCGCCTCCTCCAGCCCAATGCCGGGGAGATCCCGACCTCGGGCCTGCACACGATCGAGCACCTGCTGGCCTCCCTGCTGCGCGACCGCATCGACGGCGTCATCGACTGCTCGCCGTTCGGTTGCCGCACGGGCTTCCACCTCATCATGTGGGGCACCCCCTCGGTGCGTGAGGTGACCGAGGCGCTGGCCTCCTCCCTGCACGCGATCGCCGAGGAAGTCACCTGGGAGGACGTGCCCGGCACCGATGCCTACTCGTGCGGCAACTACCGCGACCACTCGCTGTTCAGCGCCCGCGAGTGGAGCCGCGCGATCCTCGAGCAGGGCTTCTCCCTCGATGCCTTCGAGCGCGTCGACGTGATCCACTGATTTCGGGCGTTCGCCTGAACATAGAAGCGGGACCCCGGTGAGGGGTCCCGCTGTTGCTTGAGAATGCGCAGGCGAGGGGAGCGTACCTCCGCGAGAGATGCCCCAGCCTCGTTGATCAGTCGAGACCGACCGCGTCGCGCACGCGGGCCTCCAGAGTATCCGCCTCGCGCTGCCCGTCGGCATCCAGCGGCCCGTCGGCCGTCAACACCGAGAAGAGCCCGTCCTCGCCGCGGCGCACCCATGCCGTCACCGTCGTCCCGTTGCGCACCTCCACCTGAGAATGCAGGACGATCGAGCGGTTCACGAACTCGCTCGTATGACGCATGAAGTCCTCCGGGTCGCCCTTCCCGCGCCCCGCCAGGGCCGGGCGGGCCGGATCCACCCACTCCAGGGCGAAAAGCGAGCCCTCGGCCTCCCAGCGCGCCCGGGCCACGTCGTACCAGGGGAACACCTCGGGCGCAGGCTCTCCATCCCCGGACGAGGCCTCGGCACCGAACACGTACAGGCCTGACTTCGCGGCCACCATCCAGCGCCCATCCTCCAGCTCCAGGCCGGGGGAGCGGCGCTCGCGGGAGGGCAGGGCGGAGGTCAGAGAGTCAGGCGCAGTCGTCATGCGTTGATCGTATCCTTTCGTTAGAAATCGCGCGCACAGACCTATGCCGTACGTGAAAGCGTACGTTATGATGGTGGTGGAAAGGGATAATCATGACTGCTGTGAGTGCTACTGCCGCCCGCTCGAACCTGTATCGGCTCATCGACACCGTGAATGAGGAGTCGACCCCGATCACGATCACCGGACGTCGCGGAAACGCTGTCCTCATCGGCGAGGCCGACTGGTCCGCCATTCAGGAAACCCTCTACCTGCAGGGAATTCCCGGAATGACGGACAGCCTGAAGGAAGCCGCTCGCGAAGACCTTGACGACGCGCTCGACGACGTGGAGTGGTAGCGATGTGGCGCGTCGTTTTCTCCAAACAGGCCGCGAAGGATGCGAAGAAGCTCTCCGCCAGCGGCCTCAAGGCGAAAGCTCAAAGCCTCATCGAGGTTCTGACAGAGGATCCGTTTGCGACGCCTCCGCGCTACGAGCGCCTCGTGGGCGACCTCGCCGGGATGTACTCGCGCAGAATTAATGTTCAGCACAGGCTCGTCTACGAGGTGTTCGAAGAAGAACGCACCGTCCGCGTCCTGCGTATGTGGACCCACTACGAGTGAGTCGTCCTGTGGGGTGAGAACGTCCACAGGGGCGGGGGAGTGGGTCACATGCCGAAATCAATCGGCCACAATGCGGACGGCGGGCATATTCTGGCTTCATCTTTGTGAAAGACCACGACAGGAGACCTCATGGCATCGATGCAGCACACCCCCACGGAACTTGAGGCTGCCGGCGACCTGGTACTTCCCGGCGCCGACGAGCTGGCCGGTCGTTTCCCCCTGACCCACAACCTTCACCCGGCGACGCCCGAAGAATACAACGAGATCATGTCGACCCTGGCCTTCGGCAAGAAGTTCACGGACCACATGGCCCACATGCGCTGGACCCGCGAGGGTGGCTGGGACGACCGCGAGGTCATCCCCTACGGCCCCCTCGAGCTGACCCCCGGCACCTCCGTCTTCCACTACTGCCAGTCCGTCTTCGAAGGCATCAAGGCCTACAAGCGCGAGGACGGCTCCGTGTGGACATTCCGCCCCGGCTACAACGCCGCGCGCCTGAACCACTCGGCCCGTCGCCTGGCTCTGCCCGAGCTGAGCCGCGAGGACTTCGTGGCCTCCCTCGTGGACTACGTGCGCGCCGACGTGAAGTGGGTTCCCGACGTCGATGGCTCGTCGCTGTACCTGCGTCCCTTCATGTTCGCCTCCGAGGAGTTCGTGGGCGTCCATCCCGCCGGCGTCGTCGACTACTACGTCATCGGCTCTCCTTCGGGCCCCTACTTCAAGGGCGGCCTGTCGGGCGTTGCCATCTGGGTGGAGCGCGAGTACCACCGCGCCGGCCCCGGTGGCACCGGCAGCGCCAAGGCGGGCGGCAACTACGCGGCCTCCCTGCTGCCCCAGATCCAGGCCGAGGCCAAGGGCTTCTCCCAGGTCTGCTTCCTGGACACCTACGAGGGCAAGTACCTCGAGGAGCTGGGCGGCATGAACATGTTCGTCGTCATGGCCGACGGAACGATCCGCACCCCCGAGCTCACCGGCGTCATCCTCGAGGGCGGCACGCGCAGCGCGATCCTGCGCATGCTGCGCGACCAGGGCGTGGACGTGCGCGAGGAGAAGATCGCCCTGTCCGAGGTCGTGGACGGCATCCGCTCGGGAGCCGTCGCCGAGGTCTTCGCCTGTGGCACCGCCGCCGTGGTCACCCCGATCACGCGCCTGGCTGGCGACGACTTCGACGTGGAGATCGCGGTGGGGGACAAGACCCGCGAGATCCACAAGCGTCTCACCGACATCCAGTGGGGTCGCGCCGAGGACCCCTACGGCTGGACGTACCGCCTGGTCTGAGCATGATCGCTTGAGGGAGCCACGGCCTCGTCGATTGTACGAGGCCGTGGCTTCTTTATGTAGTCACGATGCGAAATTGGTCCAAAGTGACAGTGGTGTCAGAACCTAACTAAGGCTATCCTTGGTTACGTACTCGTGTGCGTCATGTTGATAGGAGAACAATGAAACGCGCGATCGTGGTCGTCTGCTCGTGGGCAGCGGCTCTCTGCTTGGCCGCCGCCTACCTGGCGATCGGCTGGGGCATCGATGATACTGCGGGACACAACGCCTGGTCGACGTGGTGGATCGGCGTGCTGGGGGCCCTGGGATCCGGCGTGTTCGCGTGGGCGGTCAGCGCCCTGGGAGCCGCCCAGATGAATCAGATGGAGCCCGCCCTGCGTCACTCGATGATCCGCCAGGTCTTCGCCCTGGGGCCCTCGCAGCGCACCAACGAGCGCGCGGGCCGCATCGTCAATTCCGCCACCGACGGCGTCGAGCGTGTCGCCGCCTACAAGGGCATCTTCCTGGCCCCCATGATCGCGTCGCTGACGACCCCGATCCTCGTCGTCATTCTCGTTGCCCTAACGATTGACCCGGCCTCGGGCGGCTTCCTCGCGATCGCGATCCCGCTGGTCCCGATCTGCGTCATGGGCTTCCGCAAGGCATTCAAGCCGGTGTCCTCGCGCTACCGCCACGCCTCGCGTCAGCTCGCCGCCAAGGAGCTCGACGCCATCCAGGGCCTGGGCGATCTGGCCCTCATGAACGCCGGCAAGGACATGGGCAAGCGCCTGGCCGAGGCCGCCGAAGATGTCCGCTCGAAGGTCATGAGCTACCTGGCCGGCAACCAGCTGATCCTCCTGGTCATCGACTCCGTCTTCTCCCTCGGCATGATCACCGGTGCGATCGCGCTGGCCCTCATCCGCTACCAGCAGGGTGCGATCAGCGTCGGCGAGGGCATCTCCCTCGTGCTGCTCTCCTCGATCATGCTCGATCCGCTGGACCGCATCGGCCAGTTCTTCTACATCGGCATGGGTGGTATCGCGGCCAACAAGGAGATTAAGAAGTTCATCAAGCAGACTCCGCCCGTGACGGACGCCAAGGGCGTGAAGGCCCCGGCCATCCCGCCCCAGCGCGGCGAGATCCGCCTCAGCGGCGTCTCCTTCTCCTACACCAAGGACACTCCGGTCCTGCAGGGTGCGAACTTGACCCTCACCCAGGGCGAGCACGTCGCGCTCGCTGGCCCCTCGGGTGCCGGCAAGTCCACGATCTCGGCGCTGCTGCAGGGCTTCCTGCGTCCCACGCGAGGCCGCGTGAGCCTCAACGGCGTCGACCTGGCTAGCGCGCCTCTGTCGTGGGTGCGCGCCCAGACCGCGGTCGTTGAGCAGAGCACCTACCTGTTCTCCGGCACGCTGCGAGACAACCTGCTCCTGGCCTCTCCCGCGGCCACGGACGACCAGCTGATCGAAGCCCTGCGTGCCGCCCACCTGGGCGAGTTCGTCGACACCCTGCCCGGCGGCCTCGACGCCCGCGTAGGTGCCCGAGGCCTGGCCGTGTCGGGCGGTGAGGCCCAACGCATCGCGATCGCCCGTGCCTTCCTGAAGAACGCGTCGATCATGATCCTGGACGAGCCCACCGCCCACGTCGACCTGGCCTCCGAGCGCGAGATCCTCGCGTCGCTGGAGACCGTGTGTGCCGGGCGCACGACCCTGACGATCTCTCACCGAGACGCCACCATCAAGGGCGCCGACCGCGTCGCGACCCTGCAGGAAGGAACGATCCGATGACCCGCAGGCAACTGTCTCTTCGACTCCTGTCGATCACGCGGCGCGTCCTGCCGCCCCTCGCGGCCTCCATTGCCGCCCGCATCGTCTTCCTGATGATCGGTATCGCCCTGTTTGCCCTCGGTGGCTGGGCGGTCGCCGGCCTCGCGTCGGGGGAGAGCGCCTGGAGCATCGTGCTGATCATCGGCTGTGCGATTGGCCTGAGTCTGCTCAAGGGCCTGGCCCGCTACCTCGAGCAGTTCGCCGGTCATTTCGTGGCCTTCCACTCCCTGGCGATGCTGCGCAACTACTTCTACGACCAGCTCGAGCCCCAGGCTCCCGCGGGCACGGATCGCCTGGATTCGGGCGACATCATGAACCGCGTGACGAAGGATATCGACCGCGTCGAGGTCTTCTTCGCCCACACGCTCGCCCCCGTCACGACGGCCATCATCGTCCCGATCCTGTCGGTCGTGTGGATGGGCAGCGCCGTGTCCTGGACGCTGGCCGCCGTACTGGCTCCCTTCCTGCTGATCGTCGGCGCGGTCATTCCGTTCCTGGGTTCCGGCTCCACCGCCCGCGCGGCGCGTGAGCTGCGCGAGGCCCGCGGCGCGATCGCCGCCCACGTGACCGACTCGGTGCAGGGCGTGCGTGAGGTCCTCGCCTTTGGGGGTCAGGAGCGCCGCGAAGCCGAGATGAGCGCCATTGAAAAGCGCATCTCCTCGGGTCTTGGCACCCAGGGCCGCTGGATCGCGCTGCGACGCGGGCTCAACCAGACCGCCGTCGCCCTCGGCGTCGTCACGGTCGCCATGGTCGCGGGATCGAACGTGCTCGCCGAGACGCTGACGCTGCCCCAGGCGGGCCTCGCCCTCGGCATCGCGATGGGGTCCTTCGGACCGGTCCTCGCGGTCGAGGAGTTCGCCGCCGACCTGGATCAGGCCTTCGCGTCGGCGGCCCGCGTCTTTGCGATCACCGACCGCGCGCCCGTCGTTGCCGACCCGGCCACCCCCAAGCCGCTGACCCCGGGCGACATCGAGTTCACCGACGTTACCTTCGCCTACCCGACGGACGAGGAGGCCCCCGCGCCCGCCCCCACGGTCCTGGGCGGCGTCAGCATCCGCATCCCCGCCGGCAAGCGCACCGCCATCGTGGGTGCCTCCGGCTCGGGCAAGTCGACGCTGGCCTCGCTGCTGACCCGCACGTGGGACCCGGCCTCGGGCACCGTCACCATCGGTGGAACGAACGTGGCCGACGCGTCCCTGCGCGACCTGCGCGCGACGGTCGCCTCCGCGCCCCAGCGTCCCTACCTGTTTAATGACACGCTGCGCGCCAACTTGCTGCTCGCTGCACCCGGCGCGAGCGAGGCGGACCTGGAGCGCGCGCTGGAGGCCGTGGATCTCACCGACTGGCTGGCCACGGAAAAGGACGGCCTGGACACGGTGGTTGGCGACATGGGCGAGCGCCTGTCGGGTGGCCAGCGTCAGCGCCTGGCCCTGGCCCGCGCGCTCCTGCGCGACGCCCCGATCTACGTCTTCGACGAGGCCACGAGCCAGGTCGACCCGGCCACCGAGGGGCGCGTGCGCGAGGGCATCGCGCGCGTCGCGAAGGGCCGCACCATCGTCGAGATCGCCCACCGCATCAGCGCCGTGCGCGACGCCGACCAGATCATCGTCATGGACGCGGGCCGTGTCGTGGAAGTCGGAACCTACGCTGAACTGCACGCACGCGGCGGCGCACTCGCCGCCCTGGAAGCGCGCGAAACTACCGATCAACCCAGCGCCTGATAGGCGCATGCGCGCGGGGGATGGGGCCACGGCCTCGTCCCGCGCGTGTTGACGCGCCCGATACCGATAGGATTCGACCTATGGAAAGACTGATCGGCTGGACGAAAGCTGACGCGTGGGGCTCCACGAACGCGATCCCCGAGTTCTTGGGGGCCGCCGCCGGGGACGACCCGGTGTCCGAGGTGTGGTTTGGCGCCCACCCGGACGGACCGACGCTGCTGACGGGCGGGCAGACCCTCGCCGAGCACATTGGCGAGGACCCCAAGCGAGCGCTCGGCGGTGGCTTGCTCTACGCGTTTGGGCCGACCCTGCCGTACCTGGCGAAGATCATCGCCCCCGCCCAGACCCTGAGCCTGCAGGTGCATCCGACGAAGGAGATCGCGCGCGAGGGCTACCTGCGCGAGGAGGTCCTGGGGATTGAGCGCACGGACATGCGCCGCGTCTACCGGGACATGAACCACAAGCCCGAGATGATCTACGCGCTCACCGAGTTCAGCGCCCTCGTCGGTTTCCGCGTGCCGCGTAAGGCCCGCCAGCTCCTCGTCGGCCTGGAGGGCGAGCTCGCCGACCGCCTGCGTCACCGCCTCAAGCTCTCCACCGTGCGCGGGGGCCTGCGCTCCCTGGCCACCTGGCTGTTCGACGAGGACTCCCCGGCGACCCCCGAGCTCGTCGAAGAGTTCGTGGCCGCGTGCCGCTCCCGTCTCGCGTCGGGCACGTCCCCCTCGCCGCGCACCGACGAACTCGTGAGCGTCCTGGGTGAGAAGCACCCGGGCGACCCGGGCATCATCGTCGCCTTCCTCATGAACCCGGTGTCCCTGCGCCCGGGCGAGGCGGTCTACATTCCGCCGCGCCAGATCCACGCCTACCAGTCGGGCCTGGGCATTGAGGTCATGGCCTCCTCCGACAACGTCGTGCGCGCCGGCCTGACCGGCAAGTACGTGGACTCCGCCCAGCTCGTGGAAATCACCGAGTTTTCGGCGCTGCCGCCCGTGCGCGTGGCCCCCGAGCACCCCTCGGCGACAACGGACCGTTTCCTGGCACCCGCCCAGGAGTTCGAGCTGTCGGTGACGACGCTGTCACCCGGCAAGCACATCTCCCGCGTGGACGAGGTCGCCGTGCCCGGGGAAGGCCCGCGCATCGTCATCGCGACCTCCGGGTCGGTCACCCTGCACGTAAGCGAGGAGCAGGGCGGGGATAGCGTGGAGCTGAGCCGTGGCCAGGCTGTGTTCGTCTCGGCCGCCGAGCGGCGCGTGTGGGCGTACGGCACCGGTTCGTTTGTGCAGGTCGCGGCCCCCTGACCGGGGTGCGTCGCGCGCCGTGACGAGGCCGTGGTGGGCCGCGTTGTCAAGTCGTCCCACGTGGTGGTCTTGGTTCCTGGCAAAGCCTTGTAGGCGTGTTGTTTTCCTCTAACATAGAAGCCGGGCCTCATCTCCGCTCGCTGCGACGAGACCCGAATGTCAATCGCAGTGTGGGTACCGCGTGGGGGTGCCCGCACTGCGATTCTGTGTGCGCCTTAGAAGACGCCGCTGACCCAGTCGGCCAGGGTCTTGCAGGTGGAGGCCAGCTCACCCTCGTGGGCGTCGTAGCCGGCCACGATGTCCTCGGTGTCAACGTCCTCGTTGTTCACAGCCCACACGGTCGCGGTCTCGCGCGTGACCTCGGGGTGGAACTGGACGCCCAAGGCGGTGCCGTAGGAGAAGATCTGCGTGTACTTGTCCGAGCGCGCCCACTCGCGCGCGCCGTGGGGGAGCTCCACGATGGCGTCGCCATGGTCGGCGAACACCGTGTGGGTCGAAGCCAGGGCCATGCGCAGGGGGACGGCTCCGCCGCCGCCCGCCTGGTCGTTCGTGCCCCAGGCCAGGGAGATGACGCCGTATTCGGGGCCCGCCGGGTCAGCAACACTGACGCGCCCGCCGAAGGTCGCGGCGATCAGCTGGGCGCCCAGGCAAATGCCGAGCACTCGGATGCGTGCGGCGACGCAGCTGCGCACGAGTGTGCGTTCAGCTTCCAGCCACGGCCAGGCCTCGTCGTCGTAGGCGTTCGCCCGGCCACCCAGCAGGATGAGGGCATCCGGCAGGGGAGCGGCCGCCAGGTCCTGGAGACGCTGCGGGTCCTCCCAGGCGCGCACCACCTCGTGACCGCCGAGGAAGGCGGACAGCTGACCCACCGGAACGATCGGGTCGTTTTGAATCACGAGGATGTTCATACATCAATTGTAGTCGCGATCACGCGCAGACACCTATCGGCCCTTGAAGAACGTGAACAGCTGGCGCTCGCGGATCACCATGGCTGTGATTGCGACACCGATGAGCGTCCACGACGCGGCACAGGCGCCCTCGGTTGCGACCAAACGGATGAGATCGGAGCGATCCCCGGGCGCCGCTCCGCTCAGGATTGTCAGGCATATGGCGGAGGTGAGGACGAATGCGCAGCCCACCCACGACACCGCCTCACACAGTTGGAGGAACGTCGTATCCGACGTGCGGAGCCCAGCGTGCAGCGCCGAGGCGATCTCCAGACGACGCCACCACGTCGCAGCGGCCCCTACCGCGGCACCGATGGCGCTCGCGGCGATCCACGCCCACCAGGTGGGCCTCTGTCGCAGTTGCCCCGCCGCGTCGAAGGTCGTTCCGCGCGTAGGGTTCATGGCCAGGACCTGGGCGTTCTGGTCGTCGCTTCCAACGAGGGCTGAGCGCACCAAGGCATCCACGTCATCGCTGTGCGGCCACGACTCGTACCAGCACTCATCGAAGGTCCCGATCGCCGGCACGGGGGCGAGAGCCGCGTAGGCGTAGCCGGGACGGCGCCCGTCGTTCTCATCCCACGGGTAGGTGCCCGCGACTTCGGCCTGCCCGTCTGCGAGGGGAAGAAAGGCACCTTGAGGGGTGCCGAGGTCCTCGGCTACCTGTTCAGGGAGCAGAATTCCCGTCGGATCGGCCGTTGTTGTCCCCAGGAGAGAGACGGTTCCAGGCGTGACTTCGTACAGAGGTAGCGACGAGGCAGGAAGGGCGAGCGGTGACAAGCCGGACTCGACCGAGCGAACGGCTCCTGCACGCACCCCGGGAATTCGCGACAGGGCATCGCAGGTAGCCCCGTCGATGCTGCCTTGCGCTTGGAGGACACGCACCGATCCCAGATGGACACGGAAAGAGGCCGCCTCAACGCTGACGGAACGAAGCGAGAACGCATCGGCGCAGATGATGCCTCCGACCAGGGCGGTGGCCAGGATAGTCAGCATCCCGACGCGGGCCGTCCCGCTCAGGCAGTCCCTCCAGGCCTCGGACAGGAGTGCGCGCCACGAGAGTGTGCTCATCGCTGCTCCTCCTCGTCCTGGAAGCGGGCGAGGTCAATGACGGCGTCGCACTGCGCGCGAATCGACGGATCGTGCGTCGCGATCACGACGCTCACCCCGTCCTCGCGCAGCGAGCCGAGCGTGGAGGCGATGTCGCGTGCCGTGGACTGATCAAGCTGCGCGGTCGGTTCATCTACGAGGAGCAGGGTGGGGGCGCACGCGAGCCCGCGCGCGAGGAGCACACGCTGAGCCTCCCCGCCCGACAGATCCCGAAATGGGCGGGTCGCCAGATGCGCCAGATTGAAAGCGTCGAGGAGCCGGTTCGCCTCCACATCGGCCTGCGCCCGGCTCATGCCACGGGCCAACAGGGGCAGCGCGACGTGGTCAATCGTGCTGCGCGCACGAACGCCGAACGGGTTCTGGAAGACCCACGCAATGCGGGGCTTCTGCTCACCAGGCGGACGGGGGACGCTGATCGTTCCCTCGGCTGGAGCGTCCCATCCTGCGATCAGCGACAGCAGGGTTGATTTGCCAGAACCGGACGGGCCGATGATGGCGGTGAGGGCACCGTCCTCGCAGCGGGCACTCAGATGGCGAAAGAGCCACGGGCTTGCGGCGAACTTGTGCCCGACGTTGTCTAGCTCGACGGACATGAGCGTCCCTCGACGGCGGTGTCGACGGCGGAGAGCGGGGTCGTTGGCAGGACGTAGGTTCGGCCGAGCTGGGAAGAAATGATGGAGACGGGAATCGGAGTGCCGCTTGCAAAGACGCACGCGTTCGTCGCGTCTCCGATCACTGAGGCCGGCGGGATGACCGTGACGGTGATGGGGGCGGCGAGCTTCCAGGAGACGGGCAGCTGAACGGGTCCATCGCCGCTCGGGGCGGAACGGACGAAAGTCGCGTATTCGCTGGAGGACAGGATCGTCGCCGTCAGTGTGGGGTCGGTGATCACGCCATCAGCGGGAACGGGGTAGTCCGTCTCCCCCAGAGTGATGACGTGGTCCGCGGGATACGCGTCCGGTGGGACGGAGAGGCGCAAAGCGTCGCGGGAGTCCTCAAGGGTGAGGAGAACCGTCTGTGTATCGACGCTGTCACCCAGGCGAACGGGGACCGTCGAGGGGGTGACGGTCGGCGAGGGGATCCACAGGACGTGAGAGGCTTCGATGCGGGAGGGAACGCCACCAGCTCCGTCGTTCACGCCCATCGCCGAGGCCAGGGCCGATCGCGTGGCGGCCGTGACCCGCTGAGATTCCGCGGGAGCCGCGTATCCGAGCCGAGCAAGCTCAGCGTTCAGGGCTGCAATGTCTGGTCCGGTCGCTCCATCCACCACGTCCTGATAGAGAGGAGTGGACAGGGCTAAGGCAAGAAGGGGCAGTCCGTCGATCTCGCAGGGAATGGAACCTGACGTGATGGGAGTTCCCGGTGCTGCCTGGAGCGCCGTGATGCGCCCGGCGATGGGGGAGGTAAGTTCGTGAGGCGAGGCCGGGGGAATCGTGAGGGTGAGGGAGCGTGTATCGGTGAATTCGCGGGTGGTGACGGGGACCGTCGATGGAGCAGATGACGATGCCAACGAGGCCGGGGTGGGCGGCGAGGCAATGAGGATACCCGCGCTGACCCCACCCGCACCGGCGATGAGAGCGACAAACGCGGTGAGGGCGAGCCAGCGGCGAGAAGATGCCATCTCAACTCCTGAGGGTGGTTGTGGTCATTTGCTGGGGTCTTCGACGCATCGTTGCCAAATGTCGGGCCCCTGAGCTGGGTCGATGAAAGGCAACGTGCTTGCGAGAGGCGTTCCGCTCTCGCGAGCGCGTGCGAGCTCTTGGGTCGTGAAGGACGGCTCAACCGCCTTGTTGCGGATCAAACACTGCGTGTACAGCTCGTTGATATCCCGGTGGTCCGGGTTGACTCGCATGTCGAACTCGAGCGCCTCGATGATCGGCTGACCGGCATCGATGGAACAGGTATGGACGAATTCTTCTTGCTGTTCCTCAGATATGGAGGAGCCGACCGGCTGATCGGGGACGCTCAGCGTGCCGCTCGGGTCAAACGATGCGCCGGTGACGCCCTTGTCTGTCAGGCAGCTCAGCACGCGCTGACGCATGTCCTGGAGTTCTGCCTCGCTGATGGCAGAGTCGGCGAGGACAGATTGAACGAACTCGTTGGACGCCCACTCACTGCGCGCCTGCTCAATGTCGGCAGCCCACGGCCCCTCCGCCGCGGGCGTGGTCTGTTGGCAGCCGCACGCTGTGGCGACGATGACAAGCGCGGCAGCGAGCAAACCAACGCGCGAACGGATGGAGTACGTGCCCTCCCTGGTGTTTGCTCCCATGATGTTCTCCCTCGAACAGCCTCGATAATGGGTGCTTACTTCCAGAATAACGAAGAAAGGGCTCCGTTTTCCGCATGATGGAGAAACGAATTGAGAGGGGGATGATCAGATGACCCCAGACGCGCCGCAGCCCCCAATCCCGGAACCCGACGCGGCGTGCGATCCCCACCGCGTCGAGCCGACCCGGAAACGGGGGCTGCAACACACCATTCATTGTGTGACGCCAAGCTCAAAAAACAGGGAGCTTTAGCTGAGAAAACCCTGGGAAAAGCGCGCGGGGTGGATACTCATCCACCCCGCGCGCCCCAGGCCAGCAATCAGGCGATCACTTCGATGCGAGACGAGCGCCCTCGGCAAGAGCCTCCAGCTTCGCCCACGCAATCGACGGGTAGATGCGGCCGCCCAGGCCACAGTCCGTCGATGCCACGACGCGCTCGTCGCCCACAATGTCCGCGAACTGGCGGATACGCTGCGCCACCAGCTCCGGGTGCTCCACGACGTTCGTCGAGTGCGACACCACGCCCGGGATCAGGTACTTGCCCTCAGGCAGTTCGATGTCGCGCCAGATCGTCCACTCGTGCGCGTGGCGAGCATTCGCCGCCTCGAACGTCAGGCCGTTCGCATTCACGAGCAGGGCCAGATCCACGATGTCCTTGAACGCAATATCCGTCGTGTGCGGGCCGTGCCACGAACCCCAGCACACGTGGAAACGAACCAGAGACGGGTCAATGCCCTCCAGCGCGTGGTTCAGCGCGTCAATACGCACGCGAGAGAACGCGCGGTAATCCTCAACGGAGGGCTCCGGGTTCATCTGATCCCAGCCCTCCGCGATATCCGGCGCATCAATCTGCACCGTCAGGCCCGCGTCCGTAATGCGCTTGTATTCCTCGCGCAGCACGTCCGCGCACGCCCACACCACGGCCTCGTCGTCCTCGTAGAACGCATTAGCCACGCGAGCCGCCGAACCCGGCGAAATCGCCGCCACGAAACCATCCGACACGGGCTTGCCCGCCGCCTCCAGCGCGTGCTTCGTGCCCGCAATATCGCGCTCCACGGCCTCGGCACCGATGTAGGTCAGCTCACCCGTGATCGTCGGGAACGCGATCGGGTTGCGGTTCGCAATGTGAATACCCGAATCCGGATCCGCGTACGCGTCCGCGAAACGCTGCCAGTCGCGGCGCTCAGCGAACGACGAGAAAGACAGACGACCGTCACGGCCAGCCGGGGGACGCACATCAAAACGCTGCACGTCCTCAAAGGACAGCCCGCCGAAACGAGAGAAGGAATACGTCCACCACGCGCCGTAATCAACCGTGTCGATCATCGCGTGACCGTACTCGCCATCGTTGACGATATCCAGGCCAATCTCAGCCTGACGCTTCACAACGCCGTCAACCTGATCCTGCAGCAGCGACGTGAAGTCAGCCTCGCCGAGCGAACCCTCACGGCGCGCACGATTCGCCTCGATCAGCTCGGGGGTACGGGGCAGGGAACCAACATGAGTGGTGCGAATGGTCATCGCAGTCCTTTCTCTTTACTGTGCCCTCAGCCTACGTTTCGCGCGTCGAGAACGAGGAGAAATGTCCGCACCGTGACCAATGCGATCAACCACTCATGAGGCAAGACACTAATTCACGCACGCACCCCTTGCGTTTTCCGTGCAATCACGCCCGCAAGCGTCCACCCACTGACACTGCGACCCACTCACCACAGCTCCCGAAATACCGCGCGAAAACCACCCGACCTGAGCCCCGGCCTCGTCCATGAGACGAAACCCGCACGGAAACGCGGCGCTCACGCTCCTAGGGTGGAGTCATTACAAGGCAAAAGAAAGGCACATCATGAGTCGCCCGCTGCGCTCGGCAACATCCACCCAAGGCCGCAACATGGCCGGAGCACGCGCCCTGTGGCGCGCCACCGGCATGACCGACGGCGACTTCGGCAAGCCTATCATCGCCATCGCCAACTCCTTCACCCAGTTCGTCCCCGGCCACGTGCACCTGAAGAACATGGGCGACCTCGTCGCCGGAGCCATCGAAGCGGCCGGCGGCGTCGCCAAGGAATTCAACACGATCGCCGTCGACGACGGCATCGCCATGGGCCACGACGGCATGCTCTACTCCCTGCCCAGCCGAGACCTCATCGCCGACTGCGTCGAAACCATGGTGAACGCGCACCGCGCCGACGCCCTCGTGTGCATCTCCAACTGCGACAAGATCACCCCCGGCATGCTCCTGGCCGCCATGCGCCTGAACATCCCCACCATCTTCGTCTCCGGCGGCCCCATGGAATCCGGCGCCGCCGTCGATGGCGTCGTCGAGCACCGCCTCGACCTCATCGACGCCATGGTCATGGCCGTCGACGACTCCGTCAGCGACAACCAGCTGGCCAGCATCGAAGCCAACGCGTGCCCCACCTGCGGCTCCTGCGCCGGCATGTTCACCGCGAACTCCATGAACTGCCTCAACGAGGCCATCGGCCTGGCCCTGCCCGGCAACGGCACCACCCTGGCTACCCAGATCGAACGCAAGAAGCTCTTCACCGAGGCCGGCACACGCATCGTCGACATGTGCCGCGCCTACTACGACAACGAGGACGACTCCGTCCTGCCGCGCTCGATCGCCACCAAGGCCGCCTTCGAGAACGCCATGAGCCTGGACGTGGCCATGGGTGGCTCCACCAACACCGTCCTGCACATCCTCGCCATCGCCAACGAGGCCGGCGTCGACTTCACGCTCGACGACATCGACGCGATCTCGCGCCGCGTGCCCTGCCTGTGCAAGGTGGCCCCCAACTCCACGACCTACCACATCGAGCACGTCCACCGCGCCGGCGGCATCCCCGCCCTGCTCGGCGAACTCGACCGCGCCGGCCTGCTCAACCGCGACGTGCACTCCGTCCACTCCGACAGCCTCTCCGACTGGCTGGGCGCGTGGGACGTGCGCGGCGGAACCGCCACCGACGAGGCCACGCACCGTTTCCTCGCCGCCCCCGGCGGCGTGCGCACCACCCAGGCCTTCTCGACCGCCAACCTGTTCGAGTCCCTCGACACCGACTCTGAGGCCGGCTGCATCCGCTCCGTCGAGCACGCCTACACGAAGGACGGCGGCCTCGCGGTCCTCTACGGCAACATCGCCGCCAACGGCGCGATCATCAAGTCCGCCGGCATCGACGAGTCCCTCTTCCACTTCGTCGGCAAGGCCTTCGTCGTCGAATCCCAGGAGGAAGCCGTCGAGGCCATCCTGTCCAAGCAGGTCAAGGAAGGCGACGTCGTCGTCATCTTGTACGAGGGCCCCAAGGGCGGCCCCGGCATGCAGGAAATGCTCTACCCGACCTCCTACCTCAAAGGCCTGGGCCTGGGCAAGAAGTGTGCCCTCATCACCGACGGCCGCTTCTCCGGCGGCACCTCGGGCATCTCCATCGGTCACATCTCGCCCGAGGCCGCGGCCGGCGGCGCGATCGGCCTCGTGCGCACCGGCGACGAGATCGAAATCGACGTCAACAACCGCGTCCTGCGTGCCAACGTGAGCGACGAGGAGCTCGAGCGCCGCCGCGCCGAAAAGGGCACCGCCCCGTGGAAGCCCTCCAAGCCTCGCGCCCGCCAGGTCTCCGACGCCCTGCGCGTCTACGGCATGCTCGCCGCCTCCGCCGACAAGGGTGGCGTGCGCGTCCTGCCCGACTGGGCGTGAGTGGGGCGCCTACGTACCCTAAGTCGGTGGTGCTTGGGGCAAGCGGTATCTTCCTGGTATGAGCGTTGTCTCGAAGCGGTATCAGTGCGTCGGAGCGATGGCTTGGAAGCGCAACAGGGCTTCATTCCACGCTGCGCACCGTAACCAACACGAGTGCCCAGCGCAGTCGGCACCTATATCTGCAATGGTGATGCGAGTCCTGTGACGGGGCATGACGCGGGGCAGCATCGGGCGTCAGCTGTCGTAGTGCATCGACGGGCGCTCCGCTCACCCTTCTGCACGTCAGTACGCAGAGATCTTCGCTGTCCTCCTGCGCTATGACCCGCGTGTCGGTCACCGCGTGTTCCCGGGGTGTTTTTGTAGGGTGCTGGTGCCTCAACGGGCCGTCGCCGCGGGATCAGAGAAGGTAGGATTGTCCCAGTTGCAGGTTCCTCAAGCGGGTACCCGTGGTGCCGCTCAGCACGGTCCGCTTCCACACAGCATGTGGTCCCCTCACGTGCACTCATCAGTCACAGAGCCCTTTGAGGAGAGTTGATATGGTCCTGATTTCAGTTCTGAGTGTTGTGGTTGCAGTCATCGGCCTGATTATTTCCATTCCGAGCTATTCCCTCAATCGGCGTGCAACTCGGGAGGCGAATCTTCGCTCTGCGTGGATGACATTCGCCAGAGATTCGTCAACTCTCGATCATCTGTATGCAAATGGCGAGTCGGGAGGACTTCCTGCGTTGTCAGAAAGTCATCGTGATTTCGGTGGGCTTCTAGGCTATCCACAATGGTGCTATTCGGGAGGCCCTCTGCGCACATTGAATGAGGGTATTCGCCGTATATCTGTTCTGCCGGAGAATGACAAGTGTGACGACTGGGTGACCCCACGACTGAAGAAGGCCGGGTTGCTTCCCTATCACAAATGGAATCTCATCTCGAATCTCCGTGTAGTTTCGGGCGATGGACCTCAATGGTCGTCACGCGTATTCGCGACGCGTACCCTGCGCGGTTCTTACAACGACGGCTTTGAGTGTGACCTCTATGAAGGCGAGTTCTACGACTTCTTCAATACGAGTGTCGGCCTCGGTGTGCTGGCGGCATTTCGCCATGCCTCGGATCGTCCTATCGATCCCTCTCTGCGTCGGCTTCGGGACAAGCTGTGGAGCAAGAGCGTCGATTCTGGTTCCCTTCGAGTGGACGTCCAAGGTTTCTTTTCGCTCGCGACGCTGGCTTGTCTCACGATCGTCGTGAATGACGAGGGCGCGTCCATGTTGGTTTATCGCCGAGGTGCTGAGGTCGCCGACAATAAGATGATGCTCGGCCCGGTCCCCTCGGGGTCACATTCCAAGTTCCTTGACACGGATGAATCGGTGACATTTCTCGATACGCTTAAAAGGGAATTCGCTGAGGAATTGCTCGCTGTCGATGAAAGTGGCGAATCCCCTCATCGAAGTATCGTGGAAGAGTCCGTCCGGGGCATCGTTGGTGAGGATAATACTTATCTTCTGGGCGTCGGTTTCTATCCCGTTCAAGGATACCTGTCGGTTGTGACTATGTGTGTCATCGATGAACGCACTGAAGCCGTGCAGTCGTGGTTGGCTCGCCACGACGCGGAATCCGTCCTGGATGTCTTTACCGCCAACTACGAGGGTGGGTTACTGGTCGTTCCCTTCGAACGCCAGGAAATCGACGTGATTCGCCGGATCCGTCGGCGCACACCGTGCCTTGGAGAGATCACACGCATCGTGAGTGAGCACTTCGATGAAATCGCCGAGAGAATCCTCAAACCCTCAGACGCATAGCGTAATTGCAGACACTCCGCCTCGGGGTGTTTGCGATTGATGCTCTCATGTCGGCATCGCACGCATTCTGACGAGCGAATGCGCACTGCTTCCGATGAGCGTGGAGTCGCTGTGGGTTAACCCAAGCTCTAGTAACCCCTCCCGTCCTGTCGGCACCCATCCAACGGCATGCTCGCCGCCTCCGCCGACAAGGGTGGCGTGCGCGTCCTGCCCGACTGGGCGTGAGTCAAGCGCCTACAATCGTGGGCATGCATGGAGAGTACAAAGTCCCCGGAGGAAAACTCGTCGTCGTCGACACTGACGTGGAGGAGGACCGCCTCGCGCGCGTGAGCGTGTCGGGCGACTTCTTCCTCGACCCCGACGACGCGCTCACCCGGATCACTGCGTCCCTCGAAGGGGCCCCGGCCTCGTCGAGTGCGAAGGATCTGGCCGCGCGCGTGGAGGGGGCCCTCCACGAGGGCGACACCCTCATGGGCGTCACCCCCGAGGCCGTCGGCATCGCCGTACGCCGCGCGCTGGGCGCCGCCCTGTCGTGGGACGACATCGACTTCGACGTCATCCACGGACCCGTCGTCGACCCGATGATCAACGTCGCCATGGACGAAACCCTCGTCGAAGACGTGGCCGCGGGGCGCCGCAAGCCCTTCATGCGCCTGTGGGAGTGGAACGGCCCTCAGGTCGTCATCGGCTCCTTCCAGTCCTACCAGAACGAAATCCAGCAGGACGGCGTGGATCGCTACGGCATCACCGTGTCGCGGCGCGTCACCGGCGGCGGTGCCATGTTCATGGAGCCCGGCAACTGCATCACCTACTCGCTCGTCATCCCCACCGCCCTCGTGGAGGGAATGAGCTTCGAGCAGGCCTACCCCTACCTCGATCAGTGGGTCATGGAGGTCCTCGAAAAGCTGGGCATCAAGGCCAAGTACGTGCCGCTCAACGACATCGCCTCCGAGTTCGGCAAGATCGGTGGCGCCGCGCAGAAACGCTGGGCGAACGGCTACATGGTCCACCACGTGACCATGGCCTACGACATCGACGCCATCAAGATGAACGAAGTCCTGCGCATCGGCATGGAGAAGATCCGCGACAAGGGCACCCGCAGCGCCGTCAAGCGCGTGGACCCCATGCGCTCCCAGACCGGCATGGCGCGCGAGGACATCCTGCAGGTGTTCTTCGACCACTTCAAGGAGAAGTACAACGCGAGCGTCGGCACCATCACTGAGGCGGATCTCGAGGTCGCACGCAAGCGCTGCGAGACGAAGTTCGCGCGCGAGGAGTGGGTGCACCGCATCCCCTGAGTACGGATGTCTGGCTCGGCGCGAGCCGGGCGTTCCCGGGCACGCTTCAGCCCTCGTTCATTGACGAGGCCGGGGCGACCTTTCGCGTCCCCGCGCGCGTGACAGCGTCCGAGCATCGGTGTCGGAGTAACATGGACGCATGTCGAGCGAAGCGATGCAGCCGAAACACGAAACCTTCAGGCTCTCTGAGTTGCGTGACCTGGTGGCGACGGGGCGCGTACGAATCCCCGACTTTCAACGCTCCTTCCGGTGGGCGAACCAAGACGTCGTGGCCCTCTTTGATTCCTTGCACCAGGGGTATCCGATCGGGAACCTGCTCATGTGGAAACGTGAGGCCCCGGCGCAGCGGGTCACTGTGGGTTCCATCGATATCGACGCCCCTCAGCGCCCGGACGCACTATGGCTCGTCGACGGTCAGCAACGCGTGACGAGTATTGTCAACGCGATGGACGCCAGCAGCGTAGGAGATGGTCGCTTTGCGGTTGGGTACGATCTGGAAAATTCCTGCGTTGTTTCAACCCTGGGGCGTCATTCCCGTGCCGTCATGCCGCTCTTTCGTCTCTTCGACTTTGAGAGCGCCTGGCAGTGGTTCGAGGAGAACACCGAATTCCAAGCGCTGCGCGGTCGTTACCAGGAGGCATTCAATACTTTTAACGCCGTGAGCGTTCCGGCCACCGTGCTGGAGGGAGCAGACGAGGATAAACTCCGCGTCATCTTCGATCGCATCAACCAGAGCGGTAAGAAGCTCAAGTCTTTCGAGGTGTTTGAAGCGCTCAACAGCTCCGTCTCCGATGGGCGTACTCTGCGCTCGGTTTCGGATGCTGTGGCTCGCTCAACGAGATTTGGTTTACTGTCGGAAGATCAAGTCCTCAATGTGTTGAAGGCGCGTCGGCACCCAGACTATATGCGCGATGTACGCGATGAATTTGGGGATGAACGACGTAGAAACTCCGATTTCCCGGATGAGGACCGCGACGAAGCGTACGCCCAGACGGAGCTCGTCTTGAAGCGAGCGACGCGATTCCTCCAAGACAATTGTTGTATTCCACATGTTACGTTACTGCCGTACAGCGCGATTCTGGTGGTGGTGGCGCGGTTCTTCGCGTTGTTCCCCGAGCCGAAGCGGCGTAACAAAGAGCTGTTGAAGCGGTGGGTGTGGCGGACCATTGTCAAGACCATTGAGGGCACCATCAGTAGCGGGAACGTCCAGACGCGGACTTTCCTGAAGATCGTGCGGCGTGGCGACGAATCGGATTCTGTTCAGGAACTACTGGAAAGCGTCGGTGAGAGAGCGACGGCAGATCGCATCTTGATCCCGACTGCGAGAATGAACCGTTCGGACGCGAAGGCATGTGTGTGTGCCATGTGGTCCCATTACATGCGTTCGGAGGACTGCACGGGGCAAGCTCTGACAGCCTTGTTCGATTCGCTCGTTGGAGACTACGGCAGCGCGGCTTATCTCCTCGAAGATTACGTCGGATATGACCGCATGGGTGAGGACAGTGGCGGCCGCTATTCATCGCTCGCCAATAAAATTTTGCTGGTGAGTGAAGAAGCGTGGCAGGATGAGGATGCCTTGCGGGCATTTATGACTGCGCATGCGGACATGCTCATGCTTCCCGATGGGACAGAAGAGAGCGAATCTCAGGTGGATCCGGAGGAGTTGATCAATCGGCGTGAGGAAGTGGTGTCCTTGCGGGTGAATGAGTTCTTCGATTCGATGATGGCGTGGGATTACGTATCCTTCGCGCCCGTAGAGTTGTCGTGAAAGGAACGCAGATGTCGCGCTATTTTCCCGAAGCTGAGTTTCGTGTCAGCTTGCATGGCATCGACATCGGGATAATCTCGTGCTACTCGTCCAAGAGTTCGTTTCGGTTCTCCGACGACTACTACTGGCGCGTGAATCGGCCTGTTCTTGGCTTCTGGTTCGAGAATGGGATGCGCCGTGAGGCGGGGGTGAAGGGACGCTCTGTTCTTCCGCTGTGGTTTTCTAACCTCCTGCCTGAAGGGTTGCTTCGAACGATTGTGTGTGCTCAGCATGGACTGAGCGAGGAAGACGAGCCGGGCATCCTTGGCGCGCTCGGCGATGATTTGCCGGGAGCTGTCACGGTGTCCCGTATCGGGGATCCCGTTGCGGGTTCGTCGGATGATGCCGTGCGATCCGGTGATGTCGCTTCGTCCTCAGCGGATTCGCTGATTCGTGCATCCATTGCTGGTAATGTCCTCAAGTTTTCGATGAAGTCCCTTGATCAGCGCCTGACGCTGCCAGGCAGCGGCGAGTATGGAGACCGTATCGTCAAGCTACCTCCGCCGGGTGAGTACGACGCGCTTGTCCACAATGAGTTCTACGTGATGTCGCTCGCCAAGGCGTGTGACATTGAGGTTCCTGACTTCGATGTTGTGCATCGGGAGAACGTTGAGATTGCACCCTCCGACTGGGTAACAACCGAGGAACACGCATTCAGCATTGCACGCTTCGACAGGAGCGATCAAGGCCGCGTCCACATGGAGGATTTCTGTCAGGCGGGTAATCTGCCGGGATTTCAGCGGTCGAAATATCAGAGTTCGGTCGAGTACGTGATGAAGGTCGCGTACCGGAATTACGACCTGCCGTCGCTTGTTGAGTGTGTCCGTCGGACGGTATTCAACATGTTGTGTGGCAACGATGATGCCCATCTGAAGAATTGGAGCCTGGTGTATCCTGATCGTCGCAACGGCGTTCTCTCGCCTGCCTATGATCTGGTGTGTACGGCCGTTTATTTTGATCGGCCCCAGGATATGGCGCTCAAGCTATGCGGCAAGGAGATCTCGGCAGATATCTGTCTGGATGATTTCCGCAGTATCGCCGATATGTGTCGCGTCGAGCGCGGAGTCATCGAAGAAGCTGTTCGTTCCATGATCGCCGAGTACGGCGAGGCTCTGGACATGGTCGAGGTGCCGACTAGCCTCACGAGCATTAACGTCAGGGGACGGGACATCGACCTGCGTCCGTGGCTCCGTGAGCGCTATCAACGCCTGTCGGTGTCTCTACTGTCCTAGCGTGGTTGGCGCGGCGTTCTCGGGAATCGTGTGCGCCTTGTCCCGGGAGACGAGGCCGGGGCGGGCTTCCGCTTAGAAGATCTGGAGCGCGCGCACCCCGTGGATGATGAGCTCGACGCCGATGACGAGGATCAGGAAGCCCATGATGCGCACGATCGCGCCGACTCCGGTGGCACCCAGCTTGTCGATCCAGGGCGTGCCGTAGCGCAGTAGTAGCGCGATGACGGCGGCAGTTACCGCGATTCCTAGGACGATGCCGACATGAAAACCGATGGCCGTGTTGCGGGCGGCCAGCGCGATAACCACGCCGATCGAGCCGGGCCCCGCGATGAGGGGGAGTGCCATGGGGGAGAAGGACACGTCCGGCTTGGAGGTCGCGTGCTGAGCCTCCTCGTGGGTGGCACGGCGCTTGTTTTCCAGCATCGAGAAACCGGAGTGCGCGACGACCAAGCCACCCGCGATCTGCAGCGAGGGTAGGTCGAAGCCGAAGAAACGCATGATGAGCGAGCCGCTGACCGCGAACACCGTCAGGATGGCGAACACGTAGATGCCTGTCTTCCACGCCTGCGAGCGCACCGCAGCCGGAGCATTGTCGGCGGTGAGTCCTGCGAATGCTGCGAGACCGCCGATCGGATTGGTGATCGGGGCGAGCGCCAGGGTCGCGGCGGACATTCCAGCGAGAACAGTCATCATGCGGACAATCCTAGTCGGCGCTGTGCTCGCGCGAAGGAGCAGTCCGCTCAGACGCGGCGTTCCCCGAAGATAGCAGTCCCCAGGCGCACGATTGTCGCCCCCTCGGCGATAGCCCACTCAAGATCGCGGCTCATACCCATCGACAGCGCAAGGTCAGACTCTTCGACGCCCAGGCGCGCCGCAGCCTCGTCCCTGATGCTGCGCAGCTGCGCGTACGCGGCGCGCACGTCGGCCTCGACGGGGGAGTTCAGGCCCACCGTCATGAAGCCCGCGAGCTGCAGGTGGGCCGAGGCCTCGACCGCATCGATCAGTACGGCGACGTCGGAGGGGGCGCAGCCGTGCTTCGTGGCCTCGCCCGAGACGTTCACCTCGACGAACACGGGGAGCGTGCCGGTCGCGCGTGCGTCGATTTTCGAGGCCAGGGCGGGGGAGTCTAGCGACTCGATCGCGTCCACGCAGGACAGCGCGTGGTTGATCTTGTTGGACTGCAGAGGCCCGATCAGGTGGATGCGCGCGCCGGGTACCTCTCGGATCGCCTCCACCGTCGCGCGTGCCTCCTGGACGCGGTTGTGGCCGAGCAGGATCGGCAGGCCCGCGTCGCTCAGGGCGGCGGCGGCCTCGCGGCACTCCTCGGGGGTGCGCGTCTTGACCGCCAACTCCAGGTGCGCCGAATCGGTGCGGCCACACGCGGAGGTCGCGCGGTCGATCCGGTCGCGGGCGGCGGCGATGGCCTCGGGAATGCTCATGCCCTCATGGTACGCGCGGAGAAACTTTCAGGGGCCAATCAGGGGCGACTCAGGGGGATCTGAGCGAGGCGACGTGGCAGACTAGAATGTTCACAGATCAAGGAAAGGACACGCAATGCGTACCCTGCTTAACATCATCTGGTTCTTCTTCGGAGGCCTCCCGCTCTTTCTGGGATACCTCCTCGCGGGTGTCGTCGCCTGCATCTTCGTCGTCACGATCCCCGCGGGCGTGGCATGCTTCCGCATCGCTGGATACGTGCTGTGGCCCTTCGGTAAGCGCGTTATCGACAAGCCGGGCGTGGGCGCGGGCTCTGGCCTCATGAACATCGTGTGGTTCCTGGTTGCGGGCCTGTGGCTCGCCATCGGACACATCGCGACAGCCGCCGCCCAGGCCGTCACTATCGTCGGCATCCCGCTGGCCATTGCGAACCTCAAGATGATCCCGATCACCTGCTTCCCCTTCGGCAAGGCCGTCGTCGACGACCCGACCGCATCCATCCTCTGACGCGTCCTACACTGGGGTCATGGCTCGTAAACACAGCAAAGAACACGGCGGCGGCCCCACCCACGCCATTGAGGCGCTCACGGCGGCCGGCGTTGCTTTTACCCTTCACGAGTACGAGCACGACCCGGCCGCCCGGGCGTTCGGCGAAGAAACCGTTGAAAAACTGGGCATTGACCCCACCCAGGCTTTCAAGACGCTCATGGTGCGCCTGGAGCCCACCGGCGAGTTCGTCGTCGGCTGCGTGCCCGCGCTGGCACACCTGTCCATGAAGCTCATCGCCAAGGCCGCAGGTGCCAAGAGCGCCGCCATGGCCGACCCTGCTGTTGCACAGCGCCGCACCGGCTACGTCGTGGGCGGCATCAGCCCGCTCGGGCAGACCACTGCGCACCGGCTGTTCATTGATTCGGCGTGCCTGGACCACGAGACCATGATCGTCTCGGGCGGGCGCCGAGGCCTCAGCGTCGAATTGAGCCCCCTCGACCTCGTCGAGTTGACGGACGCGGAGGTCACGGACCTCGCCCAGGTCTGACCCTGGCCGGATTTGAACTCCGACTCGGCTGTTTGACCATGCCGAGTTCAATTGCGGGACGCCAGTCGATACCTGTGCGCACTCAGGCATCTGTCACACATCTGATGGGCGTTGTACAATGAAAGTCGTACATTCGTCTGAAAGGTGTGGCGATATGAAAACGGCGACGCTGAACATGCGTGTGGATCCAAGTGTGAAGGAAGAAGCCGAGAGGGTGTATGCCCAGTTCGGCATGAACCTCACGGATGCTGTCAACGTATTCCTTCATAAGTCGATCATGGAGGGTGGCTTGCCCTTTGACTTGCGCCAACCTCGCTATAACGCTGAAACCGAACTAGCCATGAGCGAGGCTCGCGACATAGCCGCAGGGCGTGTTGCCGCTACCCGTTACGCGTCCGCAGCACAAGCGTTCGCGGACGTCGATGATGAGTGAGCCTCAGCGGGGCCAGCGTGCCCTCGTGATGACCGGTCAATTCAAGAAGGATCTCAAGAGGGCCCGCAAACGAGGGCTTCCTATCAAGGAGCTCGAAGCGGTCATTGACCTCATTCTTGCGGGTGAAGTGTTGCCTCCCCAGCGGAGCGATCATCTCTTGACCGGGAACTATGCGGGGTTCCGTGAATGTCACATTCGGCCGGATTGGCTGTTGATCTATCTGGATGAGCCAGAGATCTGCGTGGTGACGGCAATTCGCACGGGTTCCCACTCAGACCTGTTTCAATAGCCGTTGTTTTCTTCCAGGAGAGTTGAGATCGCATGGTTGAGCTGACTGAACTAAGCCGCCGCGGGCGCGCCGCCTACTGGGTGGTCGCCGCCCTCGCCTGGGCGGGCATCGCCGCCACACTTATTATCACGGCCTTTGATGGCTACGCTGCGCCGACCTACGTCGAGGAGGGCATCTTCGCGGGTGCCGCCCACGGCTGGGCGGGCGCGCCCGAGCGCCTCATCAATTGCCTGTCCTACTTCACCGAGCTATCCAACATCATGGTTGCGATCATCTCGACCGTTCTCGCGCGCCGGGGCCGTGTGGGTGCGTGGGGGAGGGCCACGCACCTGTGCGCGCTCATGATGATCACCGTGACCGCGATCGTCTACGCGACGCTCATCGGTCCCTACGAGGTCCTCTCCGGCTACGCCCTCGTCACCAACCCGCTCCAGCACATCGTCGTCCCCGCCGCCTTCGTGGGCACGGCTGCGCTCGCGGGACCGCGCGGCGGCATCACCTGGGCGACGCTGGGGCGCGCCCTGCTGATCCCGGTCGCGTGGGTGGCGTACACGCTCGTGCGAGGCTCCTTCACGCACCAGTACCCGTACGGCTTCGTGAACGTGTGGCGCATCGGCTACGCGCAGGTTGCGATCAACATCGTGGCGATCCTGATCGGCGCCCTGGTCTTCATGGCGATCTTCGCGGGCGCGGACTGGCTGATCCGCAAGGCGTCCCAGCAGAAATAGCGTTATCTACAGCAAACGGTGAACTGCTTCTACGTGGAATTCTCATGATTGATGGTGCTGGTATCAGTCGCTTGGTCTGGTCTGGTTTTGCGGACTGTTCTTATAAAGTTGTTGATTGTTATTTGTGGCGTAGTGCCCATTGGTATGTGTGCTGATTGGGTGAGAGGTGCAAGGATGTGAAAGGGTAAGAGTCTGTTGTTTCAGACCTATGGTAAATTGCAAGATACATTCGTAATCATCGTCTCGGTAAGACGTGATCGTGTGTCTGTCGTCACGATGAATGGTATTGATCCATTGCTGTAGATATCTGATATTACGTATGGATCGGGATGTTGATGTAATCCGTCCGCGGAAATAACGCACACTGGACTAATTTCATTTGGATATCCGAAAGAGTCGAGAAGTTGGATGTTCCAGTCGCGTAACGAGCCGTGGTGAGGTGGGGAAAATGTTGACGCAAACAACTTATGGTCGCCAAATAGGGAATCAAATTTGCTCAGGTTGGTAGCGGAAGATAATGGCGCATCTCCGCAGCCTAGCCACCCTGCCTGGTATCGATAATTGTAGGTCAAGATGGGGGAAGAGAATGTGCTGCTAGTTGCATTTCCTATCGATCTCTCTGTCCAGAATGTGTGATCAAAAGTTTGTGTATATAGGGGCTGAGAGGGGCCGGAATATAGAATTAGTGAAGTCTTATTTAAATTTCTTCCCACAATGGCTCGATAGGCTTTGGTAATTTCTGATATGCTGTTTTTTGCTGAAAAGATTCTCTTCAATGTGTGTGGGTCGGTCAAGTCGTCATTGGTGGATATGATCCCTCTGTTAGTTAATTCGTTGATGAGTTTATTTCCGTAGCTCTGTGCGTTGTTGCTCAATGTGTGTGTGGCGATGGTCCATACGGGCACATCTTGAGATTTGCTGTGTTGATTTGTTGAAGTGCTGTTTGTGTTAACAATGATTTGTGTGGTGTAGGCAGGTCTGCCGTTCTGGGTATCAGAGGAGACTGTAATGACGCGCGTCTCTCGCCTATCTGTCTCCATCTCTCGGTATAGTTCATTTACTGCATCTTCAGGATTTGCAGTGAATTTTATTGTGAAGGTGTCTATCCGTGTGTCATTGGTTCTATTTGTTGCTGATAAGTGCGCCTGCTGTGAGGCGGCTAAGTACAGGAAACGTTCCTCTGGAGTTGTGTAAGGGATAACGAGTTCTTTGACTTTCGCCTTTTGAATGAGATACCTAAGCCCTTTTATGTGATCTATGTCAAAGTGAGAGATGAATACTGTGTCGATCGTGGGAGTGGGGGATAGGCTTGAGGCGCTCCATTCATCTCTGAATGGTGTTCCGAAGAACGTGACATTTCTTCTCATGCATATGGGATCTTGCCAGGAGGAGTTGATGGATTCGAGAAATAAGTCTATTTCTCTCTGCAGTATGGAAAATTTCCTTGCTGTACCGCAGTCGTACACGAAAGTGAAACGTCTATCGTTTGAATTAATTATACACGAGTGGAAAAACCCTGCTCCCGCTGCCCATTGTGTTCTTGATATTGCCAAATCGACAGTGAAAAATCCCGACGTCGGGGTGTGGGTGCCGAGTTGAATTTGTTTGACTGGGGGATTATTGCTCGGTGATGCTGGGGAGGTGTGGGCTAGTCCTCTGACGCGGGCACTGTGTGAGATTCGGGGGAGAGGAGGTGTCAGTTGTTGTGGGGGGTGTGAGCCGCATGCGGGGCAGTTTCTTCTTGCTCTTTCACTCCGGTGTCCCCTCTTTGGGGCTGTGCATCTGCTCATCTGAATATTATGGCGTTGGTGTCGCTTGATGGCAATGCTATAAATGCTGAAAGAGTGCGCTATCGGCGCTTGCTGTCAAGGGACTTACCGCGCCCCGACGGTGATCGTCGCCAGGGCAACCCTTCCAGCCTCGTCCGAGGCGGGCACGTCCACGAGGGCGACGATGCGCCAGTCCATGTCCTCCTCCGGATCGAACAGAGTCTGCGTGGCCAGCCAGAACGTGCCGGCGCCGGCCTGATCGACCGCGTCAGCGATCGCCTCGATGCGCGCCACCTGCGCGCGCTCGAAATCGGAAGAAACCCTGGCGGGAGCCAGCTCCAGCACGTCCTCGCGGGTCGGGGCCTCGTTCAAGGAGCACAGCGACAGGGCGCGCGCCCGCTGGTCGATGCCGATCCACTCGTGCTCCGCCCAGTAGCGCTCGAGTACCGCGTCCCACTCGTCCTCGCCCCACGGGGCGACCAGCGGAGTGCGCGAGGCCTCGTCCAGGCGCGCCAAGGCCTCGACGTTGTCGCGGCTCATCGCCTCCACGCGCTCGAACAGAGCCGAGCGGATCGCCGTGCGGAACGCGTGACGGTTCGCGCTGAAAGGAACGGTCCCGTCCTCCCGCGCGCCAAACGCGAGTTCCGCACCCTCCGTGCCGTCGCCATCGGACGCGGGGAGGGCCTGGCCCGTGGACATGGCCTCCCACTCATCCAGCAGCGAGGAGTCGACCGCGCGGATCAGCGCCGACAACCAGGCAATAATCGAACGCAGCTCGTCCGTCATCAGCTCGTCGGGCACGATCTGACGCAGCGCCCGGTACGCGTCCGTCAGGTAGCGCAACACGATGCCCTCGGAACGGCCCACGTCGTAGCGGCCCACGATCCCCGTGAACGTCAGCGCGTTCTCGATCATCTCGCGCACGACCGACTTCGGGGAAATCTCCTGATCCTCGATCCACGGGTTCGCGTGCAAGTACACCGCGAACGCGTCACCCAACAGATCGGCCAGCGGGCGCGGCCACGTGACCTCCTCCAGGGCGGCCATGCGCTCGTCGTACTCCATGCCCTGCGCCTTCATCGCGGCCACGGCCTCGGCGCGCGCGGCCTTCTCCTGCGCGAACAGGAGCGGGCGCGGATCCTCCAGGACCGACTCGATGACCGAGACGACGTCCAGGGAGAAGGTCGGGGACTCGGGGTCCAGCAGCTCGAGGGCCGCCAGCGCGAAGGGAGAGAGCGGCTGGTTGAGCGCGAAGTCATCCGGCAGGTCGGTCGCCGCACGCAGGCGGGGCTCACCCGACGCCGAGGCCTCGGCAGAAGACACATGCTCGACGACGCCCGCCTGCTTCATCGACGTGTAGATCTCACCCAGGCGGCGCAGGTGCGGATTGCGATCCGTGGGCGGATCGTCGTTGTTGCGCGCCAGCCACACGAGGTGCTCGCCCGGGTCACGCCCGGCCGCAGGCGCGCCGGCCAGCACGTTGAGGACCATCGCGTGCGTCATCTCGAAACGGCTCGTGAGCTGCTCGGGAGCCGCGTCCACGAGGCGCTCGAACGTCGAGCGCGTCCACGAGATCTCGCCCTCGCCCGGGCCCTTGCGCTTCTTTGCGGACTTCTTCGCGGCGCGCTTGGCCTCGCGTGCGTCGCGGGCCGCCTCCTGAGCGGCGCTCAGGCGTGCGCGCTCACGGGCGGCGTCCACCTCGTGCTCCGGGGCCAGGACGCGCACGAAACCGACCGTGTCGAAGCCGGCACGGCCCGCGCGCCCTGCGATCTGGTGGAACTCGCGCGCGCTCACGTGGCGCATGCGGCGCCCGTCGTACTTGACGAGCGACGTCATCAGCACCGTGCGGATCGGCACGTTGATGCCGACCCCCAGGGTGTCCGTGCCGCACACGATCGGCAGCAGGCCTGCCTGGGTGAGGCGCTCGACGAGGCGGCGGTAGCGCGGCAGCATGCCCGCGTGGTGCACGCCGATGCCCTGCGTGAGCAGAGACTTCAGGGTCTGCCCGAAACCCTTCGTAAACGACACGCCCGCCAGCTGCGCGGCGATCGCCTTCTTCTGCTCGGGCGAAATCAGCGACGAACGGTCGAAAGACTGCGCGGTGGCGACCGCGTCGCGCTGGGAGAAGTGCACGATGTAGACGGGCCAGCGGCCCTCGCCCAGCAGCCGCTCGACCGTATCGGGCAGGCGGTCCACGACGTACTCGAACTCGAGGGGGACGGGACGCTCCGCATCGTCGATGAGGGAGACGTCGCGCCCGGTGCGTTCCTTCCACGCGTGCTCGAACCGCGTCGTGTCGCCCAGCGTCGCGCTCATCGCGACCACCTGCGGGGTGCGCAGCTCCAGGAGCGGCACCTGCCACGCCCAGCCGCGCTGACGGTCCCCGTAGAAGTGGAACTCGTCCATGACGATCATGTCCGCGTCCAGCGTCGGCCCCTCACGCAGCGACTGATTCGCGAGGATCTCAGCAGTGCAGCAGATGATGGGCGCGTCGGCGTTGAGGGATACGTCGCCGGTCACCATGCCGACGTTGTCCGCGCCGAACAGGGACACGAGGTCAAAGAACTTCTCCGAGACCAGGGCCTTGAGCGGAGCCGTGTAGTAGGAGCGGCCCCCGTGTGCCATCGACGTGAAGTGCGCGGCGAGCGCGATCATCGACTTGCCCGACCCCGTGGGGGTCGCCGCGATCACGTGGTTGCCCGCCAGGATCTCCACCAGGGCCTCCTCCTGGTGGGGGTAGAGCGGACGCCCGGTGCCCTCGGCCCAAGACGTGAAGGCCTCGTACAGGGCGTCGTCGTCGCCCAGCCGCCCCGCGTCCTCTAGGTCGTCCAGGATCTCGTTCAAAGTCGCGCTCATGCCCTCATTGTCCCAGAGTGCGCCCACGTCTGCGTCCTCGCGCCGCCGGGCGCTTTCCGCAGCTCATGGACGAGGCCGGGGCGCTATGGGCGGAAACAATGCGTCGTGCGCGTGGCGAGACGTCGCCTGCCGGGCGCGCAGCCCTGTGGCAAGATGAACTGGTCCCATACAACGAGCGGGTGCGGCCCGCGACAGCGCGCGAGGCCCCGCGACCTATCCACGGCCTCGCCCATTGACACCCCGGGAGGTTCCTGTGGAACAGATAGCTGCTATCGAAAAGGACATCGCCGACTGGATCACGATGCACCTGACGATCGTTATCCTGATCGGCGTGGGCATCTTCCTCACGGGACGTTCCGTGGTCGTCCAGGTGCGCCTCTTCCCGGAGATGATCCGCACGGTCCTGGGCTCGCGTAAGGGAGCCGACGGCGGCATTTCCTCCTTCCAGGCCTTCGCTATCTCGCTGGCCGCCCGCGTCGGCATCGGCAATGTCTTCGGCGTGGCCGCGGCCCTCCTCATGGGCGGGCCCGGCGCGATCTTCTGGATGTGGGTCGTGGCCCTGGTCGGCATGGCGACCGCGTTCTTCGAGGCGACCCTCGCCCAAATCTTCAAGGTGCGTCACTCCGACGGCTCCTTCCGCGGCGGCCCCGCCTACTACATTAAGCGCGGCATGAAGAGCCGCGTCATGGCCAATGTCTTCGCCGTCATCACCGTCATCACCTGCGGCGTCGTCATCACCTCCGTGCAGTCCAACGCCATCGCCGGTACGCTGACCGCCGCCTTCGGTGAGTCCGCCCGGCAGCCCCTGCCCGGAGCGGGTGGCTTCTCGGCCGCGCAGCTCACCGTCGCCGGCCTCATTTTCGTTTTCTCCGCGATGGTCATCTTCGGCGGCATCCGCACGGTCGCCCGCGTCACCGAATGGATGGCCCCGATCATGGCGACCGTCTACGTCATCATGGTCGCGATTATCTGCCTCATGAACATCTCGCAGTTCGGCACCGTACTGGGCCAGATCTTCTCCTCCGCCTTCACCGTCGACTCCACCGTGGGTGGCCTGGGAGGCGGCATCATCGCCGCGATGATCAACGGCACCAAGCGCGGCCTCTTCTCCAACGAGGCCGGCCAGGGCACCGCTCCCAACGCGGCGGCGACCGCGACCGTGTCTCACCCCGTGCGCCAGGGCCTCATCCAGTCCCTCGGCGTCTTCATCGACACCATCGTCGTGTGCACCGCGACCGCCTTCGTCATCCTGCTCGCGGGTCCCGAGGTGTGGGGCGGCGAGGGCGTGGATCCCTCGAACCTGACGACCCTCGCCGTCGCCAATGAGCTGGGCGCGTGGACGATCGTCCCCATGGCCATCCTGATCTTCGTCCTGGCCTACTCATCGGTCATCGCGGCCTACGTCTACTCCGACACCAACATGTCCTTCGTGTTCGGCGACGCGCGTTGGGCAACTTGGACCGTGCGCGTCGTGTGCGTGGCCTCGGCGACGATCGGCGCACTGCTGAGCCTCGACGTCGTGTGGAACGCCGTCGACATCGCGATGGCCGTCATGACGATCACGAACCTGGTTGCCATCGTGTTCCTGTCGCGCTGGGTCATCGGTGCCCTGTTGGACTATCAGCTCCAGCGCAGCGCCGGTGTGGAGGATCCCGTCTTCGTTGGCCGCAATAACCCCCTCCTGCCGCGCGACGTCCCGGGCAACGTCTGGAAGCGCCCCAAGGCGGGCCAGCACTGACCTCGGCGCTTCGTCCGACGCCAGGGCGCTCGCAGGTTAGGCTACTGCCATGAGAATCGCACGTTTTTCCGATGGTACGAACCCGGTGTACGGCGCCCTCGAGGAGGGCTCGACGAGGATCGTGGGGCTCAAGGGCGACCCGCTGTTCTCGCCCGTGGAACCCTCCGGCCAGATCTACGAGCTGGACGAGGTGCGCCTGCTCTCCCCGGTGATCCCGCGCTCGAAGGTCGTGGGTATCGGCGACAACTACTCCGACACCCCGATTCCGGCCGACGAGCGCCCTGAGCCTCCGATCTTTCTCAAGGCCAACACCTCGGTCGTGGGCCCCGACGACCCGATCGCCATTCCGTCGTGGTCGAACAAGGTGGCCTTCGAGGGGGAGCTGGCGATCGTCATCAAGTCCCTGGCGAAGGACGTGAGCGTGGAGGACGCGCCGCAGATGATCCTCGGCTACACGATCGCCAACGACGCCACCGCCCGCGATGCGATGACGGGCGGCCCCTGGTCGCGCGGCAAGTCTTTCGACTCGGCATGCCCGCTGGGTCCGTGGATCACGGTCGATCCGACGCTTGACGTCACGAACTTGGCGATCCGCTCCTACCTGAACGGAGAGATCGCTCAGGACTCCTCGACGGCGCACATGATCTGGAACCCGTTCGAGCTGGTGTCCTACGTGTCTCGCCAGATGACGCTGCTGCCCGGCGACGTGATCGCCACGGGCGCACCTGCGGGTGCAGGCCTCGTTCAGGCTGGCGACCGCGTGGAGATCGAGATCGAGGGCATTGGAAGCCTGACGAATCCCGTCGTCCGAGCCTAATTGTGTGACCTGTGTGATAGGATTACGTCGTTCTGACAATATCTCCATCGCATAGGAGCACACCGTGAGCGAGCCGCAAAACTCCGGCGCATTGGCCGTCGAAATGGCCGGTCTGGACGTCATCCCCGAATCCGATCGCAAGGGAAAACCCTCTGACCTGTTCATGCCGTGGTTCGCGGCGAACATTTCGGTCCTGGGTATCTCGTGGGGCTCGTGGGTCCTCGGCTTCGGCCTCTCCCTCGCCCAGGCGGTCGTCGTGTCCGTCGTCGGCGTGGCCCTGTCCTTCCTGGTCTGCGGCCTCATCGCGATCGCCGGTAAGCGCGGCTCCGCCCCGACGCTGGTCCTGTCGCGCGCGGCCTTCGGCTTCAACGGCAACCGCGTGTCGGCGGCGATCTCGTGGATCCTGACGGTGGGCTGGGAGACCTTCCTGGCGATCATGGCCGTCCAGGCCACGGCCACCGTCATGGGTGCGCTCGGTTTCACGAACCACGTCGTCGCCCAGATCATCGCGCTGATCCTCGTCGTCGTTCTGGCGGCGGGCTCGGGCATCCTCGGGTTCGAGGCGATCATGAAGGTCCAGACGTGGATCACATGGGCCACCGCGGCCCTGACGATCGTCTACCTGGTCCTGGTCGCTCCGACGATCGACTTCGCGGTCCTCTCCTCGCGTCCCTCGGCGCCCCTGACCGCGGTCCTGGGTGCGGGTTGCATGCTCCTCGTGGGCTTCGGTTTCGGCTGGATTAACGCGGCCGCCGACTATTCGCGCTACCTGCCGCGCGCCGCGTCGACGAAGGGCGTGGTCGGCTGGACGACGGTGGGCGCGGCGCTGCCCACGGTCATCCTCGTCTTCTTCGGAATCCTCCTGGTTGGCTCGGCCGATGAGTCCCTCTCTGAGGCGATCGGTAATGATCCGATCGGCGCGCTCACGACGCTGCTGCCCACCTGGTTCCTTGTGCCCTTCGCGCTGGTCGCGATCCTGGGCCTGATCGGCGGCATCGTCATGGACATCTACTCCTCGGGCCTGTCGCTGCTGGCCACGGGTGTGCCCGTCTCGCGCCCGGTTGCCACGGCGATTGACGGCACGATCATGACGGTCGGCACGATCGTCGTCGTGTTCTTCGCGGATTCCTTCCTGACCCCCTTCACGGCGTTCCTCACGACCCTCGGAGTCGTCATCGCCGCGTGGGGTGGCGTCATGCTGGCGGATATAGCGCTGCGCCGCAAGGACTACGACGAGCCCTCCCTCTTTGCGCCCTCGGGCCGCTACGGTTCGGTGAACTGGGGTGCGGTCGCCTCCCTGATCGTCGGCTCGCTGGTGGGCTGGGGCCTCGTCGTGAACGCGAGCGCCTCCTGGCTGTCCTGGCAGGGCTACCTCCTCGGCCCCCTGGGTGGTCGCGAGGGTGACTGGGCGGGTGCCAACATCGGTATCCTCCTGGCGATGGTCGTTGGCTTCGTCGGCTACTGGGCGACCAGCGCGGGCTGCGTGCGCGAGCAGGAGAAGCTGGCTTCGCGCACCTACGCGCAGGGCGCGGACGAGGGCGAGCAGTGAGCGTCGACCCGCGTTTCGCACAGGCTCTCCTCGACGACGAGGCCGTGGCCGGTGCCCGGGTCCTCACCTCTCTCGCGGGGCGCCCGGATGCGATCGTCGTGCTCGGCTCCGGCTTGGCCGAGGCTCTCGACGAGGCCTGGGGATCCCCCGCGGCCACCGTGCCACTGGGTGACATCCCCGGTGTTGTCGCGCCGGTCGCGGACGGGCACGGCGGCGAGCTGCGCGCGTATGAGACGCATCGGGGAGTGGTCCTCGTGGCCACGGGCCGAACCCACCTCTACGAGGGGCTGGGTCCCCGCCCCGTCACGGCCTTGGCCCGCGCTGCCGTTGCGGCGGGGATCAGCCGCGCGGTCCTCACGAACGCGAACGGCTGCCTGAAGCCCTGGAACCTGGGCGACGTCATGGCGATCACCGACCACGTGAACCTCAGTGGCACCTCGCCCTTCGACGGGCCGCTGTTCCTGGACGTGTCGGCCGTGTGGGATGCCCAGATGACGCAGGCGCTGCTCGGGGTCTGCCAGCGCGAGGGTACTTACGCGATCCTGCGCGGCCCCGAGTACCAAACGATGGCCGAGACCCGCATCCTCGCGGGCCTGGGCGTCGATTGCGTGGGCATGTCGACCGTCATGGAGGCCATCACCCTGCATGCTCTGGGCGTGCGCGTTTCCGGCATGTCGGTCGTCTCCGACCTGTCCTTCGCCGACACCCCGACGGACCCGACCGCCGTCGTCGAGGCGGCCTCGGCGGCGCGCCAGACCGTGGTCGCCGGCATCGAGGCGGCCCTGGGAGCCTGAGCGTACACAATCAGACACACACGAGGCCGTGGCCGGGAGGTGGATGTCCACCGCTGCCGGCCACGGCCTCGTATCGTTCGAGAAAAGATCAGAGCAGGCCGAGCACCCCCTCCACGATCCGCGAGGCCACGTCAGGGGCGCACGCCAGGTTGATGCGCGCCCACGAGGCGTAGTCGGCACCCAGGGTGCGGCCCTCGTTGGCGGCGATGCGGGCGCGCTCGCGCAGCGTCGCGGCGGGGGAGAGGGGCCCCAGGTCCACGCCCTCGAAGCCCCACCAGGTCAGGTACGTGCCCTCGGGGCGCACGAAATCGATGGGAGTGTCATCCAGGGCGCGCTCCACCAGGTCGACGTTCGAGCGGATCAGGTCCTTGACCTCGCGCTGCCAGGCATCGCCCCGCTCGTAGGCGGCGATCGCGCCGAGGGTGCCGATGACGTTGGCGTCGTGGCGCACGTCCGCGGCGAACACGTCCCAACGCTCGCGCAGAGCCTCGTCGGGCAGGATCACCTGCGCGGAGGGAAGTCCTGCGATGTTCCAGCCCTTCGATGCGGCGGTCGCCGTCACCGTGTGGGATGCGAACGATGGGCCGAGGCTCGCGTAGGAGACGAAAGGAATCGACTCATCCAACACGAGGGAGGAGTGGATCTCGTCGGAGAACACGAGGGCGTCGTAGTCGGAGACCACGTCGTGCAGGGCGCGCAGCTCGTCCTCACGCAGGACGCGGCCGACCGGGTTCCACGGGTTGCACAGGATGACCAGGCCCGCCCCGGCCTCGAGCCCCGCGCGAATCCCCTCCAGGTCGAGCGCCCACCCGCGCCCGAGCGCGCGTGTGCCGCGCAGGGAAGGAACCTCGATGACGGGATGATCGAACTTGCCCGGAATCGTCAGGAAAGGCATATAGGCGGGCGTCGGGACGATGATCGGGGCGCCCGGGCGCACCAGGTGATCGATCGTCGCCTCAAGCGCGGGCAGCACCGACGCAACCAGGCGAACCTGCGAGGCGTCCACGTCCCAGCCGAAGCGACGCTTCTGGAACTCCGCGGTCGCGCCCGCGATGCGCGGCTCCAGCCAGGTCGGCTGGTAGCCGAGCAGGCCATCATCGATCGCGCCCTTCATCGCGTCGGCCACCTCTGGGGCCGTGGCGAAGTCCATTTCCGCCACCCACGCTCCGATCGTCGGCTCGCCGCTCGCGGTCGTGATGCCCGTCCATTTCAGGGAGCCGGTGCGGTAGAGGTGGGAGTCGGAAAAGAGTCGAACGGACACGGTGTCCTCCATCGAGTAGCGGCGGATGCGGCCAGGCCGATCCCTGTCATGTGTCCAGCGTATTCGCGTGCCCGGCGCGCGTCGCAGCGCGCCCACCCATCAAGCAAATGCAACAGCCACCCCTGGAGTAGGATGGGAGAATCATGAGTGAAACAACTGCCACCGGTGCCGACGTTCGCGTCCGCTTCTGCCCCTCGCCCACAGGAACCCCTCACGTCGGCATGGTCCGCACGTGCCTGTTCAATTGGGCCTACGCCCGCCACACGGGAGGAACCTTCGTCTTCCGCATCGAAGACACGGATGCCGCCCGCGACTCCCAGGAGTCCTTCGACCAGATCATCGAGTCCCTGCAGTGGCTGGGCCTCGACTGGGACGAGGGCGTCGGTAAGGGCGGCCCGCACGGCCCCTACCGCCAGAGCGAACGCATGGACATCTACCGCGACGTGGCCGCGCGCCTGCTGGAGGCCGGCTACGCCTACGAGTCCTACTCGACCCCCGAGGAGATTGAGGAGCGCCACCGCGCCAAGGGCGAGGATCCCAAGCTTGGCTACGACGGCTTCGATCGCAACCTGACGGAGGAGCAGATCGCTGCCTTCCGTGCCGAAGGCCGCCAGCCCGTCCTGCGCCTGCGCATGCCCGACGAGGACATCACCTTCACGGACCTGATCCGCGGCGAAATTACCTTCAAGGCCGGCTCCGTCCCAGATTACGTCATCGTGCGCGCCAACGGCCACCCGCTCTACACGCTGGTGAACCCGATCGACGACGCGCTCATGGAGATCACCCACGTCCTGCGCGGCGAGGACCTGCTCTCCTCGACGCCGCGCCAGATCGTCCTGTACCGCGCGCTTGAGGCGATCGGCGTCGCCAAGTTCATGCCGCGCTTCGGTCACCTGCCCTACGTCATGGGTGAGGGTAACAAGAAGCTCTCGAAGCGCGACCCCGAGTCGAACCTTTTGCTGCACAAGGCCGCCGGCATGATCCCCGAGGGCCTCAACAACTACCTGGCCCTCCTGGGCTGGTCGATCGCGCCGGACCGCGACATCTTCTCCATGGAGGAGATGGCGCGTGCTTTCGACATCTCGGACGTGAACCCGAACCCGGCGCGCTTCGACCAGAAGAAGGCCGTTGCCATTAACGCCGAGCACATTCGCCTGCTGGATGGCGAGGACTTCCGCGGTCGCCTGGTGCCCTTCCTGCACCGCGATGAGCTGGTGTCGGCCGACTCCTTCGAGGCGCTGACCGATCGCGAGCGTGAGATCCTCACCGAGGCCGCCCCGCTCGTCCAGACGCGCATCCAGGTTCTCGGCGAGGCCTCGGGCATGCTCGGCTTCCTCTTTGTCTCCGACGATGCCCTGGAAACGGACGAGAAGGCCGTCTCCAAGCTCAAGGACAACGCCGCCGACGTCCTGGACGCCGCCATTGAGACCGTCGAGGGCCTGACCGAGTTCACGACCGCCTCCCTCGAGGAGTCGCTGCGCGCACGCATCGTCGACGAGATGGGCGTGAAGCCCCGCCTGGCCTTTGGCCCGCTGCGCGTCGCCGTGACCGGACGCCAGGTCTCGCCTCCGCTGTTCGAGTCCATGGAGATCCTGGGTCGCGATTCCTCGCTGGCCCGCCTGCGCGCCCTGCGCGCCTCCTTGGCCTGATCGCCGTGCCGAGCCCCGGCCTCGTTCCTTTCATGTCGGACGGGGTCGGGGCTTCGTCGTGCCTGAAGGTGTCCTCATTGTGGGGGAGAGAAGGTGGGTGATCGGGACCACTGGCCTTCGATTTGGCATGAGGGCGTTGGTCCGCTACAGTTATCTCCTGTCGCCAGCGACGTGAAAGCGAAGCAGGTGATACCCAATGGGGTATGGTGTAATTGGCAACACAGCTGATTCTGGTTCAGCCATTCTAGGTTCGAGTCCTGGTACCCCAGCGATCTGAAGCGTCAGTTTCAGTCAGGGCCCCCATCGTCTAGCGGCCTAGGACGACGCCCTCTCACGGCGTTAACACCGGTTCAAATCCGGTTGGGGGTACGGATTCATAACTGAATCAGGGCCCCCATCGTCTAGCGGCCTAGGACGACGCCCTCTCACGGCGTTAACACCGGTTCAAATCCGGTTGGGGGTACGGATTCATAACTGAATCAGGGCCCCCATCGTCTAGCGGCCTAGGACGACGCCCTCTCACGGCGTTAACACCGGTTCAAATCCGGTTGGGGGTACGGATTCATAACTGAATCAGGGCCCCCATCGTCTAGCGGCCTAGGACGACGCCCTCTCACGGCGTTAACACCGGTTCAAATCCGGTTGGGGGTACCAACGACCTCGTCACCTCAGCGGTGGCGAGGTTTTTTGTTAACCACTCGGTCCGCATTTTCTCTTGTGCTTTGCAGAAAACTTTCGGAAACGTTGCAGTGTGTCTAACCTAGGAGCAGCCCCATGGGAGGGGACCGCTTTTGGACGAGGGAGTCTGTCGTGACATACCGACTCAATAGGACATTCCTGCGCCGAACGCTCAGCGTTGGCGCAGCTATCGCGTTGGTGGGGGGTGTGCTCCCAGCCGCGTGGGCCGAACCTGGAGCGGAAACGTCAAACCAGGCAGGCGATGTGAACACCGTCGAGGCCGGGGCCGCCGGAGCCGCCGACGACGTGCTGGTGACAATCCCCGGCAGCCACAACGTGGCAATGGGATGCGACGCGGACTGGGCACCCGGCTGCGAGAAGGCTGCACTCACGCGCGACGCGACAGGCGTGTACAGCGCGACGTTCACGCTTCCGGCCGGTGACTACCAGTACAAGGTCGCCGAGGGCGGCTCGTGGGACACTGCCTTTGGTGCCGGGGGCGCTGCGGGGGGAGCGAACATCTCCTACACCCTGACCGAAACGACGTCCGTCACCTTCTTCTACAACCGCGCGACGCACCGCGTGTGGAACACCGTTACCGACCAGATGGTGACGCTGCCGGGTTCCTTCCAGAAGGCGCTGGGCTGCACGGACAACTGGAAGCCCGAATGCCTGGCGCCTCTCATGGAGCCTGCGGGGGACGGGACCTACACCTACGCCACGACCGCGTTGCCTGAGGGCAACTATGAGTTCAAGGTTGCCATCGGTGGGTCTGACAACGAGAATTACGGGCAGGACGGCATCGTTGGCGGTGCCAACTACCAGTTTGCAACGAAAGCGAACAAGCTCGTGACCTTCACCTACGATTCTGCGACGCACAAGGTCGACATCGCGAGCGCTGACGCCCCGGTCGCGGGTGCGGGCGAGCAGCGCGCCTACTGGGTGACCTCGGACATTCTCGCGTGGCCGACCTCGCTGCTGCCCCAGGGAGTGACGCGCGCGCAGGTCCTTGACGGTTCCGCGAAGCTCTCTTATGAGCTGGTGACCGCCCCCGAGGGTGGCGCTGGCCTGGCGGATGGTGCCGTCACCGGCGCTTCGACGAGCGCCCTGACCGTCGCGGGTGACCTGCCCGCCGAGGTGACGACGGCTCACCCGAACCTCAACGGATACATCGCCCTGAAGGCCTCGCTCGACGAGGCCGGGGCCCGCGAGGCCCTCACCGGCCAGATCGCGGTTGCCCAGAAGTCGGGGGAGAGCGTCAACGCCTTCACCGGCGTGCAGATCGCCCCCGTGCTCGACTCGCTCTACGCGGCTAAGGCCACCCAAGCCTCGTACGGTGTGGGCTGGAACGAGGCAGGTAATCCGACGTTTGCGCTGTGGGCTCCCACCGCTAAGAACGTGACCCTGCTGTCGTGGAACACCTCTACCCCGCGCGGCTCCGACGCCGACGTGCCAGGTGATGGCACGCGCACCGCCGCCGTGCGCGGCGAGGACGGCCGCTGGAGCGTGGACAACGCCGCCGGCGAGATCCACGAGGGCGCCCAGTACCTGTGGGAGGTCAACGTCTACGTGCCCGAGACGGGCAAGGTGGAGACGAACCTCGTCACCGACCCCTACTCGGTGGCCCTGACCGTCGACTCCACGCGCTCCGTCGCCGTCAACATGGACAACCCGTCAATTGCCCCGTCGGTGTGGACGGACTCGAAGGCCCCCGCCATCGAGGACGACGCCCAGCGCTCCATCTACGAGCTGCACGTGCGCGACTTCTCCGCTGCGGACACGTCGGTGCCCGAGTACATGCGCGGCACCTACATGGCCTTCACGCAGTTCCAGTCCAACGGCATGCGCCACCTGGCCGAGCTGGCGCGCGCCGGCATGAACACGGTGCACCTGCTGCCCACCTTCGACATCGCGACCATTCCCGAGAAACGCGCGGACCAGAAGACGCCCGCGATCCCCGAGGATGCTGGTCCGGCGTCCGAGGAGCAGCAGGCTGCGGTCACGGCCGTTGCTGACCAGGACGCCTACAACTGGGGCTACGACCCGCTGCACTGGATGGCCCCCGAGGGCTCCTACGCGACCTCGTCCCACCAGAACGGCGGCGCGCGCGTGCGCGAATTCCGTTCCATGGTGGGTGGTCTGCACTCGATCGGCATGCAGGTCGTCCTCGACCAGGTCTACAACCACACGCCCGCAGCCGGCCAGTCCGCATACTCCGTGCTCGACCGCGTCGTGCCCGGCTACTACCAGCGTCTGAACGCCACGGGCGGTGTCGAGACCTCGACGTGCTGCTCCAACGTCGCGACCGAAAACGCGATGAGCGAGCACCTCATGATCGACTCGATGATCCACTGGGCGAAGTACTACCACGTCGACGGCTTCCGCTTCGACCTCATGGGCCACCACCCGGCCGAGGAGATGAAGCGCGCGAAGGCTGCCCTGGCGTCCCTCACCATGGAGAAGGACGGCGTGGACGGCTCGCGCCTGTACATCTACGGCGAGGGCTGGAACTTCGGTGAGGTCGCGAACAACGCGCTGTTCACCCAGGCCACGCAGGGCCAGCTGGACGGCACCGGTATCGGCGCGTTCAACGACCGCCTGCGTGATGCCGTGCACGGTGGTGGCCCCTTTGATGATGATCACCGCGTCATGCAGGGCTTCGGCTCGGGCGCGTTCTCGGACTTCAACGGCCTCGACACCCGCTCCGAGGCGGATCGCCGCGCCGACTACCTACACCGCGTGGACCTGGTGAAGCTGGGGCTGGCGGGCAACCTGAAGGACTACACGCTCACCACCTACGACGGCAAGACCGTGTCGGGCGCGCAGCTGGACTACAACGGTCAGGGAGCCGGGTTCGCCTCCCAGCCCGCCGAGAACGTCAACTACGTGGATGCCCACGATAACGAGACGCTCTTCGACCTGGTCACCTATAAGATGCCGGCGGATGCTCCGATGGAGAACCGCGTGCGCATGTCGCTGATCAGCCAGGCTTCCGTGGCCCTGTCGCAGTCGCCCTCCTTCTGGGCCTCGGGTACGGAGATGCTGCGCTCGAAGTCCCTGGACCGCGACTCCTACAACTCCGGCGATCACTTCAACGCGATCGACTGGTCGATGCACGACAACGGTTTCGGCCGTGGCCTGCCGGTCAAGTCGAAGAACGGCGCGGCCTGGGATCACATGCGCCCGCTGCTGGAGAACCCCGATCTGAAGCCGACCCCGGAGCAGATCGACACCTCCTCGGAGATCGCGATGGACTTCCTGCGCGTGCGTTCCTCCTCGCGCCTGTTCACGCTGGGCAGCGCGGATCTGGTCCGCTCCAAGGTCACCTTCCCCAACTCGGGTGAGGGTGCCGTGGACGGCACGATCATCATGCTCATCAACGACGAGGCCGGGGCCGGCAGCGACGTTGACGCGAAGCTCGACGGCGCTCTCGTCGTCTTCAATGCGAGCGGCGAGTCCGTGACCACCGCGGTCGAGGGCCTGTCGGGTCGCGTCTTCAAGCTGCACGAGGCGCAGGCGAACGGCTCGGACGAGACCGTCAAGGGCGCGTCCTTCGACGCGAAGACGGGCTCCGTCACGGTTCCCGCTCGCACGGTTGCCGTCTTCACGCAGGCTGCGGGAGATCGCATCGATCCCACCGTCACTCCGGAGCCGGATCCGGCTGCCGCGCAGTGGGTCGCGTCGGGGGATGGCCGCTGGTGGCTGCGCTATCCGGACGGGAGCTACCCCGCAAACGAGCGCGTTGTGCGCGGAGGCGTCACCTACTCCTTCGATGCGAACGGTTGGATGAAGACCGGTTGGCAGGTCGAGGATGGCGCGTGGCGCTACTACGCCCCGTCCGGCGCGATGGCGAGTGGCTGGACCGCCGTGGGGGGCACCTGGTACTACCTGGATCCCGACACCGGGGCCATGGCGACCGGATGGCTCAAGGACGGCGACACCTGGTACTACCTGCACGGCAGCGGTGCGATGGCCACCGGCTGGGTGAACCTGAGTGGTGCCTGGTTCTACCTGAACGGCAATGGCTCGATGGCCACCGGCTGGGTGAACCTGGGTGGTACCTGGTACTACCTGACGGAATCCGGCCAGATGGCGATCGGATGGGTGAAGGACGGCGGTAGCTGGTACTTCTGCCACCCGTCGGGAGCCATGGCGACTGGACGCGTCGTCATCGGCGGCACCGCCTACACCTTCGATGGTTCGGGCCGCTGGGTCGCCTAGCGGATAGGTACGCAAACGGGTGGGCCGGGACGATTGATTCGTCCCGGCCCACCCGTTTGTCTGCTGCGTGGTCGCGGCTTACAGGTCCGCGGCGTCCTCCACGGTGGAGAGGAATTCCGTGAGCCTGTTGGCTGCCGCCATGACGGAGGGGCCGTGCTGGCGTCCGGGCTGGCGACCCATGCGCTCGATGGGGCCGGAGATGGACAGGGCGGCCAGGACGCGGCCGGAGGGGCCGCGCACGGGGGCGGACACGGAGGCGACGCCCGGTTCGCGCTCGCCCACGGACTGTGCCCAGCCGCGGCGGCGGACCTCGGAGAGCATGGTGGCGTTGAAGGAGGCACCGTACAGGCCGCGGTGCAGGCGGTCGGGTTCCTCCCAGGCCAGCAGGACCTGGGCGGCGGAGCCGGCACTCATGGAGAGCGTGGCACCAACGGGGATCGAGTCGCGCAGGCCCATCTCGCGTTCGGAGGCGGCCACGCACACGCGGTAATCGCCCTGGCGGCGGAAGAGCTGGGAGGATTCCTTCGTGTGGTCGCGCAGAGCCTGAAGGACCGGCATGGAGGCCTGGAGGAGGCGGTCTTCGCCGGCGGCGGAGGAGAGTTCCTGGAGGCGGGGGCCGAGGATAAAACGTCCCTGCATGTCGCGGGCGACCATGCGGTGATATTCGAGAGCGACGGCCAGTCGATGGGCGGTGGGGCGAGCAAGCCCCGTGCTGGAAACGAGTTGGGCGAGGGTGGCGGGTCCCGCCTCGAGAGCGCTGAGAACCAACGCAGCCTTATCGAGAACGCCAACGCCACTGGATGTTTGCTCTTCCATACAACTATTTAATATCTCAGCTTTTGAGATGGCAAATTGTCGGATAGTGAAACAGGTCAAAGCGGCGTCCGAGACGTGAGATCAGCGGGTCGCTCAGCCGATGAGGCGGTTCCATTGATTGCGAAGCATGAATGACACCGTGTCTCCAAAGCGGAGACCAGAGGAGGAACAATGAGCGGAACGATGGCAGAAAAGGTGTGGCGCGACCACATCGTGTCCAAGGGGGAGAACGGTGCCCCCGACCTGCTCTACATCGACCTCCACCTCGTGCACGAAGTGACGAGCCCCCAGGCTTTCGAGGGCCTGCGCCTCGCCGGACGCCAGGTGCGTCGCCCCGACCTGACGATCGCCACCGAGGACCACAACACGCCCACGGTCAACATCGACCAGCCGATCGCGGACATCACGAGCCGCACCCAGATCGACACCCTGCGTAAGAACGCCGAGGAGTTCGGCGTGCGCCTGCACTCCCTGGGTGACGCTGACCAGGGTATCGTCCACGTGGTTGGCCCCCAGCTGGGCCTCACCCAGCCCGGCATGACGATCGTGTGCGGCGACTCCCACACCTCCACCCACGGCGCATTCGGCGCGCTCGCCTTCGGTATCGGCACCAGCCAGGTTGAGCACGTGCTCGCCACCCAGACGCTGCCGATGGCCCCCTTCAAGACCATGGCGATCACCGTCAACGGCTCCCTTCCCGAGGGGTCGACGGCCAAGGACATCATCCTCGCCGTCATCGCGAAGATCGGCACAGGCGGCGGCCAGGGCTACGTCCTGGAGTACCGCGGCCAGGCCATCCGCGAGCTCTCCATGGAGGGTCGCATGACGATCTGCAACATGTCGATCGAGGCGGGTGCCCGCGCCGGCATGATCGCGCCCGACCAGACGACCTTCGACTACATCAAGGGTCGCCCCCACGCCCCCGAGGGCGAGGACTGGGACCGCGCCGTCGAATACTGGTCCTCGCTGGCCTCCGACGAGGACGCCGTCTTCGACGCCGAGGTCATCCTCGAGGCCGCCGATATCGAACCCTTCGTCACCTGGGGCACCAACCCCGGCCAGGGCGTGCCGCTGTCCGCGACCGTCCCCGCCCCCGAGGACTTCACCGACGAGACGGCCCGCGCGGCCGCCGAGCGCGCGCTCGAATACATGGACCTCAAGGCCGGCACCCCGATGCGCGACATCGCCGTGAACACCGTCTTCATCGGCAGCTGCACGAACGGCCGCATCGAAGACCTGCGCGCCGCCGCCGGCATCGTCAAGGGCCGCCGCAAAGCCGAGGGCGTGCGCGTCATGGTCGTACCCGGCTCTGCCCGCGTGCGCCTGCAGGCCGAGGCCGAGGGCCTCGACAAGATCTTCGCCGACTTCGGCGCTGAATGGCGCAACGCCGGCTGCTCCATGTGCCTGGGCATGAACCCCGACACGATGAACGCGGGAGACCGTTCGGCCTCCACCTCCAACCGCAACTTCGAAGGCCGCCAGGGCAAGGGCAGCCGCACGCACCTGGTGTCCCCGCTCGTCGCGGCCGCCACCGCCGTGCGCGGCACCCTGTCCTCCCCGGCCGACCTCTGAGGCCCACCCTCCGCAACCCGACAGCGGGGGAGAGCCCCGGCCTCGTCCCCCACGGAAGAAAAGACTCAACCACCCATGGAAAAGTTCATCACCCACACCGGCATCGGCGTCCCGCTGCGCCGCTCCAACGTCGACACCGACCAGATCATCCCCGCCGTCTACCTCAAGCGCGTGACCCGCACGGGCTTCGAGGACGCCCTCTTTGCCGCCTGGCGTGGCGACCCGGAGTTCGTCCTCAACCAGGACGCCTACAAGAACGGCTCCGTCCTGATCGCGGGTCCCGACTTCGGCACCGGCTCCTCGCGTGAGCACGCCGTGTGGGCGCTCAAGGACTACGGCTTCCGCGTCGTCCTGGCCCCGAAGTTCGCCGATATTTTCCGCGGAAACTCCGGCAAGCAGGGCCTGGTCACCGGCATCATCTCCCAGGAGGACTGCGAGTCCCTGTGGAAGCTCCTCGAGACCGAGCCCGGCACCGAGGTGACCGTCTCCCTGGAGGATAAGACCTGGCGCGCCGGTGCGATCTCGGGCACCTTCCAGATCGACGACTACGTGCGCTGGACCCTCATGGAGGGGCTGGACGACATTGCCCTGACCCTGCGTCATGAGGACGAGATCGCGGCTTACGAGGCCGCGCGCCCGTCCTTCAAGCCGCGCACGCTCCCGGCGAAATTCTTGCCCAAGGAAGAAGTTGTGTCGGCTCGCGGCTGAAAGCACTGCGCATACTGGCCCCTACCTAGCTAGAGTAGGGGCCAGTTACGTCATAGTGAGGAGCACTCATGTCATCGATCCTTCAGGTTGAGGGCGGCCATCCGCTGCGCGGTGAGATCACGGTGCGCGGAGCGAAAAACTTCGTCCCCAAGGCGATGGTTGCGTCGCTGCTCGCCGACACCCCCTCTGAGCTGTACAACGTGCCGCTCATCCGCGACACGGACGTGGTCTCGGACCTGCTGAGCCTGCACGGCGTCCAGATTGACTTCGATCAGGATCGTGGCACGCTGCGCATGGACCCCTCGAACGTCAAGGTCGCCTCGCGCTCTGACATCGATACGCTCGCGGGCGCCTCGCGCATCCCGATCCTGTTCTGCGGCCCGCTGCTGCACCAGCTGGGCGAGGCCTTCATCCCCGAGCTGGGTGGCTGCGCGATCGGTGGCCGTCCCATCGACTTCCACCTGGAGACGCTGCGCAAGTTCGGCGCGATCGTCGATAAGCAGCCCGACGGCGTGCACATCAAGCGCCCCGCTGCCGGCCTGCACGGCGCGATCATCGAGCTGCCTTTCCCGTCCGTGGGCGCGACCGAGCAGACGCTGCTCACCGCCGTGCGTAACGAGGGCATCACGACCCTGAAGGGCGCGGCCATCGAGCCGGAGATCCTCGACCTCATCAACGTCCTGCAGAAGATGGGTGCGATCATCTCGGTGGACACGGATCGTACGATCCGCATCGAGGGTGTCGCCAAGCTCAGCGGCTACCGCCACACGGCTCTGCCGGATCGCATCGAGGCGGCCTCGTGGGCCGCGGCCGCCCTGGCCACCCGCGGCGACATCTACGTGCGCGGCGCTCACCAGCCCGATATGACGACGTTCCTCAACACCTTCCGCAAGGTGGGCGGCGCCTTCGACATCAACGCCGATGGCATCCGCTTCTACCACCCGGGCGAGCCGCTGCACTCGATCGCCCTGGAGACGGCCGTGCACCCGGGCTTCATGACGGACTGGCAGCAGCCCCTCGTCGTCGCCCTCACCCAGGCCGAGGGCCTGTCGATCGTGCACGAGACCGTGTACGAGAACCGTTTCGGCTTCACTGAGGCGCTGCGCAAGATGGGTGCGAACATTCAGGTCTACCGCGAGTGCCTGGGCGGGACGCCCTGCCGCTTTGGCCAGAAAAACTACTATCACTCAGCGGTGATTTCGGGCCCGACCCCGCTGCACAGCGCGGATATCGAGGTTCCGGACCTGCGCGGTGGCTTCTCTCACCTGATCGCGGCTCTGACCGCGTCGGGCACGTCCACCGTGTCGGGCATTGACGTGATTTCGCGCGGCTACGAGCATTTCACACGCAAGCTCCACCAGCTGGATGCTCGCGTGCGCTACCTGGACGCCTGAGACCATGGCCGCGTCGGGCGTGCGCCGCAGCATTTTGTTGCTCGTCTCGTCGATGTCGGCGGGCGGGCGTAGCGTGCGCCTGGGGCCGCGCATCGTGCGCATCCTACGCGGCGGCGGCTGGGAGGTCGCGGTTCGCCTGACGACGCCCGGCGATGATCCGGCGGCGATCGCCGGCGAGGTCGCGTCCGGCTCGTTCGTTGCGGCTCTGGGCGGAGACGGGTACCTGGGCGCGGTGGCGCGCGGGTGCCACGAGTCCGACGCGATCTTCGTTCCTATGCCTGGCGGTCGCGGCAACGACCTGTGTCGCGCGCTGGGGATCGGCACGGACCCGCTGGTGCGTGCGCGTTCCCTGGCTCCTCTGGGTTTTTCTTCCGACGAGGCCGGGGCCGACTCCTCGGAGTGGCTGGCCTCTCGGGTGCGTCCCCTGGATGGCATGTGGGTGCGCTCGCGTGAGGGTGTGCGCCTGGCCCTCGGCATTGTCTCGATCGGCCTGGACGCGCGCGCGAACATCCTGGCCAACGAGTCCTCGCTGACCTCGGGCCCGCTGGCCTACGGCTACGGGGCCTTCGCGGCTCTGGCCTCGCACGAGCCCACCGAGATCGTGGCCACCGTGGACGGGGTCGAGCGCAACATGAGCGGCTGGATCGCGTCGGTGTCCAACTCCGGGCGTTTCGGCGGCGGCATCACCCTGGTGGAATCCTCTGACATGAGCGACGGCGTCCTCGAGGTGTGCCACGTCGGCCCCCTGCCGCTCTCTCGCGCCCTGCCCGTGCTCGCCCGCGTCGTCGCCGGCCGTGCGAAGGCACACCCTGCTATCGAGGTGGAAAGCGCCCGGGTCGTGTCCTTCGCCGCCCCCGCAGGCATGATCGCCATGGCGGATGGTGACCGCATTGCCTCGATCCCCTTCACCGTCGACGTCGCCCCCGGGGTCGTATCCGTCCTGGTGTGAGGTCCGTGTGGGCCAGCGCGCCGGCGCAGCGGTCCCCGTAGAATGAAGCCATGAGTGCTGTCTCCGGCTTTTACACCTTCGCCAAGGGCGTCCTGACGCCCATCATGACGCCCTGGATCACGTTCACCGTGACGGGCGAAGAGAATCTGCCCGCCGAGGGTGGCTTCCTCCTGGTGCCCAACCACCTGTCCAACGTGGACCCGCTGTGCCTGTGCTGGTACTTCATGAAGCGTGACACCGCCGTGCGCTTCCTGGCGAAGAAGTCGATGTTCTCCGTGCCGGTGTTCGGTTGGATCATCAAGGGCATGGGCCTGATCCCCGTCAACCGCGACTCTAACCCCTCGGCCGTCCTGGCACCCACCCGCGAGGCCCTGAAAGCCGGCGAGGTCGTCGGCATCTTCCCGGAGGGCACTCTCACGCGTGACCCCGATCAGTGGCCCATGGAGTTCAAGTCCGGCGCCGCCCGACTGGCCCTCGACACGGGCGTGCCCGTCATCCCCGTCTCGCAGTGGGGACCGCAGGACATCATGGCCCCGTACAACGCCAAGGGCATCGACATGCGACCGGGTCGGCGCGTCTCGTACCACTTCGGCGAGCCCGTCGACCTCTCCGACCTGATGAGCCCCGCCGGGTCCGAGGATCACGAGGCCGTCAACGAGGCGACCAAGCGCATTAGAGATGCCGTGCGCGCGGGCGTGGGCAAGCTGCGCGGGCTTCCCGTCCCCGAGCAGGTGTGGGACCCCACCACGCAGGCCGGCCCCTGGTGGGAAGAAGAACTCGCGAAGAAGGCCAAGAAGGCGAAGAAAGCCCGCAAGAAGGGCTAATCGCGGATATCGATGACCATGCGCACCGGGTCGGACAAGAATCCGATCTGGAACTGGCGCGCGGCCGGCGCCCCGATGACGACGTGCGTGTTGTCCTCGAAGGTGCCGTCCGAGACGACGTCCAGGTCACCGGCGCGCGTGTGCATGCCGCTTGGGTAGGGGTTCTCGCTCGCCGTCATCGGCGTGCCGTCGATGACGAGGTCCAGGACCGCTTGCCCCTTGACCTGGATCGGCAGGCCTCGGCCCTGCTCGACGGCCTCACCCGTCCACGCTGCACGCCACACCCCCGGCGTGCCCTCGCCCGAAAACTCGAGCACCACCCGCGTGAAACCCTCGTGCGTCGCCGCGCGAATCCCCGTCAGTGCCAACGCCTTCGTCGGGTCATCCGAGCGCACCGGAGGCAACCCCTCCACGCTCGACATCCAGTTGTCGGCGTTGATCGGCTTGGTCGCATCCAGACCCGGCTCCGGCATCGGCGTCGTCTCGGGCGCCGCGCTCGCGGTCGCGGACGCCGCGGGGGAGGAGGCGCTCGACGAGGCCTCGGCTGACTGAGGCGCGTTCGTTGGGGCTCCGGGCGTGCACGCACCCAACAGGAGCAGTGAGGCGGCCGCGCTCGCGGCGAGGGCTCGGCGGTGAGACACAGTTCCTCCTGGTGCGGGTCGGTTGTTTCAATCCTAGTAGAATGGCCTCGACAGGGAGGTCTCGATGAGTATGACAACAGCAGCCGTGCTGGGAACGGGCGCATGGGGAACGACATTCGCGCAGGTGCTCGCCGACGCGGGCGTGAGAGTGACGATGTGGGGGCGTAACGCCGACACGATCTCGTTCATCAACGGGGGAGAGAACCCGACCTACCTCCCGGGGATCTCCCTGTCGGAGCGCATCAGCGCGACCACCGACATCGCCGAGGCCGTCGCCGGCCGCGAGCTCGTTGTCGTGGCCGTGCCCGTCAAGGCCGTGCGCGCCACCCTGAGCGCCGCGCGCGAGTCTTTCGCCCCCGAGGTCGCCCTGCTGTCCCTGGCCAAGGGCTTGGAGCTCGGCTCCCTCAAGCGCGTCGACGAGATCATCGCCGAGGCCTCGGGTGTGCCCGGCAGCCGCATCGCCGTCCTGTCCGGCCCGAACCTTTCGCGTGAGATCGCGCAGCGCCAGCCCACGGCGACGGTCGTGGCTGCAACCGACGTGGAGCTGGCCAAGGAAATCGCGAAGGCCTGCCACAACTCCTATTTTCGCCCCTACGTGTCCACCGACGTCGTCGGCACGGAGATGGCGGGTGCCACGAAGAACGTCATCGCGGTCGCGATCGGTGCCGCCGAGGGCATGGGCCTGGGCATCAACACGCGTTCGACCCTCATCACTCGCGGCCTGGCGGAGATGACGCGCCTGGGCACCGCGCTTGGCGCTGATCCCGCGACCTTCGCGGGCCTGTCCGGCATCGGCGACCTCGTCGCCACCTGCTCCTCGCGCCTGTCGCGTAACTTCTCCCTCGGCCACCGCCTCGGCTCCGGCATGGGACTGACCGAGGCCCTGGCGCTGTCCCCGGGCGTCGTCGAGGGCGTCGCCTCGGCCTCGCCGATCCTCCAGGTCGCGGCCTCCGTCGGCGTCGACATGCCGATTACGGGCGCCGTCGTCGAGGTCGTCGAGGGACGCGCGAGCATCGAGGACATGGGCCGCATGCTGCTTGCGCGCCCGCAGAAGATGGACGGCTGGAAGATCGAGCTGGTCTAAACGCCGCGCACGCGGGCACCGAACGCCTCCCGCGCGGTAGTCTTGGACCCATGACTGCAATTTCTCGTCCTCGTGTCCTTATCGTTTTCGGTGGACGCTCCTCCGAGCATGAGATCTCGTGCTCGACGGCCGCCGGCATCCTGACCGCTATCGACCGCACCAAGTGGGACGTGATCCCGCTGGGTATCACGCGTGACGGCCAGTGGGTGCGCGTCGCCGATGATCCGTCGGCGCTGGCGTTCAAGGACGGGAAGGGCCAGTCCGTCACCGCCGGATCGACCCGCGTCGCCCTGACCCCGGGCGAGGGCAATCTCGTCGAGCTCACCTACGAGGGCGACCCGGATGCACCGGACTCGCGCGTCGTTGGCGTGGAGGATCTGGGCCACGTGGACATCGTGTTCCCGCTCCTGCACGGCCCCTACGGCGAGGATGGCACCATTCAGGGCCTCTTTGAGATGGCCGGCGTGCGCTACGTGGGCTGCGGCGTGACCTCCTCGGCCGTGTCTATGGACAAGCACCTCACCAAGACCGTCCTGGCCGCCGCCGGCATCGACGTGGGCCAGTGGGAGCTGGTCACCGCCCGCCAGTGGGACGCCGACGCCACCGCCTGCATGGACCGCATCGAGCGCCTGGGCTTCCCCGTCTTCGTTAAACCCTGCCGCGCCGGTTCCTCCGTCGGTATCTCGCGTGTCACCTGCCGCGAGGACCTGCCCGTGGCCATCAAGGAGGCCGCGAACCACGACCCGCGCATCATCGTCGAGGCCTCCATCTCCGGCCGCGAGGTCGAGTGCGGCGTCCTCGGCTCGCGCTCCGACTGGCGCAGTGGCACTGCGCCCCTGGGTGAGATTGTCGTCCCCGAGGGCGAGTTCTACGACTACGAGCACAAGTACGTGGACGACGTCGTCGGCCTGTCCTGCCCGGCCGACGTCACCCCCGACTACGCCGATCGCATCCGCGAGACCGCGTGGCGTGCCTTCGACGCCCTCGAGTGTGAGGGCCTGGCCCGCGTCGACTTCTTCCTCGACGAGGCGACCGACACCGTCATCATCAACGAAGTGAACACGATGCCCGGTTTCACGCCCATCTCCATGTACCCGCAGATGTGGGCCGCCGCGGGCCTGTCCTACTCGGACCTGCTGACCGAGCTGCTGACCGAGGCCGCGCAGCGCCCGCTCGGCTTGCGGTGAGTTCCCCGCCACGACCTCGTTCGTCCTTCATTCCCGACAGAAAGAACACTATGACGGCCCATCCCAAAGTCACCCTGGTGACCTGTCAGTCCATGCCCAACCTCTTCAAAGGCGAGGAAGGTCTGCTCGACGAGCTGGCGGCGCGCGGGTGCGACCCCCAGGTCAAGGTGTGGAACGACCCCGACGTCGACTGGTCTGAGGCCGGCATGGTCGTCGTGCGCTCCGTGTCCGACTACGCGAGCGACCGCCCCGCGTTCCTGGAGTGGACGAAGCAGCTGAGTCGCGTGCAGAATTCTGCGGACGTGCTGAACTGGAACACGGACAAGCATTACCTCAAGGACCTGGCCGCCCTGGGCATGCCCACGATTCCCACGAACTGGCTGGAGCCTGAGCAGAACCTGTCCAAGCATCAGATTCACACGCGTTTCCCGGCTTTCGGCGAGTTCGTCGTCAAGCCCGCGGTGTCCTCCGGCGTGCGCGACATCGGCCGCTACACGACCGTGGACACGCGCCAGCGCCAGGCCGCCATGCGCCAGGTGCAGGGGCTGCTGGGTGACGGCCGCTCGGTTATGATCCAGCGCTACGTTGAGGAAATCGACCTGCACGGCGAGATCTCGCTCGTCTTCTTCAACGGACTGGTCTCCCACGCCGTCGAGAAGCGCTCAGCCTTGCACCCTGCCTCCGTCACCAACCCGGAGATGCACGAGGCCGTGGTGACCGCCGAGGCCGCCGACTCCGTCGCGTGGCAGTGGGGCGAGGAGATTCGCCGCGTCCTGCACGGCTACGTGCGCTCGCGCCTGGGCCACGACGAGCAGTTCCTCTTCAACCGCGTGGACCTGGTCCCCGACGGTAAGGGCTCCTTCCTGGTCATGGAGGTCTCTCTCGTGGATGCCGACCTCTACCTGGGTGCCACCCCCGGCGCGCTCGGCAACTTCGCCGACGCGATCTCCGCTCGCGCCCACTGGTGATGCACGCCACCGCTGCGAGGGTAGTGCTCGAGTTTCCAAGCTCGGGTGGGTAGTGCTAAACTCTATCCGTTGCCTTCACAGCGACGCGATGGTGGCTGTAGTTCAGTTGGTAGAGCACCTGGTTGTGGTCCAGGACGTCGCGGGTTCGAGTCCCGTCAGCCACCCCATTGCCCCGGTGCCCGCGCGCCGGGGTTTTTGTTTCTGCAGTATGCTTGTGGCATCCTCAATTGACCGGACAAAGGAGTTCTCATGCCCAGCGTGATCGCATACGGCTGTGACGATGCCACCACCCAGTTCCACCCCCTGCAGATCGACATCCGCGAGCCCGGCGAGGGTGAGATTTACTTCGACGTCGCCTATGCGGGCATCTGCCACTCCGACATTCACTCTGCCCGGGGCGAGTGGGGTCCCGTGTCCTACCCGCTCGTGCCCGGTCACGAGTTCGTCGGCACCGTCGCCAAGGTCGGCCCCGGCGTCACCACGTTCAAGGTGGGGGACCGCGTGGGCGTGGGCTGCATGGTCGGCTCCTGCGGCACGTGCGAGATGTGCGAATCCGACTACGAGCAGTGGTGCACCTCGACGCCCGGCACTCTGTGGACCTACCGTGCCGACGCCGAGGGTAACCCGACGACCGGCGGCTACTCGCGCGGCTTCACCGTGCGCGAGGACTTCGCGCTCCACATTCCGTCCGAACTGGATTTTGCGGCTTGTGCGCCCCTCCTGTGCGCCGGTATCACCACATACTCGCCGCTCAAGCATTACAACGTGGGTCCCGGCTCGCGCGTGGCCATCCTCGGCATGGGCGGCCTCGGACATGTGGGCGTGCAGATTGCCAAGGCCATGGGGGCGGAGGTCTCTGTCATCTCTCACGGCCGTTCCAAGGAAGCCGACGCTCGCCGTTTCGGTGCCGACCACTTCTATGCCACCAGCGAGGAGGGCGTGCTCGAGTCCCTGCGCGGCTCCTTCGACCTGATCCTGTGCACCGTGTCCGCCGACGGCCTCGACTACGCCGGCTACATGGCCGCCCTGCGCCCCTACGGCGTCTTCGTCGATGTAGGCCTGCCCACCGAGCCTGTCTCCCTGCCGCTGCGCGCCTTCGTCAACGGCGGCAAGTCCTTCGCGGGCTCCCAGATCGGCGGCATTGCCGAGACTCAGGAGATGCTGGACTTCTGCGCTGCGCATGGCGTCATTCCGCAGGTCGAAATGATCACCGGTGAGGAGATCACCGAGGCCTACAACAACGTCGTCGCCTCGCGCGTGCGCTACCGCTACGTCATCGACACCTCCACGTTCCCCGAAACCGCGTGAGCGTGAGAATGTGACAAGAAAGCCCCGGGCCGAGTGGCCCGGGGCTTCCCCATTGCTGGAGCGGATGACGGGAATCGAACCCGCGTGATCTGCTTGGAAGGCAGAGGCTCTACCATTGAGCTACATCCGCGTACCCCCGAAGGGGACACGAAGATCCTAGCGGGTATTGTCCACGTGCGCGACATTTAAACGCCCCTCCCGTATGATGGGTCAGCGGACAACGCGTCCTCGGGGTGTAGCGCAGCTTGGTAGCGCATCTGCTTTGGGAGCAGAGGGTCGCAGGTTCAAATCCTGTCACCCCGACCAACCGCGGCCATAGCGCCGCGGTTTTTTCATACGAACCCGGGGGAGTCCATGCCGTCCTATCGCACCATCATGACGGTCACGACTCTGGCACCCGGCCGCGCCCCCGAAGAAGTCGAGGCCGCCGCGCGATCCGTCACCCGGCTCGAATCCTGGGACATCGCCATCGCCTCCGGCCAGCCTCGCGTCACCGCGCGCTTTACCGCGACAGACGACGCCGAAGCCCGAGCCATCCACCGCGAGATCACCGCGGCGGTGCGCCTCGTCGCCGATGTGCCCCGCGCCCGCTTGGCAGCCGTCGTGCGAGGGCGTTCCCACTACCTCGCCCCCTGAGTGCACCCGGCAGTGTGGGCGGCCCCCGCCTCGTGAATGGGGGGAGTGGCACGTGCCCGTGTGGCGTTGCACACTCGAAGCGCCCGTAGAGGGGTGGATATGCCCACTTACGGCCCACGAATGAGGACATTAACGGGGTCGTGGCGTACACTAAGCGAGTTGTTATGCGCCCGAAATGGGCGTTCCCCCGATTTGTAGACTACGGAGCGTACGCACGTGAAGAGCACCGTTGAAACCCTCGAGCCCACCAAGGTTCGTCTGACCGTTGAGGTTCCCTTCGAGGAACTGAAGTCCGAAATGGACAAGGCGTACAAGGAGATCGCCGGACAGGTCAACATCCCCGGCTTCCGTAAGGGCCACGTGCCTCCGCGCATCATCGACCAGCGCTTCGGCCGCGCTGCCGTCATCGAGCAGGTCGTCAACCAGGTCCTGCCCGGCCACTACTCCGACGCCGTCAACGAGAACGACCTGCGCCCCATGGCTCAGCCCACCGTCGACGTCACCGAAATCCCCAACGTGACCGGCGCCCAGGGCGGCCAGCTCGTCTTCACCGCCGAGGTTGACGTCGTCCCCGCCTTCGAGCTGCCCGAGATCGACGAGAAGCTCGTCGTCGAGGTCGAGCCCACCGAGGTCACCGATGATGACGTCGAGAAGGAACTCGAGGACCTGCGCGGCCGCTTCGCCACCCTCAAGACCATCAACCGCAAGGCCAAGACCGGCGACTTCGCGACCATCGACCTGGTCGCCACCATCGACGGCAAGCAGGTTGACTCCGCCTCCGACGTCTCCTACGAGATCGGCTCCGGCTCCATGCTCGACGGCCAGGACACCGCCCTGCGCGGCACCAAGGCCGGCGAAGAAGTCACCTTCACCTCCAAGCTGAAGGGTGGCGAGCACGAGGGCGAAGATGCCGAGGTGACCATCACCATCAAGGCCATGAAGACCCGCGAGCTGCCCAAGGCTGACGACGACTTCGCTCAGATGGTCTCCGAGTTCGACACCATCGACGAGCTCAAGGAAGACCTGAAGAAGCAGGCCGCCCAGTCCAAGGAGTCCCAGCAGGCCCTCGCCGCGCGCGATGCCCTCATCGACCTCCTCCTGGACAAGGTCGAGATCGTCCTGCCCGAGTCCGCGGTCGACCACCAGGTCGAGCACCGCGTCGGCGAGGACGCCAAGCCCAAGGCCAAGAAGGAAGCCCGCGAGGCCGTCGAGAAGGAAATCCGCACCGAGCTGCTCTCCGAGGCCCTGGCCAAGAAGTTCGACGTGCAGGTCTCCCAGCAGGAGCTGATCGACTACGCGATCCAGATGTCGCAGAACTTCGGCATCGACATCAACCAGCTGTTCTCCTCCTCCCAGCAGATGGCCAACGTCGTGGCCGACCTGGGTCGCTCCAAGGCCCTCATTGAGGCCCTGAAGGTCGTCACTGTCAAGGACACCAACGGTGCCGACGTCGACCTGAGCAAGTTCTTCGGCACCGATCCCGCCACCGAGGAGGGTGCGGAGATCATCACCGAGGTTGCCGACGAGCAGGAGTGAACCGCGGCGGGTATACCCGCTGACGAGTGACTAACTCGTGGGCTGAGGGGGTGGGGCGCGAGCCTCGCCCCCTCAGTGCATGTGCCGACAGCGAAACGACGGCCCGGCGCGCGCACGAGCGGGCGCGCAGCGGGTACGGTTGACATCAATGGGGCCGACTGGGCCCGCGAACAGACGAGGAGGTACGCGTGAGCGTGCACAATACCGGGGCTGCCGGCGAAGGCTCGCAGCTGGGACTGGGCGACTCGGTCTACCAGCGCCTGCTCAAGGAGCGCATCATTTGGCTGGGTGGCGAGGTTCGCGATGAGAATGCGAACGCGATCTGCGCGCAGCTGCTGCTGCTCGCGGCCGAGGACCCGGACCGCGACATCTACCTGTACATCAACTCGCCTGGCGGCTCGGTGACGGCCGGTATGGCCATCTACGACACGATGCAGTACATCAAGCCGGACGTCGTGACGGTCGGCATGGGCCTGGCCGCGTCGATGGGCCAGTTCCTGCTCACCGTGGGTGCCCCCGGCAAGCGCTACATCACGCCCCACACTCGCGTTCTGCTGCACCAGCCCCTGGGTGGCGCGGGCGGCTCCGCGACGGAGATTCGCATTAACGCGGACCTGATCCTGGGCATGAAGAAGGAACTCGCTGCCATCACCGCGTCTCGCACGGGTAAGACCGTCGAGCAGGTGGAGGCCGACGGCGATCGCGACCACTGGTTCACGGCGCAGGAAGCCCTCGAGTACGGCTTCGTTGACCGCGTGATCGACAGCCCGCAGGAGATCGGAACGCGAGGAGAGAACTGATGAGCACCCAGCCCTACTTTGAGGCGGTCGCCCGCCAGATGCCGCAGGCCCGCTACGTGCTGCCCGACTTCGAGGAGCGCACGGCCTACGGTTTCCGCCGCCAGAACCCCTACACGAAGCTGTTCGAGGACCGCATCGTGTTCCTGGGCGTGCAGGTGGACGATGCCAGCGCGGACGACGTCATGGCGCAGCTGCTGGTCCTGGAGTCCCAGGATCCTGATTCGCTGATCACCATGTACATCAACTCGCCCGGCGGCTCCTTCACGGCGCTGACCGCCATCTACGACACCATGCAGTACATCAAGCCGCAGATCCAGACGGTGTGCCTGGGCCAGGCCGCTTCCGCTGCGGCCGTGCTGCTGGCCGCCGGTTCGCCCGGCAAGCGCCTGGCGCTGCCCAACGCCCGCGTCCTCATCCACCAGCCGGCGATGGAGGGCATGCAGGGGCAGGCCTCGGACATCCAGATCGTCGCCGACGAAATCGACCGTATGCGCGTGTGGCTCGAGGACACGCTTTCGAAGCACTCGGGCAAGCCGGTGGAGCAGGTGCGCCGCGACATCGAGCGCGACAAGATCCTCACCGCCCCGCAGGCCGCCGAGTACGGTCTGATTGACCAGGTGCTGGAGTCTCGTAAGGCTCTGTGACGCTGTCGTCGACGAGGCCGTGGCCTTCCCGCGCTGATGTGTGTGGGGTGCCACGGCCTCGTTGCTATGTGCCTGGTCAGACGGTTGTCGCGCTGACAATTGTCGGCTACGGGTGAACTTTTCATAACAATAGGCGTGGCTAAGCGGGAATATACCTCGCGTGCACTACGTTATTTGCTAGTAAGTGCGAAAGCACATCCGACCGAACGGCAAAACGTTCAACACCTTGGAGGTCTCGTGGCTCGTCTGACTGATGGCGCGGAACTGCTCAAGTGCTCCTTCTGTGGGAAGAGCCAGAAGCAGGTGCGTAAGCTCATCGGTGGCTCCGGTGCATATATCTGCGACGAGTGCATTGAGCTGTGCAACGAGATCATCGAGGAGGAACTCGGTTCGCAGCAGTCCTCCTCGTCTGCGCCGCCGCTGCCAAAGCCGCGCGAAATCAACGAATTCTTGAACACGTGGGTGATCGGCCAGGACCGTGCCAAGCGCGCCCTGTCGGTGGCCGTGTACAACCACTACAAGCGCGTGCGTTCGCGCGAGGCTGGCAACGCTGAGGACATGCTGGGCACCAAGTCCAACATCCTCCTGCTGGGCCCCACGGGTACGGGTAAGACCCACCTGGCGCGCTGCCTCGCCCGCCTTCTCGACGTGCCCTTCGCGATCGTGGACGCGACCGCCCTGACCGAGGCTGGTTACGTGGGTGAGGACGTGGAGAACATTCTCCTGCGCCTCATCCAGGAGGCCGACGGCGACATCAAGAAGGCCGAGAAGGGCATTATCTACGTCGACGAGATCGACAAGATCGGCCGCAAGGCTGAGAACGCCTCCATTACCCGCGACGTGTCGGGCGAGGGCGTGCAGCAGGCCCTCTTGAAGATTATCGAGGGCACGGTCGCCTCCGTGCCTCCCACGGGCGGACGTAAGCACCCCCACCAGCAGTTCCTGGAGATCGACACCTCCGGCATCCTCTTCATCGCTGCCGGCGCCTTCGCGGGCATCGAGGACATCGTGAAGGGCCGCCTGGGCCGCCGCTCGACGGGCTTCGGCTCCGAGCTGAAGAGCACCTCCGAGATGGGAGACCTCTACGAGGCCGTGTCCGCCGAGGACCTGCACAAGTTCGGTATGATCCCCGAGTTCATCGGCCGCCTGCCCATCCTGACCTCCACGAAGGAGCTCACGGAGGAGGACCTCGTGCGCGTCCTCACCGAACCGTCGAACTCGCTCGTGCGCCAGTACCAGCACCTCTTCGAGCTGGACGGTATAGACCTGGAGTTCACCCACGAGGCGCTCCTGGCCATCGCGGCGCGTGCCAACGAGCGCAAGACGGGAGCCCGCGGCCTGTCCTCGATCATGGAGCAGACCCTGTCGGACCTCATGTTCGACCTGCCCAGCCGCGACGACGTCGCCCGCGTGGTCATCACCCGCGACCTCGTCGAGGGCGTTGGCTCCGCTGAGCTCTACCCGGAACGATCCTCGGAAGGCAAGCGCAGCGCCTGAGTTCGCCCGCTACACTGAGGTCAGTTGAGACCTTAGGGGAGGAACAATGGCACAGTGCGACGAGGCCTTGGTGGCCGCTTCGGCGGATGCGGGCGTGAGCGGTGTTCCCGCCGAGCTGGCGGAGGCCCGCGCAACGATCGACAACATCGACGCTGCCCTCGTGCACATTCTCGCCGAGCGCTTCCGCTGCACCCAGCGCGTCGGGCACATCAAGGCCCGCCTGGACCTGCCTCCCGCCGACCCGGATCGCGAGGCTCGTCAGGTCGAGCGCCTGCGTACCCTGGCGGCGTCCTCCGGCCTCGACCCCGATTTCGCCGAGAAGTTCCTGGGCTTCATGGTCCGCGAGGTCATCCGCCACCACGAGGACATTAAGGCCGAGTACGACGAGGGTTCGTGCCTCTAAACTGCGCGCTGGGGGAGGGCCAAGCACCGGCCTCGTCAGTTGTGCGCGCGAGCGATGCGGCGTTGATCCCGCTGAGCGAGCTGTGAGTCAGCTAGACTGTATGAGCTGAACACAGGGAGTTTTGGGAGGGGGATCGATGGTTAACCTCGGTGATATTGCCAAGGCGACGGGTTACTCGAAGGCGACGGTGTCTCGTGTCCTCTCGGGAGACCCCAGTTTCACCGCAAAGGAATCAACCCGCCATCGTGTCATCCAAGTAGCCAACGAGCTCGGCTACGCGCTGCGCACATCGCGCGCTGGCGTCCCTCAGACCATCGCGGTGCTTGAGAACTTCGATCCCACGAATGGACCCCAGGATTCCTATTTTTCCGACGTGCGTGAGGCACTGCGAGAGCGTGCGGTGGAAAATATGATGAGCCTGGCGTTCTTCCCGACCGTGGACGCGCTCATCGATGCTGCGGACGAGTTCTCTGGCTTTGTGTCCATCGGTCCCGCGCCGATCGCACAAGACGACCTCGACCGTTTGTATGAGGCGCTCGCGCACGGCGTGTTTATCGACATCAACCCCGCGCCGGCGCTCTTTCATTCTGTGCGCCCCGACCTGCAGCAAACGGTCATTGACGCGATCTACACGCTGCGTGAGCAGGGGCGTCAGCGTATCGCCTTTATCGGCGGCGCCGGGCACATGATGGGCTCTCATGTCTTCGCGCAAGACCCGCGTACCGTCGCCTTCAACGAGTGGGCGCACCTCCTCGACATGCCCACTGATGGCTACGTCTGCGCCTCCGGTCCCTTCACTGTGGAGAATGGACGTAGTCAGGCCGAGGCACTACTTGATGCGTGCACGGATGATCTGCCCGACGCTGTCCTTGTCGCGGCTGATCCGCTGGCGGTTGGCGTCATTCAGGTGCTCGCTGCCCGTGGGCTCCGTGTACCCGATCAGATTGCCGTCGTCTCCATCGACAATCTTAAGGTCTGCGAGTACACGGCTCCCACGCTCAGCTCCTATGCGATCGAGCGCTCCGAGTTGGCCGAGACCGCGCTCATGCTCCTCTCAGACGCGATCGTTGGCCGTTTCATGCATAAGCATCACGTTCTGCTGTCCACCCGCCTTGTTGTGCGACAGAGCTTTATTCCCGCGCACGGCGCCACCGCACAGTGATCGGGCGTGAACGCATAAGGCGGCGGCGGGGGAGTTGCTTCACACCCGCCGCCGCTGAATGTCTCTTATATGAGAGACAACGTCACGTCCAGGACCTGCTTCTCGGTCGCATCAATCTGGTACTCGTCATGCACCGGCGAACCCCACGAATCGTCGCCGCCGACACCCATCTGTGCAGTGAGCAGACGTAGGTAGGTCGCGGGCCGCTGGGAGGGCTCCGGTAGCTCCCACCAGTGTCGAGCGTTTTCGATGTGCGCGGAGGAGTAGGGCAGGAGCGAGACTCCGAGATCGCCGTGTGCCTGAACATGCAGGCCGTGTCCGTCGTCGTCCGTTACCTCGCACCAGCGGATGCCGGGATGGAAGCCGCACTCCTGCGGTACCGCGTAGGGGGCCAGCCCTTCGGCTGCGCTCTGGGACCACACGCCCAGGGTTGCTCCGGCCAGGCGGTCCGCGTAGGCCTCGACGGGGCCGAGGCCATAGAAACTCAGGCGGTCAATCGACGAGGGGAGCGCCCACTCGATCCCGAAGCACGGCATCGTTGGGAGATCATGCGCACCCGGGTAAGTTGCCGTAAGACGAATCGTGCCGTCGGTGCGCAGCTCGTAGCGCACAGGCACGGTGACATCTGCAATGCCCGCAAGACGGTAGTCGTAGGTAACGACGACACCCTCGCCGGTCTCTTCGACGGTGGTGTTCACGCATCGTGCGTAGGCTCCAGCCGTCGTCCAGCACGAGCGGTCGAAACCGTGCCCACAGCCTCGATCATTGTCCGTTAGCGGTCGGAAGGTTGTCAGCTTGGGCGGGAAGAGGACCATGGCCTTGTCGTCGCGACGCCACTGGACGATGCCACCTGCGGTACGCGACAGCAAAGCCTCGTTCTCGCCCTCACGCATACCAATGTTCCAACGGCCCACGGTGAATGTGGCGTGGCCACTGGGTGTCATGTCGGCCTGCTCGGGGTAGGAGAATGCTGTCTGGCCCACGGAGACAATGTGCCCAGCCTCGCACCACGCGGTGTCGGAGGAGATGACAAGTGCTGCCTCCAACACGATCTCTTGTTTTGTGTCGGCTAGCAGTTCAGACGGCCATCCCATACTGACGGTGCTCCGCCCACGGGAGATGCCTGTTGCCGCGACCTCCTTCTCCCAGACAACCGCGCCGTTAGCAAGGATCCGGGCACGCACACACAGGTTAGTAAGCGGCGCTGGAAGGACAACAGCATCGATAAGGATTCCGTCGATGCTCGGCGTGAGAGTGACGGGGGAGTAGAGCTGTTTGACCGCCATGGCTGAGGGCTTGGGTGTGCGGTCGGCGAATAGGATGCCATCACAGGAGAACTCCCAGTCACAAGGGCGATCCTCGAAATCGCCGCCGTATGCCAGGAACTCGCCATCCGAGCCAGCGGTCGGCTCATGGTAGAGAGCCTGGTCAATCAGGTCCCAGATGAAGCCGCCACCATACGCGGGGTAGCGCTCCAGTTCCGTGTAGTGGCTAAGGCCACCAACAGAATTACCCATCGCATGCATGTACTCGCACGACAGATAGGGCTTCGCCGGGTTATCACGCAGGTACTCCTCGATCGCGTCAGGCAGCGCGTACATGCGTGACTCAATATCGGAGGCATCGTCGAACTCTCGATCCCACGTGACACCCTCGTAATGGACAGGGCGGGAATTGTCCAGCTCATGACAGCACCGGTACATAGAGCGGAAAACCTCGCCGCCAAAAGACTCGTTACCCAGCGACCACATCAACACGGAGGCGTGATTGAGATCCTGGCGCACCATCGACTCGACGCGATCCACGCAGGCGCCCTCCCACTCCATCTTTGATCCCGGGATCGCCGTGGCTGGGGTGGGGATGTCGCCCGGCGTGCACCATGATCCGTGTGTCTCCAGGTTGGCCTCGTCAATGACGTACAGGCCGTACTTATCGCACAGGTCTAGGAAACGGGTGTCATTGGGGTAATGGCTCGTGCGGATTGCATTGATGTTGAGCTGCTTGCACAGGCGCACGTCCGTCACCATGTCCTCCATCGACATCGTTCGGCCCGTGCAAGGATTGAACTCGTGGCGGTTGACACCGCGGAAAATAAGGCGCTGGCCGTTGAGCATGAAGACAGAGTCGAGGATTTCGAAGCGGCGGAAGCCCACGCGCTGAGTCACGGTCTCGCAATCGTTTCCATCGGCGTCGTGAATCGTGAGGCTCAGCGTATACAGGGCCGGATCCTCCGCCGTCCACGGGTGCACGCCGTCTAGTTCAGCCCGAAGCGTGATGCTGGGATCGTTTGCGGGCACGTGTTCACTCCACACAACAGTGCCGCTCGAATCGGTGAGCTGGGCGCGTGCGGTACTGTCGGCCTTGGTTCCCTTGAGGTCGACCGTGACATTGAGTATTCCCGCGCCTGTTTCCGCGTCGTAGTCAGCGTTGGCTGCCAGGTGAGCGACGTGGCAGGCAGGCAGAGCTACCAGTGATACGGAACGGAAAATGCCGTGGAAACGCCAGGAGTCCTGTCCTTCCAGCCACGAGGCGCTGGAATGCTCATAGCAGGCGACGACAATCTCGTGGTCTGGGGACCGCGTCAGTGCTGACGTGATATCAAACTCGCTCGCCGTGTACCCGTCCTCGCAGTAGCCGACGAAGATGCCGTCCACCCAGATGTAGAGAGCCGTCGCAAAACCCTCGAAGCGTAGGCGTGCGCGTCCTTGCTTGCTCAAAGACTTCTGGAGGGAATCATGCAGGGTGAAGGTGCGCCGGTAGAGTGCAACTCGGCACTCCTCTGGCGGTTTGGGAGCCTGAGGGTTCTCGTGGCCGTCCCACGGCATCTGAATGTTGACGTACGCCGGAGGCCATAGTCCCTCAGCTTCGAGGGTTGAGGGAACGGGAAGGCTGTGTACTGCTTCCTGGTCGAATGTGGTGGTGGGGGAGTCAAGAGCGACGCGCGAGCTTGACGTCAGTGCGACTTCCCAGGTTCCGTCAAGACTCTGTGTCGGGGCGTTCGTGCGGTGTGTGCTGCGCGCGGGAAGTCGATTGACAGCAAAGGTCTGCGGATCGCTGAGCCATGCTGATGTGGGGGTGGGGGCGGTGGGTGTGTGGAACATGGTGACCTTCCGAATGTGCGACGTTGCGGTGGAGCGATCGTGCTCTGAGGTCAGAGTAGCCCGTCGATTACGTGAATGCAATGTGGTTACTGCGAGATGTTGATGTGATCTACATATCGTTGGTATTCGCAAGTAAATGCGTTACCTTAGAGGTGTCCAAGCAAGAGTTGCTTCGAAGGAGAGGGACCATGGCACACGAAGACAACGCGCAGAAGAGCTGGGTATCGCGAATCTGCTACGCGATCGGCAATCTGGGGCAGGCTGCGTATTACAACGCGCTCTCAACATTCTTTGTCACCTACTATGCGGCGCAGACCCTGTTCCGCGACTATGAGGAGTCCGAGGCCAAGGCGATGATTGCGATCATCACCGCCCTCGTCTTCATTATTCGGATCGTCGAGATCTTCATTGATCCACTGCTTGGGAACTTGGTGGACAATACAACCTCGCGCTTTGGGCGATTCAAGCCCTGGCAAGTCATTGGTGGCGTTGGATCATCCATCCTCCTTTTTGCGATCTTCACCGGACTCTTCGGCCTCGTCAACGTGAACAAAGGAGTGTTCATTGTTGTTTTTGTCATCGTCTTCGTGGTCCTTGACGTCCTGTACTCCCTGCGTGACATCTCATACTGGGGCATGATTCCTGCGCTGTCCTCCTCCTCGCAGGAGCGAAGTGTGTACACCGCTCTCGGAACATTCACGGGCTCCATCGGCTACAACGGCGTCACCGCGATCGTCGTTCCCGTGGTTGGATTCTTCGGTGCTCTTGCGGGAGCTGGTTCTGAGAGTCAGGAAGGATGGACGGGCTTCGGTGCAGTCATCGCTATCCTTGGCATCGCCACCTGCTTGGCTGTCGCGTTTGGTACTCACGAGGAGGAGAGTGCCCTGCGTGATCCGTCCGATAAGTCCAACCCTCTGCAGGCGTTCCAGGCGATCGTGCGTAATGATCAGCTGCTGTGGGTTTCCCTCTCGTACGTCCTCTACTCGATCGCGAACGTTGCGACGACGGGCTTCATGATCTACTTGTTCAAGTTCGTGCTCCAAAAGCCTGGCATCTACTGGGTTGTCGGTATTATCGCCTTCGTCATTGGCCTGGCGGTCACGCCCCTGTATCCAGCGATCAATCGCCGCGTGCCGCGTCGCTACCTCTACCTCGGTGGCATGGTGCTCATGGCGAGTGCATACGTCCTGTTCATTCTCTTCTCGTCGAACCTGTTCGTCGTTTTTGTCGCCCTGGTTCTCTTCTACCTGCCTGCCACTTGCATCCAGATGACGGCGATCCTGACCATTACTGACTCTGTCGAGTATGGGCAGTGGAAGACCGGCAAGCGCAATGAGGCTGTCACCCTCTCGGTGCGCCCGATGCTTGATAAGATCGCCGGCGCCCTCTCGAACTCCATCGTCGGATTTGTCGCCATCGCGGCAGCTATGACCAACGACGTCGACCCCGCCCTGCTGACAACCGGAAATATTGAGACCTTCAAGACCGCGGCCTTCTACGCTCCCCTTGTGGTCATCATCCTGGCGTTCATCGTCTTTGCGCGAAAGGTTACCCTGACCGAGGTCAAGCACGGAGAGATCGTGTCCATCCTCAAGCAAAACCTGGCTCGCCCCGATGCTGCTGAAGACTGAATGAATAAGCGCCCGATGAAGATGAGAATCGGGTGAGAGGCGGGGGATGTGCGAGCGTCCCCCGCCTCGTTTTACGCTCTTAGGGTTGTCTGATGAAATTCTGCGCAGGCTCCCTGATAGTTTTCAGGTAGCTTTCAGGGTTGTGGACTGTAATCTATACAGGCAGTGAGAACCATTGCCGATAAGCAGTCCTCAAGGAGTTTTCGATGAAGAATCGCGCACAGACGCGCGCCCTTGCCGTCATCGCCATCACCCTGGCGGCGGCCCTCAGCGCATGCGGATCGACCGGATCGTCCAGCTCGTCCGAGTCCACCAAGAGCCCGAGCGCGGCGGCCACCAACGCGGCCAGTAACGATCCCAACCTGGTGTTCGCTCAGTGCATGCGCGAGAAGGGCTTCGACGTGCCCGACACGGGCCTGACGCCCGACCAGGCCAAGGACCACGACCCCGCCTTCGATGCCGCGATCAACGAGTGCATGACGAAGGTCTCCGGCATGACCGGCGAGGACAACGTCGCGAACGACCCCGCCGCGCGCGAGGCCATGGTCAAGGCAGCGCAGTGCCTGCGTGAGGCCGGATACGACGTGAAGGACCCGCAGGCCGGCGAAGGCATCAGCGTCAAGGATATCCCCGAGGACGTGCTGAACAAGTGCTTCCAGCAGTCGGGGGCCGCCAAGTGACGCGTCCGCGAACCCCACGCCCCGCGGCGCTCGCGATCCTGGCGATCGGCGCGCTAACCCTGTCCGCCTGCTCGGGCACCAACGCGGATGCCCAAGCCCCCCAGTCCTTTGATGGTGCGACGGCGACCGTCACGAAGGGCGACCTGGTGGGGGAGACCACCGTCCAGGGAACCCTCCACTACGCCGACTCCTACACCCTCAAGAGCGCCTTCGAAGGCGTCGTCACAGCCCTGCCCACGCCCGGCACGACCCTCACCCAGGGATCGCACGTGTACACGGTCGCCGGCAACAACACGTACCTGCTCCACGGCTCCACCCCCGCCTGGCGCGCGTTCGAGGAGGGCATGAGCGACGGCGAGGACGTCACCCAGCTGGAGACCTCGCTGTCCGAGCTCGGCTACTTCGAAGCCACCCCGAACGCCCACTTCGACTGGAACACGATCGCGGCGATCAAGAAGTGGCAGAAGGCCCTCACCCTGCCCCAGAGCGGTTCGCTGCCGCTGGGCACCGTCCTGTTTGCCCCCGAGGACCTGCGCATCGGTGCGCTCAAGGCCCGCGTCGGCGACAACGCGACGATGGAGACGGAACTTTTTGCGGCCTCGTCCTCGCGTCAGATCATCTCCGCGAACCTGAAGCTCTCCGACCAGGCGCTCGGCGTCGTCGGAAACTCCGTGACCGTGCGCCTGCCCGGCTCAGCCGCTACGACGACCGGGACGATCACCTCGGTCGAGCCGCCTCGCGAAAAAGCCGGCGAGGAGGGATCCAAGGAGACGACCAAGGAACGCATCATTCCGATCACCGTCACCCCCGATGACACCTCCGCCCTCGACGGGCTGCAGGAGGCCTCGGTCTCCCTGGGCCTGACCTCCGAGACCCGTACAGGCGTGCTGTCCGTGCCCCTCGGCGCGCTCGTGGCCCTGAGCACCGACCAGTTCGGCGTCGAGGTCGTGGATGAGAAGGGCGAGATTCGCCGGGTTCCCGTCACCGTCGGCCTGTTCGCGGGAGACCGCGTCGAAGTGAGCGGCGACGAGATCGCCGAAGGCCAGCGCGTGGTGGTGCCCAACCGATGAGCCACATCCTGCAACTGACCGACGTGCACCGGTCCTTCGGCAGCCCGCCTGTGCACGCCTGTAACGGAGTGTCCCTGGCCGTCGACGAGGGCGAGTTCGTCGCCATCGTCGGGCCGTCCGGCTCCGGAAAATCCACCCTGCTCAACCTCATCGGAACGCTCGACCGGCCCACCTCGGGCAGCGTGTGTATCAACGGGACGGACGTGTCCTCCCTGCGCGACACCGAACTGTCGGGTGTGCGCTCCTCGCTGATCGGATTCGTGTTCCAGCAGTTCCACCTCACCGCCGGTGTGTCCGCCTTGGATAACGTGGCCGACGGGCTGCTCTACCGGGGCGTGCCCCGCGCCAAGCGCCGCGAGGCCGCGCGTGAGGCCCTGACCCGCGTGGGCCTCGGGCACCGTATGGACCACAAGCCCCACCAGATGTCGGGCGGCGAACGCCAGCGCGTCGCGATCGCTCGTGCGATCATCGGGCACCCTGCCCTGCTGCTGGCCGACGAGCCCACCGGCAACCTTGACTCGCGCTCGGGCGCGTCCATCGTCGCCCTCCTGCGCGAGCTCAACGAGGCCGGTACCACCATCATCGTGATCACCCACGACAACGATCTGGCGGCCTCGCTGCCCAGGCAGATCGCCATCCGCGATGGCGAGATCGTCTCCGACTCCGCGCACCCGGGAGGTGGCCATGGCGAGTAAGAAGAACTCGGGTACCGGCCGCTCCGCGCTGCGTCTCTCGGACGTCGCTCGCCTTGGCCTGACGGGCCTGCGCGCCCGCCCCATGCGTGCCATCCTCTCGGCCCTGGGTATCGCGATCGGCATTGCGGCCATGGTTGGCGTCGTCGGCGTCTCCGCGTCCTCGCAGGCCCGCCTGCAAGAACAGCTGCGGGCGCTCGGCACCAACATGCTGACCGCGCGCAGCGGCGCGGACCTGTCGGGAACGGATCTCATCCTGCCCGAGGATTCCGTGGGCCGTACCCTCATGATCCCGGGCGTCACCGACGCTGCCTCGACGTCGACGCTGAGCGGCGTCTCCGTGTACCGCTCGCGCCTGTCCGATCCGAACGCGACCGGCGGCATCATCACGATGGCGGCCGACACGAACCTCCTGAAGGTCGTCTCTGGGACCATGAAGAAGGGCGCGTGGCTCAACGACGCCACCGCGAAGTACCCGGGCGTCGTTCTGGGATCGAAGGCCGCGCAGCTGCTCGGTGTTGTCGAGCCGGGCACCCAGGTGTGGCTGGGGGGCATGTCGTTCACCGTCCTGGGCATCATGGATCCGGCACCCCTGGCCGAGGAACTCGATAACGCCGCGCTGATCGGCGTGTCAGCCGCGGGCACGTACTTCGACGCGGGCAAGACTCCCACGACGATCTACGAGCGCTCCACCGAGGACCAGGTGGAGACCGTCCGCGAGCTCCTCGGACCCACGCTCGCCCCGCAGGGCGCCACCGGCCTGAAGGTCTCGCGCCCCTCCGACGCGCTGGCCGCCCAGAACGCGGCCGATCAGACGCTCACGACGCTGCTCGCCGGCGTCGGATCGATCGCCCTGCTCGTCGGCGGCATCGGCGTGGCCAACACGATGATCATCTCCGTCCTGGAACGCCGCAAGGAGATTGGCTTGCGCCGGTCTCTGGGTGCCAAGCGGGGACACATCACCGTGCAGTTCCTGGCCGAAGCCCTGCTCCTGTCCTTCCTCGGAGGACTCGCCGGATGCCTCATCGGTGCCGGCGTCACCTGGGGCATGTGCTACGTGTACGGCTGGCCGCCCACCCTGCACTGGTGGGTGATCGCCGCGGGCCTCGGTGCCACTCTCCTCATCGGCGCCGTCGCCGGGCTCTACCCCGCGATCCGAGCGGCCCGCACGCCGCCCACAGCGGCGCTCGCCTCGCAGTAGGTTTCCCACCCACAAAAGCCGTGGCCGGCTCGCCAACCCCGACACTGAGCGGGGGAGCGCGAGTCGGCCACGGCCTCGTTCATGGGGCGTCAGTCCTGCACGGGACCGCCGTAGATCTCGTCGATGACGGAGGCGAGGCGGCGCGTGGCCTCCATGCGCTTGACCTTCAGCGAGGGCGTGAGCAGGCCGTTCGCCTCCGTGAAGTCGGTCGTGAGGACCTTGATCTTGCGGATAGACTCGGCCCGCGAGACATGCTCGTTCGCCGAGGCCACAGCCTTCTCCAGGGAGGCCAGCACCTCGACGTTCGTGGCCGCCTCGGCCACGCTCATCGGGGGCAGCGAGTGCGCGGCGAGCCAATCGGGCAGCATCTCCGCGTCCAGCGTGATGAGCGCTGCGATGAACGGCCTCTGGTCGCCGACGACGAGGACCTGGGAGATGAGCGGGTGGGAGCGCATCGGGTTTTCGAGGGCGGCTGGGGCGACGTTCTTGCCTCCCGCCGTCACGATGATCTCCTTCGCGCGGCCCGTGATGGACACGTAGCCGTCGCGGTCCAGGGACCCCAGGTCGCCCGTGCGGAACCAGCCGTCTTCGGTGAAGCAGGCGGCCGTGGCCTCGGGGTCGTTGTGGTAGCGCTGGAAAACACTCGAACCCTTGAGCAGGATTTCGCCCTCGTCGCTGATCTTGAAGGACATGGGCGGCAGGGCCGGGCCCACGGTGCCGATCTTGGACAGGCGAGGCGTGTTGACGGAGACCGGGCCGACCGTCTCGGTCAGGCCGTAGCCCTCCAGAACGGGGATGCCGACGCCGCGGTAGAAGTGCGCGAGCCAGGGGGCCAGGGGTGCGCCGCCCGAGACGATGTAGTCCGCGTTGCCGCCCACCAGGCGGATGATCTGCTGGTAGACGAGCTTGTCCGCCAGCGCATGCTGGGCCTTGAGCGACGCCGACGGGCCCTCTTCGGTGTCCAGGGCCTGGGAGTAGGCGATCGCGACCTTGGCTGCCCAGCGGAAGATCTTGCGCTTGGGACCGGATGCCTTCGTGTCCGCCGAGTTGTAGATCTTCTCCAGGACGCGCGGGACGACGAGGAGGTAGCTCGGACGGAAGGACGCCAGGTCGCCCAGCAGGTTCTTGATGTTGGAGGCGTGGCCGAGGACGCCGTTGCCGCTGATCTGGAAGACCTGCAGGAAGCGTGCGAACACGTGGGCGAGGGGCAGGAAGAGGAGCAGGCGTGAGTTCTTGCCCGCCGCGATTTCCGGCATCCACGCGTGGGCGTTGAGGCACAGGTTCGTGAAGTTCTCGTGGCTCAGGACCGTGCCCTTGGGCGTGCCCGTCGTGCCCGACGTGTAGACGATGGTGGCGATGTCGTCCTTCGTGAGGGCGTCGGAGCGGGCGAGGACGCGCTCGCGCGGGGTGGCCGAGCCCTCCGCGATGAGGGTCTCGATGGCCTCCGAATCCAGGGAGAGCACGTGGGTGTTGTCGCGGTTTTCGCGTTCGGCGGCTGCGCGCACGATTTCCGCCATGGACACGGTCTCGGTGATGATGAGGTGGACGTCCGCGTCGACGAGGACGTGGGCGACCTGGTCGATGGAGCTGGTCTCGTAGATGGGCACGGGGACGAGGCCGGCCGCCCAGCACGCGAAGTCGAGGAGCGTCCACTCGTAGCGGGTGCGGCTCATGATCGCGACCCTGTCGCCGGGTTCGAGGCCGCGCGCGATGAGGCCGGCGGCGAGCGCGTGCACCTCGTCGTAGAACTCGCGCGCCGTGATGGAGCGCCACGTGTCGCCGATGCCGATCTTGCGCAGGATGAGGGGGCGGGTGGCGCCGCGCTGCACGCGTTCTTTGAGCAGGTGGGGGATCGTCGTGTGCTCGTCGATGCGCACCAGGACGGGGGCGTGCCACTCGAGGGCTTCGGTGGTCGTCTGCGCCTGCGGCGTCTCGTCAATGGTGGACGAGGCCGGGGTTTCTTTGGCGGTCATGTCTGCTCCCTGGTCGCTAGCCGGTGAGCGCCGCGGGACGGGGCCAGCGGCGCAGCTGTTGCTTCCCCTATCCTACGCGCCCGTAGGGAGGGGGAGTAAAACCCTCAAACTGTGGATGCTGTTTGTGCTACCTGACGTCGCCGTCAAGGACCTCAAGGAACTGATAGACAGATTCAGGTAGGGTAACTCGCCCTTGCCGCGCAGATTGCACGGCGAGTATGACAACCTGATCCTCCATCACAGCGAAAACGATGCGAAGCCGCTGGCGAAAACCTATCACCCGGATTGACGGGTGAAGATCGGGACGCGCTTCACCGCGATGAGGAAACTCAGCGAGACGGGACAGAAAATCGCGTAGGGCAGAGAGGTAAGCATCGGTTGTCTGTTCTGAGCCCGTGAGGGTCAGAAGCTCGCCGCGAAAGTTGACGAGGTCGCGGTATGCAGTATCGCCAATAGCAAGGCGTCGTTGGGGTGCCACTACTTCAGTCCCCATGCAGCAGTCAGCTCATCGAGAGTGTGCGCAGTTTCCGGGTGCTCAAGGTAGTGTTCGAGGGCGGGTAGAGCATTCTCACGGAGCCACGTCTCGTATTCCTCGCGCTCGCGGGCTTCCCGCCGTGCTTCGAGGGCAGCGATTGCCTCTTCGTAGAAAGCGGGAGAGACCAGAACTGCGCGGGTCTGTGCGCCGCGCGAGCGCAGCTCGACGGGTTCGACTTGGGCTGCGGCGATGTACTGAGCCTGGTTCTGGCGAAAATCGGAAAGTGTAGCGGTAGACATGTACTAATTGTACAAGTTGTTAGAGTCTGATGTGTAGCGTCAGGGTGGATGTTCATGACTGTGGGTGCCAGAACGACGTGATGTCCTGCTATTCCGCGAGCTGGTGCTGGATGAAGGCGTCGAGGAGCTCGTAGTCGAAGGGCTTGTTCCGGGGCTAGTGGGCGAGCGTTGTGCCGAAGTCTGTGCCGCGCTCGCGCATGACCTGCTCAAAGCGGATCATGGTTGCGCGCTCGGGAGCCATCGCCATGTGCGTGGACGCGGCCGAGAACCCGATGATGTACGTCCCGTGGTGGGTGAACATCGGCTGGTTCCACGCGATGCGCAGCTCCAGCTCCGGGAAGTTGTGTGAGACCCAGTCCAGCACGTCCACCATCCGCGCGTGATTATCGCCGTTCGGGATGGTCGCGAGGTACTCGTCGAGCGTTGAAATAGCCATACGTCACCCTAACAACGCCCATGCACATCTGCGGCACGCGTGGTGATTGAAGCCTAGGCATTGGGCACTACGACGCGAACTGGTGTGCGATCAGGGGCACCCGTAGATTCCCACAGGTGCCACTAAGAGAAATCACGGGCCGAAATGAATGAAAATAATCTATGGCGTGGTTATCTTGGGGTAACTCCAGCCTTGATCTTTGAGTTCCAAGTTCATCATTGAGCAGTAATGAGGGAAATGGGCTCCTTCTTCAAACTCTTCCTCAAAAAACTGTCGAAAGGCGTCCAATAACTGTGAGGTGCTCAATGTGAATATTGAGTGTAAGTCCGAATCAATTGCGGAATGTGAGCTTGAGTTGCAAAAAGCGACAAGCGTCGATACTGCAATGGAGGCGTGATTGCTCAATTTTGTAATTCCGCCTTTACCTATCATCGTTGAATATGTCTCAATGATCCTTCTCATGGTGTTTCCAAGAAGTGGGTAATCTGGCATAGGTCCGCCACTCAGTTGCGCGTTGTACTCCTCTGTACATGCTTTGATTTCTCGCCAAAGTAAATTATATTCAGAATCGATATGGTTTTGATGAGTGCCTTTGGAAATGGTTGTGCCGGTACTACGTTTTTCGAGTCGGAAAAAGTGTGCATAAGGGTTATTTTGTTGGTTGTTAAATTTGCAGTCGTAGCTCGCTTCGGAAAGGAATCGTGTGTTGTGTGTGCAAACAATAAGTTGGGATAGCTTAAACTGTTGTGAACTTTTAGTAGGTTTCTTTAGGTAGACTGTCATTCTTCGAATGAACTGTGTAACTAGAAAGAATGACTGGGCATCCGTTGAGGCAATAGGGTCGTCTATTATCACGGTAGGTTCCTGGCCGGCTAGCCAGGTTGATGAGCCATCCACTTTTTGAATAAAGTATAGAAAAGTAAGAATAGTCTTTTCGCCTTCGGATAATGTTTCCACGTTGCATATGGAGTTGTGGGCGTTTGGGCGAATGATCTTGTATCCCTTGGTTGGTGCGTCGTAGGCAAGCTTAAATGAAGTGAATCCAAGATCTTGAAGCAGTGAGTTGATTTTCTCCATGGCTTCTTTACTATTTTGGAGTTGTGTAATGTGGTAATCAATCTTTTTTTGTGTGGCGATAATAGCATTTTTGTAGAAGTTGCATGCTGTTTGTGCTGCAGCGGCCTCAGTGGTTGCTTTGGAGATTTCTGAATTATACTGGTCGATGTTAGTCGCAAGTTTATTGGTTGCGACCCAGGACCAAAAGTCTTCCCGAAGATTCAGTCTTTCGTTGGTTAAGTTGCTTGCAACTTTGTTATGTTGCTCGTATGTGTCTTTGAGTTGCTTGAGTGTTGTTATGACTTGATGCTGTAGATCTGCTAGGGAATATGGAAGGTTGATTTCTTGTGAAGGGTGTTCAAGTTTACGAATAATGTATGTGTTGATTTTGTCTAGTTTTGTGAGCAGCGTATTGAGATTATTCAAGTCTTTTTCGGAAAATAGTATGCTCTCCGAGTCGGCAGTGATCGTTAAAGCTATCCTTTCAAGTGACTTATAGTCGTTGTTGTATTTGACTGACAGGTCTGTGATCGCTTGTTTTGCGCGCGTGTATGTTTCATCGAATAGTGCCTCCAATTCTGTTTCTATCTCGCTTGAGATTTCTTGTTGGCAGTATGGGCATACTCCCTGTAGTTCGACTTCTTTGGAAACCTCATGTCCCTTGGTTACCCAATCAAATAAACTGTATCGCTTGATTAGTGGAAGCAGTTTCGATTCTGAGGATGGCGTGATTGCTGTTGCCAATAGTGTTTCAAGCGTTTCTGGATCTGTTTCCGCTTCCCATCTTAATGTCGGGATTGGGATTGTGGCCAGGTCGTCAGAATAGAGTTGGTCGGCTCTAGCTGAGAGTGTATCAAGTGTCATTTCAGTTCCCGCATTGCTTGTAATTGCGAGGAGTCTGTCTGTAAAGGCAATTTTGCTTCCTAGGTGTCCTTTCATACAGTTTGCTAGCTTGTGCTTATCGACTTGTTTTTTAAGCTCCCAAGCGGCGTTATTGAGATTCTCTCGAATTTCAATCTCTTTTTTTGTTGCCCTCTCTAACTGCTTTCTTGCTTGTTCATAGGCTTCTTTCTCAGACTTAATTTGTCTTTCGAGCGCATCGATAGTTTGTTGTGTGTTGGCCGCTCCTCTTCTAATGAAGAAGACGCCTTTTAGTTGGGTGCTACTTGCTAGTGCGTTTTCTGTAAAATTTCGGTTGAATATATAAGTTGTTCCGATAGTGTTGTTTTCCCATTGAAGTCGCACATCACTTGGATTTTGAAATATATTTGAGAGTGTGGTCTTGCCTGATCCGTTTGGGCCAAATATGAAATTGATCTTTTTGAGTCCTGTTAGCTTCGTGCCAGGAGCGAAGCAGGGTGTGCCGTCGAGGTCTACTTCTGTAATCATTACCCCTCCTTGGATTGATGGTTGACAGTTGTAGCCTAAGTGACTGTGATTCAGTCATGTGGACGTTTGGCAGTTATCTAGAATTACAAGTAGATGTGCGGTAAGTCTCAGGTGTTGTGTCGGTTGGTCCGATGTAGCTGGCTGTACTTACAAACTGTGTTTGATCTGTGCAGATGGTTCGGTGTTGTCATGGGGCGGGTGAAACAAGGGGGCCGCCCGTGGTGTTCCACGGGCGGCCCCCCAGCAGCCTAACGATCAGCCCTTGCGATTGGCAGGAGCCTCGCCCAGCTCGAAGGACTCGACAACGGCCTCGGTGGCCTCAGCGTCGTCGGAGGCGGCCACGGTCAGGGCGCCCACGGCCTTCGATGCGGCCTCGAGGTCGCCCTTCACGGACTCCAGGGCCTCCACCTGAGCCTGCGGGGCGACAACTGTCACCGCCAGGAACGGCGTACGCGGCGACACCTTCGCCTCAGACTTCACGCGACGCAGCGCGATCAGAGCAGAGGACGCGGCCTCGAGCACCGAGGGATCGCCCTCTACGCCAGCCAGGTCGGACGCGACCGGCCACGGGGCGGTGTGCACGCTGCCCTCGCGGTACCAGCTCCACACCTCCTCCGTCACATACGGCAGGTAGGGGGCCAACAGGCGCACGACGTTGTCGATGACGATCGCCAGAGCCGCACGGGCAGACGCGGCCGAAGCCTCGTCCCACGCGCCATCGCGGTTGTAGGCGCGCTCCTTGACCAGCTCCAGGTAGTCGTCGCAGAACGTCCAGAAGAAGGACTCCGTGACCTCGAGAGCACGAGAGTGCTCGTAGGACGCCAGGGCTGCCGAGGCCTCGTCGATGACGGAGGCCAGCGCCGCCAGCACCGAACGATCCAGCGGCACCGTCACCAGCGCCGGATCCAGATCGATAGCCGCGCCCTCGCCGCCCATCGTGAGGGCAAACTTCGACGCGTTGAGCACCTTGATCGCCAGGCGGCGACCAATCTTCATCTGCTGCTCGTCGAACGCCGCATCCAGGCCCAGGCGAGCCGACGCCGCCCAGTAACGCACGGCATCCGACCCGTACTTCTCCAGAATGCCCATGGGGGTGACGACGTTGCCCTTGGACTTGGACATCTTCTTGTGGTCCGAATCCAGGATCCAGCCCGACAGGCCCGCGTGCTTCCACGGCAGCGCGCCGAACTCCAGGTCCGCGCGCACCACGGTGGAGAACAGCCACGTACGAATGATGTCCTGGCCCTGCGGGCGCAGATCCATCGGGTACGTGCGAGCGAACAGGTCCTCGTCATCCAGCCAGCCACACGCCAGCTGCGGGGACAGCGAGGACGTCGCCCACGTGTCCATGATGTCCAGCTCGCCCACGAAGCCGCCGGCCACGCCGCGCTGATCCTCCGTGTAGCCCTCCGGCACGTCCGTCGACGGATCGACCGGCAGAGCAGCCTCAGACGGGGTGATGATGTCGTCGTAATTGACCTGGCCGTCCGCGTCCACGCGGTACCACAGCGGGAACGGCACGCCGAAGAAGCGCTGACGGGAGACCAGCCAGTCACCCTTCAGGCCCTTCACCCAGTTCTCGTAGCGCACGCGCATGAAGTCGGGGTGGAACTCCAGCTCGCGGCCGCGGCCGATGAGCTCCTCGTTCAGGTCCGCTCCCGAGGCCGGGTTCGTCCACGCGCGGCCACCGTTACGGATGTACCACTGGCGCGAGGTGACGATCTCGAGGGGCTTGTCGCCCTTCTCGAAGAAGTTGGTCTGACGCATCGTCTTGGTCGGCTCGCCCTTCAGCTCACCCGACTCGCGCAGGGCGGCCACCACGGCCTCGCGCGCGGAGAACGTCGTCTTGCCGGTGATCTCCTCGAATGCCGCGCGGCCCGCGTCGGTCGTGATCCACTCGGGGGCCTCGGTGATGATACGGCCGTCCTTGCGCAGGATCGCGCGCAGCGGCAGCTCCAGGTCACGCCACCAGTCGATGTCGGTCGTATCGCCGAAGGTACAGCACATGGCGATGCCCGCGCCCTTGTCCATCTCCGCCTCGGGGTGAGGCAGGATCGGCACCTCGACGCCGTACACGGGGGAGGCGACCGTCGTGCCGAACAGCGGCTTGTAGCGCTCGTCATCCGGGTGGGCGATCAGGGCGACGCAGGCGGCCAGCAGCTCGGGACGCGTCGTCTCGATGCACACGTCCACGCCGTCCTCGACGGGCGCGCCCGCAGCGGCAGCCTTCGCGGCGGCCTCGGCATCGGTGATGTGGAAGGCCAGGCGGTGGTAGAAGCCCGGGTACTCGCGGCTCTCCAGCTCAGCCTGGGCGACCGCCGTCTGGAAGGTGACGTCCCACAGGCCCGGGGCCTCGGCCTGGTAGGCCTCGCCGCGCGCCAGGTTACGCAGGAACGCGGCCTGGGCGACCTTGCGCGCACGCGCGCCAATCGTCTGATAGTTCTGCTTCCAGTCCACGCTCAGACCCAGGTAGCGCCACAGCGCCTCGAACTGAGCCTCGTCCTCGACGGTGAGACGCTCGCACAGCTCCACGAAGTTCTTACGGGAAATCGGCTTCTGGTCGCGAGCCTTAATCGACTTGCCGTCGCCGCCCACGTGCGGGGGCTCGAAGTCGGGGTCGTAGGGCAGCGTCGCATCCACGCGCACGCCGAAGTAGTTCTGCACGCGGCGCTCGGTGGGCAGGCCGTTGTCGTCCCACCCCATCGGGTAGAACACGGACTTGCCCATCATGCGCTGGTAGCGGGCCACGACGTCAGTGTGCGTGTAGGAGAAAACATGGCCGATGTGCAGGGAGCCGGATACCGTCGGCGGGGGAGTGTCGATCGAGTACACCTGCTCGCGCGTCGCGGTGCGGTCAAAAGCGTAGGTACCCTGGCTTTCCCAGGCCTCACCCCACTTGGCTTCGAGGCCTTCGGGGGCGGCGCGGTCGGGCACGCGAGGCGCCTGCGCACGGGTGTTCATGGCCATAATTGAGTTGTCTCCATCCGAGTCGTGGACTGTTTGCCCCACTAGCCTACGTTTCCCCAGGCATTTCGGTCCAATGCTGGGCCTTGTAGCGCCCGGCGCGTTGCTCACACGCGTCGTTACAAAAGTCCCTCTCGTGGCGCGGTCGGGTGACGTGAAGCGCGTGGGGATACCGTGGTGTCAGGCAGGGGAGCCGGGACGAGGCCCCCGCGCGGAAGGGGATCAACCGTGAGCACGCAATCGCTGGGTGAGCAGACCGTCGACCTGTTGGGGCGCCTGGTGCGCTTGGGCTGTGTCAACGACTTGACCGCCGATTCGGGTGGAGAGGAGCGCGCCGCCAACCTCCTTGAGGACTTCTTCGCTGGCCTGCCCGTGTCAATCGAACGGATCACCCCGCACCCGGGTCGCACGTCCCTCGTGGTCACGGTCGCGGGTGCGGATCCGCGCAGCGTCGGCACGCCGCTGACCCTCCTCGGGCACACGGACGTCGTGCCCGTCGACGAGGCCAAGTGGACGCGCGATCCCTTCGGTGCCCAGATCGAGGACGGCGTCATGTGGGGGCGCGGCACGGTTGACATGCTCCACCTGACCGCGGCGATGGCCGTCGTGACTCGCGAGGTCGCGCGCCGCGCCCAGGAAGGCAATCCTCCCGCGCGTTCTCTGGTGTTCGTGGCCGCCGCGGACGAGGAAGCACGAGGAGGACTCGGCGTCCCGTGGATCGGCGAGCACCGGCCAGACGCCCTCCCGTGGGACGCGGCCCTATCCGAAATGGGAGGAGCACACATTCGCGGGCACCGCGGAGGCGACAGCGTCGTCGTGGTCGTCGGCGAGAAGGGAGCCGCCCAGCGCCGCCTACACATCCGGGGCGACGCCGGCCACGGCTCGGTTCCGCTGGGGAGCACGAGCGCCGTCGAGCGGCTCTCTCAGGTGAGCGCGGCGCTGTCCGCCGCTCGCTGGCCCACCGCCACGGACGAGGTCTGGGCGGGCTTCGTGCGCGCCTTCGAGTTCGATGAAACGACCGAAACGAGCCTAATTCATGGCACCTACGGGGGCGACTACTCCGAGTTCGGGGATCTGGCAGCCTTCGCCCACGCGATTTCCCACGTGACCGTCGCCCAGACGGTCGCTCGCTCCGGCGGCCCCATCAATGTCATGCCCTCCCACGCTACCCTCGAGCTGGACATCCGCACGCTGCCCGGCGTCGACGACGATGACGTGGACGCCGCCATTGCGGCGGCCCTCGGCGACCTCGCCGAGCACGTGACCATCGAACGCCTCCTCAGCGAGGACGCCACGGCCTCGTCGATCGACACCGACCTGTATCGGGCGATCGAAGCGGCGCTGACAAAGCGCTACCCGGGCGCGAGCGTCGTGCCCGTCCTCTTCCCCGGCGGCACCGACCTGCGCGTGGCCCGCAGGCGTGGGGGTATCGGGTACGGTTTTGGAGCCGTGGACAGTGGGGCGAGCCTGGGACAGGTCTACTCCCAGCTGCACGCACACGACGAACACATCGCCCTGGCGGACGTGCGTGCGACCGCCGAGGTCCTCCACGAGGTCGCGACCAGCTACCTGGGCGCATAACGAGGCCGGGGCCAGGTTGCGTAAACGTGCAACCCGGCCCCGGCCTCGTAGAGAAGAACGACGGAATCAGAGGACCATCGCCGCGATCCAGCCACCGATCAACAGCGGAATGTTGTAGTGGATGAACTCGGGGATGACCGTGTCTCGCATGTGGTCGTGCTGACCGTCGATGTTGAGACCGGCTGTCGGGCCAAGCGTCGAGTCGGACGCGGGAGAACCGGCGTCGCCGAGCGCGCCGGCGGTACCGATGATGGCGACGGTGGCCATGGGGGAGAAGTTCAGAGTCACGCACAGGGGCACGTAGATCGCCGAGATGATCGGCAGGGTCGAGAAGGACGAGCCGATGCCCATCGTGATGATGAGGCCGACCACCAGCATGATGACCGCGGCCAGTGCCTTCGACCCATTGAACATCGCGGAGGTCTGCTGGACGAGCGGCTCGATCTGGCCCGAGGCCTTCAGGACCGAGGCATAGCCCTGGGCAGTGATCATGATGAGGCCGATGAGGCTCATCATCTTCATTCCGCCGCTGAACACGTCGTCGGCCTGCTGCCACGGCACGACGCGCATGCCGAGCATCATGCACAGACCCACGAGGGCGCCCACGAGCAGCGGGTCGGCCTCGGAGTCCATCTTGGTGAGGACAGCCTGGATGACGAAGCAGGCGACAAGGGCCAGGACCGCAGCCCAGACCTTCTTCATGTCGACGGGCTTGTCGTCGTTGGAGCTAAAGGAGGTCTCGCGCTGTTCGTACTCGCGCGGCTTGCGGTAGGAGACAAGCAGGGCGATCGCGCAGCCCACGGCCATCGAGGCAGCGGGGATGGCCATGGCGACCATCGGGTTGACAACGCCCTCGACGGCCATGCCGGCTTCCTCGATGTTCTTGTAGAGAATGTCGTGCAGGAAGATGCGGCCGAAGCCGATCGGCACGAACATGTAGGTCGTGACGATACCGAAGGTGATCGCACAGGCGACCAGGCGGCGGTCCATCTTCAGCTCGTTCATGACGCCGATGAGCGGGGGTACCAGCAGCGGGATGAACGCGATGTGAATCGGGATGAGGTTCTGGCTCATCACGCCCATGACGAGGACGCCGCCGAGGATGCCCCACTTGGCGGAGCGGGCCACGCGCGCCGAGTTTGACTCGTCGGCATTGCGCAGCTTCTTGATGATCCAGTTGGCCAGCAGGCGCGGCAATCCGGAGTGGGCGACCGACATGGCGAACGCGCCGAGCAGGGCGTAGGACAGGGCGATCTTCGCGCCGCCTGCGAGGCCGTCCTGGAAGGCGACCATCGTGCCGGACATGCCCATGCCGGCGACCAGGCCGCCCACGAGGGAGGCCACGAAAAGGGAGATAATGACGTGCACGCGTGCGACGCTGAGGATCAGCATGACGAGTACGGAGAGCACGACTGCGTTGAAGAGCAACATGTGTGTTCCTGTGTTGAGGGTGCGCGGGTGCGCAAAATGAGGGGGGAGGTAAGCCGCAGCGCGGCAGGTGGTGTCAGCCGAGATGGGAGTCGGCGTGGATGGATGCGTCGACGGCACCTACCAGTGCGGTCGACAAACCACCTTCCTCGGCGGCCAGCAATCCTGCGATTGTGGTGCCGCCGGGGCTCGTCACCCGATCAATGAGTTGCGCGGGGATCGTGCCCGCCTCGCGCTCAGCGAGGAGCAGCGTGGCGGCTCCCGCCATCGCCTGCGCGGCGATCTCGACGGCGCTGTCCTTGGACAGGCCGTGCTTGAGACCAGCGCGGGCGAAAGAATCAACAATCTGGAAATACCAGGCCGGAGAGCACGAGGCCAGGGCCTGGAACACGGGGAAATAGTCCTCGTCGATGAGGATGGTGCGGCCCACCGAATCCATGAGGGATCGGACGGCTGCGACCTGTGCGTCGGTGGCGCGCGCGGACGTGAGGGCGGTCATGGACTGCCCGACGGTGGCCGCGACGTTCGGCATGACGCGCACGAGCGGGATACCCGCGCCGAAGTCAGTGGTGATCTGGTCGAGGGTGCGTCCCGCCGCCAGGGAGACGACGCAGACGTCGGTGCGACCGACCACGATGGGGGAGATCTCCTTGATGACCGCGCGCTGGTCCTTGGGCTTGACCGCCAGGATGACGATGTCGGCCTGGCGGGCCAGGGAGGCGTTCGAGGACGCGGCTGCCGCGCCGAGTTCGTCGGCGAGGTCGCAGGCCTTGGCGGCCGTGCGGTTGGAGAAGACCAGGGTCGCGGGATCGACGCCGGACGCAACGGCACCGCGAGCGATGGCCTGGGCCATGGCTCCCGTTCCGATGAATCCGATACGCATCAGGGTCTCCCGTGAAAGTTGGTCGATTGCGTTGCAGCTTACTCCACTTTGCCTTTTCTTGGCACAATGGCCGCACTGTGAGACGAGGCCGGGGCCCGGACTCCCCGAATAGAGTCCCGAGCCCCGGCCTCGTGCCGAAAAATCGACGTCTCAGCGCTTGCGTGTACCGAAGATGGAGCGCGTGATCTCGCGGCCGGCGGTGCGCAGGACGGACCCGAGGACGTTTTCGACCTGGCGGGTACGGCGTTCGGCGGCGCGCTGGCGGGCGGCCTCCTCCTTCTCCTGCTGCTTCTCGACCTGGCGGCGCAGCTTCTCCATCTCCTTCTGGCGGGCGGCATCTTCCTTCGCGGCGGCCTTCTCAGCCTCCTTGGCGGCGCGCTCAGCCTCCTTGGCTGCCTCCTTCTGCGCGAGGGCTTCCTCGCGGGCGGCCTGTGCCTCGGCCGTGCGGCGCTCGAGCTTTTCCTCGGCCGAGTCCGGGTTCACGGCGTCGCGGTAGCGGCCCATGATGACGCTGGACTGGTTGATGCGCGCGACCGTGTCGGCGGATGCGGGGCCCATGACCGAGGCGGGTGCCCAGATACCGACCGGCGTGACCGGGGTCGGGTTACCCTTCGGATCCAGGACGGTCACGACGGCCTCGCCGGTGCCCAGAGTGGTGAGGACCTCGTCGAGCTCCAGGGACGTCTTCGGGAAGGTCTGGACCGTGGCCTTGAGCTTCTTGAAGTCGTCCGGCGTCGAGGCACGCAGGCCGTGCTGGATACGCGAACCGAGCTGGGCCAGGACGTCGGAGGGGATGTCCTTGGGGGTCTGCGTCACGAAGACGACACCCACGCCCTTGGAACGGATGAGGCGCACGGTCTGGACGACCTGACGCTCGAACTCCTTGGTGGCGTCCGCAAACAGCAGGTGCGCCTCGTCGAAGAAGAACACGAGCTTGGGGCGCTCGACGTCGCCGACCTCGGGCAAGGTGGAAAAGAGGTTGGAGAGCAGGAACATGATGACGGCGCTGACCAGCGCCGGGCGCGAGGAGATGTCGCCGACGCCGAGCAGGGAGATGATGCCGCGGCCGGTTGAATCCATGCGCATGAGGTCGGCCGTGTCGAAGCCGGGGGCACCGAAGAACTGGCCGCCGCCCTGGGATTCGAGCGCGGTCAGGGCACGCAGGATGACGCCGGCAGTGGCCTTGGAGACGCCGCCGATCGTGGCCAGCTCGTCCTTGCCCTCATCCGAGGTCAGGAAGGAGATAACGGCGCGCAGGTCGGGCAGGTCCACGAGCTCAAGGGCCTGGGCGTCCGCCCACGCGAAAATCAGCTGGAGGGCCTGCTCCTGCGTCGTGTTCAGCGAGAGGGCGCGGGCGAGCAGGATCGGGCCGAAGTCGGAGATCTGAGCACGCACGGGCACACCCGGGAACTGAGAATCCGCGCCACCCAGGCTCAGCAGCTCGATCGGGAACTGGGACGAGGCCCAGTCCTGACCGTTGGCCGCGGTGCGGCTCAGGAGCTTCTCGGAGCTGACGCCGGGCTCGGCCAGGCCCGTCAGGTCTCCCTTGACGTCGCACAGGAGGACGGAGGAGCCGTTCGCGGACAGGCCCTCGGCCAGGAGCTGGAGGGTACGGGTCTTGCCCGTGCCCGTCGCGCCGGCGACCAGGAGGTGGCGGTTGAACATGGGCAGCGGCATCTTGGCGGTCACGCCGGGCACGCGCGCGCCACCATCGATGAGCGTGCCGATCGTGACAGCGGGGACGTCCCAGGAGTAGGCGCCCTGGATCTGGGTGGCGAAAGCCGACAGTTCGCCGCTCGGGGCGGGGGACGAGGCCGGGGCAGCTGCGGGTGCTTCGGCGGCGGGCGCGCCTGCGGCCGGGGTGCCAGCTGCTTCAAGCTGGAGACGCAGGGCCTCGGCCTTCGCTCGGGCCGCCTCTGCCTCGGCGGCCTTCGCTGCAGCTTCCGCCGCGGCGAGCTGCGCCTTGAGATCCTCAATGCTCTCGCTCATTGTGTGGCCTTTCGGCTGTGGGCGCGGTGCGCCGCTGTCCTTCGACGTTACCGGAACAGTATCCCTTGGGACTGCGGTCCCATGCGAGTTATGCGGGGTGGGACGGGTGTGGGATTCGTCCACAACCCGTGCGCGCGCATCGCAGTTATCCACAGGGGTCCTTTTTCTGCTTTTCTTTGGCTGCTCGCGGGCGCTAGCGTGCGGGCATGAACGTGTCACGATGGTTGGCTCGTCGGCGCATGGCGGCGCTGACGAAAGCCGTGTACGACAGCGCCCTGACGGACGAGGACGAACCCGCCGAGCCGAGTGTCGCCCGTTTCCTGCCCGGAGGAACGACCGTAGCCGCTCTCATTGTCGTGGTCGTCCTGATTGCGGCCGTGGGGGTGTGGAGGCACGCAGCGGAACGCGAGCACTCCCAAGCCCTCGCTCAATCGTCCTCCGAGCGAGAGGAGAGCGGCTCCGCATCCGTCGCGACCGGCCCGTCCCCGTCCGCACCCGCATCCGCAGGGGGAAAAGCCGACGATGTCGTCGTCTACGTCTCCGGCGCCGTCGCGTCGCCCGGGGTGCTCACCCTGCCAGCTTCTTCCCGAGTCATCGACGCCATCACGGCGGCGGGAGGCACAACGCCCGAGGCCGACCTGGAGTCGATCAACCTCGCCCGCATCCTCGTCGACGGGGAACAGATACGGGTCGGCGTCGCCGGGGAGTCGCCACCTCCCGCGTCCTCCGCGCCTGGGACTACCACCGGCACCGGCACGTGCGTCCGCCTGGCCACCGCCAACGAGGCCGAGCTCCAGACTCTGCCCGGCATCGGTCCGGCCCTGGCCGCGCGCATCATCTCCTACCGGTCCACACACCCTCGCCTGTCCTCCGTCGAAGAACTCGACGACGTCCCCGGCATCGGCCCATCCCTCATCGAAAAGATCCGGCCGGGTGTGTGCGGATGAGCAACTCCCAATGCGCTCCCCGCATGATCGACCTGCGCCTCGCGCCCGCAGCCACCGCCACCTGGGCTGCCACCTGGTGGGCGACGGGACACCGTGCGCCCTGGGAGAGCATCGGCGCGTGCGCCATCCTCGCCCTCGCCTGCGCCGCCTCCTACGCATGCTCACACCGAGGCCGTAAGGCCCCCAGGCACGCCCTCACCCCACCCAGGTCCGCCCGCCTCGGCCTCGCCCTCCTCCTCGTATGCATCGCCTGCGCGCTCGCGGTCGGATCCTCGGCCCGCCGTCACCACGACGCCGACCCCGCTCGCCGCGACTCCGGCCCCATCCACGCGCGCGTCGTCCTCCAGACCGACCCGGCCCTGGCCTCGTCCGGGTTCTCCGCGACACGCAGCGCTCGCGCGCGTATCGACGCCGTCTCCGTGGGGGAGGAGTGGGTCCCCGCGAGCTCCACCGCGCTCGTGCGCGCGCCCGGATGGGGTGACGCGGCGCGAGGAGACATCTACGAGGTGTGGGGAAGCCTCGATGCGACCTTCGCCGCCGACGCGCCATCGGTGGGTACGATACGTGTCCGGCGAGCCCAGCTGATCGAGCGGCCCGGCGGCCTGTCCGCCTGGATGCGCTCCACCCACCGGGCCTTCGCTCACGCCTGCGCGCCTCTGCCCAAGGATGCACGCTCCCTCGTCCCCGGCATGGCGATCGGAGACGACCGAGGAATGCCCGCAGACCTCGCGCAAGCCATGAAAACGACCTCACTTACCCACCTCACCGCCGTCTCCGGCTCCCACATCGTCATCATCCTCGCCACCGTCACACTCATCATCCCCGCGCGAAAGCCCCTCCGTCTCGCCGCCACCATCCTCGTCCTTGGAACAATCCTCATCCTCGTCGGACCAGACCCCTCCGTCGTGCGCTCCGTCTGCGTCGCAGCCGTCGCCGCATTCGGACTCATCCTCGGACGCGACGGCCAATCCATCGCCGCCCTGGGTGCCGTCGTGATCGCCACCCTCCTCATCGACCCCTGGTCATCCCGCTCCTACGGATTCGCCCTGTCGGCGCTCGCCGCGCTCGCGGTCGTCGGCCCCTCCGCGGCGCTGGTGCGGCGCTGCCGTCGGCGAATACGAGGGGACACGCGCGTCGGGAAAGCGCTGCGTCGGCTCGTGGAGATGGTGTGCGTGCCCGCCTTCGCGGAGCTGGCGACCGCGCCGCTCATTGTGTCGCTATCCGGGAACGTGCCGGTGTGGGGCATCGTTGCCAACGTCCTTGCCGAGCCTGCCGTTCCGGTCGCCACCGTCGCGGGACTCACGGGAGCGCTCGTCTCCCCGCTGAGTATTCGTGCCGCCTCAGCATGCGCCGTCGTTGCGTCGTGGGCGACCGCGTGGATCGCAGGGGCGGCGCGCATGTGCGCCTCCCTGCCCGGAAACGGGGTGCAGGTGCCCGGTGGATCCCCGACCGTCTTGGGCGTGTACGCCTGCGGCGGCGGCGGATGGATTGCGTGGCGGGCATGGAAGCGGTGGGCATTCCCGATCGTCAATGCCGACGAGGCCTGAGTGATCAGTGCTCACTGACGAGCAGCCGAGACTGTGCAACGGCGCTGCAAGCTGGTGACACCTGCCACGAGTAGCGTCCGCTCACGGCTCAGACAGACGCAGATGGAGTCGCCGGGTGGCAGACTTAGACAGTTACCGTTTCAGCGGAAAGGCAGGAAGACGTGGCAGCACGCGGTTCACGCCCGGCGCCGCCAGCCCAGATCACGCTGGCACCCATCGTGTTGATCAAAGGCCCCGAGGGCCTTCTCGTCGACCGCGCCCTCGACCAGCTGCGCGCCCTCGCCCACGAGGCAGACCCGAACCTGGAGCGCACCGACATCAACGCGGCCACCTACCAGGCCGGACAGCTCGACGTCATCGCGTCGCCCTCGCTCTTTGGCGAATCCCGCATGGTCATCATCCGGGACCTGGAAACGATGAGCGACGCCCTTGCCAGCGATCTGATCGCATACTCGGCCTCGCCCGCGCCCGACGTGTGGATGTTCCTGGCACACCCCGGCGGCAACGCCCGCGGCAAGAAGGTCATCGACACGATCACCAAGGCCAAATGGCCCGTCATCCCCGCCGAACCGCTGAAAAACGACCGCGACAAGCTGGCACTCATCGCCTCCGACGTGCGCGCGGCGCGCCGCCAGATGGACACCGAGGCCCAGCAGGCCCTCGTGGACGCGCTCGGCAACGACCCGCGCGCGATGGCCGGCGCCCTGGCCCAGCTGCTCTCCGACGTCAGCGGGCGCATCACCCTTGAGGACGTGCGGCGCTACCAGGCCGGGCGCGTCGAGGCCACGGGCTATGACGTCGCGGACGCGGCCGTCGCAGGCAACTCGGCCAAGGCCCTGACGCTCGCGCGCCACGCGTTCGCCACTGGCATTGCCCCCCAGCTGCTCGTCACCGCCCTGGCCATGAAGTTCCGTGCCATGGCGAAGGTGTCGATCGGCGGTTCCGCATCCGCCCTCAAGATGGCCCCCTGGCAGGTGGACCGAGCCCGGCGTGAGCTGCGTGGCTGGTCCGATGCCTCTCTGGCTGGCGCCTTCGGGGCCATTGCCACGGCTGATGCCGAAACAAAAGGTGCGTCGCGTGACCCGCAGCGCGCCATCGAAAAAGCACTGATCACCATCTGCAGGCTGCGCGGGCGCTGAATGCGCGCCCCTGCCTCGTCTATCGGATGCCCGTAGGGAACGAAGAGGAGAAGAATGACAACCATTCGAACGCTGGTGGGGAGGCTGCGCGAGTTCAAGAAACCCGCGATCCTGACCCCGCTGTTCATCATCGGGGAGGTCATCCTCGAGTGCTTGATCCCGCTGACCATGGTCTCGCTGGTGGACGCGCTCGACGGTGTGTCCCTGAGCCCCGTCATGCGCCTGGGCCTCATCCTTACCGGACTGGCCTTCGCGTCGCTCGCGTGCGGCATTCTGTCCGCCCGTTTCGCGGCGACGGCCTCGGTGGGCCTGGCGAAGAACCTGCGTCAGGACATCTTCTTCAAGGTGCAGGACTTCTCGTTCGCGGACATTGACCGCTTCTCCACGTCCTCGCTGGTCACCCGCATGACGACGGACGTCACCAACGTGCAAAACGCCTTCGGCATGCTCATTCGTATCGCGGTGCGTGTGCCCCTCATGATCGTCTTCTCCATCGTCATGGCGTGGCGCATCAACGTCCAGATGGCCCTGATCTTCCTCGGGATGGTGCCGGTCCTCGCCATCATCCTCGCGGCCATCGTGCTCATCGCCTTCCCGATCTTCCGCCGCATCTTCAAGAAGTACGACGCCCTGAACAACTCCGTACAGGAGAACGTCGCAGCGATCCGCGTGGTGAAGTCCTTCGTCACCGAGGAACACGAGACCACGAAGTTCCGCGCCGCCTCTCAGGACGTGCGCAAGGACTTCACGAACGCCGAGAAGCTCATCGCGCTTAACAGCCCCGTCATGATGTTCTTCATCTTCGCTGCGATCGTGGCCGTCGACTACGTTGGTGCCTCGATTATCGTGAACTCGGGTGGGACCGAGCTGACGAAGGGCGGCCTGACCGCTCTTATCACCTACGGGATCCAGATCCTCGCGCAGATGCTCATGCTCGCTTTCATCTTCGTTATGACGACGATGGCCGCGGAGTCCGCCAACCGTATCGCCGAGGTCCTCAACCACGACCCGTCGCTCACCTCCCCGGCCAATGGCGCCACCGAGGTCGCGGACGGCTCCGTCGTCTTTGAAGGTGTGTCCTTCAAGTACTCCGAGAGCGCCGAAGAGAACGCGCTGTCCGGCATCGACCTGCGCATAGAGTCCGGCTCAACACTCGGCATCGTGGGCGGTACCGGTTCGTCCAAGACCTCGCTCATCCAGCTGATCTGCCGCCTCTACGACGTCTCCGAGGGATCCGTGAAGGTGGGCGGGCACGACGTGCGCGACTATGACCTGAGCTCGCTGCGCGACGCGGTCTCCGTCGTCCTGCAGAAGAACGTCCTGTTCTCCGGCACGATCAAGGACAACATGCGCTGGGGCAACCCGGACGCGACCGACGAGCAGATTGAGCATGCCTGCAAGCTCGCGCAGGCCGACGAGTTCATCCAGCAGCTGCCCGGCGGCTACGACTACGTCATTTCCCGCGGCGGCACCAACGTGTCGGGCGGCCAGAAACAGCGCCTGTGCATCGCCCGCGCGCTACTGAAGAACCCGAAAATCCTCATCCTGGACGACTCGACTTCCGCCGTGGACACGAAGACCGATACGCTCATTCGTCACGCCTTCGAGACCGAGATCCCGGGCACGACGACGATCATCATCGCCCAACGCCTGTCCTCGGTCAGCCACGCCGACCAGATCATCGTTCTCGACGACGGTCGCATCAAGGAACGCGGCACCCACGAGGAGCTGATGGCCGCGGGCGGGGAGTACCGAGAGATCTACGATTCCCAGAACGCCGCGAGCGAAAGCGAGGTGGCCTGACATGGCACGCATGCACGGTCGTCCCGTTGAGGGCGACGGCGACAAGCTCGAGGGCATCGAGCGTCCCTTCGGCCGCCTCATGGCCTACGTGTTCCACCACTACCCGGTGCGCATCAGCCTGACGGTCGTGTGCATCATTACGGCAGCCGTGGCTTCGGCCGTCGGCTCGATCTTCATGCAGCAGATCGTCGACAATGTCGTGACCCCGGGTCTCGAGAGCGGCTTCGACGCGGTGCGAGGCACCCTGGTGCGCCTCGTGGTCACGATGGGCATCATCTTCAGTGCTGGCGTCATCGGCAGCTTCATCTACACCCGCGCCATGGCGATCGTGACGCAGGGGACGCTCAAGCACATGCGAGACGACATGTTCGACTCCATGGAGCGCCTGCCCCTGCGCTTCTTCGACACGCACCCGCACGGCGCGATCATGTCGACCTTCACCAACGACACGGATGCGATCCGTCAGCTGATCGGCCAGTCCATCCCGACGCTCATCCAGTCGGGCCTGACGATTATCGTCCTGATCGGCACGATGCTCTACTACTCCGTATGGCTCTTCCTCGTCGTCCTCGTCGTGGGCGCTCTCATGGCCTTCCTGACCGGAAGGCTCGGCGGGTTGTCGGGTCGCTTCATGAAGGCTCAGCAGGCCGCACTCGCCGACGAAGAAGGTTTCATCGAAGAGATGATGGACGGCCAGAAGGTCGTCCAGGTCTTCAACCACGAGCAGGACGCCAAGGACGAGTTCGTCGAGTACAACGCCAAGCTCTTCGACTCCTCGCAGAAGGCGAACATCTACGGCAACGTGCTGATGCCTGCCCTGGGCAACATTGGCAACATCATGTACGTGGTCATCGCGATCGTTGGCGGCGTCATGATCCTGGAGCAGACGCCGAACATCCACATCTTCGGCGTCGACGTCATCACGGTCGGCGTGGTCGTGTCCTTCCTGGGCATGGTCCGTAACTTCTCGCAGACGATCGGCCAGATGTCCATGCAGGTCCCCATGATCGCCATGGGTATCGCGGGTGCGGGCCGCGTGTTCGCCCTCATCGACCAGGAGCCCGAGGAGGACGAGGGCTACGTGACCCTCGTGCGTGCGCGCGAGCTGCCCGACGGCACTCTCGAGCCGACCGAGGAACGCACGGGAATCTGGGCGTGGCGACACCCCCACAAGGCCGACGGCACCGTCACCTACACGCGCCTGCGTGGCGAACTGGTCATGGAGGATGTCGACTTCTCCTACGACGGCGAGAAGCAGATCCTGCACGACATCTCCCTGTGGGCCAAGCCCGGCCAGAAGATCGCCTTTGTGGGCGCCACGGGTGCCGGCAAGACGACGATCACGAACCTCATCAACCGCTTCTACGACATCGCCGACGGCAAGATCCGTTACGACGGCATCAACATCAACAAGATCCACAAGCCGGACCTGCGTCGCTCCCTCGGCGTCGTTCTGCAGGACGTCAAGCTGTTTACGGGTACGGTCATGGAGAACATCCGCTACGGCCGACTGGGTGCCACGGACGAGGAGTGTATCGCCGCTGCGAAGCTGGCCAACGCTGACTCCTTCATTCGACGTCTGCCCGAAGGCTACGACACGATGCTGACCGGTAACGGCTCGAACCTCTCGCAGGGGCAGGCTCAGCTCCTGTCGATTGCGCGCGCCGCCGTGGCCGACCCGCCGGCGATGATCCTCGACGAGGCCACCTCCTCGATCGACACGCGTACCGAGGCCCTCGTGCAGCAGGGCATGGACAACCTCATGGAGGGGCGCACGGTCTTCGTGATCGCCCACCGCCTCTCGACGGTGCGCAACTCGGACGCGATCATGGTCCTGGACCACGGCCGCATCATCGAGCGCGGTAGCCATGACGACCTGATCGCCCAGAAGGGCGTGTACTACCAGCTCTACACGGGCGCCTTCGAGCTCGAGTAAGCGCTCAACGATCACGTTTGCCCCGGCCTCGTTTCGACGAGGTCGGGGCTTCGTTATGTGCGCCTGGCGCCGGAGCGCGGAGGGCGTGCGCCGCGTCCTGCGCGGCTTGTGCTAGTGACGCTCGCGAGCGGAAGAAGTGTGCGCTGAGGCCACCGGGCGGGCGGTTCGCGCCTGACGATGGGGGAGTGGTACACGAAAGCGGGCCGCCCACTGGGCGGCCCGCTTCACGTCAAACTATCGTTCGCGCTCAGTCACCGAGCGAGGCGACGCGACGAGCAAGCTTGGACTTGCGGTTCGCAGCCTGGTTCTTGTGGATGACGCCCTTGGAAACGGCGACGTCCAGCTTGCGCGAAGCAACGCGCAGTGCAGCGAGAGCCTTCTCCTTGTCGCCGGCCTCAACGGCCTCGCGGGTCTGACGGACCAGGGTCTTCAGCTCGGACTTCACGGACTGGTTACGAACGCGGCGCTTCTCGTTGGTCAGGATGCGCTTCTTCTGGGACTTAATGTTTGCCACAGTCGGATTTCTCCTTGATGTATGTCTGACAGGGTCGGTGAGGGCTGTGTCAAGACCGGGACTTAGGCGTGGGGACACCCGCAAACGGTCTTAACCAGACCCCCTGCCCGACCAGGCCGGGAGTCCAACGACCAATCATACCAGGAGGGGGCCTTTTCGTCATATCCCTCGGCGTTCTCGTGCCTCGTAAGGTCGGTCACGTGTTGGAGGTGTCAGTCGCCGTGCGTGCGGTAGTGCTCATCGAGGGCGTCGACGATGAGCTGCCAGGTCGCCTTGGGTAGGATCGAGCCCTCGCGGCGCACGTCGGTGGCCTTGACCCACAGGGCGCGGTCGAGGCGCACCTCGGAGGGGCGGCCCTTCGAGTCCCAGTCTCCCGCGCCGATGTCGAGCCAGTAGCGGCCTGCGGCTGCTTCCTGGTCGGCGTCGCGCGAGTGGTCCTTGCTCGTTAGCTGCAGGATGTACACGCCCTCGCCCTGTGCGCCGATGACGACGGCCGGGCGATCCTTGCCGACGGAGGCGTCCTCCTGGTAGGGCACCCAGGTCCACACGACCTCGCCGGGATCCGCGTCGCCGTCCATGACGGGCGTGTACGAGGCGTGGGCGAGTGCGTCGGCGATGCTCGCTTCGCGGATCGAGGTCTTGGGGCGATTTGAGGTCGCCGGGTCCTCGTAGTGGTGCTGGGAACCCGAGCGCGTCGAGGAGGAGGTGGATGAACGCGGCTTGGGAGCCGACTGCTTGCTCGACTGGCGCTGCCCCGTCTTGGTGGTCGCGGTGTTCTTCTGTGCTTCCTCTGTGGTGCCGGAGATGACGCCGATGAGGAAGTTGATGATGCCCCTGACGATTGACTTCATGGGACCAGCATACGGCAGCGGTTGGGGAGCATGTTTTATCCACAGGGTCCTACCGTGATCGCGAGTTATCCACAGGCTTCGTGATGGCGCGTGACAGTGCATAACGGGTGGTGTCACTCTGTCGTTGTTCGCAGGTGAACACCCAACGATAGAAAGGTGACGATGATGTTGACTGCAACGATGCACGGACCGGTAGTTTCTCTGGATGCGCTGGCGGGGGGTGGTACGTCCGAGGGGAGCAGCGAGGCTGCGACGCGTGCGCGGTCCTCGATTCATGAGTCCGTGCGCTGCGGGGCCGCAGGCAAGGTGGATAAGGCGCTCGAGCGTGGACTTGAGGCCTATCGAGAAGATGGTGCACCCGCCGAGCTGCGTCTGGAGGCTGCCAAGCTGTGCATCGACTGGTACGCGGCTCTCGGATCCTATGGGCAGTGTCGGAAGCTGGCCGCCGAGGCTGCACGGCTGGGGGAGAGGTACCTGGAGCGCTGCCATCCGCTCATCCTGATGATGCGTAATTCGGAAGCCTACTGGCTCGCCATCCTCGGTCAGCACGATATGGCGATCCGCAAGTTTTCTGCCCTCCTGGCCGACATGAAACACTGCCCCGATCTTTCCCCTGAGATTTCCATCGCCATCCGCAACAACTCGGCAATGCCGTGGAAGCACACGGGCAAATGGAAGAAGGCCGCGCGCGTGTATCGCGAGCTCCTGTCCGAGATGGAGGGGCAGCGTGAGGAGACCGATATGACGCTGCTGACGGTGCGTGACAACCTCGCCGAGGTCCTCTCTGCCGACCGCCGCTACGACGAGGCCATTGCCCTCTACGAGCGCAACATGGACGCGCTGCTGACCGTCGCGGACCATGGCGACTGGCGTGTCCTGCGGCTGCGCAACGAGATCGCGCGCAACACCTGGATGGGCGGGGATCGGGACGCGGGCGAGGACCTCTGGACGGTTCTGGCCGAGGACTGCCGCAGGTACCTGGGGGATCGTGACCCGATGACTGCCCGTATCCGCACGATCCTGCTGACCCTCGCGACGCTGCGCGGAGACGAGGGTCGGGCCATGTCGATTGCCCGCAAGCTCCGGGACGACCACCCCGATGACTGGGAAGAATGCGACTTCAGCGAGGCCGCGGCCCTCCTCGCCGAGTCGGAGCTCGGGGGAGGGGAATAAATGGCGTGAGGCGTGGCCACTGTGCGCGACTTCCCGCGCCTGAACTGGCACAAACGCCTACGACAATGGGACGATAAGGAGGTTAACGACTTCACGGAGGTTCACGTGCCCATCCCCACGCCCGCGCAGCAGGCGCAGATTCGCCCGGCCCACACCCCGCAGGGGCAGATCCGTAACTTCTGCATCATCGCTCACATCGATCATGGGAAGTCGACGCTCGCGGACCGTATGCTCCAGCTGACCGGCGTCGTCGAGGCACGCGAGATGCGCGACCAGTATCTCGATCGCATGGACATCGAACGCGAGCGCGGCATCACGATCAAGAGTCAGGCCGTGCGCATGCCGTGGGCGTATGAGGAAACCCCCTACGCCCTCAACATGATCGACACGCCCGGACACGTGGACTTCACCTACGAGGTGTCCCGCTCTCTGGCCGCCTGCGAGGGCGCGGTCCTCCTGATCGACGCCGCGCAGGGCATCGAGGCTCAGACGCTCGCGAACCTGTACCTGGCCCTCGAGAACGACCTGGCGATCATCCCGGTGCTCAACAAGATCGACCTGCCCGGCGCCCAGCCCGAGAAGTATGCGCACGAGGTCGCCCAGCTGATCGGCTGCGACGAGAGCGAGGTCCTGAAGGTCTCGGGTAAGACCGGTGAGGGTGTTGAGGAGCTCCTCGACCGAATCGTCGAGGTCGTTCCCGCCCCCGAGGGTGCCCCCGATGCGCCGACGCGAGCCATGATCTTCGACTCCGTCTACGACACCTACCGCGGTGTGGTGACATACGTCCGCGTGGTCGATGGCGTGCTGTCGACCCGTCAGCGCGTGCGCATGATGTCCACGGGCGCCACGCACGAGCTCCTCGAGCTGGGCGTCATCTCGCCCGAGCCCAAGCCCGAGGAGGGGATTGGCGCCGGAGAGGTGGGCTACCTGATCACGGGTGTGAAGGACGTGCGTCAGTCCCGCGTGGGCGACACTGTCACCAGCCAGGTGCGCGGCGCGACGGAGGCGCTCGCCGGATACCGCGATCCCAACCCGATGGTCTTCTCGGGTATCTACCCGGTGGATGGCTCGGACTTCCCGGACCTGCGCGACGCCCTCGAGCGCCTCCAGCTCAACGACGCGGCCCTGACCTTCGAGCCGGAGTCCTCGGCGGCCCTGGGCTTTGGGTTCCGCTGCGGCTTCCTGGGGCTGCTGCACCTGGAGATCATCCGAGAGCGACTGGAGCGCGAGTTCAACCTGGACCTGATCGCGACCGCCCCGAACGTCGTCTACCGCGTCGTGACGGAGGACGGCACCGAGGTACGCGTCGACAACCCCAGCGAGTTCCCCGAGGGAAAGATCGCTGAGGTGCGTGAACCGATCGTGAACGCGACGATCCTGACGCCCACGGAGTTCACGGGCACGATCATGGAGCTGTGCCAGGATCGACGCGGCTCGATGCAGGGCATGGACTACCTGAGCGAGGATCGCGTCGAGCTGCACTACCAGCTGCCCCTGGCCGAGATCGTCTTCGACTTCTTCGATCAGCTCAAGTCCCGCACGCGCGGCTACGCCTCGCTGGACTACCAGGAGAGCGGCGAGCAGAGCGCGGACCTGGTCAAGGTCGACATTCTGCTTAACGGCGACCGCGTGGACGCGTTCAGCGCGATCGTGCACCGCGACGGCGCCTACGCCTACGGTCAGCGCATGACGAAGCGCCTGAAGGAACTTATTCCTCGCCAGCAGTTCGAGATCCCGGTCCAGGCCGCGGTCGGCGCGCGCGTCATCGCCCGCGAGACCATCAAGGCGCTGCGTAAGGACATGCTCGCCAAGTGCTACGGCGGCGACATCAGCCGTAAGCGCAAGCTGCTGGAGAAGCAGAAGGAAGGCAAGAAGCGGATGAAGTCCATCGGCCGTGTTGACGTGCCGCAGGAAGCCTTCATCGCGGCTCTGACCTCCGACGTTCCGACGGGCAAGAAGTGAGCGGGGATCAGATGAACGAGGCCGTGGAGGACCGCGCTCCCGTCGGCCAGAGCGCGGATCGCCGTCCGGGCGAGGCCCCCGAGGGCACGGTCTTCATGAGCCGCACGAAGTCGTTCACGCGGCGCACGCGCGAGCTGCCCGCAAACCTTGTGCGCACGTGGGAGGCCCACGCGCACCGTTACGTGGTGGAGCCGCGTCGCGGCGTTGGCTACACAACGGTCGCGCAGGATTTCACGATCGATCCGGCCGAGATCTTCGGGCGCAACGCACCCGTGACGCTCGAGATCGGCTCGGGCACGGGCGAACAGATTGTCGCTGCGGCGGCCGCCCACCCTGAGCGCGACTTCCTGGCCCTTGAGGTGTGGGTGCCGGGGATCGCCAAGCTTGTCTCCAAGGCGGTCGAGGCCGGCGTGGACAACATTCGCGTCATCGAGGCCGACGCCGCTCAGGCGCTGCCGATCATGCTTGAGGACGCGTGCCTGGACGAGGTCTGGACCTTCTTCCCTGACCCGTGGCGTAAGGCCCGGCATCGCAAGCGGCGCCTTGTCTCCGATTCCTTCGCGCTCGAGGTTGCGCGCCTGCTGCGCGATCGCGGAGCGTGGCGCCTGGCCACCGACTGGGACGACTACGCCTGGCAGATGCGCGACGTCGTCGAGGCCTGCGAGTTCTTCGAGAACCCGCACGTGGGGCAGCGTCCGGACCCGGAGGATCCGCAGTCACAGCGCGGCGGATTTGCTCCGCGCTTTGAGGGGCGCGTCGTCACGCACTTTGAGACCCGAGGCATCGATGCGGGCCGCCACGCCCACGACATTGTCGGCATTCGTCGCCCCCGTGGCTGAGTCCGGCGCCGGCTCCGCGGCGGCGGGAGGGCGCTCGTGAGTCCCGCGCAGCCAGACGGCCAGCGCTGGCCAGACGACGGTTCTCTGGACCCCGGCCTCGTTGAGGTAGAGGCCCACCGTCCGCTCTCCCTGTACGTGCATGTGCCATTTTGTCGCGTGCGCTGTGGGTATTGCGACTTCAACACGTATACGGTGGGTTTCGGCCCGGGCGCCCAGGTGGGGGACTATGCCTCGTCGGTCTTGGCCGAGGCCTCGCTGGCTGCTCGCGTCATGGCTGAGTCCGGGCTACCCGAGCGTGAGGCGCGGACCGTCTTTTTCGGCGGAGGTACCCCGACAATGCTCGACACTGTTGAGCTCGTCGAGATCCTGACGGGCCTGCGTGAGCGCATCGGTATTGCGCCCGGTGCCGAGGTGACCCTCGAGGCCAATCCCGACACTGTGACGCGCGAGGGACTTGTGCAGCTGGCCGACGCGGGCTTTACGCGTGTCTCCTTCGGCATGCAGTCTGCGGTCCCCGCGATCCTCGCAACGCTTGACCGCACGCACACGCCCGAGCGGGTGCCCCTCGTCGTCCAGTGGGCGAAGGAAGTGGGTCTGTCGACGTCCGTTGACCTCATCTACGGCACGCCAGGGGAGAGCCTTGCCGACTGGGAGACGTCTCTGCGCGCCGCCCTGTCCTACGAGACCGACCACATCAGCGCCTACGCCCTCGTCGTCGAGGAGGGAACCAAGATGGGCGCGCAGGTGGCCAGGGGAGAGCTGCCGACCCCGGATCCGGACGACGAGGCCGCCAAGTACGAGCTGGCCGATGCTCTCCTTGGCGAGGCCGGCTACGCCTGGTACGAGATCTCCAATTTTGCGCGTGCGACCGACGTGGATGCGGCCTCGGGACGCCCGTCCACGTTCTACGCGCACGCGTCGTCGCATAACCTCGCCTATTGGCGCGACTGGGACTGGTGGGGCCTGGGTCCCGGCGCGCATTCTCACGTGGGCCGCATGCGCTGGTGGAACGTCAAGAACCCCGCCGCGTACGCCGCTCGACTGCGCGGTGGGCGTTCCCCAGCCTACGCCGGGGAAATCCTGGATGAGGACACGCGCGAGCTTGAGCGCGTCATGCTGGGCGTGCGCACGTCCGAGGGGATCGAGTTGGCCGGCCTGCCCGGCACTCGCCAGGCTGACGAGGTCGGGGCTTTGTTGGATGCCGGCGTGGCTTCGGGTGGGCGCGTCGCCGCGCTCATCGCGGATGGCCTCATCGATGGTGCCGACGCCCTGCGGGGACGGGCGATTCTGACGCTGCGCGGACGGCTGCTCGCTGACTACGTGACCCGCGAATTGATGGGGTATTGAGTCGCTTTTGCTGGCGAATCTCCGTAATCTGCACGCGGTGGTAAATGATGGTAGTCGCCCATAGAGTCCGCAGTAGTACTTGTTGATAGCTAGATACAAGTAAAACCATGGAAGGCTTTGTGGGGTGCCCATAAGTGTGTGAGTATTGTGAATGTGACAAGCTTGAATTACGTGGCAATACTGTTGACATCATGGTTCAAATATGTTTGCCTAGGTGTGTCATGTGAAGCTGTGCTGTCCGCTGGCCGTCTCCTTGAGAGGGCTTGTGGAGGGTCAAATACAAGGAAAAGTGTGGTATTGTGACTCTGCGATACGCCGTCATTGCTGACATCGTGGGTTCTCGTACGTTGACCAATCGTGCAGATGCTCAGAGAATCTTTGAAACGGCCTTGGAGCGAGCCAGTGAGGGGCTGGCGCTGCTGCAGGCTCCGTACCCGACGGTGGGGGACGAGTTCCAGGCGGTTGCCTACACGCTTGAGGACGCTCTCCTCCTGACGCTGCGCGCGCAGCTTCTTCTTCCCCCGCAGCTCCAGCTGCGCTTCGGTATTGGAGCTGGTCGGATTGAGGAGTTCGCGTCGGGCATGCATCGCCAGGCTCCGGCCCGTGGCCGCGGCGCGGAGTCGGCGGCGCTTCAGGACGGATCCGCGTGGTGGGCGGCCCGAGCCGCGATCAACCGTGCGCACGATGTGCAGGACGCCTCGAACCCCTTCATTCGCACGTGGTTCATGGCGCACGCCTCTGTCGAATCCGAGTTTTCTCCGCACTGCCAGATCTGCATCAACGCCATGCTGAGCCTGCGCGATCATTCGATTCTTAAGCTGTCGGCGCGTCATCGTCGCATTACGGCCTCGCTGCTGCTGGGTAAGACGCAGGTGGAGATCGCCCGTGCCGAGAAGCTGTCGCAGCAGGCCATTTCAGACTTCGCCCGGGGCACGGGGGCTGGGCTCATTCAGTCGTCACTGATCATTGCGGAGGCCGCTCGTGCATGAAGTTCTTCTCCTGGGCATCGCCGCCTCGGAGCTGACCGTACTTCTCACCTCTGACCCGCGCCGCTGGTCGCGACGCCTATCGCTCTTTCTGACGCTGCTCCTCGCAGTGATTTGCTACTCCTGGTTCGTCCTGGGGGTGAGCGCCGTTGCGAACGCAATCGGCGCGACTCTCGCGGTCGTGTGGTTCGCGTGGGACCTTGTCGATCCGTCGGCGCGCGGCGTTCTTGCTCGTTGGGCGTTGGCGTCCGTCGGCTTTGTCGCGTTGCTGAGCCTGGATCCGTTGGACTTCCCCCTGCTGTCGCTGCGTTCGGGGCGCTCCATCGACCTGATCATCGCGGTGCTCTTCCTCGTCACGGGTCCTGTTAATCACCTGATCACGGCGATCCTACAGTGCGCGCGCGGCCGCGCTTCCACCCCTGTACCCGGGTGGATTAATGCCCCCGTTCTGCCGGCGATGGCTGTGCCTGACGAGGAAGATGCTGATGGTGACGCGAATGAGGCTGCGGAGCCCGAGGTTATTTCCGGTGCGCTGCCCGTCTTGGGGGTGCAGTCGGACGAGGAGGAAGTGACGGCTCTGCGCGGCGGGCGCTGGATCGGCCCGCTCGAACGTCTGCTCATCATCGTTCTGGCCGGTGCCGGCGCGGAGGTTGCGATCGCGGCAGTCGTTGCCGCCAAGGGAGTCATTCGGTTCCCCGAGATCTCGCAGGATTCGACGGGTGAGAAGGCCGAGGAGTTCCTCATCGGCTCGGTCTCCTCGTGGATCCTGGCCGCCCTCGTGTCGATGCTCATTCGTGTCGTGAGCCTGCACTGAAACTCGTGCCGCTAGAGTATGCGGGGTGAATAGCTCAGACCCCTACGGCCGCAACATTTTCGCCCACGACCCGCATCGCGACGGGCCGGGGGCGCGTCGCCCGCGTTCGCAGGCCGTCCACGTTGAGATCGGCATGGTGCTCGAAGACGTCGCCTCGGGCTGGGTTGGTGCAGTGACGCGCGTGGAGAAGTCTGGCGGTATTCATCTCGTCGAACTCGAGGATCGTCGAGGGGTGCGTCGATCCTTCCCCCTCGGCCCCGGCTTTTGGCTCGAGGGCCGCCCCATTGAGGCGCTGCCTCCGCGCCCGGCTCCCGCCCAGCCCTCGCCGGGGGCTCAGGTCAGCGCGTCGGGGCGGCGCATCACGAACTCGGGATCCTTCGCTCCCGCGTCGAGCGGTCCCAAGGTAGCCAAACGCTCACGCATCTGGGTCGAGGGACGCCACGACGCGGAGCTCGTCCAACACGTGTGGGGCGAGGACTTGGCAGAGGCCGGGATCGCTGTGCAGCTCCTCGAAGGCGTCGACAACCTCGAGGCGATCCTGGAGGTTTTCGGCCCGACGGACACTGCGCGCGCGGGCATCCTCGTCGACCATATGGTCCCCGGATCCAAGGAGTCTCGCATCGCCGAGGCCGTATCGGCGCGCTGGCCGGGCGCGGTCCTCGTCCTCGGCCACCCGTTCGTCGACATCTGGCAGGCAGTCAAGCCCGCCCGCGTCGGCCTCGAGCGATGGCCCGACGTGCAGCGAGGAATCGATATCAAGCATGGAACCCTTGAGGCCCTCGGCTGGCCGCACGCCGATCAGCGTGACATCGCCATGGGGTGGAAGCGGATCCTGTCCACCGTGCGCACCTACCGCGACCTTGAGCCGGCACTGCTGGGACGGGTCGAGGAGCTCATCGACTTCGTGACCGTACCCTGGGCGCAATGAGTCGCGGTGCCCGAGTGTGAGGTTCGCGCTCGGCGCACACCCGGCTCGGCCCTCATGTCGCCCCCGATTGACCGTGAGGAGTAGCATTGGCACTCAGGAAGTAGGAGTGCCAGAACGGGAGGAGGTGGCATGACGCGCAACAGCGCACAGAACCGCAGGCTCGACGTCCTGCGCGCCATCGTCACCCAGTACGTGGCCACCCGCGAACCCGTCGGCTCTAAGGCCATCGCCGCCGGAGGCCTCGGCGTCTCATCCGCGACGATCCGCAACGACATGGCGGTGCTAGAGGAAGCGGGCCTCATCTATCAGCCCCACACCTCGGCCGGGCGCGTGCCGACCGACCGCGGCTACCGCGTGTTCGTCGATCGTCTCGCCGAACTCAAGCCGATGAGTGGGCCGGAACGCCACGCCCTCGAGACATTCCTGGCCGAGTCCGTCGATATCGACGACGTCGTGGAGCGTTCCGTCCGTCTCCTCGCCCAGGTGACGCACCAGGTCGCCCTTGTGCAGTACCCGGGGGCGCGCGTGCGCGTCCTCAAACACCTCGAGGTCATCGCTTTGGCCCCCGGCCGAGTCCTCGTCGTGGTCATCACCACGGACGGCGAGGTCGGGGAACGCAGCCTCACCCTTCACGCGCCGCTCGACGACGCTCAGCTGCGCGAGGTGCGCGAGCACCTGCGCCACCACTGCGGAGGCGCGACCTCTGGAACCGCGCAGTCCTGCGTCGACGAAGCCACGGCCTCGGCCCGGCCCGAGCTGGCGGGAACGGTCGCCGCGATCGGTGCCGCCCTCACGGACGTCCTGAGCGGCCAGAGCGAGTCGAAGATCGTCGTCGCGGGTGCCGCGAACCTGGCGCGTGGTGCTCTTGACTTCCGTGACATCGCCCCGGTCCTGGACGCCCTTGAGGAACAGGTCGTCCTCATGCGCCTGTTCGCCGAGACCGACCCGGGCGACGACGTTCACGTGAGCATCGGCGCCGAGAATCCCCACGACGGCCTGGCGGAAGCCGCCGTCGTCACGGGCACGTACCGTGCCGGTGCCGACGACTCCGTCGGATCAGCGCACCTTGGCATCGTTGGCCCCATGCGCATGGACTACGCGCGAACCATGAGCTCCGTGCGAGCAGTCGCCGCCTACCTGTCGCGATACCTCGCCGCCCAGCACAGCGACTAAACCGCCCCACAGACGTTGATGAATATTCCCCACGAGAAGAAAGAGCAGCCGTGAGAGACTACTACGAGGTTCTCGGTGTCGCCCGTGACGCCAGCCAGGACGAGATTAAGAAGGCCTACCGCAAGCTCGCGCGTAAGCTCCACCCCGACTACGCGGGAGCCGATTCCGAGGAAGCCTTCAAGGAGCTGTCCGTTGCCTACGAGACGCTCTCGGATCCCGAGAAGCGCCAGATGTACGACATCGGCGGTCCCGACGCGCTGCGCGGCGGTGGCGCGGGAGCGGGTGCCGGCTTCGGCGGATTCTCCGACATCTTTGAGGCTATGTTCAGCGGCGGCTTCGGCGCATCCGCTGCGGGCCCGGCTTCCCGGGTGCGTCGCGGTAAGGACAAGCAGGTGACCGTCGACATCACCCTGGAGGACGCCGCGTTCGGTGCCGCCAAGGAGGTCTCCTTCGACACCCACGTCCTGTGCGACGCCTGCAACGGCTCAATGTGTCAGCCGGGTACCTCGCCCACGCAATGCGCCACCTGCCACGGTTCGGGCTTCGTCACCCAGATTCAGAACTCGATCTTCGGTCGCATGCAGACGCAGGCTCCCTGCCCGTCGTGTCAGGGATACGGCAACACGATTGCGACCCCGTGCGCCGAGTGCTCGGGAGCGGGTCGCGTGCGCACGCGCCGCACCCTCAACATCAACATCCCGGCGGGCGCCTCCGAGGGGACCCAGATCCGCGTCAGCGGCGAGGCCGAGGTCGGCCCCGGCGGCGGCCCGAACGGCGACCTGTATCTGCTGATCCGCGAGAAGAAGCATCCCGTGTTCGATCGCCGAGGCGACGACCTGCATACGTGGATCACGATCCCGATGACCACCGCCGCGCTGGGCACCGAGTTCGAGCTGGAGACCCTCGACGGCAAGAAGAACGTGACGATCAACCCGGGCACTCAGCCCAACGACGACATTGTCCTGGAGGGCTTGGGCGTCGGTCACCTGCAGCGTTCGGGCCGCGGCTCGATGCACGTGCACGTGGACGTTCAGATCCCCAAGAAGCTCGACGACAAGTCGCGCGAGCTGCTCGAGGATCTGGCGAAGGTCCGCGGCGAGGTGCGCGTAGAGCCCCATCGTCAGCAGGCCTCGTTCTTTGACAAGCTCCGCGACACCTTCATGGGGTGATGCGCTGTGACGCTGCCCGTTTTCCTCGGCTCGGACCTGACCCCGGCCCTTGAATCCCTGTCCGTGGGGGATAACGCGACCCTTGGGGGAGCCGAAGGGCGTCACGCTGCCTCGGTGCGCCGCATCGGCGCGGGGGAGTGGGTCGACGTCGTCGATGGCGCCGGGGTGCGCGCGACGTGCGAGGTGAGCGGGAGCGACAAGTCCTCACTGTCCCTTGTCGTGCGCAAGATCGTGCGCGAGGACGCCCCGAATCCCGAGGTCATCCTCGTTCAGGCACTCGCTAAGGGTGGGCGCGACGAGGCCGCCGTCGAGATCTGTACGGAGATCGGTATCGACAGGGTGATCCCGTGGGCCTCCCAGCGTGCCATCGTCCAGTGGAAGGGCCCGAAGGCCGAGAAGGGGCGCGCGAAGTGGGAGGGCGTGGCCCGCGCGGCCGCCAAGCAGTCGCGCCGCGCCTACGTCCCGGTCGTTGAGGACGTCAAGGACAGCCGCGAACTCGCCTCCTGGGCCGCCTCTCTGACGGGCGAGGCCGGGGTGGCCTTCGTCTGCCACGAGGAGGCGACGGATTCGCTCGGAGCCGCTCTCGCCCGCATCCAAGAGTCCAGTGAGGACGGGACCCTGCCCGCACGGATCGCGCTCATCGTCGGCCCCGAGGGTGGCATCGGAGCGGAGGAAACCGCGCAGCTAGTGGACGCGGGTGCCCGCACGATCGGGCTGGGAGACAACGTTCTGCGTTCCTCCACGGCAGGTGCGGTTGCTCTGACGCTGATCCGCGCCGCCGCGGGAAAATACTAGGGCTGTCTCAGCTGTTGAAGCCGGCGATCCGCGCGCTCAGCGTGTGGGTCTCGCCTGCGCCCAGCGCGACGACGTCCGTGCCGGAGTTGAAGGCGTTGGGCGGGCAGCTCATCGGCTCGACGGCCACGCCCACGCGGCCGATGTAGTCGGCCGAGTAGACCTGCAGCCAGCGCGCGTCCGAGGACAGGGAGACGCCCACGCCGGAGGCGGGGTCGCGCAGCGTCACGGTCCAGGTGCCCTCGGGCAGGCCCGCGAAAGCGTGGTCCAGTTGGGACTCACCAATGAGAGCGGGGGAGCGGAAGTCCAACCCGAAGTCCGCCACGTCGTGGGAGGCCACCGGGATCATGGACGCGTCGGCCTCGTAGATGATGGCGGCGGGATTCTCGAGCTCCAGCTCGTCTGCCGGTAGCCCGTCGACGGCCAGGTAGGGGTGGAAACCGACGCCGTAGGGGGCGGGGCCCTCGCCGATGTTCGTCGCGGACAGCTCGATGCTCAGGCCCGCCTCCGCATCCAGGCTGTAGCGGGCGGACGCAAGAAGCGTCCACGGGTAGGAATAGCGCGCCGCGATGAGGGTGCGCAGGAGGACCGAGGAGGAGCCAGCCTCGACAATGTCCCACTCCTGGAAGGTCACGAAACCGTGCAGGGCCGTCCCGAATGCGGGCTCGTCGACGGGGAGATCGTAGGACGTGCCCTCCCACGAGTAGGAGCCTCCGGCGACGCGGTTCGGCCACGGCATGAGCACCTTGCCGAGATAGCCCGGGGGACACTCGCCCACGCCGTGGGGCACCACGAGCTCGTGCCCGCGGTAGCGCAGGCCAGCCAATCCGGCGCCGACGGTGACGATCCGCGCCTCGTAGTCCCCGGCCTGCAGAGCGATTTCGCGTCCCGACGCGCCACGATCCAACATTGATGCTCCTTCGCATTCTGAATATGAATAACACTCATTCTAAATGGACGTGAGTCGTCCGGGTCATTGTGAGCGCGTATCCTTATAGAGAATGACTCTCGATTGAAAGGAACGCCTCGGCCCATGGCACACGAGATCACCGACGAATTTGTCGCCTCCCTACACGCATCCTCAGACTCCGCCCGCGCGGTCGCACGCAACGCCGTCTCCCACGCCGGCGTCGAGCCGGTCGCCTTCGACCGCGCCAAGGTGGTCGCGACCCCCACGGTCGTATCCCACAAGGTGGACGACTGGAAGGTGACGTCGCAGAAGAAGTCCGGCCGCTGCTGGCTCTTCTCCTCCCTGAACCTGCTGCGCTCGACCGCGCGCACCCACCTGGGCCTCAAGGACTTCGAGTTCTCGCAGAACTACGTGCTGTTCTGGGACAAGTTCGAACGCGCCAACTTCTTCCTCACCGACATCATCGCCACCGCGAAGACCGAAGAACTCGACGGCCGCCTCCTGCAGTTCCTCCTCGGCGATGTCCTCTCCGACGGCGGCCAGTGGGACATGGCAGTGTCCGTGTACCTCAAGCACGGCCTCGTCCCCAAGGTCGCAATGCCCGAGACCGAGTCCTCCAGCCACACCGCTCCCATGAACGCTCGCCTGAAGGTCGTCCTGCGCCGCACTGCCCTCGAGCTGCGCTCCCTCATCGAGGCCGGAGCCTCAAAGGAGGAGATCCTCGAAGTCAAGGAGGCCGCTCTGGCCGACGTGTGGCGCATCCTCGTCATCTGCCTGGGCGAACCCCCGGCCTCCTTCGAGTGGGAGTGGCGCGACGACAAGGGCGAGTTCCACCGCGACGGCGTCCTCACCCCGCGCGAGTTCTACTCCCGCTACGTGGACGTGGACCTCACGCAGTACGTGTGCCTCGTGGACGACCCGCGCGCCGAGCACCCCAAGGGCCACACACTCACGGTCGACCACATGGGCAACGTCGTCGGCGGCCGCCCGATCCTCTACGTGAACACCCCCGTCGAGAAGATCCGCGAGATCACGGCCTCCATCCTGGCCTCGGGCCGCGCCGTCTGGTTCGGCGCTGACTGCAGCCAGCAGTCCGACCGCGCGTCGGGCCTGTTCGTCGACGGCCTCTACGACTTCGACAACCTGTTCGGCGTGGACTTCTCCACCTCGAAGGAGCAGCGCGTCAACACCGGCGAGTCCGCGATGAACCACGCGATGCTCTTCACCGGCGTCGACATCGACGAGGAGGGCAACGCCCGCCGCTTCCGCGTGGAGAACTCCTGGGGCGAGGACCGCGGCGACAAGGGCTTCTTCACGATGGACGCCGCCTGGTTCGACGCCAACGTGTTTGAGGTGGCCGTGCACGTGGACGACCTGCCCGCCGAGCTGCGCGCGGCTATCACCGAGGAGCCGCTGCACCTGCCGGCGTGGGACCCGATGGGTGCGCTGGCCTGAGCCCAGTAGCCTGACACGCTGGGCGGGGCGTGAGCATCGTCCCCGTTCGCGATATGGCCTCCCTGAGCGCGGGGCGGGTGGAGTGGGACAATTGTTCCGCGAGACCCGCCCTGTTATCTGTGGAGGACACATGAGCACCGACGTGACCTGCGACTTCGCCTTCGGTCTGCCCAAGGCCGAGCTGCACCTGCACCTGGAAGGCACCCTTGAGCCCGATCTGAAGCTGGCCTTGGCCCGCAAGAACGGCGTCGACATCGGCCAGTCCACGGTCGAGGAGGTGCGCGCCACCTACCAGTTCAATGACCTCACGTCCTTCCTGGCGGTCTACTACCCGGCCATGGACGTCCTCCAGGACGAGGACGACTTCCACGACCTGGCCGCCGCCTACTTCGAGCGGGCCCGCGCCAACGGTGTCCTGCGCGCCGAGTGCTTCTTCGACCCGCAGGCCCACACCACGCGCGGCATCGCCATCGAGACGGTCATCCGCGGCTATTACCGCGCCGTTGTCGAGGCCCGCGAGGCCGGCCTGTCCGCCGACCTCATCCTGTGCTTCCTGCGTGACATGAGCGCGCAGTCCGCGCTCGAGACCCTCCAAGCGGCCCTGCCCTACAAGGACATGTTCATCGGCGTCGGGCTTGACTCCGACGAGCGCGACAACCCGCCCACGAAGTTTGCCGAAGTCTTTGCCCTGGCCCGCGAGGCCGGCCTGCACGTGACGATGCACTGCGACATCGACCAGGTTGGCTCAATCGACAACATTCGCGCGGCCCTGACTGAGCTGGGTGCCGAGCGCCTCGACCACGGCACGAACATCGTCGAGGATCCGGAGCTGGTCGCCTACGCCCGCGACCACGGCATCGGCCTGACCTCGTGCCCCCTGTCCAACTCCTTCGTCACCGAGGAAATGAAGGGTAAGGAGATCGTCGAGCTGACCGCCGCGGGCGTCAAGGTGAGCGTCAACTCCGACGATCCCGCCTACTTCGGCGGATACATCGGAGACAACTACCTGGCGCTCGCCCAGCGTTTCAACCTCGGCCGCGCGGACCTGGAGCGCATCGCCCGCAACTCCATCGAGATCGCGTGGATCACGGACGATGAGAAGGCCGAGCTGCTCGCCCGCGTGGACCGCTTCGCGAACGAGAACTGACCACCGATGGACGAGGCCGGGGCTGAGAGGGCGTGAACGCACGGATCCGCCCCGGCCTCGTCGTGCGTGGGGAAGCGGCGTACTCAAGCTGTTCGGAGGACGGACCCGCGCTGTCACAATCGGCCACCCCGTGAACGCACCCGGCGCGGTGGCCGCGAGACTGCAATGATAGGGACCATGACGAACCACACGAAGCCGACGTTGTTGATTTCCAACGTCCTGCCGGCACGCCCGGGGGACGAGGCATACAACAACATCTGCATGCGCCTGTGGGATCGTCTTCTTGAGGCCGCGCTGCCTAACTGGAACGTTATCCGCGAGTACGCACAGGAAGACGGTGCCGAGGGTGCCGCCCTGCGCGCCCAGCACGCCGACGCGATCATCATCATGGGCGGCGAGGACGTCCACCCCAGCCTGTACGGCGCCACCCAGGGCTACGAGGGCGAGGGACGCCACTGGTACCGCGCTGACCGCGGACAGATTGCCCTGGTCGACTACGCCGTGCGCACGGGCACCCCGCTCCTGGGCATTTGCCGCGGCATGCAGATCATTAACACGGCGCTGGGTGGCACGCTCGAGCAGCACATCGAGGGTGCCCACGGCACCCACACGAACAACCGGATCCTGTCTGATCACCGCTTCATCCGCCACAGCGTGCGCGTCGGCGAGGGAACTAACCTCGAGCGCGCCCTGGCCTCCGTCCTCACCGACTCCGAGCTGGTCATCTCGTCGGCGCACCACCAGCGCGTGGCACGGCTCGCGCCCGGCCTCCAGGTCAGCGCGCAGGCCCCCGACGGCACGATCGAGGCCATCGAGTCGATCGACGCTCCCGTGATCGGCGTGCAGTGGCATCCCGAGGATCCCGCCGCCGACATCTCCCAGCTGCGCGCCCTCCTCGGCCACCTCGACGCGCGCCGCGCCCCCCGCCTCGAGAGGGCCTCGACTACCCTGGTCGCATGACCATCTCTCCGGGAACGAACTTCGACGATCCCCGATTCCGCGACGACGAGCGCACGCCCGCGCAGCGCCTGGAAGCCGGCACCTACTACGTCGCGGACGATGAACTCTCCTCGCTCACGAAGCGCGCAGTTCGCCTCCTGAGCCTCTACGAGCAGGCACACCCCAGTGACCCGGACATCGCCCGCTACCTGCTTGCCCAGGTTCTCGGCCGGGTGGGGGAGGGCGTCGACATCCGGCCTCCGCTTCGCGTCGACTACGGGCACAACATCTCCATCGGCGATGGTTCCTGGGCCAACTACGGCCTGACCGTGCTCGACGTCGCCCCGGTCGTCATCGGCGCCGACGTGCTCATCGGCCCGAACTGCTCGCTCTACACGGCGATCCACCCAACCGAGCCCGGGCCTCGTCGAGCGAAATGGGAGTCCTCAGCGCCGATCACCCTCGAAGACAACGTGTGGCTGGGCGGCTCCGTCGTCGTGTGCCCGGGCGTCACCATCGGCGAAAACTCGATCATCGGAGCCGGCACCGTCGTCACCCGAGACATCCCCGCCAACAGCATCGCGGTCGGCAACCCCGCCCGCGTCATCAAAGACCTAGACCCCACCACCCCGCGCGCGATCGAAGCGGCGGGCGTCGGAGTCATCGCACACACGGGAGATCACGCATGAGCATCCTGCCGATCTGCATCACGGGCGAACCGGTCCTGCACCAGGTCGCAGCCCCGATCGAGTCTTTCGATTCGGAGCTGCGCGACCTCGTCGCCGACATGATCGAGACGATGCGCGCCGCGCCCGGCGTCGGCCTTGCCGCACCCCAGGTGGGCGTCGGCTCCCAGGTCTTCGTGTGGAGCTACGGCGGCACCGGCTCCTTCGATTCTTACTACCGCGACGTCCTCCAGCTCGACGAGGGACCCGCGCGCGGCTTCAACACGACCCTGAGTGGCGTCGTCGTCAACCCCACGCTCGACCTCGTGTGGGACACCGAGGGAGCGGGCGCTATCCTGCCCGACGAACCCGACGTGGCGCGCGAATCCGAGGGCTGCCTATCAGTGCCTGGCTACGGCTACCCCCTACGCCGCGCGCTCGGCGCGGTCCTGCGCGGCTACGACGTGGACGGCAACGCCATCGAAGTGCACGCCCGCGGCTGGCTCGCGCGCATCTTCCAGCACGAATACGACCACCTGCAGGGCACGCTCTACGTTGACCGCCTCGCCGAGCCCTACGCAGCGCAGGCCCAGCAGGCCATCACCGAGCGCGGATGGGGTGCCTGCGGACACACATGGACCCCGGGGGAGCGAGCCTAAGCCTGAACTTCCTCCCGGGGTCCCGGCGAGTTCATAGAGGTTAGTGGACCTCGAAGCCCAGCGAACGGAAGTAGTTGCGGACCTCCTCGGTGGCCTCGGGCGTGGGGGCCTTCGTGTCCTCCAGATGGTATTCCAGACCCAGCGAGTGCCACTTGTCCTTGCCCAGCTGGTGGAAGGGGAGGACCTCAACGCGATCGATGACGTCCTTCCATCGGGAGACGATCTCGCCGACCTGGCGGACGTTTTCGGGGTCGTCGGTCAGGCCCGGAACAAGGACGAAACGAATCCAGATGCGCGTCGCGCCACCGCGCGCGGCAATGCGATCGCCGAACTCGATCGTGGGTGCCAGGGCGCGTCCCGTTGCTTTCTTGTAGGTCTCCTCGTTACCGCTCTTGACATCCAGGAGCACCAGGTCGATGGCATCGAGCATCTCGTCGTCGCAGTTCGCGCCCAGGAAACCGGAGGTATCGATGCAGGTATGCACGCCCATCTCCTTGGCTCCCATGAGGATGCGCTTGGCGAACTGGGGCTGCATGAGGACCTCGCCGCCGGACAGGGTGATACCGCCGTTCGTCGTGCGGAAAATGCGGCGGTAGCGGGCAATGCGCGAGAGCAGCTCCGTGTCGGACACGGGAGCGCCGTCCTTCATGAGGAATGTGTCGGGGTTGTGACAGTACAGGCAGCGCAGCGGGCAGCCGTTGAGGAAAACCGTCATGCGCGTGCCGGGGCCGTCAACCGCAGTAACGAGCTCCCAGGAGTGAATGGAACCCAGCGTGCCCTCACGCATGCGACGCAGGCGCTCAGAGCGCTCCAGGTCCGTGATCTCCTCCAGACCCTCGACGCCAGCGCCGACGGTACGGGATTGGGGAGCTTGGAAATCCTGCTCGCGGAACGTGGGGAGAGCGAGGGGCTGCGACATGATTCCTTCTTCGCGGTTGAGTGGGCGCGGTGGCCGTGATGGGAACGAGGCCGTGGATCGTCAGCGGCGTGCGCCGACGAGGGCAGACATAGTAGTGGGGCGCCGAGCGTTGCCCGACGCCCCACTCCAATCAGCTATCAGGCCGAGTGGTGGAAGGTGCGGGACAGGACGTCCAGCTGCTGCTCACGGGTGAGCTTGACGAAGTTCACGGCGTAGCCGGAAACGCGAACGGTCAGGTTGGGGTACTTCTCGGGGTGCTCCATCGCGTCCTTCAGCGTGGACTCCTCGAGAACGTTGATGTTCGCGTGGTACAGGCCATCCTTGTCGCCGCGCTCCTCGCGGGCGGCCTTCATGTCAGCGAGACGCTCTTCGTAGGTCTTGGTTGCCATAACATTTCTCCTTAATTGTGAGACTCCGGCGGTGCCGGCTGGGCAGGCCGGGTCGCGGCCTCACCCACGGGTTGGGTGGCGGGGATCAACATAGGGATACGAGTTGATCCCCGCCGATGGTGGATCAGTAGCCCTTGGTGCCGTCGTAGGCGCAGGAATCGTCGGGGACGAAGCCGGCGTCGAGGATACCGACCAGGTTCTGGATCTGCTCTTCCTTGGAGCGGCCCAGGCCCTGCGGGGTGATCGTGTTCGTCAGCGAGATGCCGTCGAGCGCGTCGTTGTAGTCCAGCTTGCCGACCGACAGCATGGAGGCGACCATGCCGTGCGTGTCGATGCCGTTCTCCGGGTTTGCGCCGGGGGCGAAGGGGGTGCCCTTCTCGTGGCCCGACGGGAAGGAACCGGTGGCCTTGCCGTAGACGACGTTCGAGGTAATCGTCAGGACCGACTGGGTCGGGATCGCGTCGCGGTACATGGGGATCGCGCGGATCTTGTCCATGACGGTGTGGACGACGGTCGCGGCGATGTCGTCGGCGCGGTCATCGTCGTTGCCGTAGGTCGGGAAGTCTCCCTCGGTGCGGTAGTCGACGACCAGGCCGGTCTCGTCGCGGATCGGGTAAACCTTCGCGTACTTGATGGCGGCCAGCGAGTCGGCAACGATGGACAGACCTGCGATGCCGCAGCCCATGGTGCGGATGATCTCGGCGTCGTGCAGAGCCATCTCGATGGCCTCGTATGCGTAGCGATCGTGGCAGTAGTGGATGATGTTGAGGGCCTCAACGTAGGTGCCAACCACCCAGTCGAGCATCTCCTCGTAGCGCTTCCACACGTCGTCGAAGTCGAGGGGGCCGTCGCCCTGGACGGGCTCGTAGCCTTCCATGACCTGCTTGCCGCTCATTTCGTCGCGGCCGCCGTTGATGGCGTAGAGCAGGGCCTTGGCGGCGTTCACGCGGGCGCCGAAGAACTGCATCTGCTTGCCGACGCGCATGGGGGACACGCAGCACGCGATGGCGGCGTCGTCGCCCCAGTGGGCGCGGATCTGCGGATCGGACTCGTACTGAATCGACGAGGTCTCGATCGAGATACGGGCGCAGAACTCCTTGTAGCCGCGGGGCAGGTTCTCGTCCCAGAAGATGGTGATGTTCGGCTCGGGGGCCGGGCCAAGGTTCACCAGCGTCTGGAGCAGGCGGAAGGAGGTCTTGGTGACCAGCGTACGGCCGTCGTCGCCGAAGCCAGCGTCCGACCAGGTGGCCCAGTAGGGGTCGCCCGAGAAGATCTGGTCGTAGGCGACGGTGCGCAGGAAGCGGGTGATGCGCAGCTTGATGACCAGGGCGTCGATGATCTCCTGCGCGCCGGACTCATCCAGCGTGCCGTTCTTCAGGTCGCGCTCGAAGTAGCAGTCGAAGAAGCCCGACAGGCGGCCGATCGACATAGCGGCGCCGTCCTGAGACTTCACGGAAGCCAGGTAGCCGAAGTAGGTCCACTGCACGGCCTCGTGCGCGTTGGTGGCCGGGCCGGAGATGTCGTAGCCGTAGGACTGTGCCAGGTTCTTCAGCTTCTTCAGGGCCTTGATCTGCTCGGAGTGCTCCTCGCGGTAGCGCGCCCAGTGCTCGGAGAAGGGCTGGTCGGCGTAGCGATCCTTGTCCTTCTGCTTCTCGGCGATGAGGTGATCAACACCGTAGAGGGCCACGCGGCGGTAGTCACCGATGATGCGGCCACGGCCGTAGGCGTCCGGCAGGCCGGTGATGATGTGGGAGGAACGAGCAGCGCGAATACGCGGCGTGTAGATGTCGAAGACCGCGTCGTTGTGGGTCTTGCGGTACTGGGTGAAGATCTTCTTCACCTCGGGGTTGTATTCCTTGCCGGCCTCGTGGATGGCCGTCTCGACCATGCGCCAGCCGCCGTTCGGCATCATCGCGCGCTTGAGCGGAGCGTCGGTCTGGAGGCCGACGATCACGTTGTCGTCCTCACAGATGTAACCGGGCTTGAAGGCGTCGATGTCGGCCGGGGTGTCGGTGTCAACGTCGAGGATGCGCACCTTGCGTTCTTCGGAGAGGTACTTTTCCTCGAGGGTGTTCCAGACCCGCATGGTCTTTTCAGTGGGGCCAGCCAGGAACGAGGCGTCGCCCTCATACGGGGTGTAGTTCAGCTGGATGAAGTCGCGGACGTCGATCTCATCGCACCAGTTACCCTTGACAAAACCTTCCCAGGCTTTCTGGTCTGCTGTCGTCATTCTTCCTCTTCTCGGATTTTCCGTTTCCCTGTGGGGACGGTCGTTGGGAGCATCGCTCCGTCAGTGCGCCGGATTCCGGCGCTTGGGTCTATTGTCCTACGGTCGATGCGGACCAGACAACCTGTTTCGCCCATCGATCTATGTTCTGTGTCTCAGGGGTGTGGGTCGAAAGTCTCTCGCGCCTCAATTATAGGACGAAGGTCCCCGTTAGGGGAGGGGGCCTTTGACCACCTACACTGGTATCAGTGCCCGTCCCACAAAGGAGAAAAAGTCCTATGTCTGCACCCCGTCCCGTCCTCGGAGTTGGCGTTCTTGGAGCCGGAACCGTCGGTAGCCAGGTCATTCGCATCCTGCAGTCCAGTCGCGAGGATTTCGCCGCTCGCTCGGGCGCTGAAATGGAGGTGCGCCGCGTCCTCGTCCGCAATGTGGATGCCCCGCGTGACGCTCCGATCGACCGCGAGCTGCTGACGACCGACCCGGCGGAGGCGATCGACAACATGGACCTCGTCGTCGAGCTGATCGGCGGCATCGAGCCCGCCCGCACCCTCGTGCTGCGCGCCCTCAACCAGGGCATCTCGGTCGTCACGGGCAACAAGGCCCTTCTGGCCGCGCACGGCCCCGAGCTGTACGAGGCCGCCGCATCCAATGGCGCTGACCTCTACTACGAGGCCGCCGTCGCGGGTGCCGTCCCCGTCGTGTACGGCCTGCGCGAGTCCCTCGCCGGCGACCGCATCACGACCGTGATGGGCATCGTCAACGGCACGACCAACTTCATCCTCGACGCGATGAGCACCAAGGGCCTCAGCTACGAGGATGCTCTCAAGCAGGCACAGGACCTCGGTTTCGCCGAGGCCGACCCCACCGCAGACGTCGAGGGCTTCGATGCCGCAGCCAAGTGCTCCATCCTGGCGTCCCTGGCCTTCCACACGCGCGTCGGAATCGACGACGTCGCGGTCGAGGGAATCTCGAGCATCACCACGGAAGACATGGAGGAGGCCGCTCGCGTCGGCCACACCATCAAGCTTCTGGCAATCGCCGAGCGTCGCATCGGCGAGGATGGACGCGAGGGCGTCGCCATGCGCGTCCATCCCGCACAGGTTCCCTCCGATCACCCTCTCGCTTCGGTCGACGGTGCCTTCAACGCGATCCTCGTCGAGGGTGAGGCCGCGGGTCGCCTCATGTTCTACGGCCAGGGTGCGGGCGGCGCTCCCACCGCCTCTGCGGTCCTGTCGGATCTCGTCGCCGCGGCGCATCACCGCGCCTTCGGTGGGCACGCCCCGCGCGAGTCGGTCTACGCCCACCTGCCGATCCTCGATCCCGGCTCGACGTACACGCGCTACCAGATCCGTCTGCAGGTCGAGGATCGCCTGGGCGTCCTGTCCGACGTGGCCGGCATTTTTGCCCGCCACGGCGTCTCCATCCAGTCCGTGCACCAGCGCAACGACGAGGTGCCCGGTGCCTGCGTCATCGTCGTGACCAGCCACCGTGCCCGCGAGGCCGACCTGCGCGCCGTCGCCCGCGCGCTGTCCGTGTCGGACGCCGTGCGCGAAGTGACCTCCACGATCCGTGTCGAGGGTGAGTGACGTGCGCCTGCGTGATGATTTCGTTGCGGTGAAGGTTCCCGCGACCAGCGCGAACCTCGGACCCGGATTCGACTCCATGGGCCTCGCCCTGGAGCTGTGGGACGAGGTCTCGGTCCACGCGACGACGGGGGCGACCTCGGTCGTCGTCGAGGGTGAGGGAGCCGGAAACGTTGAGCAGGGCGAGGACAATCTTGTCGTGCGCGCCCTGCGCCTCGCGCTCGACCGCGTCGGCGCGCCCCAGGTGGGCGTGCGCATGCACTGCACGAATCGCATTCCCCATTCCCGAGGCCTGGGTTCCTCTGCGAGCGCCATCGTCGCCGGCGTGACGCTTGCGCGCGCGCTCATCGGGGACGCGGACGTTCTCGGCCGCCAGGAGATCCTCGAGATCGGCTCCCACATGGAGGGCCACCCCGACAACGTCGCTCCCGCCGTCTTCGGTGGTGCCACCGTGTCCTGGATGAATGAGGGGACTTCCGAGGTCGGCAGCGTGTGCCTGACGCCGCCCGATGGCATTCACCCGGTCGCTTTCATCCCGGACTTTGAGCTGCGCACCGCTGCCGCGCGTGCCGCGCTACCTGCTACCGTGCCACACGGCGACGCGAGCTTCAACGTTGCCCGCGGTGCTCTGCTGGCTGCCGTCCTCTCGGGCAATGCACAGGCGAGCGGGGGAGTGGACCTGCACTCGCTCCTCATGGAGGCCACGCGCGATCGCCTGCACCAGGAGCAGCGGCGGGCCGCGATGGAACCCTCCCTCGCCCTCGTCGACTGGCTGCGCGGTGCCGGCTTCGCGGCCGTCGTCTCCGGCGCGGGTCCCACAGTCCTCTCTCTGGAGTCCATCGGCGCCGATATCCGCCGAGACGCCGCAGCCGCCGGGTGGCGAGTCGTCCCGATGGGGGTGGCGCCCCAGGGCGTGCAGATTACCCGCGGAAGCCTGTCAAAGGTGGAATTCTGAGCGTTTGCGCGCTGTGAGTTTCTGCGCAAGCACCGCCAGCCGTGCCGTCTAATCGACAGCGGGCTGGCGGTCTTGCTATATTTTTTTCAGGTCGAGACGACTGTTCGACTTCGGCCTTCGTGATGCGCCTCTTTCGCGCATCTTCCTGATCAAGCTTTTTCGTGTGCTTGAGCAATCACCTCGCCCGCTGTGGGCGCATTCCAGTAAGGATCACTTCGTGAGCAACGAACCCTCCGCCGAGACGACCGCGTCGCTGTCGGCGATGAAGCTGCCTGAGCTGAAGGCTCTGGCCGCCTCCCGCGGCCTCAAGGGCATCTCCCAACTTCGTAAGCCCCAGCTGATCGAGCTGCTGAGCAACGGTGCCGGCGCCTCGACCCCGCAGGAGACGGCTCCCCGAGAGGAAGCACCTGCCTCGTCCAAGAAGAAGGCTGATAAGGCCGAGAAGCCGGTCTCCGATAAGCCTGCGGAGCAGGCTCTCGCCTCCGATGCTCCGGCCGAGGCTCCGCGACGCTCGCGCCGCCGCCGCGCGGTGAGCCAGGGTGCCGTCGAGCCTGCGCACGTCACCCTCGACCTGCCGCTGCCGGCCGCCGAGCGCACCGAGCCCACCCCGGAACCCGACACGACCGTCGTCGAGACCGTTCTGAACATTGAGCTGCCCGACGGCGATGACACCGAGGCTCGTCGCCCTCGCCGTGAACGCGGCCGCCGTGGTCGTCGCGACCGTGAGAACCGCGAGAACCGCGGCGAGGGCCGTGAGAACCGCGAGAACCGCGGCGAGAACCGCGAGAACCGTCCCGCGCGCGGCGGCGAGGACAACCTTGCGCCGATCGCCGGCATTCTCGACATCCAGGAGAACCACGCTTTCGTGCGCACCTCCGGCTACCTGCCCGGCCCGAACGATGTCTACGTGACGCTCGGCAACGTGCGTCGCTGGGGCCTGCGCGCCGGTGATGCGGTTGCCGGTGCCGTGCGCCTGCCCCGCGAGGGCGAACGCCAGCGCCAGAAGTACAACGCCCTCGTGCGCGTCGACTCCGTCAATGGCATGACGATCGAGCAGGCGCAGGCGCGCCGCGAGTTCGGCAAGCTGACGCCGGTCTACCCCTCCGAGCAGCTGCGCATGGAGACCTCTCCCAAGGCCTACACGCCGCGCGTCATCGACCTGGTCGCCCCCGTCGGCAAGGGCCAGCGTGGCCTCATCGTCTCCCCGCCCAAGGCCGGTAAGACGATGGTCATCCAGCAGATGGCCAAGGCTATCGAGCTGAACAACCCCGAGGTGCACCTCATGGTCGTCCTGGTGGACGAGCGTCCCGAAGAGGTCACCGACATGCGCTCGATCGTCAAGGGTGAGGTCATCGCTTCCACCTTCGATCGCCCTGCATCGGACCACACGACCGTCGCCGAGCTCGCGATCGAGCGCGCCAAGCGCCTCGTCGAGCTGGGCCAGGATGTCGTCGTCCTTCTTGACTCGCTCACGCGTCTGTCGCGTGCCTACAACCTTGCTGCGCCCGCCTCGGGCCGCATCCTCTCTGGCGGCGTGGACGCGTCCGCGCTGTACCCGCCGAAGAAGTTCTTCGGTGCCGCCCGCAACATCTCCGAGGGTGGCTCGCTGACGATCATCGCCTCCGCCCTGGTGGAGACGGGCTCGAAGATGGACGAGGTCATCTTCGAGGAGTTCAAGGGCACCGGCAACATGGAGCTGCGCCTGTCGCGTCAGCTCGCTGAGCGCCGTATCTTCCCCGCGATCGACCTCAACGCGTCGGGCACCCGTCGCGAGGAGCTGCTCTTCAAGCCCGAGGAGCTGCGCATCATGTGGAGGCTCCGCCGCGTCCTGGGCACCCTCGATCAGCAGCAGGGCCTCGAGCTTGTCCTCGACAAGCTCAAGGAGACTCAATCCAACGCTGAGTTCCTCATGCTCATCCAGAAGACGACGCCCTCCGAGTGATCGGCGGGTGAGAGCGGGGCGAGTGGCGAGAGCCGCTCGCCCCGTTTTCTTGTCAGGCCTGCTCGCGAGTACCGGACAACTGATGAGGGCCTGTGTCAGACTTGGGGCATGGTGAACATGGCACCGAATCCGATCAATGCGCAGGCGACACAGGAGAACTCGCGCCGATCCTGGAGCACTGTGCGCGGATGTGCGCGCCTCATCCTTGGCCTCTTTCTCGTGCTGGTGGCTCCCCTTCAGCTGGGAATCGCATTCTATGATCGGGCCCTTCATGGGGTCGGGGATGGGCTGGACTGGCCGCATTGGACCGGCTGGGTTATGGTGCTCTGCGGAATCGGCGTGCTGTCGCGCGGTGCCGGTCTTCGACGCTCGGGACGCCAGAAACGAGCGTTGATCGCTGAGAAATGGGCGGCATTGGAGAGCCAGCGGGCGCAGGTCGAGCGCGTGTTTTCCACGCTCGTCGGCGCTGGACACTACGAGAGTGCACTGACGGCGCGCCACGAGCACGCCCGAGCTGAACGCGCCAGGGTTGGCGCTCGGATCGCCGCGCACAGGTCACCGGGTTTCTTCGCGTCGCTGAGCGAGACGTCGAGCGGCGCGGGGGATGAGATCCTTGCGCGGATGGAACGCCTGGCGCACGCGGATGCCGCGATCATGGCGGCGCGCGACTTGTTCGCCTTCGCGCCCGGCTGGCGCGAGGTGTGGGACAACGAGGTCGGTCCGCTCATCCAAGACATGGACGTGCTTGACGACGTGGCGGATAGTCTCGAAGCAGCCACTACGGACCCGGGCACTCTGGCAGAGATTGAGGCGTTTCGGGAGCGCGTGGGGGATAACAAGGACACGGTGAGCGACCTCGGTAAACGCCTTGAGGGTGGGCAGATCGATCCCGCTCAGGCACTGGAAGAACTCGACCGGATGACCAACGAGGCGCGAGCGCGCACCGCCGAGCTCATTGAGACGACTCTTGCAACCGATGCCTCGTCGCTCGGACGGCGACGCTACGCGCGGTGGAAGGGGGAGGGCATCAGCCTGAGCGCGGCGAACGCGGAGTACGACGGATGCTACTGGAGCGAGGAGGCCGACAATGATGTCGAGTACAACCCGGCAGCCACGATCCGACTGATCACAAACTCCGCGGGTGTTGACTTCGAAGGGATGCCAGCCCCGGCTACCGGTGTCCTGACGGCTGGCTGCTCGCCCGTCTACCTGCTGCCGATGTATCTCGATCGATACCTGAGCGACGACGTGGATGAGGGCGGTGACGCTTCCTCGTCGACCTGAACGATAGACGCTTGCCCCGTTTTCCTGTCTCGAAAGCGGCTGAACCGCCGAGCGCGAACCTGACCGTCGTGTCAGAGTGGCTGTATGACTTCTACGACGACCGAATCGGCAAACGAGGAACGCGGACACATGACGGTACGCGACGTGCAGTGCTCGGCACTCGGTGCAGGGCGCATCCTGCTGGGTGTCGTCATGGCGATCTTCGTTCCCGTGTGGCTGGTATTCTCCCTCGTTGATTACACCCGCCCCACGGTGCCGGCAAACGAACTCGTCACTCCGTCCGTCAACGTGTACGACGAGACGGGGAGCTTCGAGCCGATCGACGGTCGAACGTTGCAAGATGTCCTCGGCGGCGTTGCGTTCGCGCGTCCCGTCCACCTCGTCATCTTGTCGACGGATGACCTGGTGGACGACAACCTGGACGAGGCGACCCTGAAGTACGCGCGTGCTGGGCACAAGGAGTGGATCTCCCCCAATGGGTATGAATGGGCCGACGGCTACCTGATCCTGTCGGTGTCGCCCACCTACCGCAAGGTGGGGACATACTTCGGCGAGGACATCGCCCCGGTGCTGTCCGTTCAAGAGGAGATTCAGGACGCCGCGAAGGATGACTTCCGTGCGGGCCGCTGGAGTGAGGGGATGGTCGCGGCGGCCACGAAGGCAGCCGCGTACATTCCGAACGAATCGGGCCGCAGCATCGAGAACAGAGTCGTGTGGCCCCACTGGATGGGGTGGCTCATCTCGCTCACGGGCATCGGCGTCCTCGTGCGCGGGCACAGCCTGCGTCGCACTGTGAGAGAAAGTTCGGTGCGTATTGTCGAGGCATGGAGACAGATGGAGGAACGCCGTTCAGAGGTGGATCGAGCCTTCCACTCGATCATCGAAGCCGGTTACTACAGCAAGGGGCTGACCGTGCGCTACGGGTGCGCCAACCAAGAGCGCGAGAAGGTGCGCGAGCGTGTCTCCGTTCTGCGATCCCCAGGGTTCTTCGGATCCCTCAGCGCCGGCGCGGCGAGCGAAAGGAAGGATCTGCTCGAAGATATTGAGCTGCTGTCGGCCGCCGATGACGCGATCTTTGCCGCCCGCGACTTTTTCGCGCTGGCACCACGGTGGCGCACCCTGTGGGACAACGAGGTGGGTCCGGTCTTCGAAGACCTGCTGGCGGCGGATTCCATCTCGGTCAAGGTGCGCAACCGGGTCAAGAAGCGTCAAGTGAAGAACGCAGTGGAGGCGTTTAACCGCTGGACGAACGAGCAGAGGGACATCATCGTCGGCCTCGGAAATAGCCTGGAGCGCGCGGACATCACTCCGGTGCAGGCTCTCGACGAGTTGGATCGAATCGCGAACGAGTCCCGGGCGCGCCTGACGAAGCTTATCGGACAGGCACTCGTCGCCGACACCTCCTCGTCGGGGCGTGCGCGCTACGAACACTGGGAGACCAACAGGGGTGGCACCGTCAGCGCCAGCGATGTGCTCTACAAGGGCACGTACGTGAGTGACGGGCACCGCCACGAGTACAATCCCGCCTCGACGATCCGTTTGACCGCGAACTCTGCGGGCGTTCGCCTCACGGGCAAGGCTGCGGAGAGGACTGGTCGGTTCCAGTCGAACAATGTGTCCGTGTGGGCGTACCCGACGTACCTCGATCGCTACGTCGACTACGACCCGTCCAGCTCCTCGACCAGTTCAGCGGACTACGGCTCATCCTCGGGTGGCTTCTCAGGCTCCGGCTCCTCCTCGTCCTTCTGAGTCTCAGTCCCATCGGGATACCGGGCAACTGATCGCCATTCGTGCCAGAGTGGAGGCATGACGTCTCCGGCAACACAAACGATGAGGAATGCACCCCAGCGCCCTCGTTCGGTCATGCGCAGCGTGCGTGGCTGTGCGCGACTCCTGGCGGGTCTGGCCCTCTTTCTGGTGGCCCCCGTGTGGCTCGGCATCGCCGTCTCCATCGGTGCTACGCAGGCTCTTGCGTGGCCCACCTGGTACGCGTGGGTGACGTCTCTGGTGGGCATTGGCCTGTGGGTGCGCGGGTGGATGCTGCGCCGCCTTGCCCGCGAGAACACGCGCAAGGCCTGCGACGAATGGGACGCGCTTGAGAAGCGTCACCTTGAGGCCGAGCGTACCTTCTGCCCGCTCCTTGTGCCCGGGCGCTATGACCGTGGTCTGAGCGCGCGCCTCGAGGCCGCTCGGGCTGAGCGCGACAATCTGCGCGCTCGCATCACTGCGGAGGCTTCGATTCCGTTCCTCGCTTCGTTGAGCGCCGCAACGGCTTGGGAAGCGGAGACGATCGTCAAGGATTTCCACGGCCTGATGGATGCGCACGTCGCGTTGATAGCCGCGCGCGATTTGTTCGCGCTCGCTCCTGACTGGCGCGCGGTGTGGAACAACGAGCTGGGTCCGGTGTACGAGGACCTGACCGTCGTCGAGACCCTCACAGAGACTGTCCAGCGGCGAAGCTCCGAGCCGGCGGTCCTGAGCATGGCGGCGTCCCTCAAGCTGTGGCTCAATGATCAGCGCCTGGCCGCGAACGACCTGGGGGCGAGCCTTGAGTGCGCGCAGATGGATCCTGCCGAGGCGCTCACGCAGCTCGATCGGATCGCCGACGAGGCCCGGGTACGCCTGGTACGCCTCATCGAGGCGGCTCTCGGTGCCGACACGTCCATGATCGGGCGGAGGCGTTACAAGCGCTGGAGGAACGGCGCGGGGGAGAAGCTGCGCACCAACGAGACGCGCTACCTCGGCGCGTACCGGATCGCCGGCGTGACGTACACCTACAACCCCGGCCAGGCGATCCGCCTGACGGCAAATAGCGCAGGTATCAACCTCAAGGGGAGTGCGGCCCACTCCACCGCGATCTTCACGGCGTTTGGCGCGCAGCTCTACGTGCCTCCCGCGTACCTCCACCGCTACCTCGTGTGGGACGGAACCTCGCGGTACGGCCCCTCTCAGGCGAACTACCTGAGGTCGGCCGCGAACGTCGGTCCGCGCGGAAGCACGCATTAAGCGCAGCGGCGAGAGCCGGCCTCGTGCTCCCGATGGGGATGACGGGCGCGAGCGTCGTGTTCGCCCATAGCCGATGTCACGCCCGCGGGGGCCTTCCCTCGTTGAAGGGGGTGGGGGCATGTGCGATAATGTCGTGTCGGCTTTACCGGTTCACCGGCATGCCCCAGGCGCTGCTAGCGTGCTGGAGGGCGAGCCCTCGCCAGATGCGGGGGACGCTGCATGTCCGGACCCGGGGCACCAAACGATCCAGGAGAAACTCCATGAAGAAGGGTATTCACCCCGAATACGTGGACACCGTCGTGACCTGCACGTGCGGCAACACGTTCCACACCCGTTCCACCATCACCTCCGGTGAGATGCGCGTGGACGTGTGCTCGGCCTGCCACCCGTTCTACACGGGCAAGCAGAAGATCCTCGACACCGGCGGCCGCGTCGCCAAGTTCGAGGCTCGCTACGGCAAGCGCGTGCGCCCCTCCAAGTGAGGGTGAGCGGCTAGCTCAACGGCGGTGTCGTTGGCCCTATGGCCGACGGCGCCGCCGCTTTGTCAACTGTATCGAACGAAGGAAGTGGTGAATCGTGGCCGCGACTGATGAACTCGGTGCCCTGGGCCCCCTGCTGCAGGAATATGAGCAGGTCGAGGCGCAGATGGCGGATCCCCAGACGCTGGCGGACCCGCAGCTGATGCGCCGAGTCGGTCGACGCTACGCCGAGCTTGGACGCGTGAAGGCCGCCGCTGATCGGCTTGCCGCCGCCTCGGGAGACCTTGAGGCTGCGCGCGAGCTGGCTGCCGAAGACCGCTCCTTCGCCGACGAGGTTCCCGCTCTCGAAGAAGAGCAAGCGGCTGCCCACGAGGCACTCGTGAAGATTCTGGCTCCCCGTGACCCCGAGGACGCGTTGGACGTCATCCTCGAGATCAAGGCGGGTGAGGGCGGCGAAGAATCCGCGCTGTTCGCATCCGATCTGGCCCGCATGTACGCCCGCTACGCGGAGGCGCACGGCTGGAGCGTGACCGAGATGAGCGCGACCCACACGGAGCTCGGCGGCTTCAAAGACATCACGCTCGCGATTCGCGCGAAGGGTACCCCCGCTCCCGATGAGGGCGTGTGGGCGCACCTGAAGTACGAGGGCGGCGTGCACCGCGTGCAGCGCGTGCCCGTGACCGAATCGCAGGGCCGCATCCACACGAGCGCCGCCGGCGTTTTCGTCATGCCGGAGATCGAGGACGACGAGGAGATCGTCATCGACCCGAACGATCTGCGTATCGACGTCTACCGGTCGAGTGGTCCCGGCGGTCAGTCGGTCAACACGACTGACTCTGCCGTGCGCATCACGCACATTCCTTCGGGCATCGTCGTGTCGATGCAGAACGAGAAGTCGCAGCTGCAGAACAAGGAGGCCGCGCTGCGCGTGCTGGCCTCGCGCCTGGCCGCCGAAGCGAGGGCGAAGAAGGAAGCCGAGGCCTCGGCCCAGCGTCTGTCTCAGGTACGTACCGTGGACCGCTCGGAGCGCATCCGTACCTACAACTTCCCGGAGAACCGTATCGCGGATCACCGCACGGGCTTCAAGGCTCACAACCTGGACGCGGTTCTGTCGGGTGCGCTCGATGCAGTGATCGCTTCGCTGCAGGAAGCTGATGAGGCCGAGCGGCTGGCCGCCGCCGCGCAGTCATGATCGGAGGCGACATGGGGACGTGGTCTGTCGTGCAGGCGCGCGCTTGGGCTCGCGAGCGCCTGGCGAACGCTGGCATCGACTCGGTTGATGCGGACGTGCGTGAGCTGCTCGAGTGGGCGTGTGACGCCTCGTCCCAGTGGGACCTGCCGGCGGAGCTGAACGTGGATCAGGCGGAGAAACTGCGAGCGGCGGTGGAGGAGAGGGCCCTGCGCATTCCCCTTCAGCACGTCACCAGTCGCATGTTCTTCCGAGGCTTAACCCTGGCCGCCCGCCCCGGCGTGTTCGTCGTGCGCCCGGAGACCGAGGTTCTTGCCGGCCTCGCGATCGACGAGGCCATGTCGGTCGTTGCCCGACGCGGCGAGGCTCGCGTCGTCGACCTGTGCGCCGGCTCCGGCGCGATTGGGCTGGCGGTGGCCACCGAGACCAAACGCACGGAGGTGTGGGCAGTCGAGAAGGAAGCCGAGCCCTTCGCGCTGGCCTGTCAGAACCGCGATGCTGTGGGTGTTCCCTGCCTTCACTTAGTGCGCGCTGATGCGACGGATCCGGCTGCGCTCGCGCACCTGGACGGCATGGTCGACGTCGTCGTGACCAACCCGCCCTACGTGCCCGCCGATGAGATGCCCACGCAGCCCGAGGCGAGCGCCGACCCCCACGTCGCTCTGTACGGGGGTAGCCTCGACGGGACCGAGATCCCCGCGCGCATCGCGCGCCGCGCGCTGACCCTCCTGCGCCCCGGTGGCGTCCTGCTGATGGAACACTCGCCCACGCAGGAAGAAGCCATGGCGGCGATCGCCGCCGAGCTCGGGATGACGGAGATTTCGACGCTGCCCGACCTCGCTGGCAGGCGTCGTTTCCTGAGCGCCCGCGCGCCCGAATCGACGAAGCCCACGGCATCCGTGACACAATGAGCATGATGAGCACCGAGACGATCCTGAGCGCCGTTCCTTCCCTGACCGAGGACGACCTGGCGCGCGCCCAGCGTGAGCTGCGCGACGGCCATCTGCTCGTCGTCCCCACCGACACCGTCTACGGCATTGGTGCCGATGCGGCCAACCCCGAGGCCGTCGCTGCGGTCCTGGCCGCCAAGGGACGCGGACGGCAGATGCCGCCGCCCGTACTCGTCGCGTCCGTCGATGCGATCGACTCGCTGTGCGTTGATGTCCCCGAGGCCGCCCGCGCGCTCGCGCGCGCCTTCTGGCCCGGTGGACTCACCCTCATCCTGCGTGCCCGCCCCGACCTCGGGTGGGACCTGGGCGAAACCGGCGGCACCATCGGCGTGCGCATGCCGAACCAGTCGGCTCTCCTGCGCCTCCTCCAAGATGTCGGACCGATGGCCGTCACCTCCGCGAACCTGACCGGTCAGCCCCCCGCGACCTCGGTCGAGCAGGCCGTCGGATACTTCGGAACACGGGTGTCCGCCTATCTCGACGGTGGTCCCACCCAGGGGTCCACGGCCTCGTCGATTGTTGACTTCGCGCACGACGCACCCCGCGCGCTGCGCCTTGGGACCATCTCCCTGGACGATCTCAGTGCCACCGCCGGCGTGCCCATCGCCCCCGTCGAAGGGGCCGCTTCGTGAAGGTCTACCTGCTGCTAGGTGCCATCGCGATGGCCCTGACGATCCTGCTGACCCCGGCCGTGCGCTGGGCGTGCCTGCAGTTCAACATCTTGCCTCCCCTGCGTGGCCGGGACCTGCAAAAGAAGCCCATTCCGCGCCTGGGCGGTGTCGCAATGACCATCGCGCTGATCGTCACGATGCTGGTCGCTTCACGCATCCCCTACATGGCGCCCCTGTTTACGACAACAGTCCCATGGGCCGTGATGGCCGGCGCCGCCGCCATGTGCATCCTCGGCATCATTGACGACATTATCGAATTGGACTGGATGGCTAAGCTCGGCGGCCAGGTGCTGATCGCTGGCGGTATGGCCTTCGGAGGCGTCCAGCTCGCGTCCTTCCCGATCTTCGGTATCACGCTCGGTTCCTCGCGCCTGTGGCTCTTCGTCTCCGTCTTCTTCATCGTCGGCATCATGAACGCCGTCAACTTTATCGACGGTCTCGACGGCCTGGCAGCGGGCATGATTGCGATTGGCGCGGGATCTTTCTTCGTCTACTCCTACATCATCACCAGACTGATGGGAGCTGCTTCCTACGCGACGACTGCAAGCCTCATCGTGATCGCGTTGCTCGGCGTGTGCGCGGGCTTCCTCTGGTTTAACTTCCACCCATCCTCGATCATGATGGGCGGGGGAGCGGAGACCATGGGACTCGTCCTGGCCAGCGCCGGCATCATTGTCACCGGCAAGATCGATCCGACGCTGCTGGGCCGCCAACAGATGATTGTGTCCGCGCTGCCCCTCATCCTGCCGCTGTCCGTCATTTTCATGCCCGTCCTCGACCTGGTTGTCACCTCGATCCGTCGCATGAGCCGTGGGAAAAGCCCGTTCGTCGCAGACCGCTCGCACTTCCATGATCGCCTGCTCGTTGCTGGACACTCCCACCGTGGAGTCGTCGCGATCCTGTGGATGTGGACTGCCATCGTCTGCGTGCCGTCCGTCGGTCTCCTCGTCTTTCAATGGTGGAGCGTCGCCTTTGTCGCTGTCATTGCGGCGGCGGTTGGCGTGGCCGTGACGACCCGAGAGTTTCCCAAGGAAGACACCGTCCACGAGGAGCTTTCCGCATGAGCTACCTGCTTGCCGTCCTCATGATCGTCATCATCTGTGTCGCGCAGTGGTTTTTCACCTCCCGCGCACTGCGTTCCCCCTCCCGTTTCATCGGATGGGTCAGTGGCGGGTACGCGGCGAAGATAGGACTTCTCGCTCTTGGCCTGTACGTCCCACGTGCTCTAGGAATCGACGTGCGCATCGGCGCGATCGGGACAATTGTTGCCATTATCGTTTCCTCGAGCGTGGAGATGGTCGTCATGATGCGCAAGCGGACGATGAACGTCGACGTACCGAACGACACTGAGTAACCCTTGCGCGCGCCGGGGACTCCCATCTCTGTGTAGAATGGGTAAAGTTGCTATGACAGCAGAGACAAACCAATGGAGTTGAGATGAAGGAGGCACATTCAGTGTCCGATCACGCGCCTGCTCGCCGCACCGCGCCTAAGCCGCGCTGGTATTGGGTGAGCCTCGCGATCCTCCTCATCGTCATTGCCCTGACCGCCTACCCGGCGTTCACGCAGCACCCTCACCAGCCGGCTCTTGAGGACTTCTTCCCGACCGTGATCTTCGGTGAGGGAACATTCTTTGAATTCAACCGCCTGACGCTTGCCCGCGTCATTATGGGTCTGCTCGTGTGCGTGGTTCTCGTCCTCGTCGCGCGCAATTCCAAGCTGGTTCCGACCCGCGGACAGATGGCCGTCGAGGCCATCGCCGGCTACATCCGCGACAACGTCGCCCTCGACATGCTGGGTCCGAAGACGGGCCGCAAGTTCTCCGGCTTCATCGCTTTCCTCTTCTTCGGTGTCCTGTCCATGAACATCGCGGGCATCATCCCGGGCATCAACATCGCCGCCTCGTCGGTGGTCGCCGTTCCGATGTTCTTCGCTCTCATCACGTACGTCACCTTCATCGGTGCGGGCATCGGCAAGCAGGGAGTGGGCGGCTTCTTCGCATCCCAGCTCTTCCCGCCTGGGCTGCCCGTTCCGATGTACCTCCTGATCACGCCGATCGAGTTCCTGTCGAACTTCATTGTTCGCCCCGTCACGCTGACGCTGCGACTCCTGTGCAACATGATCTCCGGACATCTGCTGCTCGGCATGACCTACTTCGGGACGGCAATTCTGCTCCACGAACTCTCCGTCCTGTCTGCCGCCTCCGCGCTGACCGGTGCCGCCATGTTCGTGATGACCGGCTTCGAGGTCTTCGTGGCCTTCCTGCAGGCATACATCTTCACGATCCTGTCGACCGTGTACATCAAGCTTTCCGTCGAACATCACTGACCCCCAACGCCACCCGGCGTTACTAACAGAAGGAAACCACTATGGGAACCGCAGCATTCGCCTACATCGGCTACGGCCTCGCCACCCTGGGCCCCGGCCTCGGTATCGGCCTCATGGTCGGCAAGAACCAGGAAGCGACCGCCCGTCAGCCCGAGGTTGCTGGCCGTCTCTTCACCAACATGATTATCGGCGCCGGCATGGTTGAGGCCCTCGGCCTCATCGGCTTCGTTATGCCGCTCATCGTTAAGTGATCGCCATGCACCAGATTGTCGCCGCTGCGGACCAGGAGGTCGGCGGCCTCGCCGTCATCCTGCCGCCGCTGTATGAGATTTTCTGGTCGGCTGTCGTTCTGCTTATCGTCCTGCTCCTCGTCGGACGCTACGCGCTGCCTCGCATCTACCAGACGATGGACGAGCGCGCCGCGATGATCGAGGAGGGCCTCGGTGCCGCCGAGCAAGCGAAGGCCGACCAGGCCTCCGCTGCACGCGAGCGCGAGGAGATCATTCGCGAGGCTCACGCTGAAGCGCACACCATCCGTGAGCGCGCTAACGACGAGGCGAAGGCCATCGTGGCCGCCGCCCGCCAGGAGGCCACCGGCGAAGCAAACCGCATCCTGGAGGGTGCGCAGCGCCAGATTCTCGCCGAGAAGCAGGCCGCGCAGATCTCGCTTCGTTCCGAGGTGGGCCTGCTCGCCTCCGAGCTGGCAGAGAAGATCATCGGTGAGCAGCTCACCGACACGGCTCTGACCTCTCGCGTGGTCGATCGCTTCCTTGACGAGCTCGAGGCCGACACCGCCCGGGTCGAGGAGAAACGATGACACAGATGCGCACGATCGAGTCCGTCCCCTTTGCGAAGGAGCTGGCGGCGGCCCTGGCCACGCCCGACACCGACGCAATGCGGGTTGCCGAGGATTTTTTCGGCCTGGCCGACCTGTTCAAGGAGAACACTCGTCTCGCGCGTGCAGTGACCGACCCGGCACGGTCGGTCGCAGATAAGCAGGGGCTCGCCTCCAGCGCGTTCGGTTCGCACGTGCGCGCTGCGACGCTGTCCGTCGTGAACGCGGTCGTCGCCGACCACTGGCGTCATCCGGCCGACGTGGCGGACACCCTCGAGGTGCTCGGCATCCTCGGCGTGCTCAATGCCGCCGGTGCCGAGGGAGCCCTCGATCAGGTCCGTGAGGAGCTGTTCCAGGTCCGCTACTTCCTGGCACACCACCGCGAGGTGCGCGTGCGCCTGTCGGACACATCCAAGGGCGACGCACACGAGCGCGGCGATGTCGCCTCGAAGCTCTTCGCCGAGCGCGTCAGCACCTGGACAATGCGTCTCGTGCGTCGGGCGGTCGGACGCTCGAACCACGGTCGTCTGCTGCATAACCTGCGCCGCTACGCTCAGTGGGCAGCGACCATGCAGGACCGTCTCTTCGTCACGGTCGCCACGGCGACCCCGATGAGCGAGGCTCAGGTGGAGCGCCTTCGTTCCATCCTCTCGAAGCGCTACGGTACGGACGTTGACCTGGCGATCTCGATCGATCCCGAGGTCGTGGGCGGCTTCCGCCTGCGTGCGGGCATGACCGCGATCGACGCCTCGTTGGCCAGCCGCATCAGTGCAGCGCGCGACGCGATCGCCAGCTAGCACTTCTCTCACACACATTAGTTTCTTTTACCTAGTTAGGAATCCTCATGGCTGACCTCAGCATCTCCCCGGAGGAAATCCGCGGAGCACTGGACTCCTTTATGGAGTCCTACCGTCCGGCGGACGTGGCCACCGAAGAGGTGGGTCACGTCATCGAAACAGCCGATGGTATCGCGCACGTCGAGGGCCTGCCCGGCACCATGGCGAACGAGCTGCTGCGTTTCGAGGACGGGACGCTGGGCCTGGCCATGAACCTCGACCAGCGCGAGATCGGTGCCGTCGTCCTCGGTGACTTCGGCGGCATCGAAGAGGGCCAGGTCGTGCACCGCACGGGCGAGGTTCTCTCGGTTCCCGTCGGTGACGGCTACCTGGGCCGCACGGTCGACCCGCTCGGCCGCCCGATTGACGGCCTCGGCGAGATCACGGACCTGGACGGGCGTCGTGCGCTCGAGCTGCAGGCCCCCGGTGTTATGGCGCGTAAGAGCGTCCACGAGCCCCTCGCCACCGGCCTGAAGGCCATCGACTCGATGATCCCGGTTGGCCGCGGCCAGCGTCAGCTCATCATCGGTGACCGCAAGACCGGCAAGACCGCGATTGCCCTCGACACGATCCTCAACCAGCGCGAGAACTGGAAGAGCGGCGACCCGAACAAGCAGGTGCGTTGCATCTACGTGGCGATCGGCCAGAAGGGTTCGACCATCGCCTCGGTGCGCTCGACGCTCGAGGACGCCGGTGCCATGGAGTACACGACCATCGTGGCTTCCCCGGCCTCGGATCCCGCCGGCTACAAGTACATGGCCCCCTACACGGGTTCCGCCATCGGCCAGCACTGGATGTACCAGGGCAAGCACGTCCTCATCGTCTTCGATGATCTGTCCAAGCAGGCCGAGGCCTACCGTGCGGTGTCGCTGCTGCTGCGCCGCCCGCCGGGCCGTGAAGCCTACCCCGGCGACGTCTTCTACTTGCACTCCCGCCTGCTGGAGCGTTGCGCCAAGCTGTCGGACGCCCTCGGCGGCGGTTCGATGACCGGCCTACCGATCATCGAGACCAAGGCGAACGACGTGTCGGCCTACATTCCGACCAACGTCATTTCGATCACCGACGGCCAGATCTTCCTCCAGTCCGACCTGTTCAACTCGAACCAGCGTCCCGCCGTCGACGTGGGTATCTCCGTGTCCCGTGTCGGTGGCGCGGCCCAGCCCAAGGCGATGAAGAAGGTCGCCGGTACGCTCAAGCTGACGCTCGCACAGTACCGCTCGATGGCCGCCTTCGCGATGTTCGCCTCCGACCTGGACGCGGCGACTCGTCGCCAGCTGACCCGCGGCGAGCGCCTCATGGAGCTGCTCAAGCAGCCCCAGTCCACGCCTTACGCGATGGAAGACCAGGTAGCCTCGATCTGGATGGGCACCAAGGGCTACCTCGATGACATCGAGGTCGAGGACGTCCTGCGCTTCGAGCGCGGCCTGCTCGACCACCTCCACGCAAACTCCACCGTGCTCGACACGATCGCGGCGACCGGCGACCTCACCTCCGAGACGGAGGAGGCGCTCAAGAACGCCGTCGAGGAGTTCCACCACCAGTGGATCAGCGCCGGACGTGGCGCCGCCGGACTCGAGGACGGCGAGGTCGTGGCTGAGCGCACCCGCGAGGAGATCTCGCGCGGTCGCACGAGCGAGAAGGCCTAAGCGATGGGTGGACAGCAGAGGATCTACAAGCAGCGCATCGCCTCGACGACGACGCTCGCGAAGGTCTTCCGCGCCATGGAGATGATTGCTGCGTCTCGCATTGGCGCGGCGCGGCGCGCTGCCACCGAGGCTGGGCCTTACGAAAAGGCCCTGACCCAGGCGGTCGCGGCGGTCGCGGTCCACACGGACCTCGACCACCCGCTGACCGAGGAACGCGAGGATACCAATCGCGTGGCCATCCTGGTCGTGGCATCGGATCGCGGTATGGCCGGAGCCTACTCGGCGACCATTCTGCGCGAGTCGGAGAAGCTCATCGCGGACCTGCGCGAGGAGGGTTACGAGCCCGTTGTTTATACCTTCGGACGCAGGGCCTCGGCGTACTTCCGCTTCCGCGGCGTTTCCATCGAGCGCGAGTGGGAAGGCGAGTCGGATTCGCCGTCTCCCGAGACCGCGCGCGAGATGGCAACCGTGCTGCTCGAGCGTTTCTTGGATAAGGACCCCGATACCGGTGTTGGCGCTCTGCACCTCGTATACACGCGCTTCAAGACCGTCATGAGCCAGGTCCCCGAGGTGCGCCAGATGCTACCGCTGACGGTCGTGGATGCCCCCGAATCAGACGAGGAACGTGCGACCGAACGCGGCTTCGCAGACGATCCGTCCGCGGCCCAGCCGGAGTACGAGTTCATCCCGTCTGCGGAGGCTGTTCTGGACACGCTGCTTCCCCTGTATGTGGAGGCCCGCATCCACAACGTGCTCCTTCAGTCGGCAGCGTCCGAGCTCGCATCGCGCCAGCGCGCCATGCACACCGCGACGGACAACGCCAACGAGCTCATCACCAAGTACACGCGTCTGGCGAACTCGGCCCGCCAGGCGGAAATTACCCAGGAAATCACCGAAATCGTGGGCGGGGCCGACGCTCTTAACGCGAGCTAAGCCCTTCGAGACACGGAGTAACACCATGACTGATACACAAGCAATCGCCGAGGGACGCGTCGCCCGCGTCGTCGGCCCTGTCGTCGATGTCGAGTTTCCCCCGGACCGCATCCCGCCGCTGTACAACGCGCTGACCGTCGAGGTGAACCTCGCCGGCCAGGGTGAGGGCGAGTCGACCTTCACGATGACCCTCGAGGTCGCCCAGCACCTCGGTGACAACCTCGTGCGTACCATCGCGCTGAAGCCGACCGACGGCCTCGTTCGTGGCGCGCTCGTCACCGACACCGGTGCGCCAATCTCCGTCCCGGTCGGTGACGTCACCAAGGGCCACGTCTTCAACGTGACCGGCGATGTCCTCAACCTCGAAGAGGGCGAGACCCTTGAGGTCACCGAGCGCTGGCCGATCCACCGCCAGCCCCCGGCCTTCGACCAGCTTGAGGCGCGTACCAAGATGTTCGAGACCGGCATCAAGGTCATCGACCTGCTGACCCCCTACGTGCAGGGCGGCAAGATCGGCCTCTTCGGTGGTGCGGGCGTCGGTAAGACCGTCCTTATCCAGGAGATGATCCAGCGCGTGGCACAGGACCACGGCGGCGTCTCCGTGTTCGCCGGCGTCGGCGAGCGTACCCGTGAGGGCAACGACCTGATCGGTGAAATGGAAGAGGCGGGCGTCTTCGATAAGACCGCCCTCGTCTTCGGCCAGATGGACGAGCCGCCGGGCACGCGTCTGCGCATCGCCCTGACCGGCCTGACCATGGCGGAGTACTTCCGCGATGTGCAGCACCAGGACGTGCTGCTGTTCATCGACAACATCTTCCGCTTCACCCAGGCGGGCTCCGAGGTCTCCACGCTGCTGGGCCGCATGCCCTCGGCCGTGGGCTACCAGCCCAACCTGGCTGACGAGATGGGCCAGCTCCAGGAGCGCATCACCTCCGCCGGTGGCCACTCGATCACCTCCCTGCAGGCGATTTACGTTCCCGCCGACGACTACACCGACCCGGCACCGGCGACGACCTTCGCTCACCTGGATGCGACGACCGAGCTTTCCCGTGAGATCGCGGCCAAGGGTATCTACCCGGCCGTGGATCCGCTGGCCTCGACCTCGCGCATCCTCGACCCGGCCCTCGTCGGCCGCGAGCACTACGACGTCGCCACGCACGTGAAGGCCATCCTGCAGAAGAACAAGGAACTGCAGGACATCATCGCCATCCTCGGCGTCGACGAGCTGAGCGAGGATGACAAGGTTACCGTCGCGCGCGCACGCCGTATCGAGCAGTTCCTGTCGCAGAACATGTACATGGCCGAGAAGTTCACGGGCGTGCCCGGTTCGACCGTGCCGTTGTCGGAGACCATTGAGGCCTTCAAGCGCATCGCCGAGGGCCACTACGACGATGTTCCGGAGCAGGCCTTCTACAACTGCGGTGGCATCGACGACCTGGAGCGCAACGCTCACGAGCTGGCCAAGGAAGCCTGATGGCATCGGGCAAGTCCTTGCAGGTCGAGGTCGTCTCCCACGAGGGACGCCTGTGGCACGGCGCGGCCGCGTCCGTCCAGTTTCCGACGGTCGACGGAAGCCTCGGCGTGCTGCCGGGTCGTCAGCCCCTCCTCGCTCAGCTGAGCGAGGGAACCGTGACTGTGTCGCGCGCGGACGAGGTCGTGTCGTTCCAGGTCACTGGGGGATTCGCCTCAGTCGACTCGGATTTCATCACGGTCGTGGCCGACCACGCTACAGTGGCAGAACAGTAAGTCGACGCAACGCGAGGAGGACCTCATGAGCCTGATGACGATTGTGATCTGGTGTGCGGTTCTCCTCGCGTGCGGCGGGGCGATCCTGTGGGCGTACATGAATGTGCGCGCCCGCAGGATCGTTTCGCGTTTGGGCGCGTTCCGCTGTTGGTCGCGCCCGGATGTTCATTCGGGATGGACGGCGGGCATCGGCGTGTACGGCGTCGAGGAACTGTCCTGGTATCGGCTGGTGGGGTTGTCCTTCAAGCCGGTGTATTCGATCCCGCGTCGGGGCATGGAGGTCTCCGCTCCGATTGCGCACTCGGCTGACGGTTCCGTCGTCGAGGTGCGCCTGGCGTACGGTGACCATCGTTACGAGGTGGCCGTCGAACGCTTGACATATAACGGATTGGTCTCCTGGGTGGAGTCCGGTCCTCCGCGCCTCGTGTGAGCAGGATTGGTAAGCTCACGGGGTGCGTATTGTTATTGCTACCTGCACCGTTGATTACTCCGGTCGTCTGAGCGCCCACCTCGACCCCGCCAAGCGTGTCATTATGCTGAAAGGTGACGGCTCGGTCCTCATTCATTCCGAGGGCGGCTCCTACAAGCCGCTCAACTGGATGACGGCACCCTGCACGGTTTCCATGGGGGAACCTGGTGAGGACGAGGAGGGCGTCGAGCAGGTCTGGACGGTTCAGGCCGACAAGACTGACGACAAGCTGATCATTCGCATCCACGATGTGATCGCGGATGTCACCGAGGACCTGGGTGTCGACCCCGGCCTCGTCAAGGACGGCGTCGAGGCGCACCTGCAGGAGCTTCTCGCCCAGCAGGTGCCCCAGATCCTCGGCGAGGGCTGGGAGCTGGTGCGCCGCGAGTTCCCCACGCCCGTGGGCCCGGTGGATCTCATGGTGCGTGATGCCGACGGTCATCACGTGGCGATCGAGGTCAAGCGCCGGGGCGGCATCGATGGCGTCGAACAGCTGACGCGCTACCTGTCGCTGCTGGGGCGCGACGCCCTCCTGGGCGACGTGACCGGTATCTTTGCGGCCCAGGAGATCACGAAGCAGGCGCGCACTCTCGCCGAGGACCGCGGTATCCGCTGCGTGGTCCTGGACTACGACGCGATGCGCGGGGTGGATGACCCCGAGTCTCGGTTGTTCTGATGGAGCCATCCCTGAGGGTGAGCCTGGGGAGAATCATCGCCCAAGGACTCGTACCTGCGACCGCAGCTCGCTCACCGCTGGATGCCGTTGAGGGTCTGGCGGCTCTGCAAGGTCAGCAGGCGAGCGCGATCCCATGGGCGATTGGCGCGCGCTGCACGGGAGTGTCGCGTGCTCGCGTCGAGGAGTCGTTCGCGCGAGGAGAGCTGGTTCGCTCCTGGCCGATGCGCGGCACCGTTCACGTCACGAGCGCCCGCGACCACCATTGGCTGCGCCGCCTGCTGCGGCACCGGCGTGCGGCGTGGGAGCGCCAGGCGCTTTCTCTGGGCCTCGATGATGCTCTCATCGAGCGTGCAGCGCAGGTTGCGTGTGAGCTGCTGGAGACCTCGCCCCTGGGAGTGAGCCGTGTCGAGCTCGTCGAGGCGTGGGGCAGGAATGGGATCGACACGGTGACGGCTTCTTCCTCGCAGGAAGGACTACGGCGTCGCCACCTCATCATGCGCCTCCATCTGGATGGTGTGCTCACCGCGGGGCCTGTGCGCGCGGGCGAACACCTGATCGTCGACGCGCGCTCACTTCCGGCCGCTCCCGGGGTCGCGAAGGGAGAGGCTGGGCACGAAGAAGCCCTCGCGGTCCTCGCAGCGCGTTACGCATGGGGGCACGGTCCCATCGACGAGGCCGACCTGGCTAGATGGACCGGGTTGACGCTCACCGAAGCGCGTCGAGCATTGGCCGGAGCACGCGTGGCAGGGGAGAGTGTAGGCCTTCCCCTTGCAGAATTTGGAGGCGGTCTGGCTCGCGCAGATCTCGCAGATCTCGTGGAAGACTTCCGCGTCGAAGCGGAGATGATGCGCGCGCTTCCACCGTTCGATGAGTTACATGTTGGCTACAGGGACCGCTCCTGCCTGACGGACGAGGCCGGGGAGGCGTTGATCTGTCCGGCGAAGAACGGAATGTTCCGTCCGATCATCGTCGAGGGTGGTCGAGTGGTGGCCGTGAGAGCACCGGGGCGCGAGATTGTGATGGTGAAGGGATATGAGTCGCGGCAACGACCTGGGGCGCGTGCGTTTGACGACTGGGATAAATGGTTGTCCAAGACACAGCAGTGAAGTGTCAGGTGTGCCACAATTAATGCATGACTACTTCTGTGTTGCGTGGCCGTCTGGTTCTGGAAGATACCGTCGTTGAGGATGGAATTATCGAGTTCGACGGAGCCACTATTACCCGTGTATGTCCCGTTTCCGAGTACGAGGGCGAGGTGCCCGAGGCTAGCGATGCGACCTACCTGCCCGGCCTCGTCGATGTGCACTGCCACGGCGGCGGCGGAGAGTCCTTCCCCAACGCCGAGACCGCCGAGACCGCTCTCGTTGCAGTCCTCGAACATCGCCGTCACGGCACGACCTCCCTGGTCGCTTCCTGCGTGACCGCCTCCGCCGAGGTCCTGCGAGCGCGCGCGAAGACCCTGGCTGAGCTGGCGAAGGCCGACGAGCTTGCTGGCATCCACTTCGAGGGTCCCTTCGTCTCCCACGAGCGCTGTGGCGCCCAGGATCCGACGTTTATCGTCGATCCCGACGCGGACCTGACGCGCACCCTCATCGAGGACTGCCAGGGCTACGCGCTGTCCATGACGCTGGCTCCCGAGAAGCCGAATGCCTACGGCTCCGGCTCGGTCGCCGAGGCCCTCATCGACGGGGGAGCGCTGCCCTCGTGGGGACACACTGATTCCAACTCCGTCAAGGCTCGTGAGGCCCTGGCCTACTCGCGCGAGCGTTTCGCACAGGTGGAGACCAAGCGCGGCCCGCGCGCGACCATCACCCACCTGTTCAACGGCATGCGCCCGCTGCACCACCGCGACACCGGTCCGATCGCCGAGTTCCTGTCGGATGCCGCTCGCGGTGGTGCCGTCGCCGAGCTGATCTGCGACTCGATCCACGTGGATCCCTCGCTCGTGCGCGACGTGTACGAGCTGGTCGGCCGCGAGCATGTCGTCCTCATCACCGACGCGATGGCGGCCGCCGGCATGGCCGACGGAGAGTACACGCTTGGTCCCCAGGACGTCATCGTCAAGGATGGCGTTGCGCGCCTCGCGCAGGGAAACGCCATCGCCGGCGGTACCGCACACCTCATGGACTGCGTGCGCGTCGCCGTCACCAAGGGTGGGATTCCGCTCGTCGACGCGGTGTACATGGCCTCCGTTCAGGGAGCCACGATCCTGGGCGACGACACGATCGGTTCGCTCGCGGCTGGAAAGAAAGCCGACATCGTCGAGGTTGACTCTGACCTCGCCGTGCGCCGCGTCTGGCGACGTGGCACTGTGGTTGCGTGAGAGGTAAACGTAGCAAGAAACGACCGTGGGGCGAGGCGCGTCCGTTGCAGATGGACCGCCTCGCCTCCGTGCCGCGGACGGAACGCGGCCCCGACGGCGGCGATTATCAGGTGCGCCGCCTGCCCGGTTCGGCAAAGGAATACACCTGCCCGGCCTGCCTGCGCCCGATACCCGCGGGGACGGCGCACGTCGTCGCATGGCCCGAAGAAGCGCCGTTTGGTCTGCCCCAGGGGGTCGAGGGACGTCGTCACTGGCACTCGGAGTGCTGGCGGCGGGGACTGCGTCCCCTGTGACGCGCGGATGTGATGCATCACTGCTCCGCGTGCGAATTCGGCCGTCAACGGGGTTAGCACGTAAAGTGGAGCCTGAAGAATGCCTGCAGTGTGGGTGTTGGACGTGAGGAGCAACCGTGGAACTCTTTAAGCGATACGTGGCGGCATCGTCGATGGGCGTTGTGGCTCTCGTATGCGTGCTCGTCGGGCTGCTCGGTGTGACCGTGCTGCGGCCGCCGACGCATCAGGTCTCGTCGGTCGTCTCTGCGACCGATCTGATCATGACGCGCGGCAACGTGCTGTCGATCGTGAAGGATGACGTGACGGTCACCGCGACGTCGAAGTCGGGTGCGCCTGTGACGCTGAGTATCGGCACCACGCAGGATGTCAAGGGCTGGATCGGCGACGCCGCCTACACCGAGGTCATTGGCATTGAGTCGGACCGCACGAAGCTGAAGGCCGAGTCGCACGATGCGATCGGCCCGTCTCGCGTCCCGTCGTCCACCCCGGCTCAGTCCGGGGCTCAGTCGGGCGTCCAGTCCGACGCGCAGCCCCTCGCCGAGCCGTCCTCCGCTGACCTGGTGCAGCAGCTCGCCTCCTCCGACATGTGGTTCAAGCAGGCCAGCGGTGAGGGCACCGTGAGCCTGGACCTCGAAAACGTTCCGTCGGGTCGTTCCGCTCTCGCTGCGTCGGCCGCTGGCCCCGGCGACCTGACGCTGACGCTGACCTGGAAGGTCGAGCAGACCAACACCCTCGCGATCATTGCGTTCCTTGCCGCCTGCGTCTTCGCGCTGATTGCCCTCGCGCTGTTCCTCACGCGCTGGCAGCTCCTGCGTCTGCGCAAGATTCGCGCGGCCCGCATCGAAGAGCGCCGTAAGGCCGACTCTCTTGAGACCTCCTCGATCAACTCCGCCGCCGTCGCAGAGCGCATTGCCGCCGCCCGCGAGGCCGCCCCGGCAGCCGCTCCGGCAGCCACCCCGGCGTCCGAGCCGGCACAGGCCGACGAGCCATCCGTGGTTGAGACGGAGCAGCGTGAGGCTGACGCCGACGAGAAGCCCGCAGACGACGCTCCCACGTGGGGTGCCTCCGCCTTCGCCTCCGGTAACAACCAGGCCGAGGACGACGAAGCTCCCGTTGAAGAGACCGACGAGGCCGTGGCTGAGGAGCGCACTGAGGACGATCTCCGCGACGAGGCCCCCGTGGAGCCCGCTGATGCCTCTGATGACAACGCCGCGCAGGCACAGTCCTCCATTGACTCCTCCGAGGAATACGTTCCGGATCCGCTGACCGACACGTTCGAGCGCCGTGGTCGCCACGGCCTCGACAATGGCCCGATCGACCAGGACCCGCCGGAGCGCGCCACGACCGACACCGGCGTCATCGACCTGTCCGGCATTCGTGGTGGGCGTACGCTGCCGTCGCGCCGCGCGCTGCGCGAGGCCCGCAACAACGGCGAGCAGGTCGTTGTGGTCGATGGTCAGGAATTCAACACGGGCCTGATCCCGGTGACGCGTCCGCGCGGCACCGAGCAGGCTCCCGCGCCGACGTCGGCACCCGATGATGACGCGTCCTCGACGGGCGGCTGGACCTCGATCATGTCCGGCTGGCTGAAGGACCGCCAGGAAGGTAAGTGATGAAACGACGCACCCTCGCCGCCGCTGCGGCCGCCCTGCTCATGACCTCCGCTCTGGGGGTGAGCGCATGCTCGAACGAGATCGTCGCCCAGTCGGGTGAGGAGGCGCAGAGCGCCGCCAACCTCGACCTCGAGCGCATCTCCTCCGTCCTCGACGCGACTGGCAATGCCATGACCACTGCGGATGCGTCCCTGAACGCCTCGGACCTGTCGGGACGCGTCTCGCAGGGTGCCTTGGCGTACCGCACGGCTCAGTACGCGTACTCGACTGCCTCGGGTCAGACCCCGCAGGCCCTGGACTTCACGCCTGCCTCGCTGGCCATCACGAACTCCGACTCCTGGCCGCGCGCGATCTTCAACATCTCCGAGTCCTCCTCGACGGCCCTGCCCGTGCTGCAGGTATACGTGCAGGATTCCGCTCGTTCGGACTACCAGCTGACGAACTATGCGCGCCTCCTGGGCGGAACCCAGCTGACCCTGCCTCCCGTCGGAACCGGCTCGGCCTACGTCACCGGCACGTCCGAGGGCTTCACGGTGAGCCCTGAGGCGGCGCTCGCTCAGTACATCACGATGCTGAACTCTGGCAGTCAGGACACCTCGCAGTTTGCGGCTGACGACTTCACGAAGACCTACCTGTCGAACGTCAGTGATCTGAACTCCTCGGTGAGCGCGGCCGGTAGCGTGACCGCCGCGGCGACCGCGACTGACTACCCGATCTCCGGCCTGGTTCTCCAGGATGGCTCGGCTCTCGTTGCGGCGAACTTCAAGTACACACTGACCTACCAGCGCACGGTTGCGGGCGCGACCATGAACCTGGGCGGTAAGACGGCAACGATGAGTGCGGGCGGCACGACTGTCGAGGGGACCGCCACCGCGGAGTACCTGGCCACGATCCTCATGCGTATTCCGTCGAAGACTGCGGGGGGAATTCCCCAGATCGTTGGCGGCGAGTACGCGATTGTGTCCGTGTCGCTCGATCCCTCGTCGAGTCCGGGCTAATTTTCACCTATAGCGCACACGTCGTCCCCGCGGCTTAGAGTCGTGGGGACGACGCATATCATCGTTCTGAGTACCAACTGTCTTGACGAAGAGGACACCATGACCACGCCTGACCCTCGTCCCACATCCGAGGCGACGCCCATGCCCGCAGACTCGCACGGAGCCGTCGACCTGTCGGCTCGCGCGAGCGCGCCTGCCTCCGACCAGTCTGAGGTTCCCACAGCGGGGGAGGGCCTGCACATCCCGCTGATCACCACCACGGACGAGGAGAACTTCCAGGACGTCATGTCCACCTCCCAGGCCGTGCCGGTCATCATGATCATGTGGTCTCCGCGTTCGCTCGAGTCCAAGCCGACACTGGCCATGCTCGAGGAGATTGCGCGCGAGCAGGCGGGCACGTTCCAGCTTGTCGAGGTCGACATCGACAAGGCACCCGCGATCGCCCAGGCGTTCCAGATCCAGGGCGTGCCCACGGTCGTCGCACTCGTTGGTGGGCGCCCCGTTCCGCTGTTCCAGGGCGCAGCCGCGAAGGAACAGGTGCTTCCCATCGTGACGCAGGTTCTCGAGGCCGCCGCGCAGATGGGTGTCACGGCGCGTATCGCCGTGGCCGCTGAGGACACCGTTGCCCCGACTCCGCCGGAGCACGAGGCACCCCTGGCCGCTGAGGCCGCCGGGAACCTCGACGAGGCCATCGCCGGCTGGGAGAAGGTGATCGAGCTGAATCCGCGCGACGAGGCCGCGAAGTCTCATCTGTCTCGTGTGCGACTGGCGGNCAGGCCGATGCCACCGATCCTGCTGCCCACGCGGATGCTCTGTTCGCTGCGGGCGACGCCGCTGGAGCCTTCGACGTGCTGCTCGATCTGTTGGCCGCTACGAAGGATGACGAGGAGCGCGACGCGCTGCGCCTGCGTCTCCTGGACCTCTTCCGTGTCGCGGGCTCGTCTCCCGAGGTCTCCAAGGCGCGCACGCGCCTGGCGATGCTCCTCATGTGATAGTGTCGCCTCAACGCGCGGTTGCGAGAAAGGGGCACAAGTCATGGCAGCGTGGATCGTCGTCGGTATCGTGTTCATTTGTGTCGTCGTCTGGTACGGATGGCATTCCACGCACAACGAACTGACGAAGAAGATCAACCGCGAGAGCGATCCGGAGGCCAGGCGCGAATTGATCAAGCTACAGGGGCAGATCGATCGGGGGAGGGCGGGCTTCTAAAAGCTCGCACACGCCGCCGCGTACCCCAGCTCGGCACCTTGGTGACGAGGCAACGGAGGAGGCCGGAGCAGGAATCCCTGCTCCGGCCTCCTCCTATCAGCCTACGGCGTCAGCGCACCTGCGAGGCCGGCACCAGCCACACGGCACCCAGCGGCGGCACGCGCAGCGACACGGAGACCGGGCGACCGTTCCACGGGGTGTCCTCGGCGATGATCGTGCCGACGTTGACGACGCCCGAGCCGCCGAACTCCTCGGAGTCCGTGTTCAGGATCTCGACCCACTCACCGCCGAACGGCAGGCCCACGCGGTATCCCTCGTGAGGGTTGCCGGCGAAGTTCGAGATGCACACGACGACCTCGCGGTTGCCCGCATCGTCCGAGCCCTTACGCAGGTAGGAGATGAGGTTGTGGTCGCCGTCCGAGGCGTCGATCCACTCGAAGCCCGTGTAGTCGTCGTCCCACATGGCGGGGGAGGAGGCGTAGATCTTGTTGAGGCGCTCCACCAGAGCAGCGACGCCGGCGTGGCCCTCCTGGTCCAGCAGCCACCAGTCGAGGGAGTAGGACTCGTTCCACTCCTGCTCCTGGCCGATCTCCTGGCCCATGAAGAGGAGCTGCTTGCCCGGGTGGCTCCACTGGTAGGCGTACAGGGAACGCAGGCCCGCCAGGCGCTGCCACTTGTCGCCGGGCATCTTGGAGATGAGCGAGCCCTTGCCGTGCACGACCTCGTCGTGCGACAGCGGCAGCACGTAGTTCTCGGAGAAGGCGTAGACCAGCGAGAAGGTGAGCTCTCCGTGGTGCCAGCGTCGGTTGACCGGATCCTCGCTCAGGTAGCGTAGGGTGTCGTTCATCCAGCCCATGTTCCACTTCATGCCGTAGCCGAGGCCGCCGCCGGAAGTCGGGGCGGTCACGCCGGGCCACGCCGTGGACTCCTCGGCGATCATGACGATGCCGGGGTGACGACGGTACGCGGTCGCGTTGGCTTCCTGGATGAACTCGATGGCCTCCAGGTTCTCGCGGCCACCGTACTGGTTGGGACGCCACTGGCCGTCCTTGCGCGAGTAGTCCAGGTACAGCATCGAGGCCACGGCGTCGACGCGCAGGCCGTCGATGTGGAAGTCCTCGAGCCAGTACAGGGCGTTGGCGACCAGGAAGTTACGCACCTCGCGGCGGCCGAAGTTGAAGACGTAGGTGCCCCAGTCGGGGTGCTCGCCGCGCAGCGGGTCCGGATCCTCGTACAGCGGGGTGCCGTCGAAGCGGGCCAGCGCGAAGTCGTCCTTCGGGAAGTGGGCGGGAACCCAGTCGAGGATGACGCCGATGCCCGCGCGGTGGAAGGCATCCACCAGGTAGCGGAAGTCGTCCGGGGTGCCGTAGCGCGAGGTGGGGGCGAAGTAGGAGGTCACCTGGTAGCCCCACGAGCCGCCGAAGGGGTGCTCAGCCAGGGGCATGAACTCCACGTGCGTGAAGCCCATCTGCTTGACGTAGGGGACCAGCTCGTCGGCCAGCTCACGGTAGCCCAGGCCCTGACGCCAGGAGCCCGCGTGGACCTCGTAGATGGACATGGGGCCGGTGTGGACGTTGCGGTCCTTGCGGGTGGACATCCACTCCTGGTCGCTCCACTCGTGGAAGTAGTCGGTGACGACCGAGGCCGTGGCCGGGGGGATCTCGGTGGCGCGGGCCAACGGGTCGGCCTTCTGGAACCAGTTGCCGCCGGGGCCCTGGATCTCGAACTTGTAGCGCGTACCCACGCCGACCTCGGGGACGAAGATCTCCCAGATGCCGGAAGAACCCAGCGAACGCATGGAGGTCTGCGTGCCGTCCCAGTAGTTGAATTCGCCGACGACGCGCACGGCGCGGGCGTTGGGGGCCCACACCGCGAAGGCGGTACCGGTGGTCTCGCCGAGCTCGTCGCTGTAGGTCTTCACGTGCGCACCCAGGACGTTCCAGAGGTTCTCGTGGCGCCCCTCAGAGATCAGGTAGGTGTCCATCTCACCCAGGGTCGGCAAGTAACGGTAGGGATCGTCACGAACGATCGTGTCCTCGCCGTAGGTGATGGACACGCGGTAGGCGGTGATCTCCTTGCCGGGCAGGGCAGCGACCCAGATGCCGCCGCGCTCGTGCGTGGCAGCGTAGGCACCAGTGGGGGTGATGATGTCGACCGAGTCGGCCAGGTGCGCGACGACACGGATGGTGACGCCCTCGTCACCGAGGTGGGCGCCCAGCACAGAGTGGGGCGAGTAGTAGGAGCCTGAGGCAACGGCGTCGAGAATGTCGTCATTGACCGGGATCGGCGTAAGTTCGAAGCTCATGGATTTTCCTTACTCCAGAAGGGTGAACCGCTTAGTTCACTGGTGTTGTTAAGTCTAACGTCTGACCGGCAAAAAAGGGAGCCGGGTCTCATATTGATGGGGTTATGAAGGGGCGTCGTGCGCCCGGCGCGGTGACATGGTAGGGCCGGGCGCACGCGCCTCGTTAGGCATGTGCCCAGGGTGAGGAGTGGGCGGGCTCGACCTTGAAGACGTGGCCGAGGCGCGTCACGGGGGACAGCGACACCCAGTTGGACGAGCCCCACACGTAGGAGCGTCCGTCCAGCTCGTCGACGACCGTAATGTGACCACCGGGGGTAGCCAGGCCCATCTCCTCCAGATCGAGCTCGACCGAGGCGTCCACGCCCTGGTGCGGATCCAGGGAGATCACGCAAATCACGGTGTCGGGCTTGCCGTCCGACGTAAACTTGCCGGGCACCTGACGCGAGAACGCGATGAGGCGATCCGAGGATGTCGGGTGGATGCGGATCTGGTGGAGCTGGCGCAGTGCGGGGTGCTTGGCTCGCGCTGCGTTGAGCAGCGTGAACAGGCGCGAGATGCCGATCGGCTCGGCGTCCTCCCAGCGGCGCGGGCGGAACTCGTACTTCTCGTTGTCGTTGGGCTCCTGGTAGGTGCCACGCGGCTCGTTCTCCACGAATTCGTAGCCGGAGTAGATACCCCACGTGGGAGCGCCCAGGGCGGCGAGCATCGCGCGGATCGCGAAGATCGCGGTTCCGCCGTCCCACATCTGCGGGGTGAGGATGTCGTGCGTCGTGGGCCAGAAAGCCGGGCGTATGAGGTGCGCCGTATCTTCGGAGAGCTCGCGCAGGTAATCTTCGATCTCGTCCTTGGCGGTCCTCCACGCGAAGTAGGTGTAGGACTGGTCGAAGCCGATCGCGCCGAGCGTGCGCATCATGGCGGGGCGCGTGAAGGCCTCGGCCAGGAAGAGTGTGCCCGGGTACTGCGCCTTAATGTCGGCGAGCAGGCGCTCCCAGAAGGGGATGGGCTTCGTGTGAGGGTTGTCGACGCGGAAGATCGTCACGCCGTGGTTGATCCACAGTTCGATGACGTCGCGCACGGCCTGGTAGATGCCCTCCGGGTCGTTATCGAAATTCAGGGGGTAGATGTCCTGGTACTTCTTCGGCGGGTTCTCCGCGTAGGCGATGGTGCCGTCGGCGCGCGTCGTGAACCACTCGGGATGCTCCTTGACCCACGGGTGGTCGGGGGAGCACTGGAGGGCCAGGTCGAGGGCGACCTCCAGGCCGAGGCCTCGGGCGCGCTCAACGAAGCGGTCGAAGTCGGCGAAGTTGCCGAGCTCGGGGTGGATGGCGTCGTGGCCGCCCTCGGGGGAGCCGATGCCGTAGGGCGAACCCGGATCGCCGGGGGCGGCCTCCAGGGAGTTGTTCTTGCCCTTGCGGTGCGTCGTGCCGATCGGGTGGATCGGGGTCAGGTAGACGACGTCGAAGCCCATGCCGGCGATGCGCGGCAGTTCGTCGGCGGCGCCCGCGAGCGTGCCGGAGACCCACGTGCCGTCGGGGCGCTGGAAGGCGCCCGCCGAGCGTGGGAAGATCTCGTACCACGCGCCCGCCAGGGCCTTCGTGCGGGCCACGTCGAGCGGGTAGACGCGGGAGGAATCCAGCAGGTCACGCAGCGGGTGGTCGCGGAAGATGAGGCGGACTCGCGAGGAGATGCCAGCGGAGAGGCGCTGCTGGGCGGAATGGCTGGTGTCGCGCAGGCGGCGCGCCGCGTCGGTCAGGACGTCAATGTCCGAGGCCGGGGGACGCTTCTGGGAGGAGTTGCCGTAGGCGGTGCCTTCGGCCGCGCGCTCCATGAGGAGGGCGCCCTCCTCGAGCATGAGCTCGACGTCAACGCCGGCGCCGACCTTTACGGTCGCGTCGTGGCGCCACGTCGCGTAGGGATCCGACCAGGAATCCACGCGGAAAGACCATGCACCGGGGGCATCGGCGGCCACCCAGGCCTCGTACCTGTCGAGACCGGGGGCGATGTCCACCATGCGCGTGCGGGAGTATTCACCTCCGTCCGGGCGCAGCAGGACGGCCTCGGCGGCGAATGCGTCATGTCCTTCGCGGAACACGGTCGCACGAATGGGGAAAGGCTCGCCTTCGGTCGCCTTGGCGGGAAGTGTGCCGTCTTCGATGACGGGGAACACTTCGATGATCGGGATACGGGGCAACAGTTTCTCGCTCACGAGACCCACCCTAGCCTATGGATGCGCGCCCGTGAAAGTGAGGCCCACGCCTCGGCTCTGAGACCGATGTTCATATGATCTATCAAGATTTTAACTGTCGCCCGAAAGCGCAATATTCCAACAGAAACGAAGGAGGGTAGTCCCTGGATGTCCAGGAACTACCCTTCGTCCGTGAACGAGATGCTCAGCTGCCGCTGTTCTGCAGCGCTGCGACGATCGCCACTCAGTAGCAGGATCGGAGGACGACCGTCACAACGAGGGCAATGAGAGTCCATATGAGGGCGGCGCGCGCGAAGTTACGCTTCGACGGCGCGGCGCCGGAGCCGAAGGCGAGCACCAGCAGGTAGATGACGCCGATCACTGGGATGCCACACACGAAGAGGGTGAGCATCCACGAGCCGACGGACTCGTCGGAATATTCGGGGAATTGGTCGTAGGCCATAGTTGTCTCCAATGACGTAGTGAGTGATGGATTAGTAGACCATCTGCATGGCCGTGCGGACCTCGGACAGGGTCTGATCAGCCTGTTCGTTCGCGCGCTCGTTGCCGGCGTGGAGGATGGACAACAGGTAGTCCTCGTTCGCGATGAGCTCGGCGCGGCGCTCACGCAGGGGAGCGAGCATCTCGTTGAGGGACTCGGTGACGAGGGCCTTCAGGGTGCCCGCGCCCGCGTCACCAATGCGATCCGCGATGGCCTCGGGTGCCTCGCCGGTGGCCAGGGAGGCCAGCATGAGGAGGTTGGAGACCTCGGGGCGGCCCTCGGGATCGAAGGTGATGCGGCGCTCGGCGTCGGTCTTTGCCTTCTTGAGGATCTTCGCGGTCTCGTCGGCGCTCATGCGCAGCTCGATCGTGTTGCCGCGCGACTTCGACATCTTCTGACCGTCCGTGCCCAGCAGCAGCGGGACCTCGGAGAGGAGGGCCTCGGGGCGGGGGAACACGGGGCGCTCGGGGGTGGCGCGGCCGTAGCGCTTGTCGAAGCGCTGGGCGATCAGGCGAGCCTGCTCCAGGTGCGGGAGCTGGTCCTGGCCCACGGGCACGATGTTCGCCTTGCAGAAGAGGATGTCGGCGGCCTGGTGGACCGGGTAGGTCAGCATGAGGCCCGTCATCGCGCGGCCCTCGGTCGCCTCCAGCTCGGCCTTCACGGTCGGGTTGCGGTGCAGCTCCGACTCGGTGACCAGGGAGAGGAAGGGCAGCATCAGCTGGTTGAGGGCCGGAACCGCCGAGTGGTTGAAGATCGTGGAGCGCTCGGGATCGATGCCCGCGGCCAGGTAGTCGGCGACGAGGCCGAGGACACGCTCACGGATCGGGCCCACGCCGTCGCGGTCGGTGATCACCTGGTAGTCGGCGACCAGAACCCAGGTCTCAACCCCGCGGTTCTGCAGCAGCACGCGGTTACGCAGCGTGCCGAAGTAGTGGCCGAGGTGCAGGTGGCCGGTCGGGCGGTCACCCGTGAGGATGCGGAAACGCGAGGGGTCCTGGTCGATCGCCAGGTCGATCTCGGCGCTGCGGGCCTTCGAGCGGGCCAGCGAGGCATCGGAGGTTGCGGTTTCCAGGGCATCTTCACTGCGAGTCATGCGTGAATCCTATCCAATGTGTGAGAGACGGGGGGAAATGGAGGGGGGTCAGCTCTCAGGCTGGAACGCCACGTCGGAGAGCAGGATGGTGACGGAGAGGGGTTCGATCGTCAGCGTCGAACGCGGGGTCACGTGCTCGGCCTCGAGGGAGAGTTCGGCAGGGTTGAGCGTGGAGCCGACGCCCCCGTCGGAGGGCGTGGCCCACACGGTCGAGTAGGCGACGAGCCAGTCCAGGTCGTGGCCTGCGGGCAGGGTGACCTCGGCGCTGTCCAGGTTGGCGTTGATGATGATGAGCGCATCGCGGTCGCCCCACGTCACGCCCGAGCGCAGCATCTGGAACGTGCGGTGGCGCCAGTCCGTCCAGCCGTAGTCCGGCATGGGCGTGCCCTGGGTGGTGTACCAGGAGAGGTCGGCGATCGTGTCACCGTTGCGCGGGGTGCCCGTCGCGAAGCGGTCGGGACGCAGGACCGGGTGGGCCTTGCGCAGGGCGATCAGCCAGGAGACGGCGTCGATCTGCGCCTTCTGACTCTCGGCCAGGTCCCAGTCGACCCAGGAGATCGGGTCGTCCTGGCAGTAGGCGTTGTTGTTGCCATACTGGGTGCGGCCGAACTCGTCGCCGCCCGTCAGCATCGGTGTGCCCGAAGATACGAACATGGTGGCCAGGATATTGCGCTGCGAGCGGGCCCGCAGTTCGGCGATCGTCATGTCGGAGAGGATCGCGTAGGGGGTGTCGGCGCTCGGGTGCGTGCCGTTTGAAGCAAGCGTGCCCTCCACGCCGTGGTTCCACGAGCGGTTGTCGTCCGACCCGTCGCGGTTGTTCTCCAGGTTCGCCGTGTTGTGCTTGCGGTCGTAGGCGGTCAGGTCCGCGAGTGTGAAGCCGTCGTGGGCGGTCACGAAGTTGATCGAGGCACGGGGTCCGCGCAGACGGCCCAGGCCGTGCTCGAAGACATCCTGGGAGCCGGACAGGCGGGTCGCCAGATCGTTCGGGCCGGAGACGACATGGCCCGAGGCCTGGGCGCGTACGTCCGCCAGCCAGAAGTTGCGCATGGCACCGCGGTAGTGGTCGTTCCACTCGGAGAAGGGGACAGGGAAGTTACCCGTCTGCCAGCCGCCCGGGCCCACGTCCCACGGCTCGGCGATGAGCTTCGTGTGGGCGAGGATCCCGTCCGTCGCCATCGCGATGAGGAGCGGGTGCATGGGGCTGAAGCCCGTCGAAAAACGGCCGAGCGTGGCCGCGAGGTCGAAGCGGAAGCCATCCACGCCCATCTCGCGCACCCAGTAGCGCAACGAGTCCATCACCATCTGGATGGACTTCGGATGATCCATGTTGACCGTGTTGCCCGTGCCAGTGACGTCGATCGTCTGGACCGGGCGCGAGGAGGTGTGACGGTAGTACAGGTCGGAGTCGAGGCCGCGCCAGGACAGGGACGGGCCGGCGTCGCCGCCCTCACACGTGTGGTTGTAGACGACGTCGAGAATGACCTCGATACCCGCCTGATGCAGGAGCGAAACCATGCCGCGGAACTCGTCGACGACCGCCTGGGCACCGCGCTCGCGCGAGGCGTCGGTCGCGTAGGAGGGCTCGGGGGCGAAGAAGGAGAGGGTGGAGTATCCCCAGTAGTTCGTCAGGCCGCGTTCGGTGAGGAAAGGCTCGTCGCACTTGGCGTGCACGGGCAGCAACTCGACGGCGGTGACTCCCAGATCCTTCAGGTAGGAGACGGAGGCCGGGTGAGCCAGGCCCGCGTAGGTGCCGCGCAGCTCCACAGGCACGCCGGGCATGTTCTTCGTGAAGCCCTTGACGTGGATCTCGTAGATGACGGTGGTCTCCCACGGAACGTGAGGCTGCGGCGCGATCGGGAAGGAGGGCTCCACGACGACCGAGCGCGGCATATACGGCGCGGAGTCGATGGGGGAGCGGCGAAGCGGGTACTCCGAGGGGTAGAGGTCCTCATCCACGTAGTGCGCGTAGACCGCAGGCTTCATGTCCACGACGCCGTCCACGCCTCGGCCGTAGGGGTCGAGGAGGAGCTTATGCGAGTTGTAGAACTGGCCGCCGTCCGGATCCCAGGTGCCGTGCACGCGGAAACCGTAGCGGGTGCCCGCACCGTATCCGGGGATGTGGCCATGCCAGATGCCCGTCTTCGGGCCGAGCAGTGCGAAGCGGGTCTCAGCCCCGGCCTCGTCGAAGATACACATGTCTACGCCGGAGGCGGCCCTGGCGACCACGGCGACATCGAGCCCGTCGCCCGACGGGAAAACCCCCAGACGGGTAGGAACGGGATTAGGCTCGGTGACGCGCACGGTGGGGACGCTGGACGAGCCGGAACGCTCGGACATAAAAATGTGCCTCTTTCTTAGAGTTTATTGGCTGCACCATAGCCTGATAGATACAGCCATCATCCATCATACGTGACCGTTAATTAAGCGGTCGGATTAGGGGGTGGGCTGAGGGTATGAACAGCGGCACGCACTGGTGAGGCAACCCTCATATATGGGCGTGACGCTCGGAATGTGGCACGCTAGAAGTCATGAGAATTGTCGTGTGTGTGAAGCATGTCCCCGACATGCAGTCCGAACGCCGTTTTGAGGGCGGCCGCCTGGTGCGCGGTGAGGACGATGTACTCAACGAACTGGACGAGAACGCCATCGAGGCTGCCGTCCAGCTCAAGGAATCCGAAGAGGATGCGGGTCGCGAGGCCGAGGTCGTCGCGCTGACGATGGGCCCCGAGGACGCTGAGGACTCCCTCATGCGCGCCCTGCAGATGGGTGCAGACCGCGCCTACATCGTCTCCGACGAGTTCCTTGAGGGCTCCGACGTCATCACGACCGCCTCCGTTCTGTCCGTTGCGATCGCAAAGATTGCCGAGGAGTGCGGCCCCGTCGACCTGGTGCTCACCGGCATGGCCTCGCTGGACGCGATGACGTCCATGCTGCCCGCCGCCCTGGCAGCCAAGGCCCACATGCCGCTGCTGGGCCTGGCCCGCTCCCTGAGCGTTGAAGGCGGTGCCGTGATCATCGAGCGTGCCGTCGACGGCTACACCGAGACCGTGCGCGCCGCGCTGCCCGCCGTTGTCTCCGTGACCGACCAGATCAACGAGCCGCGTTACCCGGCCTTCGCCGCCATGAAGGCAGCCCGCAAGAAGCCGCTGGATCAGTGGGGCATCGATGACCTCGTCGAGGTTCCCGGTGGCGAGGCGCTCGTCATGCGCCGCGCGCTCACCGCCGTCACCCACGGCGAGGAGAATACCCGCGACGGCTCCGGCACGATCATTCAGGACGCCGGCGAGGGCGGGCGCGCTCTGGCCGACTACATCCTTTCGGTGGTGAAGTGACATGACGCAGCAGATGAGTTCCCCTATTCTCGTTCTGGCCGACCAGGCGGGCGATCACCTGACGCCCCTGGCCCGTCAGGCTGTGACGCTGGCCGCGTCCCTGACCTCCGCCGACGTTGTCGCCCTGTCCCTGGCCGCCACCCCCGACGTGGCCGCGCTGTCCGAGCTGGGCGCGACCCAGCTGCTGCACGCCGACCTGGGTGACGCGGCGCGTTCCTCGGTGGTTGCCTCCGACGCGCTTGTGTCCGCGTTGGCGACCGGCAGCTTCGGCCTCGTGCTCCTGTGCTCGGACTACCGCGGTCGCGAAATCGCCGGCCGTGTCGGTGCCCTCACCGAGGCCGGCGTGGTCTCCGGCGCATCCTCCGTTGGCTTCGACGGCGGCGTGCTCCAGATCGGCAAGACTGCCCTGGGCGGCTCCTGGTCGATGCGCATCGTGCTCGAGGGCCAGACCCCGATCGTCGGCATCGCCTCCGGCGTCATCGACGAGGCCCCGGTGGCCTCTCCCGTCGCCCTCACCCCGCAGACCCTGGCCGTCGAGCTGAGCCCCGAGGCTAGCGCGATTCAGGTCGTCTCGTCCGTGCCCGACGAGGAGGAAGGCGTGTCCCTGACCGACGCCTCCACCGTCGTGTGCGGTGGCCGCGGCGTGGACGGCGACTTCGAGCTGGTGCACTCCGTTGCGCGCGCACTCGGTGGTGCCGTGGGCGCGACCCGCGTCGCCTGCGACGAGGGATGGGCCCCGCGATCCGAGCAGATCGGCCAGACCGGCCTGACGGTCACCCCGAACCTCTACATCGGCCTGGGTGTCTCCGGCGCGATTCACCACACGGTGGGTATGCAGTCCTCCGCCCACATCGTCGCCGTGTGCGACGACCCGGACGCCCCGATCTTCGAGATCGCGGACTTCGGAGTCGTCGGTGACGTGGCCGAGGTCGTGCCCGCGGCCCTGGCCGCCATCGAGGAGGCGCGCTCCCAGGCGTGAGCGTCTACCTCGACCACGCGGCCACCACGCCGCTGCGCGAGTGCGCCCTTGAGGCGTGGACTCGCGCCCAGCGTGACCTGTCCGCAACCCCCGGCAATCCCGCCGCCCTCCACTTCGGAGGGCGGCGGGCCCGTCGCATGCTCGATGACGCGCGCGAGCAGGTCGCAGCCGCCCTCGGCGCAAACATCCATGAGGTCATCTTCACATCCGGCGCCACCGAATCCGACGCTCTCGGCGTGATGGCTGCGGCCCGAGGCATGCGCGGCGGCGACGACGCGCGCGACCTCATCGTCGTCTCGGGTCTCGAGCACGACGCGGTCGCCCATCAGCGCGCGGTTGCCTCACGCGAGGGCTTCTCCTGGGAGGTTCTGCCCGTGGATGCGGGCGGTGTGTCCATCCTGCCCGGTGAGCCCGGTGATGGTGCGCCCGCCTCGTGGGACGCTCGCCTCGCGCTTGGATCCATGACCCTCGTCTCCTCTGAGATCGGCACCATCCAGCCGGTCGCAGACTTCGCTGCGCTCGTGCACGCCAGCGGAGGCCTCGTCCATTCGGATGCCGCCCAAGCGATCCCCACTCTGGACGTGTCCTTCTTAGAACTCGGCCTGGACCTCATGAGCGTCGGCGGACACAAGGTCGGCGCGCCCGCCGGCATCGGCGTCCTCCTCGCTCGACGCGGGATCCCCATGACGACCGACCGGCCCGGCGGCGGCCACGAGCGATCGATTCGCTCGGGCACGCCCGACGTTGCGGGCGCCTGCGCTCTCGCTGCTGCCCTTACCGAGGTCGTCGCCGAGCGCTCCGCATTCGCCGCCCGCGCGGCCGACCTGCGCGCCCGCCTGCTGTCCCACCTGCCGGAGGGAACCTCTCTGACGGTGGGGGAGTCGGCCTCGTCGAGCGCGATCATCCACCTGTCCCTGCCCACCGCCCGCCCCGAGGCCGTTCTCATGGCCTTCGATATGGCCGGGATCGCCGTGTCCGCCGGGTCCGCCTGTCACGCGGGGGTGACGCGCCCTTCCGAGATCGTCATGGCGATGGGACGCAGCGAGGAGCAGGCGCTCGGCGTCCTGCGCGTCTCGCTCGGCCACGAGACGACCCGCGACGATATCGACGCCTTCCTGGCCGCTCTGCCCGTGGCCATCCGCGCGGGTGCCGCGCTCGACGGCGTCGCCCACGTGCGCAACGAACGAAACGAGGAACGCTAGATGCGAGTTCTGGCAGCACTGTCCGGCGGTGTGGACTCCGCAGTCGCCGCCGCGAAGGCCGTCGAGGCCGGGCACGACGTCGTCGGTGTCCACATGGCTCTGTCCTCCCAGCCCCAGGAGTGTCGCATCGGCTCGCGCGGCTGCTGCTCGATCGAGGACGCCGGGGACGCTGCGCGCGCCGCTGAGATCATCGGCATCCCGTTCTACGTGTGGGACCTCGCGAGCGAATTCGAGCAGACCGTCATCACTGACTTCGTCGCCCAGTACAAGGCCGGGCGTACCCCCAACCCCTGCGTGCGCTGCAACGAGTTCGTGAAGTTCCGCGAGCTGGCCAGCCGCGCACGCGCGCTCGGCTTTGACGCGGTGTGCACGGGCCACTACGCGGCTATCGTCGACGGCGAAGCCGGGCCCGAGCTGCACCGCGGCGCCGATAACCTCAAGGACCAGTCTTACGTGCTGGCCGTTATGGGCCCCGAGGAACTCTCCCGCGTCGTCCTGCCGCTGGGCGACGCACCCAACAAGGCGTGGGTGCGCTCCGAGGCCGAGCGGCTCGGCCTGGGCGTGTCCAACAAGCCCGACTCCTACGACATCTGCTTCATCCCCGACGGCGACACGCAGGGGTTCCTGCGCTCTCACCTGGGTGCCTCCGAGGGTGAGATCGTCACGCCCGATGGCGAGGTGCTGGGCCACCACGAGGGCTATTGGAACTACACGGTCGGCCAGCGCAAGGGCCTCGGCATCGGTGCTCCCGCCCCCGACGGGCGCCCTCGCTACGTCCTCGAGACGAGGCCTGAGAGCAACCAGGTCGTCGTGGGGGCTTCTGAGCTCCTGTCCATCTCCCGCATCACGGCCACGGACGCCGTCTGGCTCGCCTCCGACGACGACGGCTCCGACGCGACCGACCTTTTCGTGCAACTGCGCGCGCACGGAACGCCCGTTCCCGTCGCCTCGCTGACGCGCGACCTGGACGCCGGAACCATCAGCGTCCTCCTCGAGGGCAGCGCGCGCGGCGTGGCGCGGGGCCAGTCGATGGTCGTCTACCGGGGGAGCCGAGTCCTCGGCGAGGGGACCATCGACGCAACCGGGCGCTGAACGTCTTCTGGACGTGTCACAGGTGGACGTGGGCGAGGGCATGCAGACGCTCCGGGGCACATCGGTTAGACTGGGGTGCGCGCGCGAGTGGCGGAATTGGCAGACGCGCTGGATTTAGGTTCCAGTGTCTTTGACGTGTGGGTTCGAGTCCCATCTCGCGCACAGTTGCCCGTGCCCGGTCGCCCCGGGGAGGCGGCGGTCGATAGACTGAGGTCATGAGCGCTTTGGAAATTGGCTGCAAGGCCCCCGACTTTACCGCCGAGACCACCCAGGGAACCCTGTCCCTGTCTGACCTTCTCGCCGCCTCGTCGCGTGGCGTCGTCGTCTACTTCTATCCGAAGGCCTCCACGCCCGGCTGCACGAAGGAGGCGTGCGACTTCCGCGATTCCCTGGCATCGCTTCAGGGTGCCGGCTACTCGGTGATCGGTGTGTCCGCCGACTCGATGGCCGCCCTCGAGCGCTTCACCGAGAAGCAGTCGCTGACCTTCCCGCTGGCCTCCGACCCGGATCACGAGATTCTCGAGGCCTACGGTGCGTGGGGTGAAAAGAAGAACTACGGCCGCACCTATGTGGGCATTATTCGCTCGACCGTGGTCGTGAACCCCGATGGTACGGTGGCGCTGGCCCAGTACAACGTGAAGGCGACCGGTCACGTTGCTCGTCTGCGTAAGGCTCTCGGTATCGACTAATCCCATTGCTTTTCAAGTAACTAGCGCATATGATTGTCAAGAAACTGACAGCTAGTTACTGATGGAGGAGTTATGGGGGCCAGGACGCCTGACGCGTATCGAATCGGTGCGGGACAGGTGGCGCAGGATTATCCGGCCGATGCTGTGCCCGCACGTCTGAGCAAGCAGCCGAGCCTGCCCACGATGTCCCGCGCCCCCGAAGCCTCTCCCGTCGAGCAGGTCGTTACCGCCGAGGTTGCGGTGGTTCGGCGCAAGTCCTCTGCGGTGCCTGGGTCGGCGACAGATTCTCGTCCCTCGAAGGATGCTGTCACGGTAGCGCAGCAAAAAGCTGTTGCGCGCGGCGATGTTCCCGCACAGCCTGGGGGTGTTGCGCAACCTCCCGTTCCCGCGCGCGAATATGCGCACCGGGACGAGGCAGGGGTGCCTTTTGAGGGGGATCAGCGCCCCGGCGTTGCTGTTCACCGCGACTGGCATCGTACGACCATGCGCGTTGTGGGCGCGCCCGCGCAACGAGATGGTGGGCAGCAGCGTGTGCTTGCTGAGGCGTCGTCCCCGGAGCTGGGGAGCGCGCAGGCATCCCGTGTTGGAGGTGCGTATCGCCGTGAGGCGCAGGCTCGCCGTGCTGGCCAGATTGAGTCGCGGCTGGAGCGTCGCGAGCGTTCGGCGCGTCATGGGCAGCGCCACCATGGCCTCGTCATGTTCCTCCTTGGCTTCATCTCTGCGCTCCTCATCGTCGCGGCGTTTGTTGCCGGCTTATATGTGTCGCGTGCGTCTGGCGTGTCTTCGCGAACGCCGTCGAGTCCTGTCACGCGCGGGGCCTGCATGCTCGCTTGGCCAGCGACGAGACCTCGCTGATCCTCGAAGCCTTCTCCGACAGTGGGGATAGCCTGACGACACCGATCTTCCAGTGCGTGCTCGGCAAGCTTGGCACCCCTGCGTCGGTGCGTGAACGGATGTACGCAACCCGCGCGATCGATGGCACCCAGTCGGAGGAGTGGGCCTCCTACAAGGCGACCTGGACGTACGAGCCGGACCAGGGATTGACCGTCATCGTCAGCTCCCGTTGACAATGTCATCGGCCCGGGGGAGGGTCGTCATCTGAGAGCTTCCCGGCATTGCCTTGTATCTCTCGTAAAATGGGCAGGTATTTCAATGCGTGAAGGAGTATCTCGTGTCCGATTCGCAGCCCGCCGTCCCCGCGGCACCCGCCGCCCCCGTCGGGGAAGATGTCGCACTGGCGATCCGAGGCCTCGTCAAGATTTATGGCAACCTTATCGCCGTCGCGGACCTGTCCCTCGACATTCCCACCGGATCCTTCTACGGGATCGTCGGGCCGAACGGCGCCGGAAAGACCACGACGCTGACCATGGCCACCGGCCTGCTCACCCCCGACCGTGGCACCGCCTTTGTGCACGGCGTCGACGTGTGGGCACGAACCCAGGAGGCACGTGCCCTCCTCGGCGTCATGCCCGACGGGATGCGCCTCCTCGACCGCCTCTCCGGACCCGACTTCCTCGTCCACGTGGGCATGCTTCACGGCCTGGACGCCTCCGTCGCCCGCGAGCGCGCCCACGAGCTCCTCGCGGCCCTCGACCTGGCCGAGGCCGGCAAGAAGCTGATCAGCGACTACTCGGCGGGCATGACGAAGAAGATCGCCCTGGCCGCCGCCCTCATTCATTCCCCTCGAGTCCTGGTCCTCGACGAGCCTTTCGAGGCCGTCGACCCCGTGTCGGCGACCAACATTCGTCAGATCCTCACCGACTACACAAAGCGTGGCGGCACCGTCATCCTCTCCTCGCACGTGATGGCCACCGTCCAGCAGCTGTGTACGCATGTGGCCATCATCGACAAGGGGCGCGTGCTCGTCGCCGGAACCACCGACGAGGTCGCCCAGGGCGGCGACCTGGGGGAGCGCTTCACCTCCCTGGTCGGTGGCGTCCACTCCGAGGAAGGCCTGTCGTGGTTGGGCAACTGATTCGCCTCAAGCTGCGCATCATCTGGAACACTGTCCGCAAGCAGACGGTCGTCCTCGTTCTCGCAGTCCTCGGCGTCCTGTACTTCGGCGGAATCTACGCCTCCGTGCTCGTGGGCACCGCTTTCCTCGCGCGCTCCGACGAGGCCTCCCTGGCCGCGCCGGTGATGCCGATTGCCGGGCCCTTCATCTTCTTGCTCTGGCTGGTCCTCCCGATCATCTTCGCCTCGATGGACAACTCTCTCGATCCCGTGCGTCTGTCACCCTACGTGGGGCCCAGCAAGCGCCTCGGGGTGGGGCTGGCGGCAGCGACGGTGGTTGGTCCCGGCGGTTTGCTGTCGGCCATGGTCCTTTTTCTGCCCGTCTGGTTTGCCCTGTGGCGCGCCCAATGGATTGAGGCGCTCGGCTGGTTTGCCGCCGGTGTCGTGACGCTTCCTCTCGCCGTGCTGTGGGCGCGCGCGGTCGGCACCTGGTTCGCGGTGCGCCTCGACACCTCGGGAAAGAAAGACGCTGTGACCCTCCTGGGTGCCGTCGTCTTCATGGTGGTGCTCACCCCCATGGGCTACTGGATGTCTGTGCTGAGTCAGAACTTCTCCGTCGAGGTCTTCCAGGCGGGGTTGAATGTCGCGCTGTGGACGCCCTTCGGAGCGCCCTTCGGCGTCGTCGCCTCTCTCCTCAAGGGCGCATGGGTGGCCGCGGCGATCCGTGTCCTCATCACAGTCGTGACCGGAGTCGTCGGTTGGCGCGCCTGGGTGGCCGTCCTGCGCCCCGTCATGAGCGGCTACGCCGGTGAGATCAGCGCCGACGCACAGCGCGCCATCGACGAGGGGCGCCACCTCATCGACGAATCCCTCGAAGATGAAGCGCGGGGTCGACGATCCGCGCAGTCGAGAGCCGCAGGCCTGCGCAGCGTCGACCTGTTCACGCGGCTGGGCCTCGGGGTGCGCAGCGCCTCCCTGGCCGCGCGCACGCTGCGCTACTGGATCGTCGATACGCGCCTGAACATGAACATGGTGCTTGCGCTGCTGTTCCCGATCATTGCGATCTTTATGGGGCGGCTGGTTGCTGAGGGGAAGACGTTTGCGTTCTCGGCGGGTATCTTCCTCTACCTGGTGCCCATCACGACGGGCCTGACGACCGGCGCGCTCATGCAATACGACTCGACGGGAGCCTGGATCGTGGTGTCGTCGGGCATGAGCGGACGCGAAGAACGTCGTGGGCGCCTCGTTGGGTCGCTCATCGTGTTCGTGCCCCAGGTCATCGGCTACCTCATTCACGATGTGATGACCGGTGCGAGTGCTTCTGATTTCGTCTTCCACCAGGTGATGGGCGTCGTCCTCTTCGCGGGTGCCGCTGCGACAACCCTCGTCGCGAACGCACGCTGGGTCTACCCGGTGCAGCCTCCGGGCACGTCGCCGCTTGCGACGAAGGGTACCGGTTCCTTCCTCATGACGATGCTGCTGCAGCTCGTCGGCTTCGCGGGTACCGCAGTCCTGCAGATCCCGTCCTACGTGCTGATCGCGCTAGCGTCCTTCGGCTTTGTGCCCGACTGGGTCGCCTACGTCGTGGCCCTTGCGTGGTCGCTGCTTGTCCTTGAGGCAGCCGTGCGCATTGGCGGGCGGGTGTGGGACCGCTACTCGGTCGCCGCGCTGACGTCAATCCGCAGCTGGCCGGGACACTGATCTCGGCTGCACTGTACGCACGAGGCCGGGGGGTGCCTCGGCCTCGTCCCTTTTTGCCCGAGAATGTTGCTGCCTGGTCCCGGGGGGACGCCGCTGATGATGAGCGGTGCCATGCGACCCTGACCAGGCGTTTGTCACATCGGGGTGCGCTGGATTGATGGAAAACTGGGCATAGCTGGTAGACAAGAACGCGTTTACTCGGTAATGTAATGCTCATAACCTGACCATCGAGGGAGAGGAATCTTCCATGCGTATCCCGTCAATGTCGCGTTCTCTCGTGGTAGCGGCTGCCCTTGGTGCCGCTGCTCTTCCCGTGCTCCTGCCTTCGCCCACGTATGCTGCTGACGCCGCGGGACCGGCGACCTGCTACCTCGCCGACGAAAACGGCACCATCATCGAACCCCGCCAGGAGTACACTCCGCGCGAAGGGGCCGGTGGGCTCCCCATGCTTCCCAGTCCCGTCGTTGCCGGGCAGTACACGCTGGAAGTGAGCGCTCCCGCAATGAACTTCGATCCGGATCAGCCTGACATGCACTTCGCGTGCCAGGTCTACTACGCGCCCCTTGGCAGTGTGCGTCTCGTTGATCCCGAAGGCACCGTCCTGGCGACGCAGCGTTATGGCAACGATCAGAATGACCCGTCGCGCGCCGCCGTCACGGCGCTCCCGGCGTTGCCCGAGGGGTACGAAATCGTCCCGGGCCAGGCGATCCGAGGCTTCGACGCTGCCGCTCGCACGGTTGATCCCAACGATCCCGCGAACGCACGTGCTGTTGGAGTCAATACGGACATCCTGATCCGCAAGATCACCGCACAGCCCACGCCGGCACCTACTCCTTCCACGCCGTCTACTCCATCCACACCTTCCACCCCGTCTACTCCATCCACCCCCGCGACTCCCACTCCTCAGACTCCCGCTGGCGTGACACCCACTGCTCCCGTGACTCCGGTTCCGAGCAAGCCTGCTCCCTCCCATGGGCTGGCGAAGACAGGCAGTGATGCGGCGATTCTTGGCGGTACGGCAGGTATCCTCGCGCTTCTGGGTGCAGGTGCTATCGCTGTGAGAAGATCGCGCGCCTGACACGCAGAAGCGGTCGCGCCATTGCCCGCAGCAAAGGCCGTTGTGTTCAATCGATAGAGATGTCCACACTCAGCGCTTGAAGGACGAGGCCGGGGTTCCCTATGGGGGGACCCCGGCCTCGCCGTTGGTTGGTGTCGTGCTCGGCTGCTGTTCCTTGCGGTTGTGCGTGGTCACCGTTCGTTGGCACGAGAGCTTCCCGGACCTGAGAATTCTCACTCCTGGCCGCGTACCAGCGGCACTGAATTGGGGGTGTGGGCGATGAGCACCACGGCGTTTCGGCCCAGGTGGATGCCGTCGAGGAAGATGACGTCATGAACCTCATCGACGATCGGGCTGAACGGCTATCACTCGCCCGCACACTGGGCCCTGGGGAGTGTTTAAACCACCACGATGAAACCCCACCTTCAACACCGGCTGTGGCACACCAGCAAGCTGAAATGTCCCCTCACAGCCAACACGTTTTGGCCTTCACCCAAATAAGGCGGGG
>NZ_JVOJ01000038.1 GCF_001064145.1 Sanguibacter keddieii
AGGGTCTCGGCGGCGATCATGTCGCGCCAGGCCTCCACATCAGCCACGTGATCGGACGGCACGGTCAGCGACAGGTCGATGCGGTCCGCGATGTGCAGGCCGACGTTCTTACGCTCGTCCTGAACGGCGCGCACGACGTCGCGGGCGTAGCCCTCGGCCTCAAGCTCGGGGGTCAGCTCCGTATCGAGCACGACGAAGGTGCCCGAGGCGAGCACGTCCGCGACCTGGCCCTCGGCGGCGTCCACGGAGGTGGACACCGAGAACATGTCGCCCGTGAGCACCAGCGGCGCCCCATCCAGCTCGACGGAGGCGAAACGGCACTCGCCGTCCACGACCTCCCACTCACCGGACTTCTGAGCCTTGAACAGCTGGCTCGTCAGCTTACGGACAGCCGGATCGAAGGCGCGCGGGTTCAGCGCCAGCTCGGTGCGGACGCTCAAGCCAGAGTCCTGCGGTGCGGAGAACACCACGGACTTCACATTCACCTCGGAAGCGATCAGATCCGCGAAGGGCTCCAGCGCAGCGAAGTTCTCCGACACGACCAGCAGCGAGGCCAGCGGCTGGCGCACGCGCAGCTGGTGCGTCTTGCGCAGCGCGTGGGCTGCCGACACGATCGAACGAACCTCATCCATCGCGGCGACCAGCTCGGGGGCGTCCACGGCCTCGTCGATGACCGGGAAGTCGACGAGGTGCACGGATTCGCCGCCCGTCAGGCCGCGCCAGATTTCCTCGCTCAGCAGCGGCAGCAGGGGCGCCGCCAGCTCCATGAGCGTCACGAGAGCGGTGTACAGCGTGTCGAACGCTGCGCTGTCCTCGTCCCAGAAGCGCTGACGCTGGGTACGCACGTACCAGTTCGTCAGAACATCCAGGTACTCGCGGATCGCCTCGCACGCGCCGGCCACGTCGTAGCCATCCAGGGCGCCCCGCACGTCCTCAACGAGGGTGCGGGTGTGGGCCAGCAGGTAGCGGTCCATCTGCGCCAGCGCGGCCACGGCCTCGGGCGAGGACAGATCGATGCGTTTCGCCTCGTACCCCTCACCCTTGTTGCAGGCGCCCGCGTACAGCGTGAAGAAGTAGTACGTGTTCCAGATGGGCAGCAGCACCTGACGCACCGTGTCGCGGATCGACTCCTCCTTGACGATGAGGTTGCCGCCGCGCACGACCGGGCTCGACATGAGGAACCAACGCATGGCGTCGGAGCCGTACTTGTTGAACACCTCGGCCACGTCCGGGTAGTTACGCAGCGACTTACTCATCTTCAGGCCGTCGTCACCCAGGACGATGCCGTGGGAGACGCAGGAGCGGAACGCGGGGCGATCGAAGATCGCGGTCGCCAGGACGTGCAGCGTGTAGAACCAGCCGCGCGTCTGACCGATGTACTCGACGATGAAGTCACCCGGGTAGTGGTTCTCAAACCACTCCTGGTTCTCGAACGGGTAGTGCACCTGCGCGAAAGGCATCGAGCCGGACTCGAACCAGCAGTCGAACACGTCGGAGATACGACGCATCGTCGACTTGCCCGTCGGGTCGTCCGGGTTCGGGCGCGTGAGCTGATCAATGAAGGGACGGTGGAAGTCCGTGACCTTCACGCCGAAGTCAGCCTCGAGCTCCGCGATGGAACCGTAGACGTCCGTGCGCGGGTAGGCCGGATCGTCCGAGACCCACACGGGGATCGGCGCGCCCCAGAAGCGGTTACGCGAGATCGACCAGTCGCGGGCACCCTCCAGCCACTTGCCGAAGATACCGTCCTTGGTGTGCGCGGGAGTCCAGGTGATCTCCTGGTTGAGCTCCACCATGCGGTCGCGGATCTCGGTCACGCGGACGAACCACGAGGACACGGCCTTGTACATGAGGGGCTTGCGGCAGCGCCAGCAGTGCGGGTAGGAGTGCACGTAGGACTTCTCGCGCACCAGCACGGCGCGGATCTCGGGGGCGCGGCGCGCGATCGGGCCACCCTGCTCGCGCAGGTCGGCGACCACGTAGCGGTTCGCGTCGAAGATCTGCATGCCCTCGTAGTCGCTCACCTCGGAGGTGAAGATGCCGCCCTCGTCGACGGGCAGGACCACGCCGATGCCGTACTCCATGCACGTCCACATGTCGTCCTCACCGAAGGCGGGAGCCTGGTGGACGAGGCCGGTGCCGTCCGTGGTCGTCACGTAGTCGGCGGCGATGATGGACCAGCCGTTGGGGCCGGGGGTGCCACCCTCAGCGCGACGCTCGGGGGTGTCGAAGTAGTCGTAGATCGGGTGGTAGTGGATGCCCACCAGCTCCGAGCCCTTGTAGGTGGCCACGACGGTGGGTTCCTCGCCCAGCTCCTTGGCGTAGGCAGGGATCAGGTCGGTAGCGATGAGGACACGCTCGCCCGCGAGGACACCCTCGTGGTCGGCAGCCACCTCAACGAGGGAGTACTCGATCTCCGGGCCCACGGCGACGGCCGAGTTCGAGGGCAGGGTCCAGGGCGTGGTCGTCCAGATGAGGGCCAGCTCGGGGCGCGCCGAGTCCTCGCGCAGCTTCTGTTCGAAACGCAGGCCCACCGTCACCGTATTGTCGGTGCGGTCCTGGTACACGTCGTCGTCCATCTTGAGCTCGTGGTTGCTCAGCGGCGTGCGGTCGTTCCAGCAGTAGGGCAGGACGCGGTGGCCCTGGTAGGCCAGGCCCTTGTCGTAGAGCTGTTTGAACGCCCAGATCACGGACTCGGTGTAGGACATGTCGAGCGTCTTGTAGTCGTGCTCGAAGTCCACCCAGCGCGCCTGGCGGGTGACGTATTCTTCCCATTCCTTCGTGTAGCGCAGGACGGAGGAGCGGCAGGCGGCGTTGAACGCCTCGATGCCGATGCCACCCTCGCGGGTAATCTCGGTGACGTCCTCGATGCCGAGCTGACGCTGGGCCTCGAGCTCGGCGGGCAGGCCGTGCGTGTCCCAGCCGAAGCGGCGCTCGACGCGGTGGCCCTTCATGGTCTGGTAGCGGCCCACGACGTCCTTGACGTAGCCGGTCAGGAGGTGACCGTAGTGGGGCAGGCCGTTGGCGAAAGGCGGGCCGTCGTAGAACACGAACTCGTTGGAGCCATGCTCGCCGGCGTCGCGCATCTCAATGGACTTGCGGAAGGTGTCGTCGCTGGCCCAGAACGCCAGGGTACCCTCTTCCATCGTGGGGAAGGAAGGGCTGGGGTCCACCTCGTCTTGCCGGTGGCGGGGGTAGAAGCCGTGCTTCGTCATGAGTGTCCTCGTCTCGCGCCTATACAGGGACGAGGACCGGCGTCGCCAGCACCCGCGGTACCACCCCGCTTGCCGCTCCCTCGCCGGGCGCGGCCGCTTCGTTGGGGCTGTGTCGGGCCCTCCCGTCCGGTTCTACTGGAGGGGACGAGGCCATGGCTGGCTGTCGCGTTCCTCTTTCTTCCGGATGCTCCCCGGTGATACCCCGCGGCAGCGGGCCGGATCGTAGCGAAAAACCAGTGTAGCGAAGAAACTCGCGAGCGCCCACTGGGCGGAGCGTCTGTCTGCACACAGCGCGACTGCGATCACTTGGCGTCGCGGGCGCGGGTCGCCGTCTCGTGCGCCTTGTTCGGCGAGTGCTCGCGGGTGCTTGGGGCTCCTGCCCTAGAGTTGTGGGGTGAGTGTGATGGAGACGAAACGCCCTGCGCGTCCCTGGGGTGCGCTTGTCGGCGCGCTTGTGTTGGTGGCGCTGATTGGCGTGTGGGCGGCGCAGGGAACCCTGGCCGGATCGGGTGTGCCCGTTGGTCGCGCGGCGACGATCGCGGTGGGCATGACCCTGCAGGCGATTCCCTTCCTGCTGTTGGGCGTGTTCGTCGCCGAGCTCATCGAGGCTTTCGTCTCCCCCGCTCTGATCGCGCGCGTGTTTCCGACGAACCCGGTGGCGTCCGTATTGACCGCTCTCGTCGCGGCTTTCCTTCTTCCGGTGTGCGATTGCTCGGCGGTGCCGATCTTCCGTTCGCTGTTGCGCAAGGGCGTTCCACTGTCGGCGGCGACCACTCTTATGCTGGCATCCCCCGCGATCAATCCCCTGGTGATCGCATCGACGTATTACGCGTTCGGCTCGTGGGCGATTGTGGGCGCGCGTATCGGCCTGAGCATCATCGTCGCCGTGTCGGTGGGCCTGTCGATGCTGGCTTGCCCACCGAGCGCCCTGCGCGAGGACGCTCACGTCCATGACGGGGACTCGTGCGGATGCGACGGCGGTTGCGAGGTGCCGGATCGCTCGTTCTCTGGCGTCCTTGGCGCGACCGGCCACTCCTTCGGGCGGATTCTGCCCTACCTGCTGGGCGGTGTGGCCGCATCAACAGCGGCGCAGGTCTTCTGGCCGGTGTCTACTCTGCTCGCAGGCCTGCCCGCGCCCGGTGCGTTGGCACTCATGATGGCGGCGGGCTTCGCCCTGTCGCTGTGCTCCTCGTCGGACGCGGTGATCGCGCGTTCGCTGGCCTCCCTCGCGCCGCAGGGCGCGCTCATGGGGTTCATGGTCTACGGCCCGATGATGGACGTGAAGAACGTGGCGCTGCTGTCCTCGCAGTTCCGCGGAGCGTTCGTGCTTCGCCTGTTCGCGACCGTCACCGGCGTCGCCGCCGCCGTCATTGGTGGCGCCTGGTGGATGGGGGTCCTCTCGTGAAGCTCATCGACCGCATCGCCCCCGTCCTCGAGTCGCTCTCCCTCGCATCCCTCGGAGGCGTGCTGCTGTGGCTCGCCATGTCCGGCCGCTACGCGTCCTTCGTGCCCCCGTCGGCACGCCTGGGCATCATCGCGTCCAGCATCGGCCTGTTTGCCTGCGCGCTCGCCCTCTCCGCACGCATCGACGCCGGCGAACACAACAGCCCCGACACGGCCACCTCCTACCGGGCCACCACGCGCGGCCTTGTCGCCCTCCTGGCAGCAGCCCTGCTCATCCTCCCCTTCCGTGTCTCCCCCTCCGAGCTGGCCGCGGGCGCGATTGGCGCACGCCCCACCTCCGGTGGATCCACCATCGACGCGGGCGCCGACGATTCCTCCGAGGACACCCCCGGGGACTCCGACAGCGCAGCGAACGGGGGCACACACCCAGCCACCGGGAGCGGCAGCCAGAACGCGGGGCAGGCCTCGTCCAGCGGAAAGCTGGAGCTGACGACCGACAACTTCTACTCCCAGGTGGAGGAGCTGATCGCCAACGGACGCGCGCACGATGGTCAGCGCGTTGAACTCACTGGCTTCGTCCTCAGCCCCGAGGCTGCGAGCGCCCAGGCGTCGATTCCGCGCGTGACGGATGAGGAGAGCTTTGCGGTGGCGCGTATGGCAATTTGGTGTTGTGCGGCGGATGCGTATCCGGTTGGTTTTGCGGTGCGGTGGGCTGGGCCTGCTCCTGCGGCGGATAGCTGGGTGCATGTGAGCGGTACGTTGCGTGTGCGCGGCGGGAAGGCGCTGGTCATTGAGGCTGATTCGGTGACGCCGGCACAGACGCCGAATCCGGAGTTCGTGGTTCAGGCGCGCTAAGGCCATGAGACGACGATCCGGGCGTCGGCTCATATGTCCAAACAGTCCCGCGCGCGGTCAGATATGCGTATACTCTCATACATCGGATCAACAGTTACATGCCAAGGGTCGCCATGTTCCGCAACGCTCTCGCCGCCACACTTACCTTCTCCTGCGTGCTCGCGATGAGCGCCTGCGTTCCCAAGACCACTGCGCCAGAGGCAGCACCATCCCCGGCGACCACGACGACACCTACGCCCACGACACCGAGCGCACAACCCGCCTCCCCGTCGCCGAGCACCGTAGCTCGCGACCCCCTCGAGGACAAACCGATGCACGGACTCATCATCAGGGACTCCCTCGTCGACCCCTATCACCCTCGCGGAAATGACTCACGCTTCCGAGCAATCGACCCCACCACGGGGCAGGTGGTTGCCATGCGGATATTTCGATCGAAGCCTGTCGACGAAAACGACGATTTCGTCACTGGCCACGACTGTGCCTTTAACGACTGCTATTCCCGTGATTATTCGTACCACACGCGCATATGGGCCAAGAGTTTGACATCTGCCGAGCACGTCGGATACTACGATACCGACGACAACATCACGGACGTATCTGCCATGGTGCCGCTCCTCGACAAAGACGCTGAGTGTTACGATAACTCCCCAACCTTCTCAGCCGACAATTACTTCTACTTTATGCGGGAATGCCGTGAAGATGACGGCACACGCTCAATGTATTATCGCGTCGCAATCGGCAACACAACGCCGGAACTCGTGCTCACTATCGAACCGTCAGACCCACAAGATCGTTATCTCCATTTGCTGGCTGGAACGGATCTCACGACGGACATAGATACGGGATGGGCGCAAGGAAACGACGTGAACCACCTGTGCGCAAGCCACAACTCGAGCATCTCAAAAGATAACAAGTGCTTCGACATAGACGACGACCTAGGGATCTTCAGCTACACCGCGACGGACAACACTACTCGCACCAAGTTGGTGCCGGGCTACTACCACGAGGCAAAGAGCATCTACAAACCCTACGACGACCCGAGAAAATATCGACTGCTCGACGGCTACAGGATTATTGTCAGTCCCGACGCTCAGCAACTCGCGTTTGTCATGTGGGACAAAACGCATACAGACTATTATCTTCACATCCTCAACGTTGATGGGACCGGCGATCACACAATCCCCGTCGTGGATGACGGTATCAGCGGCTATGGTCCAGTCGCCTGGCTCGACTGATCCCACCATTCGTGCGAGACGAACGCCGACTCCACGATCCACGTCTCTAATGAGAACACGTGGATGTTGAGACGGGTGGAGCGACGCGCGCAGAGGTGGAGCTGTTCATCATCGATGCTGATTCGGTTGACGTGACCGAGGATCCGAATCCGGAGTTCGTGATTCAGTCGCGCCAAATGCACGCATTTTAGTGACCTACTTCACTTTGATTGTTTATGTCCGTTACCTCGGACACAAAATAGCACGCGTACGGTGAATGAAGCGCACACGGCAGGCGCGGGCGCATCACCACACCTTCAAGGATGAAGACATGTCATCGACAACCACACTCACACCCCGCGAAAAGCAAGCGAGGCGCTACGCAACGACTCTCGCCCTGATCGCCACCCTCGGCCCCTTCTTCTACGGATTCGAGGGCATGGTCCTCAACGCCGCCATCAAGGCCGTGGGATCCACCTTCGAGCTCGGACCGATCCTGCAGGGTGTCGCCGGTGCCGCCGGCGTCATCGGCGGCCTGATCGGTGCCCTCGCCGCAGGGCGCATCTCCGACAAGATCGGCCGCAAGACCACGCTCATGTGGGTCGGCCCCTTCCTCCTCTTCGAGGCCCTCCTCGGCCCCATCTCTCCCCTCCTGGGCGGCTTCGGCTACCCCTTCCTGCTCCTGACCCGCATCGTTGGCGGCATCGGCTTCGGCGCAGCGACCACGGTCGCCCCCGGCTACGTCGCTGAGATCGCTCCCGCTGAGATCCGCGGGCGCCTCATCGGCTTCCGCCAGCTCGCGATCATCCTGGGCCTATTCTTCGCCGGCCTTATCAACACGGCGGTCGTCTCGATCACGGGCGGCGCCGCTAAGCCGGCGTTCGGCGGCCTCATGACCTGGCAGGTCCTCTTCGCCTGCCTCATCATCCCGGCCCTCCTCTTCGTCATCTTCACGGCGAAGATCCCCGAGTCTCCCCGTTACCTCGTCTCCGTGGGTCGCACCAAGGAGGCCGAGCAGATCCTGGCCAAGCTGTCCGGCGAAGAAGACCCCGCGGATCGCGCCACGGCCATCGCCCAGTCCCTGACAATCACGGGCGGCGCGAAGCTCTCGATCGGACAGATCCTATCCTCGCAGTGGCGCGGCCTCGTGTTTGTCGGCATGGCGATCGCAGCATTCCAGCAGCTCACCGGCATCAACGGCGTCTTCTTCTACTCCAACTCCCTCTTCGCGGCCGTCGGCTTCACCGAGTCGATGGCCCTGGCCCAGACGCTGCTCATCACCGCCTTCAAGATCGTCGGCGTCCTATCGGGCATCATGCTGGTGGACCGCGTGGGCCGCAAGCGCATGCTGATCTACGGAGGCACCCTCATCTTCGTGTCGCTGGGCATCGTGGCCACGGTCTTCACGGTCGCCCCCACCGTTGACGGCAAGCCGGACGTCGCAGACTCCCCCGTCCTGGCATTCCTGGCGGTCGCAGCCCTGTGCACCTTCCTACTCGGCTTCACCTCCTCGTGGGGCCCCATCTTCTCCATCGTCATGGGCGAGATGTTCCCCAACTCGATCCGCGGTGGCGCCATGTCGCTCGCCTCGGGCGCCGACTTCCTCGTCAACTTCCTGGTTGTCCTCCTCTTCCCCTTCCTCATCGGCTGGTCGCCCGCCGGCACCTACTGGATCTACTGCGCCTTCGGCGTCCTCGCGGTCATCTTCACGGCGAAGTTCCTCACCGAGACCAGCGGCGCCGAGCTTGAGGATATGGACAAGGTCGTCACCCAGAAGTGAGCGCCCTCCCCTCCTATTTCAACGACGAAAAGGCACTGCAATGACTGATACGACTCGGGATATTCCCGACAACGTGCGCAACGTCCTGGTCATCATGACCGACCAGCACCGCACCGACACAATCGGCTGCCTGGGCAACCCCCACGCGCGCACCCCCGTCATCGACGCGATGGGCGAATCGGGCTTCGCCTTCACACACTGCTTCACCCCCACGGCTATCTGCACGCCGGCGCGCGCCTCGCTGCTCACCGGCAAGCGCCCGGGCAAGCACCAGGTGCTGGCCAACCCCGAATGGAACATCGCCTACCAGGTCTCGATCCCCGAGGGGACATGGACGTACACGCAGGAGCTGCGCGACGCCGGATACAACGTCGGCATCGTCGGCAAGTACCACTGCGGCTACAACCTGCCCGACAAGTTCGGCGCGGACGACGACACCTACTGGGGTGCCGAAAATCCCGTGGCTAACGAGAAGTACGTCGCCTGGCTCGAGGCCAACAACCTCCCGCCGGTTCGCGCGCACGACCTGTGGCGCGGCAAGCTGCCCGGCGGGCGCGACGGCCACATCATCGCCGCGCGCCTGGATCAGCCCGAGGAGGCCACCTTCGAGCGTTTCCTGGCGGACCGTGCGATCGAGAAGCTGCGTGAGTACGCGGCCGACTGGAAGGACTCGGGCCAGCCCTTCTGCCTCGACGTGCACTTCTTCGGCCCCCACCTTCCCTACTTCCTGCCGGACGAGTGGTTCGACCTCATCGATCCAGACGACGTCGAGCTGCCGGAAAACTTCGGCGATTCCCTCATCGGCAAGCCCCCGATCCAGGAGAACTACGCGACCTACTGGTCCACCTCCTCGTTCACGAACGAGCAGTGGAAGAAGCTCATCGCGGTCTACTGGGGATACACGGCCATGATCGACTTCGAAATCGGGCGCATCATGGACGTGGCGCGGGAGCTGGGCATCCTGGACGACACGGCGGTCTTCTTCTGCGCGGACCACGGTGAGTTCACGGGTTCGCACCGCCTCAACGACAAGGGGCCGATGATGTACGACGACATCTACAACGTCCCCTTCATCGCCCATATCCCCGGCGTCTCGACCGTGGGTCGCTCCGACGCGTTCGTCTCCCTCATCGACCTGCCGGCCACGGTGCTCGACATCGCAGGCCTGGACACTTCGCTCGTGGAGGATGGCCGCTCGATCGTGGACCTGACGCGCGGCGAGGACGTCGAGGGCTGGCGCGAGGACATCGTGTGTGAGTTCCACGGCCACCACTTCCCCCTCCAGCAGCGCATGTTGCGCACGCGGGACTTCAAGCTCGTCATCAACCCCGAGTCGATCAACGAGCTCTACGACCTGCGCCTGGATCCGGCCGAGATGAACAACGTCTACACCGTGCCCGTCTACGACGAGATCCGCAGGGAGCTGGCCACGAACCTGTACCTGCAGTTGCGTGAGCGCGGGGACCACTCCTTCGCCAAGTGGATGGCGGCGATGACGGACTTCGACATCCCGCTGGTGAACACGGCCCGCTCCGACCTCGACGAGGTCACGAGCGACTAACCCCCTGCCTCGGCGGCGGGAGGACTGACGCGCCCCCGCCGCCGAGGCGAACGCGCGCCCTGCACACCCCCACAGTGACGCGTATCATAGAAACTATTAACGAGGCCGGAGCATCCCGAGCGGACACCAACGACGAAGCGCCGGGAAGGAGAGGCATGCACTACCCCACACGCAGACCACTACCCACCCTCGAAGACCGCATCGTCGCCCTCCTGGCCAAAGCCCCCGCGACGCGCTCCCAGCTGTGCGAGGCACTCGACACCTCGCGCACGAACCTGGGGCGCGCGCTCACCACACTCCTCGACGAGGGATCAGTAACCCCGGTGCGCACACACGCCCCCGGACGAGGCCGCCCCACCCAGCTCCTCACCCTCAACTCCTCGGCGGCACACTGCGTCGGCCTGAACGTCACGCGCACGTCGTGTGCGGGCGTCATGCTCTCGCGCGCAGGTGCCGTCCTGGCGGCCGTCCACATCGTCTCCCCCGCATCCCCCTCACTCCAGCTTTCTCTCGAACAGACCTGCGAGGCCCTGGCCGCGAGCGCGGCCCGTCAGGGGATCGACACATCGACGGTGCGCGCGGTGGGCGTGGGAGTGCCCATTCCGATGGGGCGCAACGCCAGGCTCTCCTCGGACGCGTACCCGACCGTGGAGGAGCTCAGTGATCTCACGCGTCGCTGGTGGGATCCGCTCCCGGTCGTCGACAACACCGTGCGCATGGCGGCGCTGGCGGAGGCCATGTGGGGCGCGGGTGCGGACATGTCCTCGTTCATCTATCTGCGCCTGTCAGGAGGAGTGGGCGGCTGCGTCGTCTCCGATTTTCGCCTGGTCGGCGGGATGGGCGGCCTGGCCGGGGAACTGGGGCACATGACGGTGGGTGCCAATGACTCGCCCTGCGCCTGTGGCAAGCGCGGGTGCCTCGAGACGCTCGCCTCCGTTCCCGCCCTGTGTGAGAGCGCGGGCGTTGGCGATGTCGCTGGGCTGCGGGCCGCTGTTTTGTCCGGTGATACGCGTGCGCGCGAGGCCTTGGAGCGTGCTGCCCAGGCTGTCGGCTATGTCCTTGGCTCGGCCGCGCTCCTCATTAACCCGAGGGCCATCATCGTGGCCGGCGAGATCGTCGACGCGTTCCCCTCCCTGCGGTCCGACATCGCGGCTTCTATGTACGCGGAGCTCCTTCCCGTCATGGAGTGGGACATCGACGTCGTGGGGGCATCACTGGGGCCCCTGGGTGCCGCTCAGGCCAGCGCCTACATCGCCGCCCATCCCTTCGAAGATGACGCCGCGCCTGCCCACTGCCCTGAGGAATGCTCACCTCGGGGGGCGGGGCCGGCCTCGTCGGACGGGGCGGGCACCGATCGCGGGGGCAGGCCGTGACGCGCTCGATCCCCTTCTCCGTCGTCACGAAGCCGACAGGTGCCGCCTGCAACCTGGACTGTCAGTATTGCTTTTTCCTGTCCAAGGAGCTGCTGTACGACGCTGCCACGCAGACCATGTCCGAGCAGACTATGGAGCGCTACGTCGAGGCGTTCCTGGAGTCGAGCCCCGACGGAGAGGTCACGATGCTGTGGCAGGGCGGAGAGCCAACCCTGCGCGGCCTGCACTTTTTTGAGCGCCTCATCCAGCTATGCGAACACTACCGCCGCCCCACCCAGCGCGTGCGTCACGCCCTGCAGACCAATGGCACGCTGGTCACCGACGAGTGGGCGCGCTTCTTCGCCGACCACGACTTCCTCGTGGGCGTGTCCATCGACGGGCCCGCTCCCCTGCACGACGCCTACCGGATCAACCGTGGCGGTCGCGGTACCCACGCGATGGTTGTGCGCGGCTGGGAGGCTCTCACGCGCGCGGGCGTGGAGACGAACATCCTGTGCACGGTCAACGCCGCCAACGAGGAGCACGGGGAGCAGGTGTACCGCTACTTCCGCGACGATCTGGGGGCACGATACCTGCAGTTCATCCCGATCGTGGAGCGCGTGCGCGCAGCCGACCTGGCTCAGGCCGAGCGCGGCTGGCGCTCCGGAACCTCTGCGCTCCTGTATCGCCAGGACGGGGACTGCGTGACCAGCCGCTCCACTTCCCCCGCCTCCTACGGGCGCTTCCTGTGCGAGGTTTTCGACCAGTGGCTGACCTCCGACGTCGGCGAGGTTTTCATCCAGGACGTGGATTCAACTCTGTCGGCCATGTTCGGGTCGGCCACGGTGTGCGTGCACGCACCCCAGTGCGGGGCGAACATGGCGATGGAGTTCAACGGCGACGTGTACGCCTGCGATCACTGGGTGGAGCCGGACTGGCTGATCGGCTCGATCAACTCCTCGTCCTTCGCGCAGCTGGCCTCCTCAGACAAAATGCGTGACTTCGCGCGCCTGAAACCCGACCTGGACGGGCAGTGCCGATCGTGCCCGCACCTGCGACTGTGCTGGGGAGGGTGCCCGAAAGATCGTTTCGTGCGCCGGGGCGATGGGGTGCACAACTACCTGTGCGAGGGATACCGGGCGTTCTACGAGCACGCCACCCCTGCTCTGCGCGCGATGGGCATGCTGATCGCGGCGGGCAGGCCGGCCTCGGACATCATGGACCCCGCGGTTTCGTCCTCCCTCGGTCTACCTCTCACCACGTCTATTCGGAATGACCAATGATTGTTGAAGCGCTTCTCATCGGCGCATTCGTCGGCATCGTCGTCGGCTCTCTCGGCGCGGGAGGCGGCATCTTGTCGGTGCCGATCCTCGTCTACATTCTTGGGCAGGATCCGCATCAGGCGACGGGTCTGTCCCTCATCATCGTGGGGTTGACGGCCGCCGTCTCACTGACGACGCGCGCTCGCGGCGGAAACGTCGCGTGGCGCGAGGGCACTCTCTTCGCCCTGGCTGGCCTCGTAGGCACGTGGGCGGGTTCGACGCTCGGCCCGCTCGTCTCTGCTCGCGCCCTCATGCTCTCCTTCTGCGCTCTCCTGGCAGCGGTCGCGGTCTTCATGGTGCGCTCGCAGCTGCGGCCATCTGCTTCGCTTTCGCCGAACGAGGCCGGGGATACCAACGTCGACAAGGGCTCCTGGACGCTCGGAACCATGTGCCGCGTCGTCGCGCTGGCGACACTGACGGGTTTCCTCACGGGATTCTTCGGCGTCGGCGGAGGCTTCGCGATCGTGCCCGCGCTACACCTGGCGCTGCGCTACCCGATGAAGCGGGCCTCCGCGACATCCCTGCTGGTCATGGTCATCACCGCCGCCTTCGGACTGGCTTCGCGCACGATCGCGGGGACTCTGACGATCACCGCCGAGGCCGGGGCCATGGTCGCGCTGTTCACCGCAGCGTCCATGGGCGGCGGCATCGTGGGAGCCACGCTCACCAAAAGAGTGTCGAACCGGGTTCTCGGCATGGTCTTTGCGGCGCTCCTCGTGTGCGTGGCCGCCTCGACCCTGGCGGCGACGCTCGCGTAAAGGGCGCGCGAGACAGATAGTGTCTCGCGCGCCCTCATCGCTCAGCTGGCAGTCGTTCCCTCATTCGTGGTGGAGGTGTCCGCACTGCCCTGGCTTCCAGACTTGGAGCCGGGGCCTCGGCCACCCTCCGGAGGGGGTCCCGGGCGGGTGCTGCCAGTGTCTCCCTGCTGCGAGCCCGGGCCCTGCTGCTGACCGTCACCCGGCGCCTGCTCGCCGTTGCCGGGGCCTTGCCGCTGCCCACCCGGGCCCTGCTGCTGACCGTCACCCGGCGCCTGGCGACCGCCGGGGCCGACATCACCATCCTCGTCGCCGTTACCCTGATCGTTGTAGCCGTCCTCGTAGCCCTGCTCGTAGTAGTCCTGACCATCACCCATGACGGCCGCATGCGTGATGATGCCCGCGCCGAAACCGACGGAGAGGATTGCCGCGGCAGCTCCTGCAATGGCGGCGCGCTTTCCCCACGAGGATTTCTTCGACGCAGGCGCACCTGTCTCAGCGCCAGCTGCCACCGCCTCGTCGCCAGACTGATCGTCGGTAGAAGACTCCGCGACAGACTCCAGGGGCGTACCAGCAAACGCGTTGCCTGTGTCTTCCTGAGTGATGGGAGGCAGCTGCGCCGTTTGGGCCTGGGATACGTGCGTGGGCAGGACTTCGGTCTGATCCGCGACCTGCGGCTCCGACTGGGGCAGGATCGAGGTGCGCTCGGTGTCACCTGCCAGGTTCTTGTTGTCGTCCGCCATGGGGACGCTCCTTTCTGCTGAAATGTTCATCATTGCTTCGCAGATTAGGAGCGACACATAAGCGGACGTTATGGCGAAACTGTGAAAACGCTATGAAATAACAGGTGTCGCGCATCACCTCTTGAGGCTTGATCTATTTGTCAGCTCACAAAGGTCACCGGCATCGCCGGCGGCAAACACGTCATCCTCGCCTGGAGCGAGTGACACAGACCCGAGGCCGGGACCGCGACGCGCACCCCATCGCGCGAGCGGCCCCGGCCTCGTTCCATGTCTGCGACCAGCTCGGTCGTCCTACTTTTCTGCCGTCTTCCTCGCCACGAGGGTGTTCGTCGCCTGAGCCACCGGGCGCACGATCATCGAATCGATGTTGACGTGGGAGGGGCGCTCCAGGGTCCACACGATCGCCTCCGCGACGTCTTCGGCGACGAGCGGGGCTGCGACACCCTCGTAGACGCGGTCGGCGGCCTCCTGAGAGCCGAGCCGGTTAAGCGAGAACTCCTCGGTGCGCACCATGCCGGGCGCGATCTCAATGACGCGCACGGGCTCGCCCACCAGCTCCTGACGCAGCGTGTTCGCGATGATGCGCTCGGCGTGCTTGGCGGCCACGTAGCCGCCGCCACCCGGGTAGGTGTCGTGGGCGGCGGTCGAGGTGAGGAAGACGAGGTCTCCCCCGCGCTCGCGCATCCCCGGCAAGAAGGCGCGCGAGCAATGCAGGGCGGTGAGCACGTTGCGCTCGAACATCGCGCTCCACCGAGCAGCATCACCCTCCGCCACGCGATCCACGCCGATCGCTCCCCCGGCGTTGTTGACGACCGCATCCACGGGACCGCCCTCCAGGACGTGGGCGGCCATTTCCTTCACCTGAGCCTCATCGGTGAGGTCGGCTGCCCAGTACTCGCAGCCGATCTGCTCGGCGAGGGCCTCGAGGCGCTCGCGGCGCCGGGCCACGGCAACGACCTTCCACCCCCGCTTCGCCAGCAGGCGGGCGGTCGCCTGTCCGATTCCGGTGGAGGCTCCAGTGACGACGACACGGCGAGAAGTGCTCATAGGGCAACAGTAATATCCCCGGGAACGCACCGTCGTGCACACCCGGGGACACGTCGCTGGCGTCTCAGCCGTTGGGCAGGCCGTAGGCCTTGTGGATCAGCCAGATCGGGTGCACGACGTTCGCACCCGTGGCCGTGCGCAGCTGCCAGCGGCACGTCTCCGTGTCACAGGCGGCCAGCTCGGCGTTGACCTGCTTGATGAAGTCGAAGACGGGGGCGCCCACGGCCTGGGCGATCGCGTACTTCTCCTTCTTCATGCCGTAGGTGCCCGCGATGCCGCAGCAGGGCTGCTCGGAATCCTTGACGGTCACGCCGGGGATCAGGCTCATGAGCTCGATCGCCGGCTTGCCCAGACCCTGGGACTTGACCTGGCAGGGCGCGTGGTACGGGATGGTGACGTCGATGCGCTGGAAGTTCGTGTCCAGTTCGCCCTTGTCGTACAGGTGCAGCAGGAACTCGCTGATGTCCCACGTGCGGGAGCCGACGTCCTTCAGCTCCGGGGTGTCCATCTCGAGGATCTCGTGAGCCTCGTGGCGCAGCATGCCGCCGCACGAGCCCGACGCGGAGATGATCGGGGCGTCACGGTTGACGCTGCGCAGATCGTTGGTCAGCTTGGAGACGTACTTGCGCGCGTCGTCGTACAGGCCGTTGGACTGCAGGGCCAGGCCGCAGCAGCCGTGCTTGGGCACCAGGACCTCGTAGCCCAGGTGCTCGAGCACCATGACCGAGTGAATCGAGGTCTCAACCTCGAAGTACTGACCGGCGCATCCATGGAAGAAGATCACCTGGCCGCGTGTGCCGGAGTTAGGAAGCGGCTTGTGCTTCTTAAACCAGGACTCGAAGGTGCGACCATACGCGCGCGGCATGGGGGCCGAGCGGTGCACGCCGATGACGGCCTCCATCGCCAGGCGAATCGGCTTGACGTCGAGGGCCCAGTTCGCGATGGGGGCGACCGGGGTCATCATGGTGCCGATCAGGGAGGTGCGGCCGATGAGGCGGTCGCGCATGGGGATGCCGTGCGCTTCCTTCATGGCGGTACGGCGGTGGTGGATGATCTCGGTGACCTTCACGCCCTGGGGACACACGAGCGAGCAGGTGCCGCACGAGGAGCAGTAGTCGATGGACTTGTCCACCATCTGCCCGTCCTTGCGGAAGCGCTCGGCCTGCGGGCCGGAGTACTTGGGGCCGGCGAACAGGTCGGTGACGCGCATGACCGGGCACTGGGTCTCGCAGATCGTGCACTTGACGCACGAGTCGAGGCTCGCGCGCAGAGCAGCGTCACCGCTCAGGGCGAAGACGTCATCTTCTTCCACGCCCGGTCCCATCAGCGTTGACATTTCCAGGGTCATTTCAGTTCCTCCACGATCGAGTCGACGGCCGCGAGCGCGCTGGCCAGCGCGATTCCTTCGCCGCTCTTTTCACGCCAGCGGGTGGCGCCGGCCAGGTTGCCTCCGGCCGCGTACAGGTTGGGGCACACGGGCGCGCCTTCCTCGTTCAGGACGCGCATGTTGTCGTCGACGGCGAGGCCGGAGAGGAAAAGGGGCTGGTCCTCGCCCCAGAAGTCGGCGTGCAGGAGCTGTCCGGAGGCGCCCATGACGGGCAGCCCGCAGATGGTCTCGCGCACGGTGCCGTAGGAGTCCATGTCGAGGGCTCCGGATTCGAAGCCGCCGGCGGCCAGGATGAGGGAACGCGTTTCCACAACCGTGGAGCGTCCCGCGCTAGCGTACTCGACGGCGCTGACGCGTCCACCCGCCGTGTGCACGGCCTTGATCGGGGATCCGAGGACGACGCGGCACTTCTCGGAGGCAATGCGGGTGAGCAGGGCGTTCAGGCGCATGCCGGGCACCGACGGGGGCTGGATCGGGATCTCAAAGACGGGGTGGCCGAGCTTGTCCGCCAGGTCGCGCCACGCGTTCGGGTCGTCGAGGCCGAGGACGGCGGGCAGGCCGACGATCTCTCCATCGTCGAGGAGAGGGCGGATCTGGTTCGCCAGGCGCGCGCGGTTCTCCTCGCGGTCGAGGCTGCGCGCGTGGTTGGTGCCGGTCGAGTCGACCTCACCCTCACGCACGACGTAGTCGACGGACAGGGCGCGGGCCTTGATCGGGGCACCGTCGGGCCCGGTTTGGCGCGTCAGGTTTTCGGCGACGAGGCCGGGGTAGAAGTCCTTGAAACGGGCCAGTCCCACGATGGCGTAGCGGGTGCCCGCCTGGGGGATGCCGGCCTCCATGGAGGGTGGGATCAGGCAGGTGGGGCGCAGCGCACCAACGCCGGTGGGGATGCGCACGTTGCGCGTCTCGTCGCCGATGAGGGCGTCCGCGCCGACGAGGTCACGCAACCACGCGACGGACGCGCCGACGAAGTCGGGGGTGACGTGGCTGTAGGGGTGAGTGGGGCGGGAGGCCACGTGGGCTTCCAGAGCCTCGAGAGGCTTGTCGACCGGCTCGGGGCGGTAGCCGAGGATGTCGACCGTTCCCGCGCCAAGCTGGATTCCGCCCACGCCCTTCGTGACGAGGGTGACGCTCAGTCCCGCGTCAGCTGCCTTAATTGCTGCGGCCAGGCCTGCCAGGCCAGCGCCGATAACGACGACGTCCCTCATCGAACAACCTCCTCGCTGGGAGCGGGCAGGTGCTCGACGTCGAGCGTGCCCTCGTGAATCCAGGCGTCCAGTGCGGCCTGCCTGGCTTGCTTGCCGAACATGATGGGCCACAATCCGATCCAGCGGTTCTTCAGGAAGATGCGCAGGAGGGAGTTGGCGCGCATCGAGTCGATGTCACCGCGCTCGTGAGCGATGCCCGCGGCGCGCTGGGAGCAGAAGCCGCCCTGGCAGGGCCCCATGCCCAGGCGCATCTGGCGACGCACGTCGTCGAGCTGACCCTTGGGCAGGGTGTCCATAACGTTTTCGAGCATGGCTCGCGTGGCCATCTCGCACTCGCAGATGATCTGCTCATGGGAGGGAGATTCATTGCGCGATTCGACATTGTCGAGGCGGTGGCCGATCGTGTACAGACGCTCTTCCTTGGCCGGCGGGACGGCCTCGTCGGCTGTCTTGCAGGCGCGCTGCTCACCCATCTCCTCGCACATGATGTCGACGATGCGCTCGGCCATCAGACGGTAGGTGGTGAGCTTGCCGCCCGCGATGGTGAGCATGCCGTAGACGCCGTCGCGCGTGTTGTGGTCGATGATGCTCATGCCGCGCGCCATGTGGCGGGTGTCGGTCGAGGACACGCGCGAGTCCTTGATGAGGGGGCGCGCGCCGGCCCAGGCGTGGACGGCGCGGGACTTGCGGAAGCCCGGGATCATGGCCTCGCCGGAGTCGAGCATCTGCTGGACCTGGTCGGCGGGGATAGACAGGTGATCCGGGTCGTCGGCCTTGAGGTCTGTCGTGCCGATGATGCACACGGTGTGGTCGGGCACGAGGATGTCGCCGTCGGCGGGCCACACGCAGCGGTTAATGACCGACTGGCTCAGTCGGTGGTTCATCGCGATCATGATGCCGGCGCCAGGGACGACATCGACGCCGTGGCAATCCGCCATGGCGGCGATCTGCCCAGCCCAGGGGCCACCGCAGTTGAGGACAAAGCCACATTCGATGCGCACGTCCTCGCCCCCGCGCTCGTCGTGGACGATGACGGCGCTGATGCGCTCGTCTTTGCGTTCGATGGAGGTGACGCGGTGGTAGGTCAGGACCTGCGCCCCGTATGCCTGTGCGGAACGGATCGCTCCCCAGGTCATTTGCCAGCCATCAACCGTGCCGTCCTGGACCTCGAAGGCGCGCTTGATGCGCGGGTCCAGGCGGGGTTCGCGACGCAGCGCCTCGGCGATGGAGATTTCGGCGGCGGGTACCTTTGCAGCCGCTGCACGGGCCAGGAACTGGTCCGCGTACTCCTCATCGTCCTGGGCGGTCACGACGAAGATGCCTCCGGTGGCCTCGACGGCGTTGGCGTTGATGCGCTTGACGATCTCGTTTTCTTCGGCGCACTCGGTGGCCGACTCAGGATCGGACGCAATGTAGCGGCCGCCCGAGTGGAGCAGACCGTGGAAGCGACCGGAGGTTCCCTGAGCGATGTCCGCCCGGTCCACAAGGACGGCTGAGAAGCCGCGCATGGCGACGTCGCGGACGACGCCGGCACCGGTGGATCCGCCACCGATGACGCACACGTCAGTGCGAAGTGTCTTCACCGTTAAAATTCCCTTCACCTCTTGATGAGGAAGTGCCTCATTGCTCTCTCCATCATGCCCCTACACACCCCTTCTGCACGAATGCACACACCGCTGTGCACATATGTGCACGACGGAGGCACATCAAACTGACATCCGCACTCCCCCGCACAATTCCACGAGAAAATGGCGAATTACGTCCCATACCCATCACGAAAATACGGTCGACGCGCGCCTCGTGAACACTCATCCCACGCGACCCCCGCCTCTCCCCCTAGAGTTAAGGCATGACGAACACACTGCTGGCCCGAGTCCTCGACACCGCGAACATCGATTCAACGGTGCGTCCCCAGGACGATTTCTATCGCCACGTCAACGGCACGTGGCTGGCGACCCACACAATCCCCGCAGACCGCCCCATGGACGGAGCGTTCCACACGCTGCGCGACGCATCAGAAAAGTACGCGCGCGCCATCGCCCAGGACGCAGCCGACGGCTCCCTGGGCGATCCGGATGCGCAGCGCATCGCCACACTGTGGACTCAGTTCCTCGACGAGGACACCATCGAAGAAGCCGGCGCCACTCCCCTGCGCCCCGACCTCGACGCAATTCATGCCTGCACCACCCACGAGGAACTCGCCCGCGAGATGGGCCGCCTCATGCGTGAAGGCATCGGAGGCCTCGTCGGCGCATACGTGGGCACCGACCCGCATGATTCCTCCCGCTACATGGTTTCCCTCGTCCAGTCCGGAATCGGTCTGCCCGACGAGGCCTACTACCGTGAGGACGACTACGCGCCGATCCGCGAGGCCTACGTCGCGCATACCGCCCGCCTCCTTGGCCTCGCCGGCGTGGCAGACCCCGAGGGCGCAGCGACGCGCATCATGGAGCTGGAGACCGAGGTCGCCTCGCACCACCGTGACTCCGTGACCAATCGCGACCCGCTACTCTCCGACAACCCGACCCCCTGGGAGGAGATTGCCTCCCTCGCCCCTGGCTTCGACTGGGACGCGTGGGCACAGGGCGCGCGCATGCCCGTCGCCGGCCTCGTCGTGAACGTCGACCAGCCCGACTTCCTCATCGCCGCCGCCGCCCTGTGGGCCAGCACCGATCTGTCCGTGCTCAAGGAGTGGCTGAGCGCCTCGGCGATCGACTGCCACGCGTCGCTCTTGTCGAGCGATTTCGTGAACGAGAACTTCGACTTCCACGGCCGCACCCTGTCCGGCACGGAGGAACTGCGTCCGCGCTGGAAGCGCGCCCTCGGACTCATCGAGGCCTACCTGGGCGAGGCCATGGGCCGCGCGTGGGTGGCCCGCCACTTCCCACCCGACGCTAAGGAGGCCATGGACGCGCTGGTGCGCCGCCTCCTCGACGCCTACGGCGAGTCGATCCGTGGCCTCGACTGGATGAGCGAGGACACCAAGGTCAAGGCGCTGGACAAGCTCGCGACCTTCAACCCCAAGATCGGCTACCCCGTCAAGTGGCGCGACTACTCGACGCTACATCTGGATCCCAAGACCACGATCGTCGAGAACGTGCGCGCCGCCAACGCTCACGCCACCGACCGCGAATGGGCCAAGCTGGGCCGCCCGGTGGACCGCGACGAGTGGTACATGACCCCCCAGACGGTCAACGCCTACTACAACCCCACCCAGAACGAGATCGTCTTCCCCGCCGCGATCCTTCAGCCTCCGTTCTTCGACACCGAGGCCGACGACGCAGTGAACTTCGGCGCGATCGGCGCGGTCATCGGCCACGAAATCGGACACGGCTTCGACGACCAGGGCTCGCGCTACGACGGGGAGGGAAACCTGTCGAACTGGTGGACCGACGAGGACCGCGCCGCGTTCGAAGATCGCACGCACGCCCTCATCGAGCAGTATGACGCGCTCACCCCCGCAATCCTGCTGGAGCAGGGCGAGGAATCAGAGGAGGGCGGCGAACGCACGCTCCCCCACGTCAACGGCGCGCTCACGATCGGTGAGAACATCGGCGACCTCGGCGGCCTGACGATCGCCTGGAAGGCCTGGGTGGCCTCGCTCGCCGAGCAGGGGCTGACCCCGCACACCACCCCCGTCATCGACGGCATCACGGGACCTCAGCGCTTCTTCTACTCGTGGGCCCGCGCCTGGCGCACGGCCACGCGCCCCCAGTTCGCACGCCAGATGCTGGCGATCGACCCCCACTCTCCCGCTGAGTTCCGCTGCAACCAGGTACTGCGAAACCTTGACACTTTCGCCGAGGCGTTCGACGTCACCCCCGACGACAAGATGTGGCTGGAACCCTCCCAGCGCGTCACCATCTGGTGAAAGCGTGTCCCAGCTGACAAATTACGGCGCGCCCCGCGCAATCACACCCAACACATGACAACATAGGAATGTTGAGCGCAACAGCGCCCCCATTCCATCGACGGAAAGGCAACCCATGCCAGGCCTGAACCTGACTCGCGAGGAAGCGACCGAGCGCGCCTCGATCATTTCCTCTGTGACCCGCTATGAGATCTCCCTGGACCTCACGCGCGGAGACACCGACTTCGGTTCATTCACCCGCATCGAGTTCGACGCGCGCGAAGGCGCCTCCACGTTCGCTGACCTCGTGTCCAACAACGTCCACTCGATCACGCTGAACGGCAACGCCCTGGACCCCTTCTCGGTACACCAGGACAACCGAATCACGCTGGAGAACCTTGCCGAGCACAACGTCCTCGAAGTGGAGGCGTCCTGCCAGTACATGCACACGGGCGAGGGCCTGCACCGCTTCGTCGACCCCGCTGACGGCCAGGCCTACACCTACTCCCAGTTCGAGGTTCCGGACGCCCGCCGCGTCTACACGACCTTCGAACAGCCTGACCTGAAGTCCACCTTCACCCTGACAGTCAAGGCCCCCAAGGGCTGGAAGGTCTTCTCCAACGCGCCGACCCCGACCCCCGAGGAAGATGGCGAGGCTTGGATCTACCGCTTCGCGACCACCGAGGTCATGTCGACCTACATCACCGCGATCGTCGCCGGCCCCTACGAGGGCACGACGGCCACGCTGACCTCCTCCGACGGCCGCACGATCGACCTGGGCGTGTACGCCCGCGCCTCGATCGTCGAGCACCTGGATGCCGACGAGATCATCGAGATCACCCGTCAGGGCTTCGAGTTCTTCGAGGGCGCCTACGGCATCGCCTACCCCTTCACCAAGTACGACCAGATCTTCGTGCCCGAATACAACGCGGGCGCCATGGAGAACGCCGGCTGCGTCACCTTCCGCGACGCCTACGTGTTCCGCACGCGTCCCACCGAGGCTCAGATGGAGGCTCGCGCCAACACAATCCTGCACGAGCTCGCGCACATGTGGTTCGGCGACCTGGTCACCATGAAGTGGTGGAACGACCTGTGGCTCAACGAGTCCTTCGCCGAATTCATGAGCCACCTGGCCCTGGCCGAGGCCACCAAGTACACCGAAGGCTGGACGGGCTTCATGGTCCGCAAGGACTGGGGCCTCAAGCAGGATCAGCTGCCCACGACCCACCCGATCACGGCCGAGATCCGCGACCTGGCCGACGTCGAGGTCAACTTCGACGGCATCACCTACGCCAAGGGTGCCTCCGTGCTGCGCCAGCTCGTCTCCTACGTGGGTCGCGACGCGTTCTTCGCGGGCCTGCACGAGTACCTGACGAAGCACTCCTACGCCAACGCCACGCTGGACGACCTGCTCTCCGAGCTGGCCGCCGCCTCGGGCCGCGACCTGGCCTCGTGGTCGAAGGTGTGGCTGGAGGAAGCCGGCGTGACGCTCCTGCGTCCGATCATCACGACCGCCGAGGACGGCACGATCGAGCGCCTCGAGATCACCCAGGAAGCCTTCTCCGAGGGCGCTTCCCTGCGCCCGCACCGCATGGGAGTGGCAGGCTACTCGCTGACCGAGGAGGGCGCGCTGGCCCAGGTATTCCGCGAGGAGCTCGACATTGATGGCGCTTCCACGGTGATCGAGGCCGCCGCGGGCATCGCCCGCCCGGACTTCATTCTCGTCAACGACGGCGACCTCGGCTACGCCAAGGTGCGCCTCGACGAGCAGTCGCTGGCCTTCGCGATCAACAACATCACCAAGTTCACGGATTCGCTGACCCGCGGCGTCGTCATGGCATCCGCCTGGGACATGACCCGTGACGGCGAGATGCCGGCACGCGACTACCTGAACCTGGCGCTGCGCGCCGTTCCCGTCGAGGACAACATGAGCCTCCTGACGCTCACCCTGCGTCACATCGACGAGGCCGTGCGCACCTTCGTGGCACCGCAGTACCGCGCCGAGGCCGCCGAGGACACGGGCCGTCGCCTGCTCCTCCTGGCTCGCACGGCCACCTCCGGCTCCGACGCGCAGCGTATGCTCGTCGCCGCCGCGGCCCGTAACGCGACCAGCCCCGAGCAGTTCGAAGCCATCCGCGCCCTCTACGACGGCACCCAGACCCTGGATGGCCTGGACCTCGATGTCGACCTCAAGTGGGACCTGCTGATCGCTCTCGTGCGCGGCAATGCCGCCACCGAGGAGGACATCGCAGCCCTGGAGGCCACCGACGACACGATGACCGGCCACCAGAACGCGGCCGCCGCTCGTGCGACCCGCGAGGGCGAGTGGATCAAAGCCGACGTATGGGACAAGGTCCTCACCGACACCTCGATCCCCAACGACACCCGCTGGGCGATGATCTCGGGCTTCTGGGCTCAGGCGCGCACCACCCCGTCGGCTTACGCCGGCTACGTGGGCGAGTACTTCGAGGCCCTGGCGGGCATCTGGGAGACCTTCACCTTCCACACCGCCGAGGACCTCACGACGCTGCTCTTCCCGAACGCGCTGGCGGGCTACGTCCCCGAGGTCGACGTGGTCGCCTCCGGCAAGGCCTGGATCGAGGCTCACGCGGACGCGTCCGCCGGCACGATCCGCATCATCCGCGAGCTCATCGACGTGTGTGAGCGTCAGATTGCCAACCAGGCGGTGGACGCGGGCTGATCAGCCTCGCGACAACGCCAGGGGGCGTGGCCACGCGGCCACGCCCCCTGGCGTCTATCTCGCCCGCACCGCTAACAACGAGGGCTTTCACCAAGAAGGCAAAACTGCCGACGACGCAACTGCGCAGCACCCGCAATTTGCATGCCGGGCCTGCGTAGCTACTGTGTGGCCGTCTGAAGATGTTGAATCTTCCCGATCGGGCGTAACGCCTCATCAACGCGCCTTTGACCAAGTTGCGGCAGGCAGCATTACACCAGTTAAGGAGCATTACACCAGTTAGGGAGCATTACACCACCTCCGAGCTGGTGTAATACCCCCTAAGTGGTGTAACACCACTTAGCAACAAACCCACGTGCGGTGCCCTGTGCTCACAAGCCGCTTCACGTGCTCCCGATCGAACCTCGACTCGCCGGCCCGCACCACACGACATCGAGCCCATGTGCGGCCCCCTTGAGACAGCGACCGAACCACCTCAGCTCAACCCCCACTCTCCCCTCTACCGCAACGTCGCGCGCGCTCAGCAAGAAGGTACTCAACAATATTGCTCTCAACAACTCAGACAAGCACACTCAACCTTCTTGGCGATGCAATAGTTGCCCATCCGTCTCAAACGGCTCGAAGGCGCACCCCCTCAGCAAACGATCATGCTGCAGTCACAGATCCACAGGCACGAAAAGCCTCCCGTTTCTTGGAGATCTTCCAAGAAACGGGAGGCAGTTCGTTGAAGGACCAAGCCGAGGCTTGAGAGCGCAGCGTCAGCGCTTGGCTCGACGCGATGCGACAACCGCACCAGCGCCAGCGATCAGAACCGCGACGGCTCCCACGCCCACCCACACGGAGGACGCGCCGGTCGCAGCGAGGGCATCAGCGCGCGCCTGCGCCGGGGTGGAGGAGTTCTGGGCTGCAGGGGCGGACGCACGCGCCGAATCGCCGCTCGGGGTGATGCCGACGCGAGCGGTCACCGTGCCCTGATTGTCGGCAGGAGCGTTCGTCTCAGGTGCAGCCGGGGTGGAATCACCGTTTGCAGGAGCGGAAGGCGCGGCAGACGGGTTACCGCCGCCGTTTGCAGGAGCGGGTGCCTCATCCGACGGGGTCTGCTGATCCGGCGTCGAACCTGCCCCATCGCCCACGGAGGGGTTGTTCCCGTCCTGCTCGACAGACAGCGTCGTGCAACGCGTCAGGGCGTCGCGGTACTCGGTGGCGGTCAGGTAGCGGCCAGCGTTCTCGCCGCCCTGCAGCGTCACGCCACCATCCTTTTCAGGATGCACGGCGGTCTGCGACGCGATGGATTCCGCAACGCGATCAAGCTCAGCGTCGATGTCCGCGAGAGAGGTCGCAGGCTTGCTCTCCTCAGCCGAGGCCAGGTACTCGTCCAGAGCAGCCTGAGCGGCGTTCACGGATGCCTGCGCGTCGATTACGGTCTGCTGGCGATCAGCAGAGGGCGCGGTGTCTGCGGGTGTGGGCGTCGAGGTCGAGGGAGCAGCGGATCCGGCCTTTGCAGGAAGGCTCGACACGTCGACGGGGAGGGCGACGCCGGGAAGGGTGCCCACCTTGTTCTGCCAGGAGTTGGCACGCTGTGCGTCGCCGCCACCCGCGAGGCCGGAGACGTAGTTGGTGTTGTCGGCGCTGAAAGCGGCGCCGTCGAAGCCGTATGCGGACGCAATATCGCCAGTCGTGTGGAAGCGGGACACATCGGGCGAGCCGCCGGTGATGGCGTAGAACTTCTGAGTGCCGTAGATGCGCGTAAAGTTGCCGTGCTTCGCGATGTGCACGCCGACACCGACAACGTTGTTCTGGGCCAGCATGTTCTTGTCGTGGCCAGAGGAGTTCTTCCACTGATCAAAAAGGGCGTCCGCCGCCTGCATCGGATTCTTGGAGGTGCCGTAGGCGCCCCACTTATCGCCGAAGTTTTCGCGGTGGTTGTAGGCGATGTTCTCGCCGGCGTAGGTCGTGTCACCGCCGTCGAGCTTGCCGACGCCGAAGTACTTGTAGTCCGGGTCGTGGCTGAAGTCGTCGCTGTCCGACATGTGCTTGCTCCACGCACGAGCGTCGGCGGTCACCGTATCGGAGACAACAAGCTCGGGCAGGCCAGCGTTCGCACGGTAGGCGTTCATCTTCTGAATGACGAGGGCCTCGATGATGCGCGCCTGGGTGGCGTCATCGACCTGGGACCAGTCAACCCAGTCGAGGCCACGGCTTGCGGTATCCGCTGCGGGCACAGTCTCACCGGCGGAGGTGGTGGACTCAAGGCCAGCCTGCTGCGCAGCCTCGAGTGCGGCCTGCGCGTCGGCAACGGCTGCGCGCAGCTCGGACTCACGTGCAGGGTCTAGGGCGGGAGTCGCAGAGTTACCCGCTGCCTCGGCGGCGTAGCTCGCCAAGAGCGGATTGTATTCAGCAGTAATGCGACCTTCTGCCCCCGACAGGGCGTTGCAGAAAGCATCGCTGGTCGTCGCGTTTCCCTCAGCGAGGGTGGGGATCACGACCAGGGAAGCTGCGATTGTGGTTGCAGCGAGGACCACGGACGTGTGTGTACGAGTGAGCTGGAACGACATTGACTACCGGCCTAACACGATGGAACAAAAACAGGTAAATCTTTCCATGCGGTACAGCATTTTTCAAGGTTTTTTCAGTAAGTCTTTACAGGTGAATCCACCTAATTCCAAGGCTTTCTCAGTTTGACAGATTTTGAACATCCCATATGCCGATACCGAAACGTTATATTTCGGATCAATCGACTGACCACGCTGCAACCACAAGCATGACCACCGCTCATGCAATAAAAATATCGACATCCGAAATCGGATGTCGATATTTTCTGTGGAGCTAGGGGGATTCGAACCCCCGACCTCTTCCATGCCATGGAAGCGCGCTACCAACTGCGCCATAGCCCCGTATTTAGTTCGTCGCCGTGGCGACCTGATAAATAATAGCGGACCTTTCGAGAACGATGCAAATCCAATCGAGTGCCCCTCGTCACAACATTCAAAAAGCCTGAGAGTCCGCGGCGACGAGGGGCCCGAGAGCCATCACGCCCCCAAAATATCCTCGCGAGAGCCAATGTTGTGCGACGCCAGGCGCCACCCGTTGATCGCTGCGCTCTTGGAGGTCGACATCCCCACGGGCACGAGCTCTGACCAGTGGCAGTTATCGACGCCGCGCAGCCCATTGAAGACCGCCGGATCCAGGCCCAGCAGCGACACGATGCCACGCGCGATCGCTGAGCCATGCGAAACGACGATCAAAGACTGGTCGTCTCGACACGCGCGTGCCGCTTCCAGGACGGCATCGCGAACGCGCTCGCCCACGGCCTCGGACCGTTCCACCTCGGCGAGGTCGCACTCCCCCTGCGCGCGATACTGCGCGTAGGCCTCGGGCTGCTCGCTGGCGATCTCCTCGTAGGTCTTGCCCTCGAAGCTCCCGTAGAAGCGCTCCGTGAGCCGCTCGTCGAGCTCCGGTCCCTCGCAGGGATATCCAGCGATGTCAAAGACGCGAGCGATGATCCTCGCGGTATCGACCGCACGCCCCAGGGGCGAACTCACGATACGCACTCCCCCGTCGTCGTAGCTGCGTCCATCTTCGGCGGCAAACATGCCCACCTCGGCGCTTGGCTCGCACAGGCGACTCACCAGCACACCGGCGGCACCCGCCGCCTGGGAGCGTCCGGCCTCGTTCAAGGGCTCATCAATACGCCCCTGAAAGCGCCGCGCGACATTGAAGTCGGTCTGGCCGTGGCGCAGCAGGACAATCCGCGAGGCGCTCACTGGGCGGCCTCCACACCGTGCGCGGCGGCACGCTCGGCAGCAGCGGCGCGGGCCTCGTCGATGTCGACATCGATCGGCACGGCCGGGCAGTCGCCCCACAGGCGCTCGAGGGCGTAGTACTCGCGCTCCTCCTCGGACAGAACGTGCACGAGCAGATCCGAGTAGTCCAGGAGCACCCAGGTGCCCTCCGCGCGCCCCTCGATGTGGGCGGGACGGCGATGGTGCTCGGCCCAGATGCGATCCATGATGTCCTCGGCGATGGCGCGCACCTGACGGTCCGTCGGTGCCGAGACAACCACGAAGGCGTCCGCCAGGGCGAGCTTGCTGGTCACGTCGACAAGCACCGGGTTGATGCCGCCGCGGTCGTGCGCGGCGCGAGCAACCAGGCTCGCCAGTTCTGCGGTAGCGTCGGGAAGGCTCACGTTTCTCCTTGGGTTAGAACCGGTACAGGCCGTATTTGTTGATGTATTGGACGACGCCGTCGGGCACCAGATACCACACTGGTTTGCCATCTTCGACGCGCGTGCGGCAGTCCGTCGACGAGATCGCCATAGCGGGGACCTCCAGCAGCGACACGGACTCGTGCGGCAGACCAGGATCCGACAGATTGTGTCCGGGGCGCGTCACGCCGATAAAGTGCGCCTGCTCGAAGAGCTTATCGGCATCCTTCCACTGCGCGATCTGCGCGAGCGCATCGGCACCCGTAATGAAGTAGAAATCCGAGTCCGGGTATTCGCGCGACAGGTCAGCCAGCGTGTCGATCGTGTAGGTCGTCCCACCGCGGTCAATGTCCACACGAGACACGGCAAAACGAGGGTTCGAGGCGGTTGCGATAACCGTCATCAGGTAGCGGTGCTCCGCCGAGGTGACGCGTCGATCCGCCTTGAAGGGCTGCACGGCGGCCGGCACGAAGACGACCTGGTCGAGGCCGAAGACGTCCATGACCTCGGAGGCCGCAACGAGGTGACCGTGGTGGATCGGATCGAAAGTGCCGCCCATGATGCCTATCGCGCGGCGCCGACGCAGCGCGCGCGGGGGATGCTGGGGCGAGGCCGGGGCCGCGGTCGCCCCCGCCGTGGCCTCGGTGGTCTTTTCGATCGCGGCCTCCTCCGAGGCAGGCGACGCGTGGTTGTCCTGCGCGCTCACGGGCGGATCGTTCCTTCTCCCTCGTAGATCCACGTGGTCGTCGTCAGCTCCGCCAGACCCATCGGGCCGCGCGCGTGCAGCTTCTGCGTCGAGATACCCACCTCAGCGCCCAGACCCAACTGGCCGCCGTCCGTGAAGCGCGTCGAGGCGTTCACGGCGATAGCAGCGGCATCAATGCCCGATCGGAACGCGCGCACGACAGCCACGTCGGACGCCACGATGCCTTCGGTATGACCCGTGGAATAGCGGCGAATGTGGTCGATCGCCTCGTCAACGTCGGCGACGACGCGCACAGCCAGGTCCATCGACAGGTACTCGGTCTCCCAATCGGCCTCGGTCGCGTCGACGATCATCTCAGCATCGATCGAAGGCTGGCCGTCGACGACGGCCCGGGTGGCCTCGTCCGCGTGGATCGTCACGCCCGCCGTCGTCAGACGGGTGAGCGCGGCGACGAGGAAGCGCTCGGCGACGTCGGCGTGCACGAGCAGCGTCTCCGCCGCGTTGCACACGCCCACGCGCTGCGTCTTCGCGTTCATGATGATGGCCTCGGCGGCCTCCAGGTCAGCGGAGGCGTCCACGTACACGTGGCAGTTGCCCGTGCCCGTCTCGATGACCGGAACCCGCGACTCTTCGACGACCGCATTGATGAGTCCAGCTCCCCCTCGCGGAATCAGCGCATCAATCGCTCCACGCGCGCGCATCATCGCTCGGGCGCCCGCGCGTCCCCACGGATCCACCGTGGCGATCGCATCGGCGGGCAGGCCGACGGACGTGAGTGCATCGCGGCACACCTCGATGAGGACGCGATTCGAAGACTGTGCGGCGCTTCCACCGCGCAGCACGACCGCGTTTCCTGCCTTCAGGGCAAGCGAGGCGGCATCGATCGTCACGTTGGGGCGGGCCTCGTAGATGATCCCGATAACGCCCAGGGGGACGCGCTCCTGCGTCACACGCAGACCGATATCGGTGCGCATGCCGCGAACCACCTGACCGATCGGGTCCGGCAGACCCGCGATCTCACGGACGGCCTCGGCGATTCCACGAATACGATCGGGGGTCAGCGCGAGGCGGTCCAACAGGCCCTCGCTCATCTGCTCCGCGCGACCGCGGGCGACATCTTCAGCATTAGCGGCCAGGATCTGGTCACTGCGATCAATGAGCGCAGCAGCGATCGCCTCGAGACCGCGGTTCTTGACCTGGGTCGTCGCGTTCGCAAGCACTCGCGCTGCGGCGCGAGCGGCATCGGTCACCTGGGAAATATCTGCAGCAGTATCCACCGGGCCATCATGGCACACGAGAGCCTGTCAAGCCGCGTCAGTCAGCGCTCAGCGCAGAAAATGCGTCGCCCAACACCGCCAGGTCGTCGCGGTGGATTGCCGGCCTGGGGTGCTCATGGCCCGCGGCTTGCAGCTCCGCGGTGCCCGAGCCGGCGATCTCAGCCAGCGTGTCGGAGTCGTATCCCGACACGCCGCGGGCGACCAGGCCCGTCGGAGACGCCACGTCGACGACGTCGCCGGCCTCGAAGTGCCCAAGCACGGAACGCACGCCTGCGACCAGCAGAGACTTCTTGCCGACTGTGATCGCCTGAGCGGCACCCTCGTCGACGATGATCTCGCCGCGCGACGGAGCCACGTGGGCGATCCACAGGCGGCGCGAGGCCGGACGCTCCTGCGAGGGCTCAAACCATGTGCCGACCCTCTGACCCGCAAGCACCGCCTCCAACGCGTCCGCGCATGCCAGCTGCACGCCGATACCGCTGGTGGTCGCCAACATGGCGGCCTGCACCTTCGTCGCCATGCCGCCCGTGCCCACACGGGAGCCCGCGCCCGTCACGAGCACGCTCATGAGGTCGTCCGCGCTCTCAACACGCTCGATGAGCTTCGAGCCCGGGTGGTCCGGAGGAGCGGTGTAGAGGCCGTCCACATCCGTCAGCAGCACGAGAGCGTCAGCCTTGATCATCTGCGCGATGAGCGCAGCGAGGCGATCGTTATCTCCAAAACGCAGCTCGCGGGTGGTCACCGCGTCGTTTTCGTTGAGAATCGGGACGACTCCGAGTCCGAGGAGGCGCGTCAGCGAGGCGCGCACGTTCGTGTAGTGGTCGCGGCGCATCACGTCGTCCGTGGTCAGCAGAACCTGCGCGGCATCCAGGTGATGCGCCTGGAAGGCGGCCGTCCACCTCGCCATCAAAAGCCCCTGCCCCATCGCGGCAGCGGCCTGCACGCTCGGCAGGTCCTTCGGTTTCGAAGCGAAACCGAGCGGATCAAGGCCCGCCGCGACCGCGCCCGACGACACGATGACGACCTCGCGATCCGCCCCGCGCCAGCGCGCCACGAGGCGCGCAATCGAGTCAATACGGTTCAGATCCAGACCGCCGTCCTCGCGCGTGAGCGACGACGAGCCGATCTTGACGACGATGCGAGAAGCCGCGGACACTCCGCTCATGACTGATCCGACGCGTCGGTCCAGTGCCCGGCCTGACGCTCCGTCCACAGCTCGTCACGGGCAGCGGTCTTGGCGTCCATCACCTGGTGGTACACCTCGCGACGTTCCTTACGGCTTGGGCGCGCGTTCTGGTCCAGGCGCAGGTCGGTGCCGCGCGAACCCAGCAGCTCCGGTCCCGTCGTCAGGGTCGGCTCCCAGTCGAAGACGACGCCTCCATCCAGGTCACCGATCACGACGGTGTCGCCGGCGAGGGCACCGGCCTTCATCAGCTCGTCCTCGACGCCCGCGGCGTTCAGGCGATCCGCAAGGTAGCCCACGGCCTCGTCGTTGGCGAAGTCGGTCTGACGCACCCAGCGCTCCGGCTTGTCGCCGCGCACCTGGAAGACTTCCTCGCCGTCCTTGCGGGTCTTGCGCACCGTGATCTCCACGCTGCGACCGACGGCCTTCGGACGGATAACGGGACGGGCGGCCTCGAGGGCGGGACGCTTCGCGCGCTCCGCCTCGACGATGCCGGCCAGAGCAAAGGACAGCTCCTTGAGGCCCTCGTGGGACACGGCGGACACCTCGAAGACGGGCCAGCCGAAAGACTCCAGGTCCGGGCGCGTGATCTCAGCGAGATCGCGGCCGTCCGGAATATCGATCTTGTTCAGGACGATGACACGGGGGCGCTCCATAATCGGCACGTAGCCCTCGACCTGCGTCAGGTCACCCTGGTAGGCCTCCAGCTCGGCCTCGATGATGCGCAGGTCCTCAACCGGCTCGCGATCCGTCTCAAAGGCGGCGGTGTCGAGCACGTGCACAATGACGGCGCAACGCTCAATGTGGCGCAGGAAGTCGAGGCCGAGGCCTCGTCCCTGGGAGGCACCGGGAATCAGACCGGGAACGTCGGCGACCGTGTAGCGTGTGTCGCCGGCCGACACGACGCCCAGGTTCGGGACCAGCGTCGTGAAGGGGTAATCGGCGATCTTCGGGCGCGCCGAGCTCAGGGCGGCAATCAGCGAGGACTTTCCGGCCGACGGGAAGCCGACGAGAGCCACGTCCGCGACGGACTTCAGCTCAAGGATGACCTCGCGCTCCTCGCCGGGTTCGCCCAGAAGCGCAAAGCCGGGCGCCTTGCGTGCCTTCGACGCCAGCGCCGCGTTGCCCAGGCCACCGCGGCCGCCCTCGGCGACCACATAGCGGGCGCCCGCCCCCGTCAGGTCGGCGAGCAGCTCACCCGACATCGACTTGACGACCGTCCCCTCGGGAACCGGCAGGATGATGTCCGCGCCGGTCTTACCCTGGCGGAAATCACCCATGCCGGGCGTGCCGTTATCCGCACGACGATGCGGGCTGCGGTGGTAGTTCAGCAGCGTGGTCTCCTGCTCACTCACCTCAAGGATGACCGAGCCGCCATTGCCGCCGTCTCCGCCGTCAGGGCCGGCCAGCGGCTTGAACTTTTCACGCTTAATCGAGGCAACGCCGTTACCACCGTTGCCACCCATCGCATGCAGAGTCACGCGATCCACGAAGTCTGCCACTGTTGCTCCTGAGGACTGAAATGAATAGTGAAAAGGGCGCCCGGCAACGCCGGACGCCCTTTATGCGCGCGGTCTCAGGCAGAGACCGGCGAAACGCTGACGACCTTGCGATCGCGCTTGCGGCCGAACTCAACCGCGCCGGCGCGCAGGGCGAACAGGGTGTCATCCTTGCCACGGCCAACGCCGTCGCCAGGGTGGAAGTGGGTGCCGCGCTGACGAACGATGATCTCACCAGCGTTGACCAGCTGGCCGCCGTAGCGCTTCACGCCGAGGCGCTGCGCGTTCGAGTCGCGACCGTTACGGGAGGAACCAAGGCCCTTCTTATGTGCCATCAGTTGCTACTTTCTGCTCGTGGGAACGTCGGGTTCAGGCGATCTCGGTGATCTTGACGACCGACATCTTCTGACGGTGTCCCTGGCGCTTGCGGTAGCCCGACTTGTTCTTGTACTTAATGATGGAAATCTTGGGGCCCTTGGCCGAGTCAACAACCTCAGCCTTGACGGAAACCTTGCCCAGCTTGGCTGCGTCAACGGTGATGGCGTCGCCATCCACCAGCATCAGCGGCTGGAGCTCGATGCTCGAACCGATTTCTTCTGCCAGCTTGTCGACGACGACGACGTCACCGACGGACACCTTTTCCTGCCGGCCGCCAGCCTTGACGATCGCGTAGACCACGTTGGAGCTCATCTCTTCTCGTATTCGTAACCGGAATCGCGCCTCGAAACTGCCGAGGACTTGTCTCATTGTCATGATTCCGTTGGCGCTTGTTGCGCCGACGATCAAATTTAGCCGATTCGCACGCCGGATTGCAAGCCGGCACGGTCACGGGCGGGCGTGAAGTGCTGTGCGATTCCACACCCTACGCTCGGGGGAGGGATGATCGCCCCTCCCCCGGCGCCTGAAGCATTAACCGGCGTCGACGATGCCGGTCGATGCGGCGCGGCGACGGCGCTTGACGCGAGGCTGATCGCTCGCCTCAGGAAGCGCAATGTCATCGGTCGACTTGGTCGGCACCACCGGGGTGCTCGCCTCGGCGCGCGCGGGCAGATCGATGACGACGGGAGCGGGGGCCACATCGGGCTCCACGATGCCGGTCGAGACGGCGGCGCGGCGCTTGCGAGTCTTACGCGGCGCGACGGGTGCCTGGGCGGGCGCCTCCTCCACGACCGGCGCATTCACCGGCGCGACGGCCGGAGCCTCGTCCGCCTGAACGGCGGGAACAGACGTCTGCGTGGTGGCGCGGCGACGGGTCTTCTTCGGCGCAGGAGCCTCGGTCGGCTCGCCAGACGAGGCCGTTGCCACCTTGCGGGATGCGCGGCGACGGGTCGCCGGGGCATTCTCGCGCTGCTCGGGCAGCTGAATCTCGGAAGCATCCTTGGCGGGTGCCGCCGGCTCGTCCGAGTGATCAACCGGCTCGGGCAGGTCAATGTGCACGGGAAGCTCGGGCAGCGGAGCAGACTGGGCGACGCGACGGCGACGACGAGGACGCTTGGTCGCACTCTCCTCAGCTTCGTCGGCGACAGGCGCGGACGCAGGGGCCTCCGCAACTGCCTGAGCAGCAGCCTCGGAGGGCGCGGACTGCGCAACGCTCGATGCCTCGGGCTCCTGAGCGGCGGCCGACACGGCGCGCGTGCGGCGCTTCTTGGCGGGAGCGGCCTCCTCGGCTGCGCTCTCGTCTTCCTTACGGGTCGAGGCAGCGGCGATCGCGCTCAGGGCCTCCTTAGCGCGCTCATGATCGGCATTATCCTCAATGCGACGAGGCTCAGCCTTCTTCTGCTGCTTCTTCGCACCCTTCGATCCCTTCGAAGACTGTTCGGACCCGGAGGTCTCCACCGGGTGGTGGTGAACGATGAAGCCGCGGCCCTCGCAGGCCTCACACGGGGTGGAGAAGGCTTCGACGAGGCCCTCACCCACGCGCTTACGTGTCATCTGCACGAGGCCCAGGGACGTAATCTCGGTGACCTGGTGACGGGTACGATCTCGTCCCAGGCACTCCACGAGGCGACGCAGCACGAGGTCACGGTTGGATTCGAGGACCATGTCAACGAAGTCGATGATGACGATGCCACCAATGTCGCGCAGGCGCAGCTGGCGCACAATCTCTTCGGCGGCCTCGAGGTTGTTACGGGTCACCGTCTCCTCGAGAGTGCCGCCGGCGCCGATGAACTTGCCGGTGTTGACGTCGATGACGGTCATCGCCTCGGTGCGGTCGATGATGAGGGTGCCGCCCGAGGGCAGCCACACCTTGCGGTCCATGCCCTTGGCGAGCTGCTCGTCGATGCGGTGGGCGTGGAAGACGTCCTGGGTGCCCACCCACTGCTCGACGCGATCGGAGAGCTCGGGGCTGAGCTCGTCGACGTATTCCTTGACGGTCGCGTAGGTGTCGCGCCCCTCGATGACGAGCTTCGAGAAGTCCTCATTGAAGATGTCGCGCACGACGCGCACGGCCAGCTCGGGCTCGCCGCGCAGCAGCGTCGGGGCGATCTTCGTGTTGGTGCGCTTCTTCTCGATGTCCTCCCACTGGCGGGTCAGGCGAGCGACGTCGTCGCGGATCTGCTCCTCCGTCGCGCCTTCCGCGGCGGTGCGCACGATGACGCCCGAACCCGAAGGAACGACAGCCTTGAGGATCTTCTTCAGGCGAGCGCGCTCCTTGTCCGGCAGCTTGCGGGAGATGCCCATCATGGAACCGCCGGGAATGAGGACCAGGTAGCGGCCGGCCAGCGTGATCTGAGAGGTCAGGCGGGCACCCTTGTGCCCGATCGGATCCTTCGTCACCTGAACGAGGACCGGATCACCGGACTTCAGCGCCGCCTCGATACGACGGGGCTTGCCCTCCATGCCGACGGCATCCCAGTTGACCTCGCCGGCGTACAGGACGGCGTTGCGTCCGCGACCCACGTCGACGAATGCAGCTTCCATCGAAGGAAGCACGTTCTGGACGCGGCCCAGGTAGATGTTGCCGACCATCGAGGACTGCGTGCGGCGCGCGACGTAGTGCTCGACGAGCAGGCCATCTTCAAGGATGGCGATCTGGTCGAGGCCGTCCTGGTCGCGGATGACCATCGTGCGCTCGACCGACTCGCGGCGAGCGAGGAACTCAGACTCGGAGATGGAGTGGCGACGGCGACCTTCGCGGCGGCCTTCACGGCGACGCATCTTCTTCGCCTCCAGGCGCGTGGATCCCTTCAGGGCCTGGACCTGGTCCGCGGGATCACTGCCTTCCTCGGAGGAAGCTGAGCTGCGCGCGCGGCGGCGGCGACGGCGACGGCCGGAGGTCTCCTCCTCGTCCGAGGACTCGGAGTCCTGCGCGGGCGCGTCGGACTTGTCGGCTTCTTCCTGGGCGGGGGTCGCGGCCTCGTCCGCCTTCTTGGAGCGACGGCGACGGCGGGTCTTCGGCTCGGCGGATGCCTCCTCAGACTCAGACTCGGCCGCGGGAGCCTCGGGAGTTTGGGCAGCCTCGGCCTCGTCGGTGGCCTTCTTAGAGCGGCGACGACGCTTCGGGGTAGCTTCTTCGCGAGGAGCGGACTCCTCGTCGACAGCAGCGGACTTGCGGCGACGCTTGGGCTCGGGCTCCTCAACAATCGCGGGAGGAGCGACCTCGGGGGCCGCCTGGAACACGGGTGCCTGGAAGAGCAGCGACGCGGCGGGTGCCACGGGCGTGGTGGATTCGGTTGTCACGATTCTCCAATGGTGGGTGCGCGCCCCGTGCCTGGACGCACCCTTTTTCATCGCCCGCGTGGGGCGGAAACCTAGTGGAGCGCTGATGCGCAGCGGCCGGCGGCATATGAATACGTCATCGCTCGGCTCTCGTCGCAGGGGCACTCCCGCGACATCCATTCACGTCCATTGTCGCACAACAGCGTCTTGTTCCGACGGTGGGGTGATCAGAACAACGCAACGCCGAGCAATATCTCACGGAAGAAGCCGTAAAAATTATTCGGACGCGTATGTCACAAAACAAGCTCTCAACCAGCATTTCAACCAATCCAACCGACATTTTTGGGCTACATTATTAGCAACCCGTGACATAGGTCCCATGGATCTCGGACACGGGATCATTGACCCTAATCCCAACACGAGAAGGTCCCATCATGACCCTCGCGCAGACAGCGCTTGACGCGGTCACCGTCGGACGATGGCAGTTCGGTGTTACCACCGTCTACCACTTCGTCCTCGTGCCGCTGACGATCGGCCTGTCCCTGCTGGTTGCCATCATGCAGACCGCGTGGCACCGCACCGGCAAGGAATACTGGCTGCAAGCAACTCGCTTCTTTGGCAAGCTCCTCCTCATCAACTTCGCGCTCGGTGTTGCCACCGGTATCGTGCAGGAGTTCCAGTTCGGCATGAACTGGTCCGAATACTCCCGCTTCGTCGGCGACATCTTCGGCGCTCCCCTGGCCGTTGAGGCCCTCCTCGCCTTCTTCCTTGAGTCCACCTTCCTGGGCCTGTGGATTTTCGGCTGGGGCCGCCTCTCCAAGCGTATGCACCTGCTGACGATCTGGTGCGTCGCCCTGGGCACCATGTTCTCCGCGGCCTGGATCCTCGCGGCCAACGCGTGGATGCAGCACCCCGTCGGCGCCCGCTTCAACCCCGAGACCGGCCGCGCCGAACTCGATGGTGTGAGCGGCTTCCTGGAGCTCATCACCTCCGGCGTGTACCTGAGCGAGTACGCGCACGTCATCACCTCCGCTTGGCTGGTCGCCGGCTCCTTCGTTGCCGGCATCTCCATCTGGTGGATGGTGCGCACCGCCCGCGAGGGCTCCGACGAGGCCATGGCTCAGTCGCGCACCATCTGGCGCCCGATCGCCCGCTTCGGCCTGACCGCCGTCCTGATCGGCGGCCTCGGAACCGCCGTTTCCGGCCACATCCAGGGCCAGGAGATGGTTGAGGTCCAGCCCATGAAGATGGCTGCCGCCGAAGGCATCTGTGTGGACACCGAAGGCGCGGCCTTCACGGTCGCCCAGTTCGGCTCCTGCCCCCTCGGTGATGACGGCGCGCAGCCGACCCAGTTCATCAGGGTTCCCGGCGTCGCATCCTTCATGTCGCACAACTCCTTCACCGCCACCTCTGAGGGCGTCGCCGACGTCCAGGAGCGCATGGTGGAGCTGCTCAACTCCGATGCGAACTTCACCGCCAAGTACGGCGACGCCTCGCAGTACGACTTCCGTCCTCCGCAGATGGTCGCCTTCTGGTCGTTCCGCTTCATGATCGGTCTGGGCATGCTGGCCTTCCTGCTGGCGGCGTGGGGCCTGTGGGCGACCCGCGGCGGACGTACCTCGTCCAACAAGTGGCTGAGCGTCCTCGCCCTGGTCAACCTGCCCCTGCCGTTCGCGGCCGCTTCCTTCGGCTGGATCTTCACCGAGATGGGTCGTCAGCCGTGGGTTGTCGTCCCGAACCTGCAGGCGCTGTCCGCCGGCTCCGACCTCGGTTCCGTCAACATGATGACCGACATGGGTATCTCCCCCAACGTTCCCGCTGGCCAGATGCTCACCTCGCTCATCCTGTTCACCCTGCTGTACGGCGTCCTCGGCGTCATGTGGTACATCCTCATGAAGCGCTACGCCGTCGAGGGCATCCATTCATCCAAGGCCGACAAGGCTAAGGATGACGCTCCCGCTGACCTGTCCTTCGGATACTGAGAGGAACACCGATCATGACTCTGTCTATCCTGTGGTTCGTTCTCATCGCCGTTCTGTGGACGGTCTACCTGATCCTCGAGGGCTTCGACTTCGGCGTCGGTATGCTTCTCCCCTTCGTCGCCAAGGGCGACCGTGAGCGCACCCAGACCGTGCGCACGATCGGCCCCCACTGGGACGGCAACGAGGTGTGGCTGCTCACCGCTGGTGGCGCGACCTTCGCCGCGTTCCCCGAGTGGTACGCGACCATGTTCTCGGGCATGTACCTCGCCCTCTTCCTGATCCTCGTCTGCCTGATTATCCGCGTCATGGCACTCGAGTGGCGTAGCAAGGTCGCCACCGAGAAGTGGCGTCACGCCTGGGACTGGGCGCACACGATCAGCGCGTGGCTCGTCCCGATCCTGCTGGGCGTCGCATTCGCGAACTTCGTCCAGGGCATGCGCATTGAGGTCATTGACGTGGCCACCGGCACCGTCATCGATCCGACGCTGGTCAACCAGTCGCTGGCAAGCGCGACGCACCAGCTGACCGGCGGTTTCTTCTCGCTGCTCACGCCCTACACCATCCTGGGCGGCCTGGCCGTCATGGCCGTGTGCCTGGCTCACGGTGCGCAGTTCCTGGCGCTGAAGACGACGGGCGAGGTCCGCGACCGCGCCAACGCGATTGCCGCCCCCGCGACGATCGCCGCGACCGTCCTGGCCGCCGCCTGGCTCGTGTGGGGTCAGTTCGCCTACACGACGAACGTTCTGGCGTGGATCCCGCTCGTGGTCGCCGCGCTCGCGATCATCGTGTCGACGGCTCTGTCGCAGGCGTCGCTGCGTCGCGAGGGCTGGTCCTTCGTGGCTTCCTCCGTCGCGATCGCCGGCACTGTCGCGTGGGTGTTCGCGTCAATGGCTCCGGCCGTCCAGAAGTCCTCGATCAACCCGGCATACTCGCTGACGATTGATCAGGCTTCCTCGACCCCGTCGACGCTGACCGTCATGACCATCGTGACCGTCTGCCTGCTGCCGATCGTCCTGGTCTACGTCTTCTGGTCCTACTGGATGTTCCGCGCTCGCGTGGGCGTCGAGGACGTTGAGACGCGCACCGGTCTGCTCCTCAAGAAGATCCGCGTGGGCGAGAACTTCTTCGCCAGCTGATCCTCGCATCACGACGCGCCCGGTCCCTCTTACAGGGGCCGGGCGCGTTTGTTGTCACGCCACGAGGGTGGGGACCTTTGGCCCATGACGAGCCGTTTTAAGGCACAATAGATACGTGCGTCCCTTTGATCCTCGCTTGTTGCGTTATGCCCGCTCGGCGCGCGGTCCCATCGCTGTGACGGCCCTCCTGGGGACGTTCACTGCGCTGTTGGTCCTCGCCCAGGCGCTTCTCATTTCCGCAGCCCTCTCCCCCGTCGTCTCGGGCACTGCGTCCCTCACCGACGTCTGGCCCTTCATTGTGGGAATCGCGGCCGTGTTCGCCTGCCGCGCACTCATCGTCGCAGCCCGTGAGGCGGTGAGCACTCGCGCGGCCGCCGCCGCGGTCAGGGAGCTGCGCGGACGCGTCGTCGATGCGAGCGTCACGCTCGGGCCTCGCTGGAGGGCTACCAAAGGTGCGGAGACGACGACGCTGCTGTCGACCGGTCTCGAGGATCTGCGCCCCTACTTCGTCTCCTTCCTTCCCCAGCTCGTCCTCGTGTGCACGGTGACCCCGGCAGCCCTCGGCGTCATTCTTCTGCTCGACTTCTGGTCCGCGTTTATCGCCCTCCTCGTCATCCCTCTGATCCCGATCTTCATGATTCTCATCGGACGCTTTACGCAGGCGGCCTCGGAGGACAAGCTCGCGTCGATGAAGCGCCTGACCGCCCAGCTCCTCGACCTCATGTCGGGCCTTCCCACGCTGCGCGGCCTCGGCCGCGAAAAGGCACCGCGCACGCACCTGCACGCTCTGGGGGCTGCGAACACCAAGGCCACGATGAGCACCCTACGCGTCGCGTTCCTGTCGGGCGGCGTGCTCGAGTTCTTGACGACCCTGTCGGTGGCCCTCGTCGCCGTCGAGGTTGGCATGCGCCTCGTTTTCGGCAACATTTCGCTGTTCCACGGCCTCGCGGTCATTATGCTCGCCCCCGAGGTTTTCGAACCCCTGCGCCAGGTCGGCGCGCAGTTCCACGCCTCGGCAAACGGCGTGACGGCCTCGAAGGCCGCTTTCGACATCATCGAGGAGGCCGAGGCCGTAGCCTCCCCCGGAACCGACGCATGCCCCGACATGGCACGCACCGACATCGGTCTCGATGGCCTCGGCGTGCGTGCGCGCGGCGCGTGGGCTCCGGCTCCAACGAACGGCGTCATCGCTCCCGGCATCGTGACGGCGCTGTCTGGTCCCTCCGGCGCGGGCAAGTCCACGATTGTCGCGTGTTTGCTGGCCGACATGACCCCGGACGCAGGCCGTGTCCTCCTGCGCCCCTCGGCCTCGTCCTCCGAGAGCGGGGAGTCCGTCCTGTCGGATATTGATCCCGCGACCTGGCGTCGCCAGATCTCGTGGGTGCCTCAATCCCCCACGCTGGTTCCGGGTACGATCCTGGACAACATGGGCGATCTGCCGCTCGACGACCTCAATGATGCGGCAGCGGCCACCGGCTTCGATGACGTCTTGGCCAGCGCCCCCGACGGGTGGAATACCATCATCGGCTCCGGCGGCGTCGGCCTGTCCGTTGGCCAGCGCCAGCGCCTCGCGCTCACGCGCGCCCTGGCCGCGCACTCCCAGGTCGTCATCCTCGACGAGCCCACCGCACACCTCGATGCCGTCAGCGAAGAAACCGTTGTGCGGGCCATCGATGCGATGCGGGATGCGGGACGAACCGTCATCGTCATCGCGCACCGCGCTGCCATGATGGAGGCCGCGGATGCCATCATCGACGTTCGCTCGACCGCTGACGAGGAGGCACGCGCATGAAGCTCTTTCTGACCCGCTCCGAATCAGCCGCGCTGCGCCGATGCATCTCCATGCTCCAGGTCTCGCGCTCGGGCTTCGCTCTGTCGTTGCTGCTCGGCGTCACCGCCCTCGGCGCCGCAATCGCTCTCGGCGGCACAGCCGCCTGGCTCATCGCACGCGCCTCCCAGCAACCCCCGGTGCTCTACCTGACGGTCGCCGCTACCTCGGTCCGCCTCTTTGGTGTCTCGCGTGCCCTCGCACGCTACCTGTCGCGCCTCGCCTCCCACAAGGTGGCGCTGACGGGCATGGACAACCTGCGTAACAACCTTTACGACGAGTTGGCTGCGGCCCCGGGTACGAAGCTGTCGACGCTGCGCCGAGGCGATCTCATGACCCGCGCCGGAGCCGACGTCGATGAGGTCGGCAACGTCGTCGTCAAGACTCTCCTACCCGCCCTCGTCGCGGCAATCGTCGGCGTGGGCACAGTCGGTGTCATCACGATCATCTCGCCGGCAGCCGGCATCATCCTTGCGCTCAGCCTCGTCGTCTCGGGCATTATTGCCCCGGCCCTCATCGCCCGTTCGGTGCGCCTGGCCGAGAGCCAGGGAGCCGACGCGCGCACCGACATCGCGGCGACCTCGCTCGCGATCCTCGAGGGAGCCACCGAGCTGTCCATGGCGGGCACGCTGAAGCGCGCACGCCGCTCCCTGGACCGTGCTGAAGGCGAGCTGAGCGCCGCTCTGGCCCGCTCGGCCCGCCTGTCCGCGTTCGCGCGCGGCCTCGACGTGTGTGCGATGGGTATCGCCGTGATCGGCGCGCTCCTCATCGGGATCCCGCAGACAACCTCGGGGGCCCTCGCGCAGGTACTCCTGGCCGTCGTCGTCCTCGTCCCTCTGTCTTCCTTCGAGGGAGTCGCCGAACTGACGCCAGCCGCCGCCCAGCTCGTGCGCAGCGCCCAGGCCGCGACGCGTATCTGCTCACTCCTGGACGAGGAGGCTCCCGCACAGCCCCACGATGTTCCGGAAGGCCCCACCGTCATCGAGGCGCGCGACCTCGCCATCGGCTGGCCGGGTGGCCTCACCCTTGTGACTGGCATTTCGCTGACGCTGCGACCCGGATCATCCCTCGCGATTGTCGGCCCCTCGGGCATCGGGAAGACGACGCTGCTGGCGACCCTCACGGGTATCATCCCGCCCAAGTCGGGCAGTGCTCTCATCAACGGCGTTCCCGCGTGGGGAGCCGATCGTGACCAGCTCACCTCGCGCATCACGATGACAGCAGAGGACGCACACGTCTTCGCCACCACCATCTACGAAAACCTGCGGGTCGCCCGCGCGTCCCTCACCCGGGACGAGGCCTCGGAGCTCCTGGCCCGAGCCGGCCTCGCGCAGTGGGTCCAGTCCCTGCCCGATGGCCTCGACACCGTGATCGGCTCCGGAGGCACGACAGTGTCCGGCGGCGAGCGTCGCCGCCTTCTCATGGCCAGGGCTCTCGCCGCTCCCGCCCCGATCATGGCTGTCGACGAGGCCTCCGAGCACCTCGATGCGGCGACGGCCGACCGCCTCATGGAAACGTTGCTGACGCGCTCGCCCGACCGGGCTACCCTGGTGGTCACCCACCGCTTAAGCGCCCTGGACCAGGCCGACCAGGTCATCGTCTTGGCAGCCCCCGAGCCCGGCCAGTGCGCGACGATCGCCGCGCGCGGCACACACGACGAGGTCCTGCAGGCCCTTCCCACCTACCGGTGGGCCCTCGACCAGGAGGAACAATGAGCACCGACTCCACTGACTTCACGCTGCTGAAAGCGGCCCTGGACCTCACCAGCTCCCTGGATCTGAAGGCCGGCCTGCAGAACTTCGTGGACCAGGCCTGCGCTTTGACCTCCTCTCCGCACGCCACGCTCTCGGTCCTGGACACGTGGGGGGCGACCACCCTGCAGCTTGAGTTCCACGAGCCCGGTCCAATCCCGCAGGTCCCCGAATCTCTCATGACGGCGATCCCCGCGAGCGAGCCTCTCCTCGTCAACTCGCCGTCGGACGCACCCGATCTCGATCTGCCGGAGACCACTCCCCCGTTTCTGGGCGTCTCGATTCTCGTGCACGAGCAGGTCTACGGTCGCCTCTACCTGTGCGGTAAGGCGGGCGGGTATTCATCCGCCGATGCCGCTGTCCTCAGCGCGCTCGCGCCCGCCGCCGGCATCGCCGTCGAAAACGCGCACCTGTACGCGGACTCGAAGCGCACCGAACGGTGGATCAGCGCCTCTCAGTCGCTCACAACCACCATGCTGGAGGGCGCCGATGAGGAGGAGGCGCTCGAGCTCATTGCCAAGACCGTGCGCGAAGTGTCCCACGCGGACACCGCCATCATCGTCCTGCAGTCCGTGGGTGACACCTGGGCTGCCGAAATCGTCGACGGCAAGAACGCCTCCAGCCTGCTGGGCCTGACTTTCCCACCCGAGGGCCGCGCGATGAGCGTGTTGCACGAGGGTACCGGCATGATCGTGGACTCGATGTCGCGCGCGCAGACGATGCGTGTCCCCCAGCTGGCGGCCTTCGGATCGGCCCTCTATGCACCCCTGCGTTCGCGCGGCGTGTCTTCCGGCGTCCTTATTCTGCTCCGTCAGATCGGCGCACCCGAGTTCGACAGCTCCGAGCTCTCGCTCGCGGAATCCCTCGCCTCCCAAGCCACGCTCGCCCTCGAGCTCGCGTCCGCTCGCCACGCGCAGGACGTGGCTGCGCTACTGGACGAGCGCGACCGTATCGGGCGAGACCTCCACGACTTTGCCATCCAGCAGCTGTTTGCGACCGGCATGGCACTGGACGCGGCCAAGCAGAAGGTCGCCGCGGGCCAGACGGACCCGGCTGCCCTGGAGTCCCTCATCGATTCGTCACTCGCTTCAATCGACGAGGCCGTGCGTCAGATCCGCACGATCGTGCACAACCTGCGCGAGCGCGACAAGGCCGTCGGCCTGGTGGAGAGAATCCGCCGCGAATCGTCGCTCACGCGTTCCGCCCTGGGCTTTGCCCCTTCGCTGCTCATCACGCTTGACGGCAGCGCCATCAACTCGGACCTGGATAACGAGCTTGTTGTCATCGACGAGTTCGACGGTCGCGTCGACCCAGACCTGTCCGACGACGTCGTCGCGATCGTGCGCGAAGGCCTGTCGAATATCGCCCGCCACGCGCACGCGACCGCGGCGGCCGTGTGCGTCGATGTGTCGGGGCGGGGAAAGTCGGGACGCGTGCGCATCACGATCACCGACGACGGACGAGGCATCGATCCGTCCCGCACCCGAAACTCCGGCCTAGCGAACATGGCGGAGCGCGCGCGACGCCACCGCGGCACGTGTGATACCGGCAGCGGCGAGGGCGGGGTGGGCACCCAGATCCGCTGGATCGCTCCGCTCGAGGGCTGAGGAGACTCAACCGCACAAGACGACGGTGGGGGGTGGATGTTCCGATTGGAACTCCACCCCCACCGCGCACCGACGGGAATCGCTATCTCCCGGCTCTCAGATGAGCATCAGCCCAGCCAGCGTCCGTCGCTCCCGAAGGTGTACCAGCGCCAGCCGATCCAGTGGCCGCCCGTGTACATGTCACCTCCGGTCCCGAAGTAGTACCAGACCCCGCCGATCTGCTGCCAGCCGGTGGCCATCTGGCCCGAGGCTCCGAAGTAGTACCAGGTGCTTCCCATCGGCTTCCATCCGATCGTCATGGCACCGCTGTCGCTCATCAGGTACCAGTGCGAGCCCATCTGAAGCCAGCCGGTGTGCATCGCGCCGGACGGATCCAGGTAGTACCACGCGCCACCCGTGTAGAGCCAACCGGTGGCCATGACGCCGTTGGAGGCGAAGAAGAACCACTTGTCTCCCACCATCTGCCAGCCGGTGACCATCACGCCGGTCTCGGGCATGAGGTAGAACCAGGAACCTCCGAGGTTGACCCATCCGATGACCTGGGCTCCTGCCCCGTTGTGGTAGCGCCACGCGCCATCCCAGTAGACCCAGCCGGTCAGCATATAGCCGTTCTGGTCGAAGCGGTAGACGTTGCCACCGAGCGTGAGGGTCTCGTTCTTGGCGTAGCCGCCGGCGCTGATCTTCCACCACCAGCCGACACCGTCGTTCATCCAGGTGCCCACCGTGTGATCGGGAGTGGGCGCGGGGTCCGGTGTCGGGTCCGGCGTGGGTGCGGGGTCCGGGGTCGGATCGGGGCTCGGCTCGGGCTCGGGTGCCGGTTCCTCGGCCAGGGCGAGGGTCACGAGACCCGATTCGGCGACCCCGGCCTCGTTCATGGCCATGACACGGATGACCGAGCCGTTGCTCTCGCCGTCGATCGTGAGGGTCAGCTCGGGGCCATTCTCATCTTCGACGATGGCCCACGAATCAGAGCCCTCGCGCTTGATCTGCCAGAACAGGGTCGGGGCGGGCTTGCCGCTCGCCTCGGCCTTGATCGTGACCTGCGTGCCTTCCTTCGCCGTCACGGTGCGGAACGCGCCATCGCCGGAGATCTGCGCGTCTTCGGCGGGATTGGCCGTCACGGTCAGCGGCTTGATGACCGGGGGCTCCTGGTCATCGGGTTCCGGGGTCGGTGCGGCAGCGGCGAAGGCCTCGACCTCCGCGAGCGCGAACTCACCGAACTCGGTGGGCTGGATGACGCGGATGAAGCGCGCGTCGAAGCCCTCGAAGTCGACCGCGCTCGGGCGGCCGCCGACTCCATCGACCTTGATCATGTGGACGCCGTCAACCGCGCCGGCCGTGGCCGGGTTGAAGTTTCCGGACAGGCGCGTCGTGGAGGCGACGACCCAGAAGTCGTGCAGGCGCTGGTCGCAGGAGATTCCCTGACAGTTGTCGGAGGAGGAGCGGTTCCAGACGTTGACGACGCCGAGGGGGTGGGTCTCGCCGAGGTCTACCTCCCACCAGGGGTTCGCCTGCTTGCCCGTGTGGGCAACCGATCCGTTGTCCCACACGCCGTCCGTGTTGCCATCGACGGCGCGTGAGGCGGTGCCGCCCCAGCCGGTCGAGGACATGGAGGCCGTCTTGTTGAGGGCCAGGTTGTCACTGGCCTTGGTGACGGTCAGGGTCGCGCGCGCCGAGGTGGTCGAGCCGTTGGTATTCGTGGCGACGGCGTAGAACTGCGCACCGTCATCCTCGAGCGTCGTCGTCAGGGTGTACATGGAGCTCGTGGCGTCCGGGATCGCCGTTCCTTCGGTTGATCCCTTGGGCACGCGGTACCACTGGATGGTGGCGGCCGGGCGGCCCGAGGCGACGACGGTGAAGGTGGCGCTCTCCCCCGCCTTCACGGAGACCGACGCGGGGTCCGTGGCGATGACGGGAGGCTGGGTGGCCGCGTTTTCGCCGTAGACGTGCAGGGTCGCGCTCACGGAGCGCAGGCCGATCGGGTTGGCGTAGTAGGAGGGGTGTGCCAGCTCTAGGCGCAGTGGCGTGACCTTGCCGGGCTCGAGGCTGAGTCCCTCGCCGACTTCTCCGGCCTCGATCTGGGCACCGGTCACCTCGATGGAGGTGGTCCCGAGGGTGATCTTGTAGGTCGCGGAGGCGTCGAAGTTGCCGGAGAACTTCAGGGTCAGGTCGGTGATGGCCTTGTCCGTCTTGTTCACGAGGTAGGCGTCGTAGGCCTGAGCGCCGGAGTAGCGCAGTGCGGAGGCACGTCCGAAGAACTGCTCCGAGGAGATGGTCGCGCCGTCGACGGCGGTGACCGTCTGCGTGGGCACGTAGGTGGGGGCGGCGTCGAAGGTGACCTTGACGACGGGGCGCAGGTTCGGCTCGGGGTTCTCACCCGACATTGTCACCGTGAGGGTGGTGCCGTCCTGGGTGAATTCAAGCGAACGGTCGGTGCCGTCCACGGTGACGGCGGTGACGTGGCCGCCGACGCTGGGAAGCGTCAGGGTCTTGCCGGGGCTCCACAGTTCGGGGAAGAAGTACAGGTCGTTGCCCTTGGTCATCACCTTGCCCCAGTCGGGGGCGGGGTACCACGTCGGGCGGGCTCCCGTGATGGCGTCGGGGTGACGCTGCATCCACTGGCCGACCTCGGTGACGACCCCGGCGTCGAAGGCGTCGATCGTGCCGTCACCCTTGGGGCCGATGTTGTAGGCGAACTGGCCACCCGAGGCGACCGTGCCAATCAGGTTGTTGATCAGTTCGCGTTCCTTGTAGCTCTTCGCGCTATTGTCACGGTTCGCCCACGAGCAGTATCCCCAGCAGGACGGGTAGATGGAGCGAATCGACTCCCAGGGGCCCATGTGGAAGTCCGTGGTCACCGAGTTGTCGCCGCCGACCTCGAAGTCTCCGGCCTTGTTCCACACGCGGGAGTTGACCATCGTCTCGGGCTGGAGCTCGTGGACCCACTGGGCCATGCGCTGAGACTGTTCGGCGGTGGGGCCGCCCATGTCGAACCACAGCTCGGCAATCGGGCCGTAGTTGGTGAGGAGCTCAGTCAGCTGAGGCTTGATGACGGTCGTCATCAGGTCCTCGTCGATGGGGTTGACGTTGCCGTAAGGCTCGGGGGTCTGCTTGGTCCAGTCGATGATCGAGAAGTAGAAGGCGAGCTTGACGCCGAGCTTGTTGCACTCGGTGGACAGCTCCTTCATCGGGTCCTTGCCGTAGTTGGACTGCTTGACGATGTTGTAGTCGGTCGTCTTCGTGTCCCACATCGCGAAGCCGTCGTGGTGCTTCGACGTGATCATCAGGTACTTCATACCCGAGTCGTGGACTGTCTTGCAGATGGCGGAAGCATCGAAATTTGCGGCCAGGTCCTTGGCCTTGAGCAGGTAGTCGTCGGTGGGGATGTTCTCCCAGGCCTTGATCTGCTCGGGGTAGCCCATACCCTGGCGGTGGCCGTTGTAGTAGCCGCCGTAGACGGAGTAGACGCCGAAGTGCATGAACATGCCGTACTGGAGTTCTTGCCACTTGGCGATCTTGGGGGTGGAGCTCAGTGGTACCGCTGCGGGGACGCCGGTAGGCGCTGGCGGCGCGTCGGCAAAACTGGGGGCGCTCATGGGTGCGAGCACCAGTGCCGTAGCGACCGCACAACCGGCAAGCATTCGCTTGAGGTTCACGGGGTGTCCTTTCAAGGGGTAATAGTGGACGACAGTGTCCGTCCTCAACGGTGAGGATGAGCGAACGTTACCCCACAGGGCTTTTTCATGAACCAGTTTGACAGTACCTTTCTTACAAATCAGTGATTCCCCTGATTAGCAAACAACTTAACCTACGGGATAAAAAGCTGACGGGCCCGCACACGGGCCGAGCGGGCCGGATAATTCCGACCCGCTCGCGTTCGTCTCGTCCCTTCCGGAACGAGGCAGTGGCTCAGTTACGCCAGGACGCCGCCCTCTGCCCGGCCACCCACGCGGCCACCTGCGTGCGGCGCTGCAGCCCCATCTTGGACAGGAGGGAGGTGATGTGGTTCTTCACGGTCTTTTCCGCAACGCCCAGCTTCTCGCCGATTTCGCGGTTCGACAGGCCATCGCCGATCAGGTCCAGGACCTTGCGCTCCGACGGCGTCAGGTCGGCGGTCGGATCCTCGTGATCGACACGGCGACGCGTCAGGGTGCGCTCGTCGAGCAGCACGCGACCGTCGGCGACCGCCTTGATCACGTCGGTGATTTCCGCGCCGCGCACGGTCTTGAGGATGTACGCACGGGCACCCGCTTCGAGGGACTCAGCCAGGGCCTCGTCATCATCGAAGGAGGTGAGCACGACGGGGAGGATCTGCGGGTGGGAGGAACGCAGCCGGTTCATGATGTCGATGCCGGTGCCGTCGGGCAGCTGTAAGTCCACCAGGATCACGTCGGGACGCACCAGGTCGGCGCGGCGCACGGCATCAGCAACGGAGCCGGCCTCGGCGACAACCTCGAGGGCGTCATCGCGGTCGACGATCTCGGCAATGCCACGTCGAACGATCTCGTGGTCGTCAATGATCATGACGCGCGTACGCGCGGACGTATTTTCACTCACGTGTTGATTCTAACCGTCGGGAGGGCAAACGCCCTCGTGTACTTACTACTTCTCGGGAGACAGGCGGCTCATCGCATCCTGCGCAGCCGCGTTCTCCGCGTGCTTCTTCGACGAGGCCTGCCCCGAACCGATCGGATCGGGGTGCCCGGAGACGAAAGCGTGGGCCGTGAACACGCGCTGGTGGTCCGGCCCCTCCCCCTCGACCTCGTAGGAGACCTCGCCCAGGCCCTGCGCCTGCGAGTATTCGATGAGGATCGTCTTCCAGTCCTGGTGTTGTCCGCGCGAGGGGGCATCCACGAGGAGGAAGCTCAGGCGCTCGAGGATGACCCGGCGCGCCTCTTCCAGGCCGCTGGTCAGATAGGTCGCGCCGATGAGAGCCTCGAAGGTGTCGGACAGGATCGAATCCTTGTCGCGTCCCCCATGCATCGACTCGCCCTTCCCCAGGAACACGAAGTCACCCAGGCCGATCCGGCGGGCGGCGGCAGCCAGGGGCTGCTGGGAGACGGTCGCTGCACGCATGCGCGACAGGTCCGACTCGGCCACGTCCGGATACTGCTCGTAGAGCTTCTGCGCGATCACGATCGACAGGACCGAGTCCCCCAGGAACTCGAGGCGCTCGTTGTTCGCGATGCCCCCGGCCTCGTTCGCGTAGGAGCGATGCACGAGCGCCAGCTGCAGGAGCGGGGCGTCGATGCGGGTCCCCCACGCCTCCACCAGCGCCTCCGTGTCGGTGCGCGGAGGAACGGGCAGGTGCTTGGAACGACTCATCAGGATCGCCCCGGCTCGGCGTCGTCGCCCAGCAGGGAGGCCAGGGAGGCCAAGCGCGGGTCGACGACGAAGTGCTCGTGGTCGGAGGGCAGATCCGCCCACTTCTCGCCGCAGACGTCGCACAGACCCGCGCAGTCCGCGCTGCACAGCGGGCGCGGATCCACGAGGGGAACAATCGCATCGCGCAGCTGCGTCTCGATGTTGACCGTGTCGCGCTCGCCGATGACGAACAGGTCCTCGACCTCCTCGTCCTCGTCGTCCGTGGGAGTCAGGGCGGGGGCACCGGGTTCGAAGTAGACCTCCGCGCTGGAGACGTCGTGATGGTCGCGCACCTCGTCGAGGCAGCGCACGCACTCCCCGACGAGATCCACGGAGGTGGTCAGCTGCACGAGCACACCGTCCTCCACGCTGGTGAAGTCCACCGACACGTCCAGGGGGACGCCGGGGACGGCCGACATGGAGGGGGTACCCAGGTCGTCGGGGGTCACCCACACGAGGTCCTGGTGCAGCGTCGAACCCAGGGCGCGCGGCAGGCGCGCCAGGGACAGGGTCAGGGAATTGTCAGTCATTGGTCAGATCCACATCGGTGACGTCGACGCCGCGGCGTTCCGCGATCGTGCGACGTCCCGCGTCGGTGCGACGCGCGAGGTCGGAGATGAGGTGGGCAAGCTCGTCCAGCGAGGAGGCCACGTAGTCGTCGGCGCCCTCACGCAAGGAGGTTGCCGAGCGCTTGGCCTCGGAAACAATCTCGCGGGCGCGATCCTCGGCCATGCGCACGATGTTCTCGGTGGAGACGATGCGGGCGGCCTGGGCGTTCGCGTCGGCGATCGTGGCCTCGGCATCCGAGCGGGCCTGCGAGACGAGGGCCGTGGCCTCGTCGTTTGCGCGCGAGCGCGTGCGCTCGGCTTCTTCCTCTGCGTCGGCCAGGATCTGCGCGGCGCGCTCGTTGGCCTGGTCGAGGGTCGAGGAGGCGCGCGAGTTCGCCTCGGCGATGCGCGTCTCGGCGGCAGAATCGGCACGTCCCAGGACGGCGTCCGCGTCGGCGACGACGGCATCGGCGGCCACGAGGTCCTCGGGCAGAGCCTCGCGGGCCTGGTCGAGCAGGTCGAGGATCTCGGCCTTGTTCACCATGATTGAGGCCGACAGGGGAACCGTGCGCGAGGACTCCACGAGGTCCTCGATCTGGTCGAGGGCGGCGATCACGGTGGAGGGACCGTACACGGTTTCCTCGTTCCACTCGTCCTGAGTCTGGTTGTCGGTCGTGTCAGCCATGGCTGCCTCCTGCGTTCCACCGGGCATCATTCAGCTTCTATTGTCGGTCAAAAATCGCTCAATCGCTGGAGGGACATACCGAGAAATATCCTTTTTCAGACCCACGAGTTCACGCACGGCGCTCGAGGAGACGTGTGCGAGGTCCGGACGGGTCGGAATCCACCAGGTGTCGACGCCCCCGATCTCACGGTTGAAGACCGCCTGGGGGGCCTCGTAGTCCACGTCGATCGACGAGCGCACGCCCCTGACGATGAGGGTGGCCCCCAGGCGCGAGGCCTCGTCCATCGTCGCCCCTTGCAGCAGGACAACCTCAACGCCACCCAGGTGTGCGGTGGCTTCCCGGATGAGCGCGACGCGATCTTCGGCGGCGATGAGGCCGCGCTTGGCGGGGTTCGCGCCGACGCCGATGATGAGGCGGTCGGCGATGGCGCAAACGCGCTCAGCGACGTCGAGGTGCCCGTTCGTGAAAGGGTCAAAAGAACCGGGGAACAGCGCGATCATCGTTCTTCCTCCTCCACGTGCGACGAGGCCGGGGCATCCTCGCGGACCTGCGAAACGTCGCCGGTTTCGTCCTTGGGCAGGGGCGGACCGGCGAAGTACGCGACGGTTTCACCCCACGTGCGCTGGTCCTCAAGGACGAGGAAGTCCGGCCACGTGGGGGCGGGCGCGCGCGTGGACCGTTCGACGACGACGAGGGCGTCGGGGCCGATCCACGGGCCGAGGGAAGACAGCACCGTCGTCATGTCGTCTTCGGCGATGTCGTAGGGAGGGTCGATGAACACCAGGTCAATGTCTCCCGCGAGCGCTTGCCCGCTGCGCGCGCTCACGTAGGTGCGTGCGTCGGCGGTGACGACGCGGGCGGGCAGCCCCGTCGAGCGAACGTTCGCGGAGGCGACGCGGGCCGCGGCTGATGCCTTTTCGACGAGGGTGGCGTGAGCGCCTCCGCGCGACAGGGCTTCGAGGCCAAGGGCGCCCGTTCCGGCGTAGAGGTCGAGGACGGTCGCGCCGTCCAGCACGTTCATGTGGTCCAGGCGCGAAAAGAGGGCCTCGCGGACCCGCTCGGAGGTGGGACGAGTGCCGGACTTGGGCACGGCGAGGGTACGCCCCTTGGCGCTGCCTGCGACGATTCTGGTCATACCCCTACCCTACCGGGCACACCTCAGGAGCGTTGCATCCACTCGAGCTGCCCGTCCGATGCGACGCGCAGCGCCCGGGCGAGGTCCGGGTGGCGCTCCAGCATCGGATCCTGTTCGAGGAGGGCCTCGGCTTCGCCTTTCGCGCGGCGGATGAGCACCTCGTCGCGGCGCACCGAGAGGAAACGCAGGTGGGTGGCCGTGCCCGACTGGCCGGCTCCAAGCACGTCGCCTTCCTTGCGCAGGCGCAGGTCGGCCTCGGCGAGCTCGAAACCGTCGGTCGTGTCCGCGAAAGCCTGCAGGCGCGCTCTGCCCGAGTCCGTGAGTTCGTGTCGATGCATGGCGATGCACAGCGAGGGCAGGGAGGAACGTCCGACGCGTCCGCGCAGCTGATGGAGCTGGGCGAGGCCGAATTGCTGGGCGTCGAGGATGACCATGAGGGTCGCCTCCGACACGTCGACGCCGACCTCGATGACGGTTGTGGCGACGAGGAGGGGTGCACGTCCGGCGGAGAAATCCTCCATGATCTGCGCCTTGACGGGCGAGGGGGTGCGTCCCGTCAGCTCGTGGATGGCGATGCCGGACAGGGCCGGGTGGGAGCGCAGGTAGGCGGCGACCTCCTCGACGGAGGCGAGGGGGCGCACGCCCTCCTCCTCGGCGTCGGCGACATCGTCGGAGGCGTCGATGCGCGGGCACACGACGTAGACGCGACGCCCCTGGGCGATCTCCTCGGCAGCCCGCGCCCACGTGCGCTCCACCCACGCGGCGTTGGCGCTGTCGGCGAGGTAGGTGGCCACGGGGGTGCGCCCCGAGGGCATGCCGCTCATGCGCGTGTCGTCGAGGTCTCCAAAGACGGTCATGGCGATCGTTCGCGGAATCGGTGTCGCGGTCATGACGAGCTCGTGAACCGCGCGCCCGTCCTCGCGTGCCCCGCGCAGCGCGGCTCGCTGCTCGACGCCGAAGCGGTGCTGCTCGTCGATGACGACGAGGGCCAGGTCCGCGAAACGCACGCTCTCCTGAAAGAGGGCGTGGGTTCCCACGACGATGAGCGGCTGCGCTGCGTTCATCGCGCTGTGAATCTCGCGTCGGGCGGCGGGCGTCGTCGAACCCGTCAGCAGGCGAACGTCCGGGGCGTCCATCCCCAGGGGCTCCAGGAGCGCCCGCAGCGAGGCGGCGTGCTGCTCTGCCAGGACCTCGGTCGGCGCGACGAACGCTCCCTGGTGACCGGCGGCAACCACCTGGAGCAGCGCGCTCAGCGCGACGACGGTCTTGCCCGATCCCACATCTCCTTGCAGGAGTCGCTGCATCGGCACCTCGCCGGCCAGGTCGGCCCCAATCTGGGCGACCGCCTCACGCTGGGAGTCCGTGAGTTCAAAAGGCAGCGACTGCCGGAAACGCTCGCACAGCGGCGCGTCGATCGGAGAGGCCAGCGCCGCCACGGCGCGCGCGCCCCGGCGCTGCGCGGCCAGCCCCACCTGGAGGACGAAAGCTTCGGTGAAGGCCAGGGCCTTGCGCGCCTGCTGGTAGTCCTCGTCCGTCTCGGGCTGATGCAGGGCGCGCAGGCACGAGGCGTGGGAGGCGAAGCCAGCGCGCTCGCGCACGACGGCGGGGACCGGGTCGGGCACGTCGGCATCGTCGAGGTGGTCCAGCACCATGCCGACTGCCCGGGCGATCGCCCACGAGGCCAGCGATCCGGTCGCTGGGTAAATCGGGATGGGGCGCGAGGCGATGCGCTCGATGTCCTCCCCATCCACTCCCTCGAAGGAGGGATGGGTGAGCTGCAACTTACCGCGGTAGGCCCCGACCTTGCCCGCGAAGATGAAGGACTGCCCCGGCGTCAGGAGACGTTCGATGGGGGCGAGCTTGTACTGGTTCTTAGCGAAGAATGTCGCCGACAGGAACTGGACACCGTCGGTGAGGGTGACTTCCAAGCGCACGCCCGAGCCGGATCGGTTGGCCACGAGGTGTGCGCCGGCAACCTCGGCGAGGATCGTCACGTCCTCGCCCTCGCGCAGGGAGGACAGCGGCGTGAGACGACCCCAGTGGTAGTAGCGGCGCGGCGCGACCATCAAAAGGTCGCCGACCGTCGCCACACCCGCCCCTTCGAGAGCCTTCGCCGTCTTCTTCGGCAGGCGCAGGGACAGGGGGACGTCGAGTGCGCTCACGAGGCGCACCCCGCGACCAGGCTCGGCCCACTCTGCCCGCCGTCCCAGGTCTCCAGGTCGATCGTGGACGACGCGTCTCGCGTGGAGAGCAATTGGCGAACGGTGGCCACGGTGTAGGGGCCGTCGTCGTCGCGTGAAATAAGGAGGCGCCAGGAATCACCGCCACTGCGCGAGGCCTCAGCCAGTGCCTCGGCGATGCCCTCCGGGTCGCCGCCCGGTGGCAGCGGGGCGCTCGCGCATGAGGCGAGGGCGTCGTGTGCGCCGTCGCGCAGCATGCGCGCAAGCGTCGGCGCGGCTTCGACACCGCCCGGCTGGGGCACGAACAAGGGGGCGCAGGCGCGCGCGACCGCGAGGACGTCCAGGTCATCGCGGCTACCCGCGCGCAAGATCGCGGGAACACCCGGGGCGGGGGACGGTAGCACCGAGGCCACGGTACCGACCAGGGAGGCGCTGGCCTCGTCGCACGTGGCCACGAGGGTCACGCCCGTGCGCGAGGTAGCCGCCGACACGATGCCCGCGGCGTCCCCAGAGCTCAGGTCTAAGAACACGACCGCTCCTGCACGCGCGAGGTCTTCAACGAGGCCGGGGGCCCGCGTGCAAGCGATGACGCGGGCGCGCTCGACGCGGCGCATCGGGCGGCGCTGCAGCAGGCGCACGCCGCGGTGACTCAGCCCCTCGTCGGCCAGCTCGTCGATGCCGATCTGCGCGTCCGGGCGGGCGTCGCAGACCTGGAAGCGGATGACCTGCCCCGAGGTGGGGTGTGCAGCCAGAGGAGCAGAGGTGTCCACGTGCAGCCTCCACTCCCCCATGCCAAAGAGATCAACCCTGCCCACATAGGACAGGCGCGCCCCCAGGCCACCGAGGCGCGCGAGCAATGCGTCCAGGTCTTCCTGCGTCCCCTCCACGATGATGTCGACCGTGAAGTCGCGGCCGGGCGGAGGGGAGGCGGCCTCGGGCGCACGCGAATGACGCTCCGCAAGATCGGCCAGCATCGCGGTAAACGACTGAAGGATTCCGGCGTCGCCCCGCATTGAGGCATCGATGCAGGCCAGGACCAGGGCGATGAAGGCACCGCCGGGGTCGATACGCCCCGTCGCCTCGTTCGTCGCCTCGACGAGGCCGATCTGCGCCTGGGAAGAGAAACGAGAGAAAACGTCTTCGACCTCCGGGAGCGTCGCCCCCAAGTCCTCAAGTTCGCGCACCGCCCCACCGAGCATTTCCACGAGGGCGTCAGACCAATCAATGGAGGAGGCAACGGGAGTCAAGGATGCGGCGAGCATGCGCCGCAGCGCGAGCGGCGTGACATGGGGCTCGTCACCGAGAGCACCGGCCCACGCCTCGAAGATCGCTCCGAGGGCCATGCCACTATGCCCAAGGCCGCGGCGGATAATCGTCTCCACGGCCGCTTCGAGCGCGTCGCGCAGGTGAGCGCGCGGGTCCAGGGAATCCATCGCAGCCTCGAGTGCAGCCATCGTCGCTGCACCATTTGAGCCCGTGTCACAGTCCGCCCCGTCCCATCCGTCCAGGTCATCGAGGAAGGGCGCGAGCCTGGCGGCCTCCTCAGCCCCGGCGCGACACGCCTCGATAATGGCAGATGCATTCAGTTCCATGACTCCCCTTTCAGCCCCTCCCATTGTCGCTGCGCGGCTCGGTGTGTGCGACCTGACACGACCCAGATCGGCTGCGACTTGTTGAAAGCGTGGTTCGTCCGCTATTCTGTCATGGTTGCCTTCGGTTCAAGCACCGGAGGATGCGTTCTCCGCAAGCGCGGAGACAAAGACTGAACTGGAAGACATACCGAGGAGAACATCGTGGCTGCCGTTTGTGACGTGTGCGGTAAGGGACCCGGCTTCGGCAAGAGCGTGTCGCACTCGCACGTTCGCACCAACCGCCGGTGGAATCCGAACATTCAGCGCGTTCGCGCCCTGGTCAATGGGACGCCCAAGCGCCTGAACGTGTGCACCAAGTGCCTGAAGTCCGACAAGGTCGCCCGCGCGATCTGAGTCAACACTGACGTAACGCCGGAGGGGCAAGCCAACAGGCTCGCCCCTCCGGCGTTACTATCATCCACTCCCCCGCACGCGTATGGGTTAGCGCCCGCGACGAGAAGTCGCGGGCGCTAACAGGTACCTTGTGCGTCCGGGTTCCCCATCCGCTCTCAGGAGGCGAGGCTCAGAGGAGATCCGCAGCCAGGTCGAGCGGGGTACCGAAACGGTGGTTCGTGATCGAGACCGCCTGCTCGCGCAGGAACGGCAGCAGCTCCGAGTGCGGCCACGCCGTGACGGCACCCGTGTACAAGGCGACGTCGGGGCTGCCGCCGCTCGCGCGGGTCGCATCCGCCCAGCGCTGCTGCGAGCTTTCATCGCGCGGACCGAGGACACGCACTCGCATGCCCAGGCCACCGGAGTTCGCCACCATCGCCAGGCGAGAATCCCACGACTGCGCGTCTTCGACCGTTACCTCGATATCCCAGCCCTCCAGCAGCTCTCGGACGGTAGCCGGAAGCTCGTCGGCAACGGATAGCCCGATGGGCCCACCCGCGAGGATGCCTGCCGCCAGCACACGCACGGTATCCACGAGGGCAGTCCCGCTTCCAGCGCGCACGAGGACCGGCGTGGAGCGGTAGCGCAGGATATTGCGCTCGCAGGCCATGCCGGTCACGTCGCGGTTCGCCCCATATTCGGATGCCCAGGCAGCGCCGTCCGCGGCGACGGCACGACTCAGTTCGGCCGCATCATCCGCGCTCAGGTGAGGACCGGCCGCACGGCACAGGGCGAGCACACTCGGATCGAGCGCCTCCTCGGGAGCAGCACAGGCCCCCACGCTCGTCTCGCGGGCAGGCTCGACCTCGCCCAAACCCAGCAGGTAGGAGGGGCCCCCAGCCTTCGTCGTCGACCCGATCGCCGAGCGCTTCCAGCCGCCAAAAGGCTGACGGCGCACGATGGCACCCGTGATGCCGCGGTTGACGTAGAGGTTGCCGGCCTCGATGCCCTCCAGCCAGGCCGCCAACTCATCCGTATCGAGAGTATGGAGGCCGGAGGTCAGTCCGTAGTCGACCTCGTTGACGGCCTCGATCGCGTCCTCGAGGGTGTCGACGCGCATGACGCCGAGGACGGGCGCGAAGTACTCGGTCAGGTGGAACTCACTGCCGGGCACCACACCCGCACGGATACCCGGGGTCCACAGCCCATCGCCCAGGTACCGGGGCTTGAGCACCCAGTGCTCGCCCTCACCCAGGGTGGTCAGGCCTCGCACGGCCTTCTCATCGTCGGGCACGACAACCGGGCCGACCTGCGAGTCCAGGGACGCCGGCAGGCCCACGCGCAGCGAGGCGGCCGCATCCACAAGCTGGCGGGCGATGCGGCTCGAGCGTCCCGCGGATCCGACGAGGATCAGCAGGGAGGACGCCGAGCACTTTTGTCCCGCGTGCGCGAAGGCCGAATGAACGATGTCGCGCACCGCCAGATCGGGGTCAGCGGACGGCGTGACAATAATGGCGTTCTTGCCGCTCGTCTCACCCAGCAGGTGCATGTCGGGCTTCCACGAACGGAAGAGGCGCGCCGTGTCGTACGAGCCGGTCAGGACGACACGATCGACGCCCTCGTGGGTCACCAGGTAGCGCGACACGTCTCCATCCTCGAGCGGGGCGAGGGCCACCAGCTCGCGGGGAACCCCGGCCTCATGGAAAGCCGCGACGAGCTCCGCGGCGCAACGCTTGGCCGGCGGGGCCGGCTTGAGGATCACCGCGCTGCCCGCCGCCAGCGCCGCGGCGACGCCACCCACGGGAATGGCCACGGGGAAGTTCCAGGGCGAGGCAACGACAGTGACGTCCGCCGGCACGAATCGCGCGCCCGCCATGTAGGTCTCATCGGAGAGTGGCAACGAGGCCTGTGCGTAGTGATGGCAGAAGTCGATCGCTTCGCTCACCTCGGGATCGGCCTGATCGATGGTCTTGCCGGCCTCAGATCCGGCGACCTCGATGAGCTCGCCCCGGCGCGCGGCGAGAACATCGCCGACACGATGCAATGCGGCTGCACGCTCCTCGGGGGCCAGGGCCTGCCAGGCGTGCGCCGCCTTGGTGCTCGCCTCGACGAGAGCGTCGACCGCCTCGTTCGTGGCCAGAGCGTGCGCTCCCGCACGCACGGCCTCAACGCCCCGCGCCGAGGCCGGGATTGCCGCAGCAATCTCACGGGCCCACTGCCGATTGGCGGCAAGGGCGGGATCAGAATCCGCCTCGGAGGCGAAGGGACGACGCGCACGATCGGCGAGGCTCCCCTGCTCAGCCGGCACCCCGGCCTCGCGCTCAGCCAGACGATCCTGGACGCGGTTGGGAACGGGCAGCGGCGCGTCCGGATCAACGTCGGACAGAGCCGCAAGGAAACGGTCGCGCTCGCGGGCGAAGACGTCCTCGTTCGTGGCGATGTCAAACACGCCGGACATGAAGTTTTCGGGCGCAGCGTTCTCTTCCAGGCGGCGCACCAAGTAAGAGATGGCGACGTCGAATTCTCGGGGGTTCACGACCGGGACATACAGGAGGAGGGAGCCGACATCACGACGCACGACCTCTTGAATGCCGGTGGCCATGCCAGAGAGCATCTCGAACTCGACGCTGTCCTCGACCCCTCGCGCGGCGCGCAGCTCGTAGGCGAAGGCAATATCAAAGACGTTTTGTCCGGCCACTCCCAGACGAATCGCGCGGGTGCGCTCGGGCGTCATCGCCCAACTCAGCATCCGCTTGTAGTTGGTGTCGGTGGCCTGCTTGGACGGCCAGGTCGTCAGCTCCCAGCCGTGGATCTCGGCGTCCACCTTCTCCATGGACAGATTCGCACCCTTCACGATGCGGACCTTGATGCGCGAACCTCCCGCGTCCACGCGTGCGCTCGCCCACTCCTGGAGACGCTGGAGGGCACCGAGCGAATCGGGCAGGTATGCCTGGAGGACGATGCCGGCCTCGTAACCGCGCATATCCGGCTGATCGAGGATCGCGGTGAACACCGCGATCGTCAGGTCGAGGTCCTTGTAATCCTCCATGTCGAGGTTCAGGAACGTCCCGTTGTCACGAGCGAGGCGGTAGAGCGGCAGGAGGGCACTCACGCCGTGGTCGACGACCTCCTCGAAGCCCCACGGGTTGTGGGGGCCTGTCACCGCGGAGACCTTGATCGACACGTAGTCAACGTCCTCACGGGTCACGAGGCGCGAGACCTCAGCCAGGCGGTGAGATGCTTCCTTCTCACCGAGAACCGCCTCACCGAGGAGGTTCACGTTCAGACGGTTGCCGCCCTTGCGCAGGCGCTCAAGCGCGGGGCCGAGGCCCTTGTCGGTCGCGTCGACGACGAGGTCGCCGACGATCTCGCGGAATACGCGCCGGGCCACCGCTGTCACCGTACGAGGCGCGAGGAGCGACGCGGTCGAGCCGAGGCCCATCGCCGCGGCCAGGGCCGGGGGCAGGAAATTCTTGCGGCCGGCCGACAGGCGCTTCATAGCTGCGCTGGCCACGTCCAGGTCCGCGGGGCGCACGACGTCATCGACAAATCGGGTCGTGAAAGTAAGTCCGTCCGGATCGGCGAGGATGCGGGACAGAAGCTTGGCCGAGCGCGGCGTGGGCTCACACGCCGATTCATCGGCCCAGCGGCGGGCGCGGATGATCGCCCGCTCCCCCAAGGCCCAAAGGTCATCGGGGCAGCGTCGAACGTTGGCATCGTGGTGGGACGGGGTGGGAACAGCGGCGTTCGCCATGCGTAGACCTCCAGGCGTGGATGTGCGACGGATTCTCGGCCTCGCGTGGAGCGTCAACGCTGGACACGCTCAGCACAACTCCCGACGTTGTGAAGGATGCTGGTTTGTCCATCGTAACGCGCGTACGGCCCACCTGTGCAGGCATCGCATAACGCCAATACGATCCATCAAGGGACCTAAGCCCCAAATCGCGCGAAACGCCCACAAAGTCAGATCCCAAGTGTTGCTTCTCACATACGTGTCGTCGCCCGACATGACGACACCCCTGCCTCACTCGGAGCGAATGAGCCACCGCTCCTTCATGTCAACGGCGACGCCAGCCATAACCTCGTGCATGTTGAGCGTTCGACCACCGTCCGCGCGCGAGCACAGCCACTGGACCTGAAGCCCATCCGATAACGCAACGAGGCGGCGCGCGATCTGCTCACTCGGAGCATCCTCACGCACCTCGCCCGTGGTCTTGCCATGCTCGAAGGCCTCAACAAGGTAGGAAATCGCACCGAACAAATGCTCACGGAACCAGGGGTGTGCCTGATGCTTCGAATCAATGACGGCAGCCGACATCGCCGTGTAGAGCGCCACGCCGTCGGGATGACGCTGGTTGTGGGCCACCATGTCCACCCAGGCATCCAGCGCGGCCTCGGCCCCATCCTCGGGGCGAGGGAGTTGACTGACGATACGGCGATCACGCTCGTCTAGGACCGCGGCGAGCAGCTGGTCCTTCGCTGAATAGTGATGCAGGAGCCCCGCCTTCGAAATATCGGAGGCGCGCGCGATGTCTGCAAGCGAGGTTGCCACGTAGCCCTGTGTCGAGAAAAGGGTGAGTGCCTCCGACAGGATGCGCGCCTTTTTATCCTCGCTACCGGCCTTCGGACGGCCGGGCCGACGGGTGCTCGTTGCCTTGGCATCGTTGCTCATGCGGGCTGCTCCATGTTCGGTGTGACAGAGTTACCAACAACTCATCATAGCGTGCAACCGCCTATACGCCACCGGGTATGCGAACTTCTTTTGTCGAGTCCGCATACCCGGTGCGTCGATGGCCTCATTCGACTCTTTAGTAGCCGAACCGAACCTCGAACTGGGGCTTGCCCGAGGCATCCAACTCGAGATTTCCATCCTTGTCGGTCTTCACCGTCGCGGTCACGCGAGACGTCACGTCACGCTGCTTGTCCCAGCTCTCCGTGCCCTGGATCGTGAACGTTGCCTCGCCTGTGTAAACACCGCCTTCGTCCGTCGTCGCTTTCATGACCGTGGGCATCGTCTTGACCTGCAGCAGGGCCAGGGTCCGGGACTGCACCGCGCTCGGACATGCCGAGTCGATGTTGCCCGGAACGGTCGCGCACGAGTTCGTCAGCGCAGCCGCAGCATCGAGTGCGGCAGCAGCCATCTTGTCGTTGTAGGTGCCCGTCAGCTCGACCGTTCCACCGTAGTAGGAGCTGTCGTATCCCGTTGCGGCCTTGACCGACACGGTCTTGGGCGCAGCGTCGATGTACTCCCCCGTCTCCTCCGGGGTGAAGGTGTAGACGCCCGGGTAGAGCACGATGGAGCTGCTCGGGGCTTCCTTCAGCGTTGCAACCGACATCTTTTCGCCGCCGATCGAGAAGTGCGTGACGTTGTCTGCCTGCACGTCCACGCGAGCGACCATCGCATCCTGAATCTTCCAGTTCTTCAGCAGACCGAAGGTCTTCTTCGCCTCACTGACACGGAACGAACGGGTGAAGCGTTCGCCGTCGAGGCGCATCGTCGCCGTCACCACGCGCTCCTTTGAGTGCTCCGCATCGTCCGCGGTCACGTCCTCGACCTCGATGCGCGCGCTCGACGAGGCCATGACCTCATCGGAGAGGAAGCCGCGCTGGTCGTTGGGCAGCCCCGGATCAACCATCGCCGTCGCAGCGCTGGCCTTGCCGTCCGCGAGAAGATCAAGGTACTGGCGAACCTTCGCCTCAGGCGTGCGCGTCCAGTTCGCGATCGTCAGAGACACGGCTGCAACAACCCCGAGAACAACGAGGGCAACCACGCCCACGACGATGCGCTTAATGCGACGGCGGCTCTTGTCCGACATCGGCGTAAAGGCAATGGTCCCGCTTGTCGGCGCGGCAGGCGGAACCTCGCCGGACACGGGAGCCATGACGGATACCTGCGGCGTCACGTATGTCTGCGCCGCGGCGGGCGCGGGCGGCGCGGGTGGCGCGGGCATAGTCTGTTCGGGGACGGGAGGCGGCACGCTCGTCCCCTGGATCGCGTTCTGCGCATTCGTTTCCACTGTTTCTCCTCGCTGCGGTACTCTGCCCCGGCCCCGTGCCTGGGATGTAGCGCACGGCTCGACGGGCACAAACCTAATAATTGTCACATAAGCATTGTGAGGCATCAAGGTTACACGCGGTTCACACTCCTGGAACGAGGCCGGGGCCGAGTTCCGGCGCACACACGCATGTCGCCCGTCCGGGTAGCGGACGGGCGACATCACTGGTCGGAGTGTGATGATGACCTTAGAGGGGTGCGCTAACGAATAAGTCAGGCTTGCCGTCCGGCGTGAGCTTGAGCAGCCCATCGTTGTTGAATTGGACGTTGACGACAACCTTCGAATCAACGTCGCGCGTTCCCGGCATGTAGTACATGGAGTACTTGTCGGAGTAGGTAACCTCGAACGTGACCGGCCCTTGGAAAACCCCCGGATCAACGTCCATCGGTTCCAGCGATGTGGGCATCGTCTTGACGGAGATAGCGGTCACCGCGTCGTTTTGGAGAGCTAACGGGCAGTCAGTATTCTGGTTTCCAGGAATGGAGGCGCAGGAGTTCAGGAATTCCTTCGCGGACTCGAGCGCCGCTTCCTTCAGTTTGGCGCTGTAGGTTGCTTCCAGGGACACGTCGGCAGCATCAGCAGGGGAGGCGGTTCCACCGTGGACGCCGTCAAGGACGGCAACGGTCTTGGTGTTGACATCCACGTATTCGCTCGGGGCGACGGGCGTGAACGTGTAGACGCCGGGGTAGAAAAAGTACGTGGCCGGCTTACCAGAGACAAGCTTGCGCGGAGCGTCGGCACTCACCCCTCCGACGGTGAACTGGGTGTATCCCTGCGCGTCGACGCTGACCTGCGCAGCCAGGGAGTTCTTCACCGTCCAGTTATTGAGAACGCCCATCGTCGGCTTGTCCTTGGTCACGGTGAAGGCGTGGGTGAAGCGCTCCCCGTTGACCTGCAGGGTGGCCGACACCTGACGGGTTTCGGCGTCCTCATTCTTGTCGGCGGCCACTTCTTCGACGACCAGCAGCGAACTCGCCGAAGCCATGGCGTCGTCGGTCAGAAAGACCCGCTGATCGTTCGGGGCGCCCGGGTCAACCATCGCTGTGGCCGCACTGGCTTTACCGGCGGCCAGCAGGTCCAGGTACTTGCGCACCTCGGCCTCGGGCGTGCGAGAACTATTCATCACCTTGATAGCAACGACGCCCGCAATCACCAGCACAACGAGGACGCCGACCAGAATCCCAATCAGCATGACACGCTTCTTGCCTCGGCCAGAAGATGGGGTCGACGCCACGCCGCGCCCGGCAGGCGTCAGTGGACCCGGAATCGCAGGGGTCACAGGCGGTGCAGGTATCGGAGCCGCACTCACGTCATTCTTTTCAGTACCCATCAATTGCTCCTAACAACGTTTGACATTCAGCAGCCAGGATTGCAGTGTGCTCTGCGCACTCAGTCATCCAGCTACTCAGGCGTGCCCAGTATCACGCCGCGCATGCAACGAGTCAAAGAAGGATCACAGTGCGGATAAGCGGTGCCCGTCCGCTTCACGCGGACGGGCACCAGGTGTATAGGGGCGGCAGAAGCGGACGCTAGTAGGCGAAGGACACCTTAAAGTCCGGCTTGCCGTCGGCGGTCACTTTCAGCACTCCGTCGTCGTCGAAACGCGCGTCAACTTTCACTGTCAGGCCGACGTCCCTCGTTCCGGGGAACAGCGCCCCCTCCCCTGTCGTGACCGAGTATGTCACGCTCCCAGAAAATGACGTTGGATCATAGCTCTCCGAGTCGAGAGATGTCAGTTTTTCCTTGATGGAAATAGCGGTGACACTCTGTCCCTGAATCAGGGATGAGCAGTCATCTCCCTGATTGCCGGGGTAAGTCCCACACTCGTCAACGAGCTCCTGAGCTGCTTCGAGAGCAGCAGCTTCCAGCTTGTCGTTGTAGGTTGCCTTGAAGGTGACGTCGCTCTTGCCATCGTTATTTCGAGTGCGCACGTCATCGAGCACGGAGACGGACGCGGGGGTGGTGTCAACATACTCGTTCGGCGCGACAGGCGTGAAATTGTAGACGCCCGGATAGAAGAGGAAGGAACGGCCTTCCATGTAGAGACTTGCTTTGTCAATGGAGGCCTTCGTCTCACCGACGGAGAATTGACCGATTCCATCACCATCGACGGTCACAGGCACTGCCAGCGAGTCCCGAATCTTCCAGTTGTCCAGAACGCCCATCGTCGCCTTATCCGAGGTGACACGGAAGGCGTGGGTGAAGCGTTCCCCGTTGACCTGCATGGTCGCGGTCACGGTGCGCGTGTCGGAATCGTCGTTCGTATCCGCAACGACGTCTTCGACGACCAACAGTGACGTCGCCGAGGCCATCACGTCGTTGGTCAGGAAAGTACGCTGGTCGTTGTCCACCCCGGGATCGACCATCGCCGTGGCCGCGCTGGCTTTACCGGCGGCCAGCAGATCCAGGTACTGGCGCACCTGCGCCTCGGGCGTCCGCGAACTATTGGCGACCTTGATCGCCACCACGCCAGCGATCACCAGCACGACGAGGACACCGACCAGAATCCCAATCAGCTTCACACGCTTTCTACCCGCCGCAGACATCGGCGTAAAAGCCACGCCTCCCCCGGCGGGCGTCGGCGAACTCGCCCCCGCAGGCCCCGTCGGCGGAGCCGGAACCGGCGTCTCCATCGACTCGTTGTTCCCAGTGCCCATCATGTACTCCTCACACCAATTGACAATCCGTGACCAAGCCAGCAGCACACCTCGCGTGCCCCGGCAACCGGCCACCCAGGCATGCTCACTATCACACCACGACTGCCAATAGTCAAAGAGCGCCCACACTACG
>NZ_JVOJ01000039.1 GCF_001064145.1 Sanguibacter keddieii
TTGTTGGTTTCAACGTCGCCACGTTGTCGCGCCAATCGGCCCTGCCCAGGTCTTGTAGGCGACGTGGCGCACGAGGCTGGCTGCGGTGGGGGTTTTGCAGCATTAGAAGCTGGTTGGCKGCGTGTCGTCGGCGTGTCGTACCTCTAATGACGCCATTTCCCCCGTTTGGTGGCGGCCCGGCCGAGCCGCCACCAGGCGGTAACGTGCGGAATTAGTGGCCCACACGCATCTCATCGGGCCCACGTGCGCATGAAAGGGGCCAGACCGCCACTTATCGGCTGAACGTGCGCGTAGGTCGGCTCCGGTGACACTCGGTACGCGCACGCTGGTCGGCGCAGCCCCCAGCGTGGTCATGAACACTCCAGTGACCGAGGAGTACCGAAGCGAAACGTCATGAAGCAATGTCATGGTGAGTAGGAATGGCGTCCGATACGTGCTGCGACAACGCCCCGAACGTGTGCCATGTGGTCGAGGTACTACCAAGACCACGCCATTCTTTGGCATACTGAGGTCGGAAATTATCCGCCACCACAGGAGCCTTCCGTGCCTGAGCAAAACGTCCCCACTACAACTGAGCAAGCCCCGGCCTCGTCTGAGAGTGCCAGCAAACCGAGCCTGGGCCGCGTGATCGCCGCCTGGGCGGTGCACGCGTTCACGATCTCCGGGCTCGCGTGGGCGACGCTCGCTCTGTTCGCGATGCTCGACAACAACATCCCCATGATGTGGCTGTGGTTCGTCATCGCCCTGGTCGTTGACGGTGTCGACGGCACGCTGGCCCGCAAGGTCGGAGTCCGTCAGGTCATTCCCTGGTTCGACGGCGGAGTCGTCGACAACCTCGTCGACTATCTGACGTGGACGTTCCTGCCCGCGCTTTTCATGGCGATGTACCTGCCGTTTGGACCCAAGCCGCTCCCCGTCATCATGATGGTCATCATCATCGTCTCCTCCGTGTTCTGCTACGCGAACGACGGAGAGAAGTCGAACGATAACTACTTCGTTGGCTTCCCGGCGGCGTGGAACTGCGTCGCGATTGTCATGTACGTCCTTCAGACTCCGGCGTGGGTCAATATCGCCGCGACGATTTTCCTCGCGATCATGACGCTTGTTCCGCTTCACTACACGCACCCGGCGCGCGTGAAGCGTTTCCAGATCCCGAACATCATCGGTGCGGCTGCGTGGATCGTCGCGTGCGCGTACCTGGTGGTCGTTTACCCGGTTCAGCCCCTGTGGACCCTGATTCTGTTCTGGGTTGGCGGCGGCTGGTTCATGATCGCCGGCTTCATCCGCACGGCGACCGGCGAGGATAAGTAGCCGTCGCGCCACGAACGAATACGAACGTCCCCCGGGTCTCGCGCTCGGGGGACGTCGTTGTGCGAGCCCTATCAACAAACATGCGGTCATGTCACGCGAGGGTAGGGATGGACCGCAGAGGGACGAGGCCGGGGCACGTTGCGCTGTGAACATACAGTATGTGGACGCTGGCCCCACAGGTGTGGAGGGCGCCGGAGGGACTGGAGGGCCTGGCTGCGGTGCCCGTGGGCGGTGGCGGGGCCTGGCCGGACAACGAGTCGACGCGCCGAGCCTTTAGGCTCGCGGCGCGGACGGCGAGCGGGCGGGCCGCCGCCCACGGGCACGCAAAGCAGCCCGGCCCAGCAGGGTGCGCAAAGCAGCCCGGCCCAGCAGGCGGTTGGGCCCGACAGCGCCCGGAACACCAGCGGCCTCCGCTGTAACGGAGTGCCTACGGCTGCTCTGCCAGGCCCTTCTTGACGGCGCGGTCGCGCTGGTAGCGGAAGACTTCGAGGAAGATGCCGCCGAAGAAAATCAGGGCGATGGCGGTCCACACACCCGGGGGAGCGTGGCGCCCGTACATGAGGAAGTACACGTAGGGTGCGAGGAAGGTGACGGCTGCTGTAATGGCGCCGACGATGCGGTGCCAGAGCTTCTGTCCGGCGACCATTTCGATGAGGCCCCACGTGTAGGGGATAGCGGTGATCATGTCGATGGCCCACAGGATGCGCCAGTCGCCCCGGAAGTGGGGGACGTACATGACGGGTACGGCCCGCGCCATCGAATACACGAGGACGACGACGTAGGCGATGAACTTGGGGTTGCGGCACAGCCGCAGGAAGGCGGCGCGTTCGATGATGGAGGCGCCGACGGCACGGGACGCGTGGGTGGCGTGCGACGAGGTTGTGAGCGTGTCGAGTCCGGCCATGGCGACGCGCATGAATTCGCGTTGCTCGTCGGTGCCGGATGCCCATTGCTCGAGCAGCTCAAGGGGGGACAGGGCGATGGGGGTGTAGCCGTTGCGCGGCTGGCCGGCCTCGTGGATGAGGTCGGTGCCGAGGGCCTCGCGCAGGCGCGAGAGTTGCTCGGTGGGGATTTCAGCGATCCACAGGCGCACGCGGCGTTGGATGGCGTCGTGGAGTTCGTGGGAGAGTGCGTGTCCGGCGGCGGAGTGGGGGGAGAAGCCTTCGGAGGCGATGTCGGCGAGGGCGCCGGGATTTTCGACGATGCGGGTGGTGAGGTCACCGGCGCGGTCGACGCCGGATACCTTGATGATGGTGGCCGCGTCCCACTGGTAGCTGCGTGCGATCTCGATGTCGAGGATCGAACGCAGCGTAATCAGGGAAGCTGTGTCGGTCACGGGTGGCCTCTCGTCGGAAGTTGGATGTCTCCATTGTGCCTGACAAGGCGGTCGGAATGCACGCTCGGGGGTGTGGCATCAGCGCCGCGTAGAATCGGAGTATGGCGAAACGACGTATTGACCCTGGTGAGGGGATGGTGGCGCTGCGTTCGTGGCGCGGCGCCGTGGAGCGTGGCGAGGAGCCTGCTCGCGCGGTGGTGTTGACGGCGGTGCGCTTTACCCTCGAGGAGCTCGGCATCTTGCATCCCGGCCGCGCGGTCGAGGTGCGCGTGCCGCCCGCCGGCGCGGTGCAGATCCTGCCGGGCACGACGCATCGGCGCGGTACGCCGCCCGCCGTCGTGGAGACCGACGCGCGCACGTGGCTGTCGCTTGCGTGCGGGATCCTCACGTGGGACGAGGCCGTGGCCGACTCACGCGTCAGCGCGTCGGGGGAGCGTACGGACCTGGGGCCCTTCCTGCCGCTCGTGTGAGCGCCAGGGGAGGGCGTCGGCCTGCGGGGGCTCAGGCCTCCAGCTGGGGCATGCCGAAGCGGGCTTCGAGCTTAGGGGCAAGCCACTTCTGGGAGCCCTTGTACGCGTAGCGCTGGGCGACGGCCGCGATGGCGGCGGAGGTGGCTGCGAAGAGGACCAGCGATGCGAGGGTGACGTCGTCGGAGTCTTCGGCGGGGATGGGGCGTCCGGTGGCGACCTTCCAGCCGGCTTCGAAGACCTTGGAGGCGGCAAAGGCCGCTCCGGCGATGACGACGGTCGTGGCGACCTTTTCGATGGTGGCTGAGTCCATGGTTGCCTCCTGGCGTGGGGGTGTGGTTGTCCCTGTGTGCGTGCGCACGCTTCCATGATGCCCCACGCGGCGCTCGTGCGCGAGGCCCACAGGTGCCCTGTCTTATGCTTGAACGGTAGTGTTCCCGTCTGAAGGATTCCTTATGGCTCGCGTCCGCTCTGTTTTTGCGTTGTCGGCCCTCGTTGTTGCGGCGACGACGGTGGCGGCTTGTACGCCGTCCGTGTCCTCCAGCGCGCCTCGGGATCCGTTTGCGTCGCCGATCGTTCCGGGTCAGAGCGCGCGTGCTTCATCGAGTGCGGTCGGGCATGGGACGATCGACGCCCCCACTCCGCGCAGCGGCTCGGGCACGGTGACCGTCGCCCTGGTGGGCGGCGCGCAGCTGCCGACGGAGACCGCGCAGGAGTTCACGAAGGCGACGGGCTTCACGGTTGCGGCGGTGCCGGTGGACGGTGTGGATGCGCTGTCGAAGGCGGGCGCTGACGTGGTGCTTGGCTTGGATGGCGCGGATGCCCTGCAGGCGACCGCGGCGGGCACGATCGCGGCTTCGGCGCCTCAGGATACGGCGACGATTGCCGGCACAGTTGTGGACGGTGCCGCTGCAGCGATCGCCTACGGGCGTGACGACGTGTGCGTGATCGCCGATAAGTCGTGGATGAGTGCGAACGGCCGCCCGCTGCCGACCTCGTTCGGCGATCTGACTTCTCCGCGTATCCGCGCGCTGCTGACGGTCCCCGACCCGGCCTCGTCGTCGGTGGGCCGCGCTTTCGTGCAGGAGGCCGCCGCGCAGACGGGCGAGGGTCTGGGTTCCTTCGCGCAGTCCCTCAACCCGCGCGTGGATTCCTCCCTGGGCGGCGCTGTCGCGGCGTGGACGGCCGGCGCACACGTGTCCGAGGGGTACCTGTCCGAGGTCGTGGGAGCCTCCGCGGGTTCTTCTGGCGCGTATCCGCTGATCGTGGCCCCGCGTTCGCTGGCGGCCGCGGCGGCGACGAACACGGGTGCTGATTCCTACGGAACCGCGATCGCTTCGACGTGCATCGCTCGCATCATGTACGCGGCCCCCACATCCTCGCCCGCGTCGGACGGCGCGGAATCTCTCATCGCTTGGCTGCAGGGTGAGACCGCGCAGCGCTCCCTGGCGACGACGGGCGCCGTCTACCCGATCGATGGCGTGCTCGCCGCCGACACGAAGGCCGGCTGGCTGATGGGCATCACCGGCGATCCGATCGTCGCCGACGAGACGGTCGGCTCCCTCGACGCGATGAGCGCGTGGCTGGCCACGTGGTCCTCGGCGCTGGCTTCCCCGACGCCGACCACGCCGAGCACTCCCGACCCCGCGACGGACCCGGGCGCGCAGGATGTCGAACCCGAGCCGGCACCCGCGGATAACCCCGCGACCGACACGGGATACGAGGATTCGAGCGACGACGAGGAGTAATCCCCGCCGGACGCAACCTTTCTCCAGTCAGCCTCGCAGCATTGCGGGGCTGACTCTGCATTCCTCCCCGATGCGCATGGGAGCGATGAGGCCCGCTTCGCGCAGCTCGAGGAGGCGCGGCACGGTGCGCTCGACGACCTTCCACGGGTCGATCGTGTTGAGGTAGATGCGCGTGCCCCCCTCGAAACCGGCGAGCGTCGAGATACGCCACTTGAGCAGGATGCGCCAGCGCATGGGCGTGGACACGGTGGGAGGTCGGTGGTACCACTCCTCGTTCGCGGGCACCTCCACGCCCGTTGCGGCGTGTGCGGCGTGCAGGATGTCGGAGATGCCGCGCATGGCCTCGGGGCTGACCTCCCAGGGGTTCTTCGGATCGCCCAGGGGCCAGATCGCGATGCCGGGGAAACGGTGCCCGAACCCGGCCAGGGCGACGGCGTGCTCGTTCTGGGCGATGAGGAGCTTGCGCGTGGCCGCGACCGTGAAGATCTGGTCGTAGATGTCGGGCTGGGCGCGCAGGCGCTCCAGTTCGGCCTCGGTCTGCACGGACATGTCGTCGATCGCGACGAGTTGCTTGTGCAGGTGGTCGAAGGACGCGCCCGCTGGACGCAGCCAGTTCTGGAACGTCGCCACGTAGCGCACGGCGGGATCCAGGTCGTACAGATCGCGCATCGAGCGGGCCGTGTACGCGGTGTACTGCTCGTGCTCCTCAGGGGTGAGGGTACCGGAACCGGCCAGCTGGTGGGCCTCGGTAGCGCCGTCGATGAAGTGGCGCCTGCCGACAATCAGGTCGTGGCCGCCGGAGAAGAAGCCGTTGGCGTACTGTAGGCGCGCGGTCTCGCTGGTGGCCGCGAACTCTCCCTCGCTCATGCCCGAGGCCAACATGCGCGCGCGCACGACGTTCATGACGTGCTCGTAGCCCGCGTCCGAGGCCAGGTAGTGGGCCATGCGGCGACGGTCGTCCTCGGAGGGGACGTGCCCGTGGTTGAGATGCCAGTAGTTGTAGGAGACGATCTCGAAGAGGTTGGGGATGCGTCGGAACTCGGCGACAGTATCTCCGAGCTGATCGGCACCGAGGGCGTTCAGCTGCTCCCAGGACCCGTCCTCGTGGCGCACGAGGCGCGACTTCTCGGGCGGGGTCTCGAGGTAGCGGCCGCAGCAGAACGCACAGTGGTGACCGTCGGCCTCGTGGTCGATGGGGTTGTGGTCCGCGTGCGGGGCGGTCAGGGGCCGGTTACCGCGGCCCGGAACGGTCCACACCTCTGTGCCCGTGAGCAAGTTCTGCTGTTTGACGGTGCCGTCGGCCAGCCGGACAATGGCGCGGTCGGCGCGCGTGAGCTTGGAAGCCATACCTGTATCGTACCCGTCCTCAGAGTCGGTCCATCGTCGCCGGATGCGACCCCATGCGTCCGGCCTCGCCCGCGTCGAGCGCGTCGATGCGTGCGGTCTGTTCGGGATCTAGCGCGAAGGAGAACACGTCGAAATTGGTGGCCATGCGCTCGCGGCTCAGGGTCTTGGGGAAGACGACGTGCCCCCGATCCAGCGCCCAGCGCAGCGCGACCTGCGTCGGGCCCACGCCGATGTGCGCGCCGATCTCGACGAGCGTCGCCTCGGTGACGACGCGTCCGCGCGCGAGGGGGGACCAGGCCTCGAATACCATGCCGAGCCCCTGGGCGTAGGTGCGCAGGTTGGCGTTGGGGAAGAAGGGGTGGGACTCGACCTGCAGGACGTGCGGGGCGACCGTCGCGACCGCCCGGACGGCCTCAACGTGCTCGCGCTCGTAGTTCGACAGGCCGATCGCACGCGCGTCGCCGGCGTTGAATGCGTCCTCGAGGGCGGGCCAGGGCAGGGCTACGTCGCCTCCGTAGAGGGTAGGCAGCGGCCAGTGCACGAGGAGGAGGTCCACGTAGTCCGTGCGCAGGTCCTCGAGGGAGCGTCGGATGGACGCGGCGGCCCGCTCGGGCTCGTGGTTGGAGTTGTCGACCTTCGTCGTGACGAACAGGTCCTCGCGCGGGATTCCCGAGGCTTCGAGCGCGGCCCCGACCTCGGCTTCGTTGCCGTACATCTGAGCGGTGTCGATGTGGCGGTACCCGACCTCGAGGGCGCGGCTCACCGCGTCGTACGTGTCCTCGGGTGAGACCTTGTAGGTGCCGAAACCGAGCACGGGGATGGGGACACCCGTCGGAAGCGTGAGGGTCGGAATCGGGGACGAGGCCGGGGCGGGGCCTGCGGAAGGCGGGGTGTTCATCGGTGAATCCTCCTAGTCGCCACCAGTGTAGCCTCCCGCCGGCGTCCGCGGTCGCCGTCGTCCGCGGGCGCGGTCGGTGCGCATGTCGTAGCGTTGTCCTCGTTTGAAAGCCGTGCGCGGTGCCGGCGAGAGCGCAGGAGGAATCATGATCAACGCCTTCGAGACGGAGGATGGCATCGTCTTCGATATGAGCAACCTGGAGTGCGAGGCGCTGCGCTCATATGCCGATGGGCTTCTTGCTGACCCCGAGCATCCGTTTGTTGAGCTGCTCCGCAGCCAGGGCCTCGTCGTTGGTGATACTCCCGTCCCGCACCTCGCTGCTCTCCTTCAGGCGTTCTCGCAGGCGACGAAGGTGCTGACCGCCTGGGTCGTTGCCCCGGCGGGATGGCGCCGCGTCACCTTCTTTGTCGGTCCGCATTCTGCCGCGGTGTCGCGATGTGACGATGGGGGACTGTACGCCGACGAGGACGACACGGTCTCGGTGTGGGCCGTCGACTCCGCGCAGTTGCGCGACACGTTCTTCGAGCTCAGTGCCATTGGTGAGCCTTCCGGCGAGGGAGTGTTGCCGACGGCGGTGCCGGAGGTGCTCTTTCGCGCCCTCGAGCAGGGTGACGGCGCGAAGATTCTCGTGGAGGTGCCCAAGGTTGCCCGCGAGATCGCGGAGGTTATCGATACCGAGATCGACGAGGCGACGGGGACCTTCTGGGCAGACGTCGCGGATGACGCGTGGGTGGGCCTTGCCGTGCGGGTCGTCGATGTGGGGGAGTACCCGAGCCTGGCTGGCGACAGCTGGCGATTGCTCGCCACTAGCCAAGACGTGTGCGAGGTGCTGTCGGTCGTGGAGTTCGCCGAGCTGTACCCCGACGAGGTGCCCTTGCTGGCGGATAAGGATGGCGAATTCTGGGCGGCTGTTGCGCCGTCATCGCCGGGGGTGCTCTGGGAAGATATCGAGGATGTTCTGTCCGAGTCGTCCAACTCCTGAGCCGCAGATCTCACAGTCTGAGAACTTAGGGTGACAAATTATTTCTGTCCTGTTGGTCAGTCGGTCTGGTTGCAGCGTTTTTCCTGGTTTTGGATGCCCACCCTCGTCTCTTTTGAGGGGTCTGACCACCTGAGTGGAGAAGTGCCGAAATGGCGCTGAAAAACCCGTGAATGGTGTCTGTAATGTGGTTGGCACTTAAATTGTGATAACGGTCAATATCTGCCATATCGCGCGGAAATTCGGGGACTCCTGTCTAACCAGACGGTAGGCTTTTTGTTAGGTAACACACCGCCGATTCCCCGCTCTAAGAGCAAAATTCGCGTACGATAGATACTGTTCAACCACGATCGTCTACACGTCCAGACAACGAACGGAGAGTTATGTCGGTTCGCAATGCCCTGCTGGCGCTTGTTGCGCAGCAGCCCGCCGGTGTCTACCGCCTGAAGCAGATGTTCGAGGAGCAGACGTGCGGAGCATGGCCGCTGAATATCGGCCAGGTCTACCAGACGATGCAGCGCCTCGAGCGCGACGGCCAGGTTGTGTCTCACGCCGAGACCAACGCAGGTCGTGATTCTGAGGTCTTTGAGCTGACTGATGCCGGTCGCGATGTCCTCAACGCCTGGTGGTCCACCCCCGTTCCCCGCGAACACCCCGAACGCGATGAGCTTGTCATGAAGCTCGCCGTGGCCGCCGCCGACCCCACGGTCGACGTCGAGGCCATGATCCAGACTCAGCGTCGCTCGACCCTGGGCTCCCTGCGTGATGTCACCCGCCTGAAGGCTTCGGCCGACGAGGGAGAGCTCGCGTGGAAGCTCATCCTGGAGCGCCACATCTTCGACCTTGAGGCCGAGCTCAACTGGCTCGATCACATCGAGTCCGGTGCCGTTTCCGAGGCCGCTCGTCGCGCCGCCTTCGCCGCTGCGAAGGGCCGCATGATGAACTGGGCTCAGGCGGAAGCCGGCATTTCGGAGCGTGCCGGGGTGCGATGAGCCAGCCTGTGCCGCTACCTATCAGGATGGCGGGTGTCGGACATGAGTTCGGCGCCGACGGCGTCCGAGTGAGAGCGCTCGACGGGATCGACCTTGAGGTCGCCCCCGGCGAGCTTCTCGCTGTTATGGGCCCCTCTGGATCCGGCAAGTCGACCCTGCTGTCGATTGCTGGCGGACTGGAGCGTCCGACGCACGGAAGTGTCTTCATTAACGGCGTCGACATGGCCACGATGGATGCGGCTCACCGCGCTGAGGTGCGTCGCCGTTCCATCGGCTACGTCTTCCAGGACTACAACCTGATCCCGTCCCTGTCGGCCCTCGAAAACGTTGAGATGCCGCTGCAGCTGGATGGGGTCAGCCCGTCGAAGGTGCGCGAGGCCGCCATGGCTGCCCTCGAGGAGGTCGGAGTCGCCGAGCTCGCTGATCGCTTCCCCGAGCGTCTCTCGGGTGGTCAACGTCAGCGCATTGCGATCGCCCGAGGCCTCGTCGGTAACCGCTCGGTCATTCTTGCGGACGAGCCGACGGGCGCGCTCGACTCGCACACGAGCGACCAGATCATGTTGGTGTTGCGTGATCACATTGATGCGGGCGCAGCCGGTATCCTCGTTACTCATGAGGCCCGAATGGCCGCATGGGCGGACCGCACAGTCTTCCTTCGCGACGGTCGTATCGTCGACCGCTCGCGCGGAGACTCGCTGAGGGATCTGCTGGCTGACACTGCACCAAGGATCTGATGAGTCGACTCAACACACGAATGAGGCGATGGGGAGTAGTACTCCGCATCGCCTCTCGTGATGCGCGCCAAAGCCTGGGGCGCACGCTGACGGCTGTCTTTCTCATCTCGCTGCCGATTATCATCGCGATCGGCGCGATCACGTTCTGGGACGTCACGACCTCCCAACGCTACCAGGCCGCGTCGTGGCTTGGTCACCGTTCCGACGTCCAGGCGGTCACCCTGCGCCGCTCGTCGACGGCCATTGAGCAAGACATTACCGCCGACGTCCTATCGAAGACGGCCTCTGACGGGGAAGTCGCGGTTACCCAGAGCACCCTCACCGACTGGTTGCCGGCGGGCGACCAGTTGATCGCGGTCGATACTCTCTATCAGCTGCATCTCACGACGCAGGACGGAACGGGCTACACGGTCGACTCGGGTACCCAGACGGCCACGCTGGATGCCCCGCGTGTGAATGCGGGCGCAAAGAGTGGCGCGCTCGCCGCGAACCATGCCGTCATCTCGGACGACGTCGCTCGGGCGCTCAAGGCCGAGGTGGGCGACACGCTCACCCTGTCGCTGACTGTTGCCAAGGGCCGCGGCACTCAGGCGCTGACGGGCAGCGTCGTCATTGACGAGATCATTTCCGGCACGAATCGGGCAATCATCGGCGATGGTACGCTCGAGATTAATCGTCTTGCGGTGGCCGGGCGCACTCAGACTGCCTGGTACGTCACAGGTCCGGCTCCGGTGACCTGGGACCACATCCGTCAGATCAACCAGTCGGGATTCTCCGTCGTCTCGCGACAGGTCCTCGCTGATCCGCCGGATGCCTCGACGCTTCCCTCCCAGATCGCTCAGTACGAGGTGCCCCAAAACACTCGGGGCACCAACCCCTGGCAGTACCTCCTGCTGGTCGCGGGCATCCTCCTCATCCTCACCGAGATGATTCTGCTCATCTCGCCGCTGTACACCGTCGCCCAGCGGTCGGTCATGCGCACGGCGGCCATGATCGTCGCCAACGGTGGCGACCAGTCCGACGGTCGTCGCTTGACGATCGCTCACGGCCTCATTATCGGCCTGTACTCAGGGCTTGTCTCTGCCGCGCTGTCCGCGTGCGGCATGGTGGGCATCGGCATCTGGTCGGGCCTCGGCATCGGTATTGTGCCGTGGTGGCCGCTGGCCCTGTCGGTGCTCCTGCCGATCCTGCTGTCCCTCATAGCGTCGGTGTCGCCGGCGCACACCTCGTCGCACATCAACACGTCCGCGGTCATCGGCGGGCGCGTGTGGGAGCCCTCCCGCCTCGTGCGTCGTCGGATGTTCTACCCCCTGGCGCTGCTGGCCGGACTCCCGCTGTTGGGTATTGCCGCCTGGCGTGGATGGGTCCTCGCCCTCGTTGTTGGTGTCGGTCTGCTCGAGGCCGGCCTCATCGGGTCGATCCCCTACATCTTCACCCGCTGGCGCGCCCCCAATCGTCGCGCGTCGATGAGCATGCGCCTGGCGCTGCGTGACGCGGTGCGCAACGGCCACCGCACGTTCCCCGCCATGGCCTCGATCCTGACGACCGTGTTCGTCGCTTGCGGCTTGCTCATCACTCTGTCCTCGTCGAACGAGGCGGGCTGGAACACGCGCCCGCACGCGGGACAGCGCGGGCAGGTCTTCCTCTCGACGGTCGACAAAACCGACTCGGTGACGCGCACCCGCAACCTGCTCCAGTCGGCCCAGCAGGTCGTCGATACGGAGCGCACGGTCACCTCCAGCGCCATCATGAACGGCATGGCGTGGAACAGCGGCCCGGGTGGCCCGGAGACCATGGTCGAGGCCGTCAGCCCCATCGACAAGTCGACGCTCACGATGCGCGACGACATGGGCACGATGGCGGAGATCGACGTCGCCTACATCGTCGATGACGGCACCTACCTGCGCGAGGCCGGATACCTCAACGAGGACGACATGGTCCGCGCGATCGCCACCCTGAACGCCGGTGGCGTCCTCGTGCCGGATCCGAAGCTGATTAACGGTGCCGGCCAGGCCGACCTGCGCAGCCTCGATATGTCGGCGATTGCTGCCGCTAGGGCCGCCGGTGCCTCCGACGACAACCTGCCGGACGCCCTCGTGCACAGGACGATGACCTTCCCGGCCTCGCCCCTCACGCGTATCAACGTCATGGTGTTGTCCCCGCAGGCCTCCGAAGCCCTCGGCCTGCGAGCCGTTCCGCTCGGCGAGCTCCTCACCGTCGAGAAGCCGGTGAATCCGGTGGACGCGCCCACCTTCCAGACGATGATTGCGCGCCAGGTCCCCGGTGCTTCCGCCCAGGTGATCGCTCCGACGATGCGGTCGCTGGTCCTGCCCTATGTTGCCGCCCTGATTGCTGTTGTCGCGGCCGCGGCGACGGTTGCCCTCGTGGTGGCACTGTCCTCCTCGGATATGCGCCCGGACCTCGACACCCTCGATGCGATCGGCGCCGCTCCCTCGATGCGCCGCCACGTCACCACGTGGCAGGGCGTGGTGCTTGCGCTCAACGCGATTCCGACGGCTGTGCTCTCCGGCCTCGTTGTGGGCGTGCTGGCCGTCATCACCTTCGCGAATTCGGGGATTTTCCCGACGCTGACGACGACGCTGCGCCCCATCGTTCCCTGGGGAGCGCTGCTGGGCATGCTGATCGGTATGCCGATCCTGTGCGCCCTCGTCGCGATCATCCTGACGCCCCGCCACCAGAAGCGCATCCGCCGCATCAACTAGGCGCTCGCGATGAGTGAGACCCCCGAAGAAGTCGTCATCCCCGCGGGTGCCCTCGCCTCGTCGGCCGTGCGCGTCGATACGTGGCTGTGGGCGACCCGCCAGCTCAAGTCACGGTCGCAGGCGACGGCCGCCGTGCGCGCCGGGCACGTGCGTGTCAACGGTGAGCCCGTCAAGGCCGCCTACAAGGTGCGCGTCGGCGACGAGGTGCGCCTGCGCATCGAGGGCTTCGACCGGATCCTGGGGGTCAATTTACTGCTGAACAAGCGTGTGTCCTATCCGCAGGCGCGCACGGCCTACGACGATCGCACTCCCGAGCGTCCGCGCGTGCATATCCCCGTCGCCATGCGCGAGAAGGGGAGTGGGCGCCCCACGAAGAAGGAACGACGAGAGCTGGACCGGCTGCGCGGATACGACTCTCACGAGCGCTACTGAGCGCCTCAGCGAGGCGCTGGCAGGTGTTGGCGGGCATGTACGTCGCAGGCCTGCTGGGCGTGAATAACGGCGATCGTGATCTGGCCGCCCGTCGCGCGAGGGCGCGGGGCAGTCAGCGGGGTGAAGGTCGGCGTGGCCGCCGCGACTGCGGGGCTCGGCGTGGCCGGCACCTCACCGGCGGGGGAGACGGGGGCAGCCGCTTCTTCAGGCAGGCCGGGGGTGGGGGTGCTCACGGGGAGACCCCTTTCACTGTGTCTCCCCAATTCTATGCGAGTTGAAAAATTTGGAGTTGATGCGGTGATGGGATTCACCGCGAATCATAGGTTGGTGGGCCACCAGCTGGTCATCGTGGCACCGCACTCGGTCTTGTCGCTCATCGCAGGATCGTAGGGAATCGACAGCGTGAAAGTGGCGGGCGAGCCGGGCGTCAGGGTGATAGTCGTCGTGCCCTGGTACGGCGAGCTGGGGCTGGGATTCGTTCCCTTGTCTGCGGTAAACCCGTTGATCTCCACGTCGAGCGTTCCCAGCGAGGCGATCTGGGACGAATCCTTGAGGGTGAGCGTGCCGTTCACCGTGGTCGTCACCTGATCGGTCGTACATTCGCCCACCGCGATGGAAAAGTCGGCGTCTTTGTTGGAGCGGTAGACCTGTGCGAGAGTCTCCTTCGCCGCGCACTGTTCGTGGATCGCGTCCTTGGTGGCCTGCGTCGCCGAATCGTAGGTCTTGAGGGCGTCTCGGATCGACGCGGCGGTTTCACGCGTGATTGAATCGCACCAGTTTTCGGCGTCCTTGCGCACGGTGGCGGCATCCAGGGCAGCCTTCGCGTCCGTGATCTGCTGATCGACCGTGGCCTTTTCGGACTGGGCCTGCTCGGCCTGCGCCTCGTACGTCGATGCGGAATGAGCGCGCCAGGCGTTGATGCCCCCGACGATGGCAGAGAGGACGATGAATGCCGTGGCGAGGATCGCGCCCGCGACGGTGGCGGCACGCAGGGGTGCGGGAGCGCTCACTTGGATGCCTCCTTGAGCTGTTGGTTGATGGAGTCGAGCGTCGAGCGGGCCGTGTCGAGCTCATTCTGGGCGGTTTCGGCGCGGATCTTCGCGTCCTCCTGGATGCGGCCGCTGGCCCCCAGGCGCGACCAGGCGATGACGAGAACGGTAATGAACACCGCGACGAGCACCCACGACGCTGCGCACGCGAGAACCCACTTGAGCGTTCCGCTCCTCTCGGGTGCATCCGCCTCGTCGTTGTTCTCTTCATCAACGGGGGAGCTGGGCATTGGAATCGGCGCGACCTGTGACTGGGCTACCGACGAGGCGGTGGTGACCTCCTGCGGGAGGGAGGCCTCGGGCATGGGGATGGGCGTATCGGCGGAAGTGGCGGTCCGCTCCTCGGTGGACGAAGCCGGGAAGGCCTCGTCCACTGCCGAAACTGCGACCTCAACGTCCTGAGGAGCTTCGTATGGCTCGACGTAGTCCGTCCACGCGTGGCCGTCCCACCAGCGCAGCTGGTTTGCACCGCTGGGGTCGGCGTACCAGCCTTCCGCGGGTTCACTCATCGCGATTCCTTCTCTCGTGTCACGGCACAGCTGTGAATACGGCGCTCACAGACCGGTGGGCCAGATGCTCTTGACGCGCACGGCGCAGTTGAAACTTCCGCTCGCTGCAAACGGAACGGTTGCAGAGTAGTTGCCGGTTCCGCCCGGGGGCACGGTCGCGGTGGTCGTTCCGAGGGGGGTGTCGGATTCAGTAATGTCGTGATCGGATGCGTACACGTCGTAGGTGATGTCGATGCTGCCGATCTTGGCCATAGTGGGTGCGTCGAGTGATACGGTGCCGTAAATGGTCACGGTGCGTCCGTCTGCATCGCATGTGGGAGTGGCAGTGTTGACCATGCCGCGCTTGAGGTCCTTAGCGAATGCCTCTGCGAATGCCTTCTTGCCGCCGCAGACTTCTCCGACTGCGTTGCGCTGCAGCTCCGGCATCGTGTTGAGGGTGGACGCCATCCTGTCGAGGTCGCTCACCTTCATCGAGTTTTTATCGAAGTCGGTGCACCACTGCTGAGCGTCCTGCTGAGCGTCTTTCTTCGCCTTGGCAGCGGTGATCTGCTCCTTCGTGGATGTGATTTCGCTGTCGATCTCCACGGTCTTAGCGTCCGCGGACTGGATCTCGGCCCGCGCGTCCGCAATCTCCTGCGCCTTCGAGCGAGCACTGACGAACATGGTGGCGCTGACAAGGAGGAAGATGACGGCGAGAACCGAGCAAATGATCGTCAGGATCTTAGGAAGGCGGGAGGGCTTCTTCGTCTGGGGCTGGAGTCCGTAGCTCACTTCTGTGCCTCCTCGAGTTCTTTCTTCACCTTGTCGAGTTCATCCTGCTTCTGGTCGAGGCTACTCTTTGCGGAGGTCCGCTGATTCTGCACGTCTTGCCACTCAAGGTTCTGAGCACGCAGCTGCATGCCCGAGTACACCATCGTGCCGAAGAAAGCGACCACGAGAAGTGCGGAGACGATAGCGCCGATGACCCATCCGCGACCGATCTTCGGTGCGGCGTCTGCCGCCTGCGGGACTGCCTGCTGCCCTGCTCCGGCGACGCCCAGCTGCGGGGCGACGCCCGACGGATTGTAGGGGTCCGAGGAAACGGTCGGGGCCTGCGACTGGGCGGGCATGTACTGCCCCGCCGCCTGGTCTGTGAGCATCTGCTGCGCGACAGGCGCTCCCTGCTGCGGCATATCGTGGAATTGCTCGGTCCACTGGCCGCCGTTCCACCAGCGAAGGCGCTGGCTTCCTGCGGGGTCGGGGTACCATCCGGGTGTTGGTTGAGACATGACCGTCCTTTCAGTTTCTGGTACCAGTGTAACCAATCCGTGAGGTTCATAACGCAGGCAATATGACAGTCGTGGAGAAGGCCGGACGCATGACAGGTACTCTGAAAGCTATGGCCTCTCTTTTCGCGTCTTCGCCCCTGCTTGCGCTGTTTGTCGTTGTTGCGTTGGGTGCGGCGATCGGGGCCATTCGGATCGGCCCCCTGCGCTTTGGAGCGGCGGGTGCTCTCTTCGTCGGCCTCATCGTTTCGGCGGTGCATCCCGAGGTTGTCAGTAACCACATGTCGATCGTCCAGCCGATGGGTCTGGCGTTCTTTGTCTATTGCGTCGGCATTTCCGCGGGCGCGACCTTCTTCCAGAATTTGCGTAAGCAGACGAACCTCCTCGCCCTCACGACGATCGTGTGTGTCGTGGGCGCGGTCATCGCGCTTGTGGGAGGCCGCCTTCTTGGCTTGTCCTCCGGGCTCACGTCGGGCCTGTTCACGGGTGCTCTGACGGCCGCTCCCGCCCTCGACACGGCTACCCGGCTCACCGGGGATGCGAATGCGGCGGTCGGCTATGCGTTTGGCTATCCGGTGGGCGTCATCGGTGGCATCCTCGTCGTCACGATCACCGTGACGAGGAAGTGGGTCGGCCCCAAGGACACGCCTTCCCTCGCGGGGTCCTCCCTGGAGGCCGTGAGTATTCGCGTGTCCAAGCACATCAACACGCGCGACATTGACGCGTGGCGCGACCAGCGCGTGCGCCTGTCCTACCTGCGTCGTGACGGGCGCACCCGCGTCACCGCTCCCGGCGAGGACCTGCTGCCGGGTGACCACGTCGTCATGGTCGGGGACCCCGAGTCCATCAAGGAGACGGCGCCACTCGTCGGCGAGATCCTCGACCACAACCTCGAGGACGACCGTTCCGACCTCGCGTTCGAGCGCATCGTTGTGTCTAACCCCGACGTCGCCGGCCGCAGCGTCTGCGAACTCAATGTCACCAAGCGCTTCGGTGCCGTCATCACGCGCGTGCGCCGAGGCGACCTGGACCTCCTGGCCCGCGACGACCTTGACCTGCAGCTCGGAGACCACGTCGCCGTTGTCGTTCCCACGGACGAGCTCGATGACGTCGCCGAGTGGCTCGGCGACTCCGAGCGTCGCGTCGCTGAGGTTGATGGCATGGCCTTCGGTATTGGCCTCGTCCTCGGTCTGCTCCTGGGTATCGTGTCCTTCCCGTTGCCCGGCGGCCAGGGCTTCCAGCTGGGCGCCGCCGCCGGCCCCCTGATCGTCGGCATGCTGCTCGGTGCCCTGCGCCGCACCGGACCGCTCGTGTGGACCCTGCCCGCCGCCGCGAACCTGACGATCCGACAGATCGGCCTCATGCTCTTCCTCGCTGCCCTGGGCCTAAACGCAGGCCCGCAGTTCGCGAGCCTGCTCGGCAGCCCCGAGGGCTGGCGCGCCGCTCTCCTCGCCGCCGTCATGGTTATCGTCTGCTGCGTCATCCAGGCCCTCGGCGCGAAGCTCATCGGCCTGTCCTCCGCGCGCGCAGCCGGCGGCATCGCGGGCTTCCTCGGCCAGCCCGCCGTCCTCCAAGCTGCCGACGCCCGCGTCACCGACGAGCGCATCGAGGCGGCTTACGCGACCCTCTTCGCCTTCGCGATTATCGTCAAGATCCTGCTCCTGCCGGTCATCACCTCCTTCCTGTGAGCGCCGTAGACTAGGGTTATGGCTACCCCCGACTTCGTCCTTGAGCTGCGCCGACACGTCGGCCACGCGCCCCTGTGGATGCCCGGCACGACCGTCGTCATCGCCCGCCCCGCCGCGGGCTGCGCGCCGATCGACTGGGAGCGCCCGATCGCGCCCGAGGACGTCGAGATCCTGTGCGTGCGCCGCTCGGATAACGGCGCATGGACCCCCGTCACCGGTATCGTCGACCCGGGTGAGGAGCCCGCGGTCGCCGCTGCCCGCGAGGCCCTGGAGGAGGCCGACGTGCGTATCGAGGTGCGTCGTCTCCTCTCCGTCGAGGTCGTGGGTCCCGTCACCTACGGTAACGGTGACGTCACCACCTACCTGGACGTCGCCTTCGCGGCTGAGTGGGTGAGCGGCGAGCCGAGGCCCGCCGACGGAGAAAACAGCGAGACCGCCTTCTTCCGCGGCGATCAGCTTCCGCCCATGAACGACCGCTTCCGCCGCGCCGTCGCCAAGGCGCTGAGTGGCCGGCCCGACGCGGACTTCCTCACCGACTGACCTCGCGTGAGCAGAGGGGCGCGTCCCGGCCTCGTCCCCGTGTGCGCGAAAAAACTTGTGTTTGCGTCAAACCCCTTGCGGGACTGAAGTCCTAGTGGTGGAATGGGGGTATGGACACTCCTAGCAAGATCGCATACTCCGTCACCGCTGACTCCACGGGCGGCCGCGCCGGCACCTCCTCCGTCCCCGCGCTCGGCATCACCCACGTCATGCGCATGCCCAAGGAACTGGGCGGCCCCGGCGACGGCGCCAACCCCGAAGCCCTCTTCGCCATGGGCTACGGCGCCTGCTTCCAGGGCGCCATGGGCCTGGCCGCCAAGGAACTGGGCATCGACACCACCGACTCCCTCGTGCGCACCACCATTGGCCTGGGTCCCGAGGGCGACTCCTTCGCCCTGACCGCCGACATCAAGGTCTTCATCCCCGGCGTCCCGCTCGACCGCGCCCAGGCCCTCGTCGAGCGCGCCCACGAGCTGTGCCCCTACTCCAAGGCCACTCGCGGCAACGTGCCCGTCACCGTCACCGCGGTTGCCGCCCTCTGAGGACACCCGAGAGACGAAAGAACCCCAGCCTCGCCGATTGAACTGCGCCCCGAAACTTGGACGCTTTAAATGGTAGCCGTTA
>NZ_JVOJ01000040.1 GCF_001064145.1 Sanguibacter keddieii
TGAAAATCCGCGATTCCGGACACACTTTTTGACCCTTAACCCGCGCGTTTGGTGCCCTCGCGGGCCTGGCGCTCGGAGACGCGCTGGGCATGCCGACGCAGGCGATGTCGCCTGCGCAGATCCGCGCGGTGTACGGGCGCATTACCGGCCTCGTGGATGGGGACGCCTCCCAGCCCTATGCGCCGGGGATGCCGGCGGGCTCGGTCACGGATGACACGGAGCAGGCGCTGCTGGTTGCTTCCCTCCTGGTACGAGGCCGGGGCTCCTCCTCGGGTCGTGTTGCCCTCAATGCGGTCGAGTTCGCCCACGCCCTGCTGGCCTGGGAGGATTCGATGATCGAGCGCGGGTCGCTCGACCTGCTGGGCCCCTCCACGAAGGCTGCGCTCGAGCGCGTGCGCGCGGGCGAGGACCCGCTGACCGTGGGCGGCGAGGGCACGACGAACGGTGCGGCGATGCGCGTCACCCCGATCGGTATCGCGATGTCGACAGCCGATCCCGAGGCCTTTGCGGATGCCGTCTGGTCGTCCTGCCAGGTCACGCACGCGACGCGCCAGGGCTTCCAGTCGGCTGCCCTCGTGGCGGCCGCCGTGTCCATGGGTATCGACGCGGCGCGCTCACCTTCCCTGGACCTGAGGTCCCTGCTGTGGAAAGCCGTGACCTACGTCGATTCCCTGCCCGAGCGCGGCGCATGGACCCCCGACCCGGACGTCGTTGCCGCGACACGCAGGGCCATGCAGCTGGCCGTCAACCCCGCCTCCTCGTCCCTGGAGTGCCTGGTTGAGCAGGTGGGAACGTCCGTCGCCTCGGCGCACGCGATCCCCATGGCCTTCGCACTGCTCGCACGCGTCCCCTCCCCACAAGCCCTCCTGGACGCCGCCAACATCGGCGGGGACACCGACACGATCGGCGCAATCGCGGGCGCGATCCTGGGCGCTGCCCTCGGCGTTCAGGTTCTGCCCACAGACAGCCTCACGATGATCGAGGAGGTCTCCCACCTCGGCCTGTCCAGCGTCGCCGGGGATCTCCTGGAGCTGCGCGATCAGGCGCTCCTCGGCCGCCAGGAGGAGTCTCCCACGAGTGCTTCGCCAGCTGCCGATCCCGATGCCGACACGTCTCCGGAGGAGCCAGCCCCCACCTCGTCGCCCGATTCCATAGAGGGCCGAGTTGTCCTCATGACCGAACTGATGCTTCGATACGACCGGACCTCCGAGGAGGACACCATTCCCGCCGGGAACGAGTGGACAACCCGCGAGGATGTCTATCTCTCACTGCCATTCACAGCGATGCGCGCCGCCCGCGCCATGGGTGTCGAGGTCGTCTCCCTCAGCCCGATCGGTGAGGGCCCGCGTGCCTCGGTCATCACCGAGGCATTGGCGCGCGAAGGGATCGTCGACGCTGGTCCTCGCATCGCGGGATACGACAACGGCTTCCTGTCCGTCCTCACGACGCGTTTTGACGGGACCAAGAAAGCGGCCATCACGGGGATGCTCGAAGACGCGTGGGACGAGACGATCCGCATGCTGGGCCCCTCCGACGTGCTGTACATCGATGCGAGCATTGCGGAATCACAGGAGATTCTGGCCGCGGCCGAGCACGCGCTTGCTCACCTGCCCCATCACGTGCGCGTCATCCTCGACGCATCGGGAGGGCACATTGGTCCGCGTTGCCTTCCCAGCGGCAACGTTCTCATGGTTCTGGGCCATGGGGCGGCGGAGCGTCTCTGCCTACAAATCGTGTGCGACCGGTCTTCCCACGATTCCACAAGAAATCCCAACCACGCTGCGTCGTACGTCCTGTCGCTGTTTAAGCGACAGGCGCTGGTCATGACACAGACCCACGAGTCGTTTCTCGCACGACCGAAGTCCAGGAGGGAGGACGAGGTCATTTACTTCCCTGCCCCGACGGTTATTTCCACCGATCCCGTCGGGACGCTGGACGTGTCGACCGGCGTCCTGGCAGCCGGATTCGTTCTGGGGTGCACCATCGAGCGGAGCATCCTCCTTGCGAACTGCGCGGGGGCCTTGGCCTCGACGATGCCTGGCCCCGCCTCGTGCCCCACGCGAGCCGCGGTCGAGGCCGCGGCGGATACCCTCGCGCACCGCACAGACGCATCGTGGCAACGACGCGGCCGGGCCTACGGGGCGTTGGCCGGTGTCGCCGTGAGTGACGCGGTTGCGCTGCCCGTCCGAGGCATGTCCCCCACACAGATCGAGAAACACTACAAGACGCGATGGATACTGATCGACGCCGATGCCTCGCACCCCACGATGCCGGGCGCGCCCGCCGGGACGCTCACGGAAGTCACGCGCGAAGTTCTGGCGGCGGCCTCTCACCTGCTGGACGACGCCCCCTCCACGAACGAGGCCGGTGCTAAGGACGAGGATCTGCTGGCAGGGTCTTGCTACCCGCTTCGGGCTATCCCGGTTGGCATCGCAAACTCGACAGCAGATCCACAGGCCTTCGTCGATGCCGTGTGGCAGGTCTGTGGAAACGACGGCCTCAGCAGGCAGGAGTTCCACGCGGCCGCTCTGGTCGCCGCAGCGGTCTCCTTGGGCATCGATCACAAGGCGTTGTGGGTCAGAGGGATGCGCGATGTCCTGGACGAAGCTATCACCTACGTGTCGGCGCTCCCCGCACGGGGTGCTTCGGCTCCCGGACCGGATGTGCTGGCCGCGGCCCGAGCGGCGATCGACATCGCCACCAACTACCGGAGCGATGCCCTCGAGCGCCTGCGCGATCAGATAGGCACGTCGGCCGATCCAGCTCAGTCGGTTCCTGCTGCCTTCGGCCTCGCCGCACACTACTCGGACGGCTTTTCCGCTTTCTTGTCCGTCTCTCTCGGCGGAGAATCCAGCATTATCTCCGCGATTGCAGGTTCCATCGTCGGTGCGGCATGGGGGGTCACACACTTCTCATCACACAACCTCACCACAATCGAGAAGGTGTCCCGCCCGGCTCTGGCACCCCTGGCCGAGCGGCTCTTTGAGCAGCGGGAATGTGTCTCTGAGAAAACGAAGGACGATGACTCCGCCAGTGGCACGGCGTCCGACTAGGGAGAAAACAGCATGATTCCGCTCTTTGACACCGCCCATCGGGTGCCGACCACAGAACCGCCTCCCCCTAGCCGTCACGGCTCCACCAACGGCAAGGATCCTGCGGGCCGCGTCGTCCTCATGGGGCAGATCCTCGTGGACCTCGCCGTGCGCGGCGAGGCTCTACCCGCGTCGGGCGGCGACGTGTGGGCCATCGACGAGGGAATGCACGTGGGCGGAGGCTTCAATGCCCTCGTGGCGGCGCGGCGCATGGGGGCCGAGGCCGTCTCCCTCAGCCCAATCGGTGAGGGCCCCTACTCCTCGCTCATCCAAGCAGCGCTCGCGCGGGAGGGAATCACGGATCTCGGGCCTCGCATCGCGGGCATTGATAACGGGTTCTGCATCGCGTTCACGGACCGCACGGGCGAGCGCACCTTCATCTCCACCAAGGGCGCCGAGACGATGGCACCCACGAGCGCGTGGGCGGACTTCGTGCGCACGATGAGCCCGGGCGACGTGCTCTACATCGACGGATACCTCATGGATCACCCTGCCAACCGTGAGGCTGCGGAGGCGGCGCTGCGCGTCCTGCCCGAAGGCGTGCACGTCCTCCTCGACGTCTCCCCCGTGATCGGCATCCCGGACGGACTGCCCACCGACGACGTCATCGTGTCGATGAACCTCAGGGAGGCTCAGGAGATCGGTCAGCAGAGCGGGGATTCGAGCATCTGCGACCGGTGCCGTGAGCCTCACGAAGCGGCGCGCGCAATGCTCGGCCTGCTGGGCCGACCCGTCGTGGTACGCGCGGGAGCGGAAGGCGCATATTTCGCTGATCCCTCTGCGGTAGCCACGGATGCCTGCGATGAGGACGCACTCCGAGTCCCGACACCTCGCGTCGAGGCGATCGATACGAACGGCGCGGGGGACGCACACTCCGGTGTCCTGGCGGCCTCCCTCGCTCGGGGGATCGCCGTGGAGAGGGCGCTCCTGCTGGCCAACTGCGCGGGTGCACTGTCCACGACGGTCGTCGGCCCGGCCTCGTGTCCGACGCGCAGCCAGATCGAGGCCGCCGCCGATGCGCTGGAGGCACGCGCGGACGGGGAGTGAGCACACACGGGGAGTAGGCACGGCCGAGGCGTGAGCACCTCGCACGCTCAACGTTTGCTCGATTGAACGACGCCAGCGGTGCCGCATCTGCACAGATCACGGTCCTCCGGCGTGCGAGATTCGTCAAAAAATTAACCGATTTGACTATTGCAAACTCGCTCGGGAGGACAATCATCTGGTGACGACTGATCAGACCAACAAGCGTGATGGCATCATCGGCGGGGCGCTCACGGTTGCCCTGCTGATCACGCTGACCGTGCAGAACGCCGTGCCGCCGATGGCGACCGACATGTATTCGGCCGCGTTCCCGCAGATCACGGCAGACCTGGCGACGAACTCGACGATGCTCGGCTTCACGCTCACGACCTTCTTCGTGGGCTACGCGACCGGGCAGGTCCTGGGCGGTGCCATCTCGGACCAGATCGGGCGCCGCCGCCCCATCGTCGCGGGCGGCATCATCGCCCTCGTCGGCTCCATGATCTGCGTGCTGACGCCGGGCATCTGGGTGCTCCTCGTGGGCCGAGTCTTCCAGGGCCTCGGCGGCGGCGTCGCCTCGTCGGTGGCACGCGCGATCCTCGTCGACGTCGCCCACGGCAAGACGCTTGCTCGCGCGATGAGCCTCATCCAGGCGATCGTCGGCTTCGCGCCGATGCTCGCCCCGGTCCTCGGCGCGTTCATCATCACGCACGCGACGTGGAGGGTCGTCTTCTGGGCGCTCGCCGCGTTCACGCTGCTCATGGCGGCCCTCGCCTGGCTCGTCGTGCCCGAGTCCCTGCCCGAGGAACACCGCCACCCCGGCGGTATCCCCCGGTTCTTCCGCGGCCTCGTCCAGGTCGTGCGCATCCGCCCCTTCGTGGGTTTCATGCTGGTCAACGCCTTCTCGAGCTTCTGCATGTTCGGCTACATCTCGAACGCCACCTACGTGCTGCAGGGGCCGCTGGGCCTGTCCCCCATGGCTTTCGCGTGGGTGTTCGCGTTCAACGCGCTGCTGTCGACCGGATTCGCGCTGGTCAACGTGCGCCTGATCTCGCACTTCACACCGCGCACGCTCATTATCACGGGCCTGACGATCGCCGCGACCGGCGTGGTGACGCTGGCGATCTCGACGTTCCTCCTCGACCTGCCGCTGATCCTCACGTGCGTGGGCTTCGCGCTCATTATGACGGCGAACGCGTTCATCTTCGGCAATTCGGGCGCACAGGCCATGAGCGAGGCGCGCGAGCACGCGGGCACAGCCTCGTCCGTGATGGGCGTGTTCCAGTCGATCGCGAACGGCATCGCCGCCCCCCTGGCGACCTCGGGCGGCGACAGCGCCGTGCCGATGGTGCTCGTCATGATCGTCGGCTCGGTGGGCGCGTGGTTCGCGTTCTGGGTGATCGCCCGCGGCGGCAAGCACACGCCGCGCCGCCTCAACCTCGACTGACGAGGCGTCAGCGCGCGGGACACAGGATCACCGCGCCCTGGATACAGATACATCGCGCACATCCGGATAGGTAACGCGCATCCGGATAGGTAACACACATCCGGATAGGTTAATAACCTATCCAGATCGTCACAACCTATCCAGATCGTCACAACCTATCCGGATCGTCACAACCTATCCAGATCGGGTGCCTCATCACGATGAATTCAGTGGAAGGCGCCATCTTTCATGGCTCGGCCACGACTATCAGTTGGGATGGCACTGCCCGACCCGCAAAACGCCCACCACTCAGCCCCTCACTCCCGCGAGGCCAGCCACACCGCGACCGACACCAGGACCAGACCGATCAGCTCGAAGACGCCGGGGATCTGGCGGAGCATGACGGCCCCGACGAGGGCGGATGTGGCCGGCAGGATCGCGGCGAACAGCGCGAAGGTCGACGCGGCCAGGCGCCGCATCGCGAGTGCCTCGAAGGTGTAGGGAATCGCGGTGGACAGCAGTCCCACGCCGACGACGATCGCGATCAGCTTCCACGAGGCCGTGGCCGCCATCGCGCCGGGACCAAGGATGGGCGCGAAAAACAGGGTGCCCCACGCGCAGCCGAGCGCTAGGTTCGTTACCCCGTCGCGCGTGGTCGAGGCCTTCTGCCCGACGACGATGTAGGCCGACCAGGCGAGGGCCGCGAGGAGGATCCAGGCGACGCCGACGCGCACGCTCGGCACGCTCAGGTCGAGGGCGAGCCCGCCGATGCACGCCACCCCCGTGAACGCGAGGGCTGCGGCGATGCGCGGCCGCCAGCCGCGGCCTCTGATGACGGCGACGGCGACGGGACCGATGAATTCGATGGACACGGCGGTGCCCAGGGGAATGCGCGCGATCGACTCGTAGAACGAGGAGTTCATCGTCAGGATGATGATGCCGAAGATCGCGGAAATAGCCAGGTCGGAGCGCGTGAGGCCGCCGCGCCACGGGCGCTTCCAGGTCAGGAGAACGACCGCGCCGGTCAGCACGCGCCACCAGGCGACAGAGGCGGGCTCGACGGATGCGAAGGCGATGACCGCGAGCGCCGCGCCCACGTACTGGATGAGGCCGGACCCGACGATGTAGAGCTGAGGCGGGATGCGGTCGGTGACGGGGCGCTGGGCGGGCGCGTTCACTGGGCGGGCGCGAAGGTGAGCGCCGCCGAGTTCATGCAGTAGCGCATGCCGGTGGGCTGGTCGGGCGCGTCGGGGAAGACGTGGCCGAGGTGGGAGCCGCAGGTCGCACAGCGCACCTCGGTGCGGATCATGCCGTGGCTGGTGTCGACGCTCTCGACGGTCGCGCCGTCGTGGGCTTGGAAGAAGGAGGGCCACCCGCAGGAGGAGTCGAACTTCGCATCGGAGTCAAAGAGAGCGGATCCGCATGCCGCGCACGAGTACGTGCCGACGCGCACCTCGTCGAGGAGTTCGCCCGTGAAGGGGCGCTCGGTGCCGGCCTCGCGCAGCACGTGGTAGCGCATGGGGCTCAGGAGCTTCTTCCACTCGGCGTCGGTGCGGGCAGCGGGATTAGTAGCGTTCATGGATCTATTGTCCCGCGCCGCCCGCGCCCGTGCACATCTGTGCGTGGGCGCGGGCGGTCCGTTTTCCTCGTGCTGGCCTCAGTGACGAGGTCGTGGCCCGTTCACCTGTCCCCATCACTCATTGGTGGCGGGCTCTGCGTTGGAGGTCTTCTTCGCCGCCGCTTTCTTGGGAGCCGTCTTCTTGGCGGTGCCCTTCTTGGCGGCAGTCTTCTTCGTGGCGGCCTTCTTGGCGGGGGCCTTCGCGTCCTTGGCAGGGATCGCGTCGCTCGCCTTGTCAGCTCCCTCGTCCTTCACGGTCTTGGTGGCCGTGGAGGAGGACTTCTTGGTGCCCTTCTTCGCGGTCGCTGCCTTCTTGGTGGCGGCCTTCTTCGCGGGAGCCTTCTTCGCGCCGGCCTTGGTGGAGGCCGCCTTCTTCGCGGTCTCCTTCTTCGCCGGGGCCTCATCTTCCGCTGCGGCGACCTCGGACTCGGCACTTTCGTCGGCCTCCGCGACCTCAGAAGCCGGCTCGGCTATGGCCGCCGCAGGCATCACGAGGGTCTGATCCACGGGCTCGTCGACCGAGGGCATGACCTGCGTGGCCTCGGAATCGAGCGCACCCGCCTCTGCGGCCTCCACGGGATCCATGACCACGGTCGCCTCGGCATCCACCTCGGCCTCGGCCTCGGCGGCGTCAGGGGTCTCGGCACCCGCGTCAGAGTCGGCGGCGTCCTTCTGGTCAGCCTCGACGTCCTCGGGCTCGGGCTCCCGCGGCTCGACGGCCGGGATCTGGCCGGTGACAGCGCGCAGGACGTCGGCCTCGGCACCGGTGGGGGCGACGGCGGGGAAGAAGTCCATGATGGACACGCGCGCGGGCTTCACCGTGGGCGTGGGGCGGGTTTCCGCGTCGAGGCGCGCCTCTTCCGCGACCGCGTACCAGCCGGGGTGGACGGTGGGCTCGTCGGGGGTGTCCTCGTCGGCGAGCGACGCGGCCATCTCGGCGGGGGTCGGCTCCGGCGGCGGCACGAGCGCGGGCGCGATCGCCTGGACCGTCTCGGTCATGACGGGTCGGCCGGTGCGCACGGGCGGGGGCACCTGCACGGGATTTTTCACGGATGTTTCACGCGCGGGGATCGGCGTGGTTTCCTGCTCGTCCGGGGATAATTCGACGTCCGACGAGGCCTGGGCCTCCTCCTCGCCGCCCGTCTCCTCGAGCTGATCGGGGGCGGGCGCGTCCTCGCGATCGGGTTCGTCGGCGGGGGCGGTGTCCTCTTGCGCTGCGTCGGTCTGGGCGTCTGCGGCGTACGAGTCGCCAGAGTCGGCGGATGCGCCAGCGTCGGAACTGCCAGCCTCGGATGCAGTGGCATCAGCAGCGGATTCGGCCGCGGCCGTGCCATCGGTCGCGACGCTCTCCGCGGAGACATCATCAGCCGCAGGCACCTCGGGTGTGGCCTCGGATCCGGCAGCAGGCTCGCCGACATCGCTTCCGGCCTCGGGCGCGCCTGCCGTGACGTCAGCGGGCGCGGAGACACCGGCCTTCTCGGCGGCGGCATTGGCCTCGGTGATTTCTCCGGGCGTGGCGCTGTTCGCGGCGGACGCGACAGCCCCCTGAGCCTCGCTAGAAGCGGCGGCGTCACCGGCAGCATCCGCGGTGTCCTGACCCGGCTGGGCATCTTCATTCTCGGCAACGACCGGCTCGACGCCGACGGCCGCCAGGGCGAGGGTGGCCTCGGGGTCGAGGGCCTCGGCTTCGCGACGCTTGTGGGCCTCGCGGCGTTCCTGGGCGCGGCGGGCCTCGGCCTCGCGCTCGGCGTAGGCTTCTTCGCCCGGCCCCTCAAGGGCGGCGGCGCGCTCATCGGCCTCGGCGGAGCCGGAGAAGAAGCGCTCGCCTCGGCCGATGGAGGTCGCGGTGAGGGTCTGAGTGAGCTGCGGATTCGCGTTGCCGGCGGCCTCGATGATCTTGCGCAGAGCGCTCTTGGAGATCACCTGGGTTTCGTCGTGGGAGGCGCTGGGGCCACCCTCGGCGAGTTCGCGCTGGCGGTCGGCCATGGCGCGGCGGCGGGCGCGCTTGGCCTTGCGGCGGGCGGCGACCATGCGCGCAGCGTGGGTGGGGTCCTTGGGGGCGGCGGCCTCGGCGCCGGACGCGGAGAAAGCGGAGGCGGCGCCACCCGTCGCGATGCCGGACTGCTCACCGGCCGACGCGGGCGTACCCGCGTGGGAGGCCGACGTACCCGTGGCGGCCACGGCCTCGTTCGTGCCGGAGATTCCGGCGAGCTCGGCGGCCAGGCGCGCGATGCGTTCGCGGCTCATGTCCTGCTCGACGGTGACGGTCTGGCGCGGCTCGATGCGCTGGGCGGGGCGCGCCCACGGCTCTTCGGCGACGATCCACGAGATGAGCTGCTCGCGGATGTAGGCGCGCAGGTCGGAGAGGTGGCCGGAGTTCTTCGCGGAGACGAGGACGCGCACGGTGACCGTGTACTCGTCGGAGTCGGTGATCTGCACACCCCACGTGCGCCCGTCCCACAGGTCGGTGGCGGCCAGGAGCTGCTCGACCTTGGTGCGGATGAGGGTCATGGGAGCGGACCAGTCGAGCTTGAGTTCGACCGTGCCGAGCTGGGCGGCGGCTCGGCGCGTCCAGTTCTCGAAGGGCGTCTGCGTGAAGTAGCGCGACGGGATGATGAGGCGACGCTCGTCCCAGATGCGCACGACCACGTAGGAGAGCGTGATTTCCTCGACGGAGCCGGTTTCCTTTTTATCGCCGGCGACGACGACGTCGCCCACGCGGATCGCGTCGGTGAAGGCCAGCTGCAGGCCGGCGAAGACGTTGCCGAGGGTTTGCTGGGCGGCGAGACCGGCGATCACCGAGATGACGCCGGCGGAGGCCAGGACTGTGGTCATGGCCTGGCGGGCGGCCTCGAAGGTGCCGATGATCGCGACGGCACCCACGACGACGACGATCGACTGGGTGAGCCGGCGCAGCACCTGGGCCTGAGTCTCGAAGCGGCGCGAACGCCCCTGGTCAGAATCCTGGCGAGCCTTGGCGGCGTCCTCGAAGACCCACGCGGCGGCGTACGCCATCCACGTCAGGCAGGCGAGGGCGACGATGAGCAGCACGTGCATGAGGAACGTCGTGATCGACGTGCCGTTCCAGTCGGACAGATTCGGGTTGACCAGCGCGATACCGAGCCCCGCCCACGCTCCCCACGCCGCGAAGGTGAAGTGGCCCGGGCGGCGCACGCGCGCCAGGATCGACGAGGCCGTGGCCGCCTTGGAGAGCGCCCTGCGCGCCAGGGCGGAGAAAATGACCGAGACGACGATACCCACGAAGGCGCCGACGATTGGGCCGAGGATCAGGAGGGCGAGGTCGATGGTCGTGGTCACGGCGGCCTCTGCCCCGGACTGCGGGTCGGCGATCGCCCGCATGAGGGCGTCCGAGGTCTGGGCGAGGGCACCGAGTGCTGGTGTCATAGTCATGCATCAAGGGTAGGTCGCCTAGCTGATGAAATCCTGTGAATTCCGCACAATTGCAACATTTTTCAGTAATGTGTTGGCTGTCACTTGATTTCGTTTTGACGTGCTGCGCGCGTTCTGCCTAAACTATCTCCCGTCTTCGGACGCCAGTTCGACGGCCAAGCAGGCCCCCATCGTCTAGCGGCCTAGGACACCGCCCTTTCACGGCGGCGACACGGGTTCGAATCCCGTTGGGGGTACCACCGGTCGCAATTGTGATTGGAATAATTCAATAGGTCTTACCTGTTGTAAGGCCCCGTAGCGCAGTTGGTTAGCGCGCCGCCCTGTCACGGCGGAGGTCGCGGGTTCAAGTCCCGTCGGGGTCGCCGACCAGACCTTTTGGTTCAGGTCTTGGCTCTGTAGCTCAGTTGGTAGAGCGTTCGACTGAAAATCGAAAGGTCACCGGATCGACGCCGGTCGGAGCCACCAGCAAGTCCCCGAAGCATTCGCTTCGGGGTTTTTGTTTTGCGCATGCGTTTTGCCCGGGGCAGGGACCACTTGCATGCGTTTTGCCCGGGGCGGGTCCGGTTGCAGGAATGCGCACCCGACAGCTTCACATGCGCGCAACCAACACGCCCCGCACGCGGATCCTCTCATGCGCGTGCTCACCCACCCACCGGAGCATCAGCCCGCCTGCGCACACCATGACCGGCACCGTTTTGCCCACAACGCAGACCACCTCACCCTGAATGGCCCGTTTTGAGCGTTTTCGACCGAGGTGGTCTGCACTTTGGGCACAACATCAGCGCCAGATACAACTTCAGCACTAGCAATCGGGGGGAATTGCACCATTAGGGGCACGACACGCCGGCGACACGCCGCCAGCCAGCTCCTAGTGCTGCAAAACCCCCGCCCACGCTCAGTCATCAACACGCCGCGCTCCATAATCCCGAGAGCAAGACCGAATGCGCGACCTTAACCACTCACAGAACTGAGTGAAAAAGGTGACGGAGTCAATGTGCTGCCCAACAAGAGTCCCGGCCTCGTATCGACGAGGTCGGGGCGAAGTCATACGCGAACGCGCCCACGCGGGGCTCGTCGTTGCCGGGAAAGTGTGAGAGAAACCGGCGGCGAGCGGTCGCGTGGGCGCGTCCGTTTACACAGAACGTTTCAACAGAGAGAAATCACCCGGAAGAAACAGTGATTAGCGTAACAGGCATCGGGTTGTCGCGGGCGCGTTTCGCCGATCATTTTTCAGTGTATTCTCGCTTCGACCTTCGCGCCCTTTTCGTCAGAAACAACCGGCCCTTTCAGGTGTTCCGGGCATCAAGGAGGGGCTGTTCATCCTTCGTCGGAGTCACCCGCGATGCGCCAGGACACGAGGACTAACGTCTCCTCGTCACAGTCGTCGTGGATGTAGGCGCCGTCGAGACGGTCGGCTATCTCGGAGGCGCAACCGCAGGCTTCGACGGCCTCGAGGATGCCAAGGGCGATGAGGGCGCGGCCACCTTCGTCGTTCAGGCGGTCCGTGTCGACGACGAGGGTGGCTCACCTGCCCGGGGATCACTCCCAGGTGGGCTGCCTACCACCCTCGTCCGCGTCCTAGCACTATTTCGAGAACGAGTCATCTCCACTCAGAGGGGAAACTCTGATCAATCGGCGTCAGCAAGAGAGCGTTGTTCATGTCTTCCTTGACCGAAACTCTGCTTTTAGGCTAATAACGACCTGGCGAGAGGATGCGTAGGACGTCTGGTAACAGACGTTCAAAGGTAGCCGCTTCAGCGACTTCGGGTGTGGGACTGCCTTCAGCTTCAGGCTGTAAAGACCCCATGTACCAAGATCTCCTCCCGCTCCCTTTGCTCCTGAACTATGTTCAGGAGCTTTTGGTATGCTCAATTCCTGATCAAGGCTCATCTCTACTCAAACTGGGAATCAATCACCAATCCCCTTTGATACACTTCCGGGGCTGCGCACCCAGTGTGGACGGCGCTGGGAATCAATCACCAATCCCCTTTGATACACTTACGATAGTGCGCTGAGTCACCGAATTATGCTGGGAATCAATCACCAATCCCCTTTGATACACTTCTCAGCCCTCGAGCGACAGGTATCCACCGCTGGGAATCAATCACCAATCCCCGCTTTTGATACACTTCCTCGGGGCTTGTTCGACACTTCTGCCGGCTGGGAATCAATCACCAATCCCCTTTGATACACTTAAAGACGCGCGCAAACGGTGGAAACAGAGCTGGGAATCAATCACCAATCCCCTTTGATACACTTGCCATCGACAAAGCGATGCGCCAAGGCAGCTGGGAATCAATCACCAATCCCCTTTGATACACTTGGCACGCGGGTCGAGATCGACACGGTGCGCTGGGAATCAATCACCAATCCCCTTTGATACACTTTGGAAAAACGCTGACCGGCCGTGTTTGTGCTGGGAATCAATCACCAATCCCCTTTGATACACTTCCCTCCAGCGTGTCCCTCGTGGCCGCGCGCTGGGAATCAATCACCAATCCCCTTTGATACACTTCAGGACGACGCGCCCTTCATCGTTCACTGCTGGGAATCAATCACCAATCCCCTTTGATACACTTCCGGCGGAAACGTTATCGAAGTCGGATCGCTGGGAATCAATCACCAATCCCCTTTGATACACTTACCCTCATGGCGTACCTGCGCGAAATCGGCTGGGAATCAATCACCAATCCCCTTTGATACACTTCGCACGCCGAAATGCCTACGAGACCATGGCTGGGAATCAATCACCAATCCCCTTTGATACACTTACGAGCGACCCGACCGTCATACTCACATGCTGGGAATCAATCACCAATCCCCTTTGATACACTTTTCCTCGCGAGGCTGTATGAGCTGGACCGCTGGGAATCAATCACCAATCCCCTTTGATACACTTGTATCTAAACTGTGCATATTCACAGTTTGCTGGGAATCAATCACCAATCCCCTTTGATACACTTACGCTGACCGTCCTCAAGGAGATCGGCGGCTGGGAATCAATCACCAATCCCCTTTGATACACTTCGGGAGCACCCAACCACGCCACACAGCAGCTGGGAATCAATCACCAATCCCCTTTGATACACTTGCAACCGCCTCACCCGCCTGGTTCACAAGCTGGGAATCAATCACCAATCCCCTTTGATACACTTAGTAAGGAACAGCCTCTCTCGCTGGTGAGCTGGGAATCAATCACCAATCCCCTTTGATACACTTGCCGACGGATTCACTTGGATGGTGCATAGCTGGGAATCAATCACCAATCCCCTTTGATACACTTTCAGCGTGATGAGCCGGGACCTCGATCAGCTGGGAATCAATCACCAATCCCCTTTGATACACTTTAACAACGACTCTCATTCGTTGATTACTGCTGGGAATCAATCACCAATCCCCTTTGATACACTTATGCTCTACCCGAACGAGCTGGCCACCGGCTGGGAATCAATCACCAATCCCCTTTGATACACTTTTCACGAGGCCACCCGTTAGCAGTACCTGCTGGGAATCAATCACCAATCCCCTTTGATACACTTATGTCCACCGTCACCTACATCGCCGACAGCTGGGAATCAATCACCAATCCCCTTTGATACACTTGTTGATGAGACGCTCCCCGTCGTACACGGCTGGGAATCAATCACCAATCCCCTTTGATACACTTTGGATGATCGACAATGGCCGCTGGGACGGCTGGGAATCAATCACCAATCCCCTTTGATACACTTGGGACAGTCGGAGCCGGAGCCGGACGACGCTGGGAATCAATCACCAATCCCCTTTGATACACTTCCCGCGCATTACGAGTACGCCGAGCCTTGCTGGGAATCAATCACCAATCCCCTTTGATACACTTCAAACCCGCTACGCGACGATCTACACGCGCTGGGAATCAATCACCAATCCCCTTTGATACACTTGCGCCGTGCTGCGGTGAAAGATGGTGTGGCTGGGAATCAATCACCAATCCCCTTTGATACACTTGGCGTGGCCGGGGCGTTTAATCGCGTGTGCTGGGAATCAATCACCAATCCCCTTTGATACACTTAACAAGCCGCTAGGAAAGTCCAGACCCCGCTGGGAATCAATCACCAATCCCCTTTGATACACTTACGTGTCACGCGTCACGCACTAGGATACGCTGGGAATCAATCACCAATCCCCTTTGATACACTTTTGGAGAAGACCTGTCTGCTGTGACGGAGCTGGGAATCAATCACCAATCCCCTTTGATACACTTCTTGTTGGCGAGCACAAGCCGTGGGCTGGCTGGGAATCAATCACCAATCCCCTTTGATACACTTGCGATCTGTGCGAGCATCTGCATGGGCGGCTGGGAATCAATCACCAATCCCCTTTGATACACTTGACGCCCCCGAGCATGGGGACGACACCAGCTGGGAATCAATCACCAATCCCCTTTGATACACTTCGCGCCGTTGCATTATCGAAGTCATAGTGCTGGGAATCAATCACCAATCCCCTTTGATACACTTAACGGACGCTGCCGCAGGAATTGCTCGAGCTGGGAATCAATCACCAATCCCCTTTGATACACTTCCCTCCAGCGTGTCCCTCGTGGCCGCGCGCTGGGAATCAATCACCAATCCCCTTTGATACACTTGTCGAAGTCACCCCCCACGGAGCGCCCCGCTGGGAATCAATCACCAATCCCCTTTGATACACTTACCGAAAAGCTGTGGGACAGGCAGACCCGCTGGGAATCAATCACCAATCCCCTTTGATACACTTGAGCTCGCCAAGGCCGGCGTGTCGACCGGCTGGGAATCAATCACCAATCCCCTTTGATACACTTGGGGCGCGGGAGCGAGTCGAGGGATTCGGCTGGGAATCAATCACCAATCCCCTTTGATACACTTGGCCCTCTTTGGTGCGGTCTAGGAAAAGGCTGGGAATCAATCACCAATCCCCTTTGATACACTTCCAGTGGAGTTCGTAGAGGCCGAGGGTGAGCTGGGAATCAATCACCAATCCCCTTTGATACACTTAGGGCCTTCACGTCCTTGACGGTGGTGTGCTGGGAATCAATCACCAATCCCCTTTGATACACTTCTGTGGGGTGAGCGCTATTCCTGGGTGGGCTGGGAATCAATCACCAATCCCCTTTGATACACTTACGTGAAGGTTTTCTCCGTGATGCCGGCGCTGGGAATCAATCACCAATCCCCTTTGATACACTTTAGCCCTGAGCCGTCTCCTAACCCGGAGGCTGGGAATCAATCACCAATCCCCTTTGATACACTTCGCGGCCTCGAAACCCTGTTGAACGACAGCTGGGAATCAATCACCAATCCCCTTTGATACACTTACACCAGACAAACGCAGTTCGCAGCGCAGCTGGGAATCAATCACCAATCCCCTTTGATACACTTGTGGAGCGCCGACGCCGTCGAGGCGTGGGCTGGGAATCAATCACCAATCCCCTTTGATACACTTAGCGCGCAGGGCGAGACCCCCTAGAGAAGCTGGGAATCAATCACCAATCCCCTTTGATACACTTGTAGCAAGCTACGTCGCCGCCAGGTACGGCTGGGAATCAATCACCAATCCCCTTTGATACACTTGCACCAGCACCAGGGGCATGCGTGCCGTGCTGGGAATCAATCACCAATCCCCTTTGATACACTTGCCTCGGACTGCGCCCAGGCTTGCACCGGCTGGGAATCAATCACCAATCCCCTTTGATACACTTTCCGCCTACGCGGACAAGACCGACGTGAGCTGGGAATCAATCACCAATCCCCTTTGATACACTTCGAAGAATCCGCTGAGGTCGCGTCGTCGGCTGGGAATCAATCACCAATCCCCTTTGATACACTTGAGGACGATGAGTTCCCGACGCTCGGATGCTGGGAATCAATCACCAATCCCCTTTGATACACTTCGAGCCGGATCACCCTCGTCCCCGCGCAGCTGGGAATCAATCACCAATCCCCTTTGATACACTTTGTTCTCGACCGCGTTCGACTGGATCAGGCTGGGAATCAATCACCAATCCCCTTTGATACACTTGTGGTCGCGAAGCCGATTAACTTCATCAGCTGGGAATCAATCACCAATCCCCTTTGATACACTTGCGCGAGAGTCCTCGTCCGCCTCCGTGGGCTGGGAATCAATCACCAATCCCCTTTGATACACTTACGCGAATTTGTGCGCCGATGCGGTGACGCTGGGAATCAATCACCAATCCCCTTTGATACACTTCTTTCAGGGATGCTGGGTCACCGGGGCGGCTGGGAATCAATCACCAATCCCCTTTGATACACTTCGCGCGACCGACGACCTACGCGAGCGCTGCTGGGAATCAATCACCAATCCCCTTTGATACACTTGAGCGCCTCGGTTGGTGGGCCTCCGACGGCTGGGAATCAATCACCAATCCCCTTTGATACACTTGACGTGGCTCGGGAGGCTGCAACTTCTAGCTGGGAATCAATCACCAATCCCCTTTGATACACTTGGCGCAGATTTTCTCCGGCGCCGCGTCGGCTGGGAATCAATCACCAATCCCCTTTGATACACTTGGACCTACGTCGTGTGCGAGGCCACCGAGCTGGGAATCAATCACCAATCCCCTTTGATACACTTATGACCCCTAGACCCGGCACCTCCCGCAGCTGGGAATCAATCACCAATCCCCTTTGATACACTTCACTCGTCGGTCTCCTTCACCGTCCGCGGCTGGGAATCAATCACCAATCCCCTTTGATACACTTTCCATGACCGGCCTCATTCAGGCCTACCGCTGGGAATCAATCACCAATCCCCTTTGATACACTTTCGCCGCGTCGATGGCGTCGTACAGGTTGCTGGGAATCAATCACCAATCCCCTTTGATACACTTGACGCCCACGGCGCTTTCGCGCGCGAAGGCTGGGAATCAATCACCAATCCCCTTTGATACACTTCGGGACGCTATCGCCCTGAGCGCCGACAGCTGGGAATCAATCACCAATCCCCTTTGATACACTTATCTCCGTCATCTGCTCGATCTCTCGGCGCTGGGAATCAATCACCAATCCCCTTTGATACACTTACCGGCCCGTCGTCGTACCGATTGATGGGCTGGGAATCAATCACCAATCCCCTTTGATACACTTCCAACTCAGGATGCTCGGCAACGGCGTCGCTGGGAATCAATCACCAATCCCCTTTGATACACTTACCATGTTGCGCATGGGATACCAGACCAGCTGGGAATCAATCACCAATCCCCTTTGATACACTTGCAAACAACGCCACACGCGCCCCACATGGCTGGGAATCAATCACCAATCCCCTTTGATACACTTGGGCGCAGCTTCACCCACCTGTCGCGAGGCTGGGAATCAATCACCAATCCCCTTTGATACACTTGCCGCAACCTTCGACCCCATCAGCGCGAGCTGGGAATCAATCACCAATCCCCTTTGATACACTTAGACGCGACCGCTCTCGTTTCCACCCAGGCTGGGAATCAATCACCAATCCCCTTTGATACACTTGACCTCACGTATAGGCTCGCAACGCCTAGCTGGGAATCAATCACCAATCCCCTTTGATACACTTAGCATGAGCGGTACGCGCACCCAGGCGAGCTGGGAATCAATCACCAATCCCCTTTGATACACTTGACTTTCCGCGCCGCCGTTGACGCCGCAGCTGGGAATCAATCACCAATCCCCTTTGATACACTTGACGTTGCCCGCGAGGCTGCAACTTCTAGCTGGGAATCAATCACCAATCCCCTTTGATACACTTGCCTTGGCGACCTTCGCCGCCGTCCACGGCTGGGAATCAATCACCAATCCCCTTTGATACACTTACACGGTCGTGCAGGAGGCGTTCGGCCAGCTGGGAATCAATCACCAATCCCCTTTGATACACTTCGAACCGGCTCCAGGACCGTGAGCTTCAGCTGGGAATCAATCACCAATCCCCTTTGATACACTTACGACGTGCATAACTGGGACCTCCTCATGCTGGGAATCAATCACCAATCCCCTTTGATACACTTGGGCACAAAGACGAGATTCGACGGATCGGCTGGGAATCAATCACCAATCCCCTTTGATACACTTAGAGTAGTCAAAGCGGCGCGGCCGGGAGGCTGGGAATCAATCACCAATCCCCTTTGATACACTTTCGAGCCAATCGGACAGGCTATCGGGCGGCTGGGAATCAATCACCAATCCCCTTTGATACACTTGCCCCCGCGCCGCACACGGGCCCCGTGCGCTGGGAATCAATCACCAATCCCCTTTGATACACTTCGGCTTCGATTACTACGACGTGGACGGAGCTGGGAATCAATCACCAATCCCCTTTGATACACTTTTGACAATATTCAGGAGACGGCGTGGGCGCTGGGAATCAATCACCAATCCCCTTTGATACACTTACATTAGTCGAAAGGATTGGCTTGTCTTGCTGGGAATCAATCACCAATCCCCTTTGATACACTTAGATCCCCTAGTTTTCCCTGAAAAACAGCGGAAAACCAGGGGATCTTCGTTAGAAAATCAGGAGCTGCTCCGGCGAACCACGCTCCTTCCGAGGCTTCGCGTTCTCAAAACGGAGCCCCGTCGCCCACTGCCGATCCGTCAACGCCAGCACCCGAACCTGACCGCCCTCCGGCAAGTGAGACTTGATCGCCCGCAACGTCGCATGATCCTGTCCACCGGTCGGCCAGTACTTCACGTACACGCTGAACTGCACCATGCAGAAGCCCCAATCCAGCAGATCGTTCCTAAACCTGGTTGCCTCTCGACGTTGTTTTTTCGTCTCCACAGGAAGATCGAACATCACCAAGCACCACATCGCATCATCCGCCATGTCAGTCCCCCGCGCCCACAGACGACGGCCCCTGCCACGACAACACATTGAGGCGCTCGATGTCGCCCTCCACGTAGCGTCCAAAAGACTGAGCCAGTGCCTCGGCAACGGTCGGGATGCCATGCCCGTCTCTATCAAAGCGCTGCGACGCGGCAGCCACAAGAAGCTGCTTCACCGGGCGATCCGAAGGAGACGCCGTGGGCGGGAGCTGCAAGGCAACCTCATCGATCGCCGGCCTAAAAGGCTCGATCAAATCATCAGCAAGGGCGAAGGCATTGCCTCGGCCTCGGTGGAAGACTCCGAGTGCAGGCGCCAGCCCCGCCGCCAGAACAGCGCGCATCAGGTGCCCGCGCAGCACTGAGTACCCGTAATCCAAACAGGCATTCGCACCGATCAGTTGGCCTGCAGCGGGCTGACGACCCACCCCCTTACCCAGGGCACGAGACCAATACAGGCGAGCCGCCTGCGCCTCGACATTTCCGGGGTCACCCGAACGAACCTGATCCGCGAGCGCGAGTAGTTCCCCGCTGCCTCGAATCTCGAGGTTCTCCAGAACCGAGGCTTGTCCCTCGATCTTTGCGCGAACCAGACGCGCCCATGCGTTTTTCTTACGCGGGAGCGAGACCTCCGCCTGCGCTCGGTGGCGGGCTGCTACTCGGCCATGGTCTGACCACGAGTAGCAGCCGCCCTCCGGTATACCTCTCCAATCGCAGAAGAGGACGGCAACATCAGCCTCGGCCAACCGATGCAGAACAGCGGCACTAAGAGCAACCTTCATGCCCACGAGGATGACTGCGACCTCAGCGACGGGAATGATCGTCGACGCACCCTCCTCAGGGCACACCTCCACTCCGCCTCGCGTCGATCGAAGCTCGCCTTCGAAACCACACAGGTCAATCACGCGCCAATGCTCTGCCATAGCTCACCTCATCACACGCGTGATGGGAAGAGAGGAATACTCACTGGAACGCAGTTCACCTAGAGCATTCCTACGAGTGATTTGTACCGTGCCAGGTGAAAATACGACATTAACTGCGGGGCGCCAGCCTTGACCATCGAGAAGATCAGTCATATCCTTCGATGCTTCTTTATCCAAGCCCTCAGCCGACAGCAGATAAGGACGAAGGCGTAATTTAGCAGGATGAGGGAACCCCGCTACCCTCCAACTCGTCGCCTCCGGATAGCGTTCCAAGACCTCGCCGATGAAGCCGCCACTGTACTTGCTGGTGTCGATCTGTAGTTCGTCGCCCTCGACCAGCCATCCAATCTGGGTGGCAGTCCCATCGGCTAGCGCCTGACGAATCTTCGGCTCTGCGGTTCGCATGGAGATCGTTGAGGGCTTCAGGGGCGTGGTGAACAGATCCTGGTCCTTTAGCCGCAACAGATCGACCTGGAAGACGCGAACCATCGCATACGCGGTCTTCTTTCCGTCGATGCGGTAGATCCTGGCATGGTGGATTGAGCTACCCAACTCCACGTATCCGCCGCGAACCTTCAGACATGCAGCGGAGGACCCAAAGAAGTTCAGCAGCTCCGTCGGGCCGACGCGCGTGCCGTTCACGGAGATCGTCCGGTTGAGGTTCTCGGGCAGCCCCTTCTTCGGATCAAAGTCCGGGCAGCGTGTGAGCGCTGTCCAGAGCGCGGGCGTCTCAGCGCGGTCGATCAGCTCAACGGGGAGAGCGTCCCCAAGCCTGTGCTGCTCGCCGTAGCCCTTCGTGATGATCTGCTCGCCATCCGGCGTCTTCGGGGGGCAGAATGAGTGGACGGTCGCATCGTGAATGACGCTCGATCCAACGCGCAGACGAATGTTCTCGACGAAGGGAATCACGTTGTCGCTCAACGCAATGTTGAAGAGCTCGACACCGCGAAGCATCGATTCGCGCCACGACTCGAAACGCTGGGACGCCTCACCCGGCTTCCCATAGAAGTTCTTCCACGTCTCCTCAAGGCCCGCGATACGCTGCGCGTCTCGCATGTTGACGCGCAGCGCGAGGGTACGGGACACCGACGGATTCATCAGCGCGATGACGAGCGCATCCATTGCGTGGTGACGCCTGTCGAAACGAGTCTTGCCTCGGCCACCAATCAGGTTGACTCGGCTCTCGAAGCCCGAGGACTTCCGGGCCTCCGCCGTCAGCTGACCACGGTAAACACCCACGGAGGGCACGGATTCTTCGTCACGCGTGCGGTAGAAGCCCTCGATACGAGTCCTCAGTTCAACAGCCATCCATGCGACGGACTCCATGGAGCGACCATCGAACTCTTCGTCCGGCTTACGAGACTTGAGACGGGCAGACACCTCGCGCTGCAGCTGCTTGAACTGCTTGGGCGACATGCCGTTATCGCGCACCCAGAACTTCACACGATCAAGAGCGCCCTTCAGGGAGACACCCGTATTCGCCCGATCAGACGACGCCCACGCGGCAAACGGAACGGCCCCCTTCTTGTGGTTACACGTCCGACACACCGCAGCCAGGTTGGAGCGATCGTTCGTCGAGGACCCATCCGTACGCGGAACAATATGGTCCATTTCCGCCGTCGTGAACGTAATTTCAGTGCCGCAGTACAGGCACTCATTGTTTTGCCTCTGCAACGCGAAGTAGCGGATCTGGTCGGAACGACGCACCCTACCGGAGAGCTTCAGCTGTGCCGCCATCTCAGCGACGGCCGCAGCGTTCGCACTGCGCCGCCTATCGTTTTCACGCATGAGCTCACGGGCAACGCGCTCCGATCCCAGACCGTCACGCGCATGCTCGATGTTGATGACCGTCGGCTCGCCCCAGCGCTCGGTCGCCGCATGCAGCCATCGGCTCACCTGCTTGAGCACGCGATCGACGGCCGGATTGCCCGTCGGCGCACCGATCGGCTCCACTGCAGGCTTCCAGTCGTCTCCGACATTGAATTCCAGACGACGCGCGGTGTGGAGATCTACGCCGTCACGCAGCATCCTGTCCGTCAGGCGACGAAGGCTATCCAGCGAGTATGCCGCTCGCCCCTGGGGCAGTGAGATCTTCTCAAACTCGAGCTGGTCGTCCTCTGTCGCCTGCTCGAGCAGCGCCGCGACCTCATCGTTCACGTCGCTGCTATCTTCGGAGCCGCCGGAGTTCGAGAAGGCGTCCACAAAGTAGCCGCGCTGCTCATCATCCGCGTCTTTCCACCACTCCTTGAGCCACTTGACCTTGCAAGCCAGGATCTTCTCGGTGGTGACGTCGGTTGGAGGATTGCGCAGGACCGGCGACCCATCGAACGAGGCCTTCGCTGTACCACGCAGATCCGAACGCTCGATGCCAAGGTTGTCCGCCAGATCCTGCCAGGTGACCTCCTGCTTCAGGCCCGCGACGAGAAGAAAGTCAGTGAGTCCCTGCAGTTCCTCCGGAGTCAACGGCCGCTCCGCACGGCCCTCGCGAACACGCAGGTTCGCCAGCACACTAACGATGCGGAACTTCTGGAAGGCAGGGTGTGCCTTCTCCGCACGCACATGTTTGCCCTGACCCGGCAGCTCGTCGTAGCCCACGAGTCCTCGTTCCTTCGCGCTGCCCTTGGGGGACTTCGCCTGGAAGACGGCTCGGATCAGCCGATCACGGTCAGCAGGATCAATCTGCTGTGCCTCGCAGATCCGCCGGATTTCCTCAGCGTTGTCGCTCTGATGAAGCTTGCCCGCGAGGATACCCTTGGGGCCGCGCAGCTTGGGTGTGCCAGCCTTCTTCACATAGTCGGGGTGAGCGAGGTACGCATCAACGAGCTGCCCGGGGGTCGCGTCAGCCGGGAAGCTCCTACCGAGGGATTCACTGATGCGCTCATTCAGTCCCTTGAGGAAATCACTCGGCTCGGCGGGCTGCAGCAGACTCTCCACCTTGGCGTAGGGGTTGCGCCAGCCGCGGTGCCGGGCGATGTGGCGGAGAGCGATCGACAGCGCAGCCTTTCTCTTATCATCGTCGGCGATATACCCCTCGAGTAGCTTCGAGCGCACATGCCAGGGCTCACGAGGATCCTTGAAAGCCATCAGGTCAGGCAACGGCCATCCGAACTCCTTGGAGAGAACGCGATCCAGATTCACCAGGCGCTGATGGCGCGTGCGGTAGAGGCGGCGCGTCCGGCGGGCAACACCTGCCGTCAGCTTGCGGCTCTTCGCCGCCTTGTTCTCATTCGGGTCGACGCCAGCGTCGTGAATGAAAACCATGGAGTTCAGCAGTTTGACGGGCTGATCGTCGCGGTCGACCTCGATCGCGCAGAAGCCGATTGAACGAAGGCCGACGTCAATGCCGACGCGATAGCGGGTTAAGGGTCAAAAAGTGTGTCCGGAATCGCGGATTTTCA
>NZ_JVOJ01000041.1 GCF_001064145.1 Sanguibacter keddieii
GGTCCGGAGGGCACGGGCGGGCTTCGAGATCGACCACTCCGAGCCGTAGGCTCGCGTGTGGCGATCTCGCGGGCGGCCGGGCCCGACGGCGCCCGGAACACCAGCGGAGCCACAAGCAACAACACACGGCGCGGACGTCTCGCGGGCGGGCCGCCGCCCACCGGCACACACAGCGGCCGGGCCCTCCAGCGCCCGGAACACCCGTGGGGCCACAACAAAACGAGGCCGCGACCGGTTTCCCGGCCACGGCCTCGTCACGCTCACGCAGCGCCGTTCACAACAGCGCCAACGATCAGGCGGTCATGTCCACGTGATCCTCGACCGCGGCGCGACCAGCCTCGAGGCGGGCGACGGGGACGCGGAACGGCGAGCAGGACACGTAGTCCAGGCCCACGTTATGGAAGAAGTGGATGGACAGCGGGTCGCCACCGTGCTCGCCACACACGCCGAGCTTGATGTTCGGCTTGGTGGAGCGGGCGCGGCGCACACCCTCGGAGACCAGGGTGCCCACGCCGTGGACGTCGATGGACTCGAAGGGGGAGACGCCGAAGATGCCGGCCTCAATGTACTGCGGGAAGAACACGCCTTCGACGTCGTCGCGCGAGAAGCCCCACACGGTCTGCGTCAGGTCGTTGGTGCCGAAGGAGAAGAAGTCGGCTTCCTCGGCGAGGTCCTCGGCCGTCATGGCGGCGCGCGGCAGCTCGATCATGGCGCCGATGGAGACGCCGGACAGGTCCACGCCGCGGGAGGAGGCGACGGAGGCGATGATGCCTTCGGCCTCTTCGCGCACGAGCTGGAGCTCACGCACGGAACCGACGAGCGGAACCATGATCTCGGGGCGCGGGTCGAGGCCGCGGCCCACGAGCTGCGCGGCCGCCTCGCACAGGGCGCGCATCTGCAGGGCGAACAGGCCGGGCAGGTAGATGCCCAGGCGCACGCCGCGCAGGCCCAGCATGGGGTTCTGCTCGTGCATGCGGCGAACCTCGATGAGCATGGCCTCGTCGGCGGGGTCGAGGGTGCCGGTGGCCTTGCCGACGGCGACCTTGGTTTCAAGCTCGATGAGGGCGGGCATGAACTCGTGGAGCGGCGGGTCGATGAGGCGCACGGTCATCGACTTGCCGTCCATGACCTCGAGCATCTCGAGGAAGTCCTGCTTCTGCAGCTTCTCGAGCTCGTCGAAGGCTGCCTGGCGCTCGTCGGACTCGGGGGCGGAGAGGATGGCGCGCTCGACGAGCGGGCGGCGCTCACCCAGGAACATGTGCTCGGTGCGGCACAGGCCGATGCCCTCGGCACCGAACTCGATGGCGCGCTTGGAGTCGAGGGGGGTGTCGGCGTTGGCGCGCACGCGCAGGCGGCGGACCTTGTCGGCGTGGGACAGGAGCTTGTCGACGGATTCGACGAGCTCGCGGGTGCCCTCGTCTTCGCCGGCGGCGGCGAGGCCGGCCTCGAGGCCCTCAGCGAGGTAGGTGGTGACGGGCGAGTCGGTCACGGGGACCTCGCCGCGGAAGATTTCGCCGGTCTGGCCGTCGATGGCGATGGTGTCGTCGGCGGTCAGGACGAGGTCACCGATGGTGACGGTGCCGGCAGCTTCGTCGATGACGAGGGATTCGGCGCCACACACGCAGGTCTTACCCATACCGCGGGCGACGACGGCGGCGTGCGAGGTCTTGCCACCGCGGGCGGTCAGGACACCCTCGGCGGCGACCATGCCGGGCAGGTCGTCGGGGTTGGTCTCGCGGCGCACGAGGACGGTCTTGACGCCTTCGCTGGCGGCTTCGATGGCCTGGGCGTTGTTGAAGGCGATCTTGCCGACGGCGGCACCCGGGGAGGCGGCCATGCCGCGAGCGATGAGGTCCTTGTCGGCCTTCGCGTCGAACTGCGGGAACATCAGCTGGGTGAGCTGGTCGCCGGTGACGCGGCCCAGGGCCTCGTCGCGGGTGATGAGCTTTTCGCCCAGGAGCTGGGTGGCGATACGGAACGCGGCGGCGGCGGTGCGCTTGCCGACGCGGGTCTGGAGCATCCACAGCTTGCCGCGCTCGATGGTGAACTCGATGTCGCACATGTCGCGGTAGTGGGTCTCGAGCTTACGCATGATGGCGCGCAGCTCGTCGTAGACGGGCTTGTTGATGCGCTCAAGGTCGGACAGGGCCAGCGTGTTGCGGATACCGGCGACGACGTCCTCGCCCTGCGCGTTCTCCAGGTAGTCGCCGTAGACGCCGGAGTGGCCGGAGGAGGGGTCACGGGTGAAGCACACGCCGGTGCCGGAGTTTTCGCCCATGTTGCCGAACACCATGGTGCAGATGTTGACGGCGGTGCCCAGGTCGTGGGGGATGCGCTCACGGCGGCGGTAGATGCGGGCGCGCTCGGTGTTCCAGGAACGGAAAACGGCCTCGATGCCCATGTCCATCTGGGTGCGGGGGTCCTGCGGGAAGTCGTTGCCGGTCTGTTCCTTGACGATGCCCTTGAACGTCTCGACGAGGCCCTTGAGGTCCTCCGCGGTCAGCTCGGTGTCGGCCTTGACGCCACGCTCGGCCTTGAGGTTGTCGAGGGCGTCGGAGAACAGGTCACCGTCGATGTCGAGGACGGTCTTGCCGAACATCTGGATGAGGCGGCGGTAGGAGTCCCACGCGAAGCGCTCGTTACCGCTAACGGCTGCGAGGCCGAGAACGGACTTATCGTTGAGGCCGATGTTCAGGACGGTTTCCATCATGCCGGGCATGGAGAACTTCGCGCCGCTTCGCACGGAGACGAGGAGCGGGTCAGAGGGGTCGCCCAGGTGACGGCCCATCTGGTCTTCGACGCCGCGCAGGGCACGGGTGACCTCGGTGGCAAGCGACTCGGGAACCGTGGAGTCCTTGAGGTATGCGCGGCACGCCTCGGTGGTGATCGTGAAGCCGGGGGGAACGGGCAGGCCGAGCTTCGTCATTTCGGCAAGGTTGGCTCCCTTTCCTCCGAGCAGGTCCTTCATGGACTTGTCGCCCTCGGAGAAGTCGTATACGTACTTGACCATCGTGGTCCTCAACTTCCGTGTTTGCAATGTCCGGCCCATCAGTGGGCCGCTACCAGAGGTAAGGATACACGTATCAAGGGACCTAGGTCACCTCAAGGCGCGCGCGAGTATGATTGTCCTTACATATACGAGGCAGGGGAGCCTTTCCAAGTATCGGTCGCTCGCGAGAAACCACCATATAAGCAGGTGGGGCAGGCCCGAAGGCCTGCCCCACCTGCAGCGTGTGAATCGATCAGCGCACGCGGAACTCGATCGTGGTTCCCTCACCCACGTCGATAAGGTCGCCGTCGTTCAGGGCGATCGTCACCATCGGGGTGACGTCCTGGAACGAGCCGTCGGCGTGGCGCAGGACAGTGCCGTTCGCGCTACCCAGGTCCATGAGGGCCCAGGAGCCGGGGGTCGTCATCATGACGGCGCAGTGCGAGCGCGAGATTTCGGTCTGCGGGCTGGGCACGCGCAGGACGGTCGCGACCGGGCGGCCGGTCAGCGCACGGGCGTCGGGGTCGCGTCCAATGACGACGTCACGGGAAACCTCGACGGGCACGGTGCCGCCGTGAATCAGGAACGCGACGGGCGCGGCGGGGCCCGAGTTCGTGGGTGCCAGGCGCAGGATCGTCGCCTCGGTGTCGGTCTCGGCACCCAGGCCCGCCAGGCCCTCGGCGCTCATGGCCTCGGGGGCGGCGGGAGGCTCAACGACGGGAGCTTCAGCAACAACCTCGGACGAGGCCGGGGTGCCGGACTCGCCGAAACCACCGGCGCGCTCGGCGGACTCAGCGGTGTCGACCGGCGGCTCCTCCGCATCGGCGACGACGTAGAGCTCGCCCGAAGGCTGCTCGGCATCCTTCGCGGGTGCCTCCTCGTGCGCGTCTTCCTCGACCTGCTCACCCGAGGCCTCGGGGGCCTCATCGGGGGTGCGGGAAGCGGAGCTCAGCGACACGGGGCCGTTGCTGGTCGCGGCGAGGAACTGGGCCTCGACGGCGGCCAGGTCGACGGAGGCGGTGTGCACGGTCGGCTCCGGCAGCTCCTCGCGGGCCTCGCGGCGGGCGCGGCGCTCGTGGTCCGGGATGTCGGGGTTGATGAGGAAACCCATGGTGTCGACGGGCATCGAGGCGAGGGCCTCGACCTCGTCGAGCGCGCGGCCGATGCGGATCTCGCCCGCCTCGACGCGGTCGGCGGCGGGCACCATCCACGTGACCTCGTCGCCGTCGATGATGGTGGCCTCGAAGGTCTGCCATTCGCCGGGGTTGAAGGGCCACGCCCAGATCGGGTCGGTCCAGACCTGCTCGGTGATCTGACCGGCGGCGCGCATGCGCAGCTGGATGTCACCCAGCACGGTCAGGTAGGGCTGCTCGCCCGCACAGTCCAGGAGGAGGGCGTCACCCTTTTCGGCCTGAACGTGAGACAGCCACGCCTGAGTGTCCGCGCGTCCCCACACCACGTCGGCCGCGGAGTCAGCGAACTCAAGCGGAACCAGCGCCGCACCGAGGGGGCCTGTGACGAGCATCGCGCCCTGCCCGCGGCACAGGAAACGTCCAATCTGAAGCATCAGTTACTGCCTTCTCTACGAGGAACCCGGCGAGCGGTCTCGATCGACGCCGGACGTACTGGTTGAATCATCCGATTCATGACATTCGATGTCAATGTTACTCGTGATTTGGTTCCTGCGTAAACTACAACGGCGGTCGTATTGTCCCGGGTGCCCGATTCCAACGACGCGCGCACGAGCGTGTCCGCAGTCCCCTGAGGGCCGTCGCCGCCCGCAACAACCGCATGAATCTGCGAATCACGCAGGACTCCGTGCACGCCGTCTGTGCAGATGACCGCCCGATCGCCATCTTCCAGCGGCATGATTGTGTAGTCGGCTTTCACACTTCCGGTCTGCCCGGCACCCAGCGCCTTTGTCACGACGTTTGCGGGAGGGATCACACGGGGCGCTCCGGAGGCGGCCGCGAGGTCACGCGCCTCCTGCAGCGCGGAGTGGTCGTGAGTGAGCTGGCGGATCCCCCCGCCGCCCACGACATACACGCGGGAGTCACCCACGTTAAACGAGAGCCAGTACGGGCCCTCGGCGGTGCGCAGCACCATGACGCCCGACAGCGTCGTGCCCGGGGCGCTCGTCGGATTATCGATCGGTGCCAGCGAGGCGACGGCCGTCGCCGCAGCGTCGATCGCGACGGACAGATCCACCAAGTCGACGGGACGGTTTCCCAGACGATCGGTGCTCAGAAACTCCTGGAGGGTGATGACAGCGCTCGACGAGGCCTGAGCACCACCCAGGTGGCCACCCATCCCATCTGCGACAGCGAAAACAGGCGGGACCGCCAGCCATGAATCCTCGTTTTCGGAGCGGACCGGACCGATGTCGGTCGAGGCGCCCCATCGAACTGCGGGACGTTCCGCATGTTCATTCAGAGACATGTGCCTTCATCCTTTAGCTGCATTGAGCGCGAGGGACCACGCGCGATACTGAACATTCTACACGCGACGTGACCAGCGCCTCGCTGAGACGCGATGCGTCGCGGTGGATTAAATTGAACCGATTGCATGACCCGCATCACGGCACGTCCACACACGCGCGTAGCGGCTCGGACATGCGCCCCGACGAGCGGGACACCGTCGTGATCTCCATGCAATTCTCGCCGCTTGCGCCATCCACCATCGCCGTTGTGGTCTCTACGCGGCCGCGCGATGTGCCTGCCGGGCCCGTGGCCTCGTAGGTGTAGGCGATATCGGCCGGGGCCGGGCCCGTCGGTGCCGTCCACGTCCACGTCACCACGCCATCGGCATACTCTCCCGTCAGTCCTGACGCCTGCGGCGGTGCCGACCCCACGGCGTCCTCGGGGGCGGGCGACGCGCTCGTCGTCTCGGGTGCGGGAGAAATGCGTGTAAACGATCCTTCGCCGCGCAGCATGCCCACGACCAGGCCGGCGGCAATGACCGCCGCCACGAGCGCCAGGAGCACGCCCACGACGGGCGAGATTCCCCGCTTGGCACCCGAGGAATCCTCGACCACGCGACCGATCGATTCCTCGTCCACGTCCGAGGAACGCTCAATCTTCCAGGAGTCCGCAACGGCCTCAACGCCGCCGGAGCCCGCCCCGCCCTCGAAGGAATACGAGGCTGAGGAGCGCAGGCGCGTCTTATCCGGGTCGATGACGGGAGCGCCACGCAGGCGCGTCTTCTGGTCGCCCGTAACGGGGGCGGAGGCCTTGGAGCGCTTCTCCTTGATCTCCATCTCCGTGCGCGGCAGGCCCAACTCCTTCTGGACGCGCTGCAGCCCCTGACCAAACTCCATGGCGGTCTGCGTACGTTCCTGCGGGTCGACCGCCATAGCCGCGCGCAGCACGCGCTCAAGTTCCGCCGGCGCGTCCGCACGGCCCAGGCCACGCACGCGGCCACGCTGCACGCGGTTTGCGATCGACGCGGCAGAATTGTCGCCGATCGGATCCTCGAAGGGGCTGCGGCCCGTCACGAAGGTCCACGTCGTCGCGGCCAGCGCCCACACGTCCTGCAGCGGCGAGGCCGGGGAATTCACGTCCTGCTGCTCCGGGGGCGCCCACAGCACCGAGAAGCCGTCGAACGCTCCGACCTCCAGCTGCCCCACCTTCGCGGCCACGCCGAAGTCGGCGAGCACCGGCTTGCCGTAGGCGTCCAGCATGATGTTCGAGGGCTTGATATCGCGGTGCACGTAACCCTGACGGTGGAACATCTCCACGCCACCGCACACCTTGATCATCGTATCGAGAGCCTTGTCCAGGGCCATCGGGCGCGCACGCACCTGCGTGAGCAGGTCGGCGACCGGGCAATATTCCATCACCAGGTAGGCGCGGCCGTCGGCCGTCGTGCCCACGCCGTGCAGCTCGACGACCGCGGGATGGCCGGCCAGCAGCGTCATCGCGTCGGCCTCGCGGTGCAGCTCTTTCGTGCCCCGCTCATCGCCCTGCGTACGCACGACCTTGATGGCGACCTCGCGGCTCGGCAGCTCCTGACGGTACAGGAAGACGTCGGCGAAGCCACCCTGGCCCAGCGGGCGCACCCACTGGAAGCCGGGAATCTCGGGGCCCCTCATACCCGCAACCGCCGGCGTCACGCCTTCTTCTCCTCATCCATCGTGCGCGCGATCGACGCGCTCAGTCGCGACTTGCGGCGCATGCGCAGGGAGCGCAGGGACAGCGCGCGGCGCACGCGCGCCAGGAAGCCAGCCTTCTTGCTCACCTGGGTACGCAGGGAGCTCACCTGGGCCCACGCGTCACGCGCACGGTCACGCGAGGCACCGTTCGAGGCGAAGCTCGCGATATCCGCGTAGCGCGCGATCACCACGGGGGCGGGCACGTCGTCGCCGAAGCGGCTCCATCCGTCGATCACGTAACGGCCCGAGGAGGCCGATGCCTCGTCGAACTCCACCGAGTCCGTCGAGCCGTCGTCGCCGTGGCGTACCTCGCCCGTCACCAGGGTGAAGGGGTCGCCCGGGTCCTCGCCGAGCTCCCACTGGGAGGCCAGGGACCAGGCGGTCTCCTGGCGCGTATGCCCCACGTCGATGCGTAGGCCGGAGTCCGCGGCCAGGTCCACGACCTCGTCCCACGAGCCGACCAGCGCGCCCACGGCGGCGGCACGGCGCCGACGCCTGCGGCGCCCCGCCTTGAACAGCAGGATCATCAGCGGCGGCAGAAGAATCAACAGGATGCCACCCGAGATGCCGGCGACGAGACCCCACGGGAAGGGCTCTGCCGGGGGTTCCATCGGATCGGCGTTCTGGTCGCGCGTCGTCGGCGGCAGCTCCGCGGGAGCCTCGGGGGGCTCCGGGGGCTGGAGCACCTGCGGGCGCGGCACGCTCCGAGGCTTGGGGACCTGGGTCTGCGGCGTGTGGTCGCGCGGGGGCGTGGGATCGAAGACGGCCCAGACGCCGCCCTCGAACTCGACCTCGACCCACGCGCGGATATCGGAGCCGTGCAGAGTCGCGGGGCCTCCCTGGGAGCCGCCCTCGGGGTAGGCACCCATGACGACGCGGGCGTTCATACCCAACTGATGCAGCATCAGGGCCATGAGTGCCGAGTACTGCTGGTCGTCACCGATGAGCTGATCGTCGCTGCTCAGCATGCGCTCCAGGCGATCCGTACGCACACCCGGGCGTGAGAACTGCGTGTTCTCGTTCAGGTAGTAGCCGTTGTTCGCCAGGTAGTGCTCGATCGCGCGCGCGGCGGACAGCGCCGTGGAGGCGTTCTGGGTGATCTCAGAGACCTTCGTCGCCAGGCCCTCGGGCACGTTCTTATCCGTTGTGGACAGCGGCACGACCGACAGGGACGCCAGGTCCTCGTCGCGTACTGGCTCAGCGAAAGACGTGCGCACGTTGTAGGTCATCGTTCCCGCGGGGCCGGTCGTCAGCGCGGCGTTCGCCCACATGTCGACGTAGAGGCCGTCCTTCTGGGCGGCGGAGCCCGCACCCGTGAACGCGATCTCCGACGCATTGCCGAGCACCGGCACCCATGGGCCAGACAGGCCATTCGTCGTCACGGTCACGAGGGAGTCGCCCTCGGCGCGGCCGGGGATCGTGGACTCCACGGGGATGTAGCCCGTGTGTCCGTCTCCGCGCTTCGTCGACATACCGAAGGTCGTGCCGTCGTACACGTCCATCGCCGCGATGCGCACGCGCTGGTTCTCCGGCAGGTCGGACACGGTCAGGAGGGTCTCGTCCTTCAGGTCCGTCGTGTAGTGGCGGAAAGAGGACAGAGGCGAGGGGTAGGCCTGAATGTCGAGGGGCGGGTCCACGAGGTCGCGGCCCACGATGCGCGTGCCGCCGGCACCGAGGAATTCCGCGGCGGGCAGCGCGACGCCGACGGACACCGCGAGGACGGCGAGGGCACCCAGCAGGCGCGTGCCGACGTACACGGTCGAACGCGACTGTCGCGCGGCAGTCGCCTCGCCACCACCCGAGGGGGAACGACCCACGAGGACGTCCTGCCCCAGCGTGATGCGCTGGTACTGGGCGGCCAACGCCCACCAGGCGGCCAGGAGCGCCCACCAGGCCAGCACGGCCCACACGGGCAGCGCGTGGCCCGAGAGGCCGAAAAACACCGAAATAACGCCCATGAGGACGAGCGGGATCGACCCGAGGACCGCGCGTCCGGAGCGGGCGGTGATCAGGCCCGCGAGGACGGCGCACACGAGGCCACACATCCACGGCACGAGGGCCGGGCCCGAGTAGACCGACACGGGGGGCGTCAGGGTCAGCAGGTCCTTCCACGCGCGGAAGGAACCCAGCACCATGACCTGCAGCGTCTTGCCGGTGGGCAGGAATCCGTAGAGGGCCTCGGCGCGCAGGGCGGCCGCGCTGCCCAGCAGGAAGTATGTGACGACGACGCTCAGGACAGTCGTCAGCGCGTCCCAGCGCCAGCGCGTCGAGGCGGCGGCGATCAGCAGGCCGCAGGCCACGCCCGCGCCCGCGGCGATCGCGCCCACTCCCCCGCCGAAGACCGGCTCGAAAGCCGCGACCGGGCCGGCGAACAGCAGGGCGAGGACGAGCAGCGACCAGATCGGCAGGCGCGTACGGAACGTTGCGAAGCGCTGTGTGATCGTCAGCAGACGATTGCGGGTGGTCCTGGGCTTGGGTGCCGGCGACTCGCCCGCGGCGACGGGCGTCTGATTCTGGGCTGTGGCCTCGCGGCGCTCGGTCGCCTCCACGGACGAGGCCACGGCCTCGTCCTGGGAATCAATGCGCTGAGCGCGGGGCTTAGTGTCGACGTTCGTGCTCATGCCAGGCCTCCGGCGACGATAATGCGCGGCAGGTCGTCCAGCGTCGAGCAATCCAGGAGCACACCACGGCCGAGGTCACGGCGGGCGCGCACGCCCTCCGCACCGATACGAATGATGGAGACCGGGACGTCGATCGGGGCCAGGCGCGCCAGGTGAGCGGCCTCCGTGTCCGTCACGTTCGGCCCGACGATGAGGGTGAGGGCGGAGACGCCGGGACGCTGCGCCACTGCCTCACGCACGCGGCGCGACAGGTCGCCGAAGGAGCGAGCCCCCACCTCGGAAAGGGCATCCAGCATGCGCATGGCGACGCCCGACGGCAGCCAGCCCTCGGTCGTCGTCAGCGACACGGGGCGCGATTCGCGCAGGTTTGCCAGGCCCAGGGAGCCGGCGACGGAGACCGCGGTCTCGAAGGTGTCGTGATCCCACGCGTCGCGCGACGTATCCAAGACGATGACGTGGTGGGATCGGTGCGTCTCCTCGTACTGGCGCACGATGAGCTTGCCCAGGCGAGCCGTCGACTGCCAGTGCACGGCGCGGCGGTCATCGCCCGGCTCGTAATCGCGCAGCGCATGGAAGGAGACATCGGAGCTGGAGAGCTTGCCCGTGGACACGCCCTCGACGTCCAGCTGGAAGCCGGTCGCATCGAAGGGAACGCGCACGGTGCGCGGGTGCACGTGCAGGAGGACGGGTTCGTCCCACATGCGAACGCGGCGCAGCAGGCCGAGCGCGTCAGAGCGAACGGCGCGCGCGGGGCCGACGTTGATGAGGCCTCGGTGACGCGAGGAAATCAGGAATATCTCGTCCCAGGTCTCGTGGGCACCCAGCGGGGGCACGACGAACTCGCCCGTGCCCGTGCCGATCGGCAGCTCGATGATGCCCGAGCGCACGGAACGGGCCCGCTCGTTGCGCACCGAAATCTCGCCGACGGCGGTCTGGCCGGCCACGATGCGCTCGTTGGGGACGCGGATCGACACGACGTGCGGGGGACGCCACGCGACGCGCATCGCGGCGAGCGCCAGGGCCACGACGCCCGCGAGAGCGCACGCCAGGGCCTCGACCCACTGGAAGGCGACCGCGAGCGCGAGGCCCACGATGACGAGCGTGATCACGGCCCACCCGGTCGGGGTGACCGCGCCCACGAGGGTTTTGAGGGGATGCGAACGAACGGCCTGCGCCCGTTTGGGCGAGACCATCGTGGGGGTGTCCGTTCGCATCCCTTCCATCGTTGTATCCGGCGTTTCCTTACGCGCCGACGGCCGGCGCGGGCACCGACGTCAGGGCACGCTGGATGACGCCCTCGGCGGTCGCGCCCGAGAACGCGGCGTCGGGGTCGACGATGACGCGGTGCGCCCACACGGGCACCGCGAGGGCCTTGATGTCGTCGGGCAGGACGAAGTTACGTCCCTGCGCGGCCGCCCACACGCGGGCGCAGCGCACCATACCGATGGCACCACGGGTGGACACGCCCAGCAGCGAGGACTCGTCCTCGCGGGTCGCCTCCGCCAGCGCGGCCACGTAGTCGAGGACGGCGCGGTCCGTGTGGTTCGCCGAGGCCAGGGCCGCCCAGGCGACGATGTCCTTGCCCGTCAGCAGGGGCTTGAGGTTCTTCGAACGGTCGGGCGAGGCCGAGCCGTCGAGGACGTCGATCATCGCGGAGCGCGAGGGATAGCCGATCGAGGTCTTCATGAGGAAGCGGTCCAGCTGGGCCTCGGGCAGCGGGTAGGTGCCGGCCTGCTCGACGGGGTTCTGGGTCGCGATCACCATGAAGGGCTGGGGGGCGGGGCGGCGCACGCCGTCGACCGTCACCTGGGCCTCTTCCATGACCTCCAGGAGGGCGGACTGGGTCTTGGGCGACGCTCGGTTGATCTCGTCGGCCAGGACGATCTCCGCGAAGACGGGGCCGGCGTGGAAGACCCACTCGCCCGTCTTCTGGTTGAACATGTTGACGCCGGTGATGTCCGAGGGCAGCAGGTCGGGGGTGAACTGGATGCGCGAGTGCGTACCGTCGATAACGGCGCTGATGGCGCGCGCCAGCGCGGTCTTGCCGGTACCGGGGGCGTCCTCGAGCAGGAGGTGGCCGCCGGCGAACATCGTCGTGAGTGCGAGTCGCACGGCCTGGCGCTTGTCCAGGACCGCCACGGACACGCCGTCGACGAGGCCCTTGAAGACCTGGGCGAACCTGGTTGCATCCTCAATGGAAAGGGTCATGAGTTGTCCTATGTTTCTCTTGTTGCTCGTAACGGGGAAAGTATGGTCGTCTTATTCGACTCGGCAGCTCTTCACGATGTCCCGCGCATTCAGCTCTCGAGCGGTGATTGCCTCCGTCAGGATACCCGGTATGCTCGGCGTGTCCCGTGAGAAGCGGAATTCGGTGTCCTGAGCCGGTCGCCCGGTGCTGACCGTGCAGATGAGCGTGACACCCGATCCGAACTGGGAGGCTCGTTTGGCCGTCAGCGTCATCGAGCCGCATTCCTGCCCGTTCGAACACGTGGTTTTTCCGGTGAAGGTCGCGTCGATATTTTCCGCGGCTTCGGTGGTTGTGAAGGTGGCTTCGACCTGACGGTGTGCCCCACCGGCGCCGACCATTTCGACGACAACCGTGTACTGGTTGACTGGCGCCAGGCCCTGGACCGCCCACGAGGTCATCGGACCACTGAACGTCTGCTTAGTCGACCCCTCCATCCCCTTAATCCACACGCTGGTCTGCACGGGGTTGACGCCGGCGGGGATAGTCCACGACACGGACGCGCTGTTGATGTAGGGGGTGACCGACACGCTGAACACGGGGATCGACGTGTTGTCGTCGTCATCGTCACGGCTGCGCTGGCCGTTACCGACCGTGCCGGTAGCCGACGTGACCGGGCTCCAGACGTACGACCCGTCGTCCTTCTTGCCGCGCTGGCAGAAGTAGAAGGTCATCGTCGCACCCGGGGTGAGCGGGCCGATGTCGAAGTCGCCGCGGTCACCATTGTTGAGGCGCAGAGGGTTGCCGGGGGCCGTGCACCCCGCCGCGCTATCCGCGTAGAAGAGCTCCAGGTCGGCGGCCGTGTAGCCGTTTCCTTCCTTCAGGCGGGCATTGGCGATGCGAAGCTTGCCCAGGGCGTTATCCGAGGGCGGGCCCAGGCGCGGCGCGTCGGGGGCCAGCGGCGTCGTCTTGGGAGGAGTGGGATCCTCGTGGACGACCGCCGGAATGACGTAGCCAGAAGAGGTCGCCGTGTCACCATTCGCGTTACTGACGGTCACGTACACGGTGAGGGCCACGCCGTAGGGAACAGTCATCTGGGTGGAGGTGGTTCCGCCCGAGACCGTCTTGGTGCTGCCGTTGATCGACACAATCGTCTGGCCCCATCGAGCGGTGCCGGAGCTACCCAGGGACCAGGTGATGGTCGCCAGAGCGACGTTACCGTCGCGCTGTTGGGCCGCGCTGGCGCTCGTGATGACCGGCTGATCGGGCCCGCGTCGCGTCGCCTTCGGGGTGCCACTCACACCCGGGGACGCCTGGGAGTTACCGTTCGCGTTCGTGGCGACAACCGTGACGGTGTACGTCCGATCGTTGACGAGGTTCTTCACGGTGCACGCCTGCTCGCCGTTCGTCGTGCATGTGCTCGCCGCGGCACCTGCGATCGTCGCGTACACGGTGTAGGAGGTGATGGGCGAACCGTTGTTGTCGGGCGCATCCCACGTCACCGCAAGCTGACCGTCACCGGCCGTCACGGTCGGGCCGCCCGGGCGATCCGGGACGCCGGAGAGCGTCACGGAGTTCGACTCCGCGCCGTCAGACTCGCCGGAGGCGTTCACTGCTTTCACGGTGAAGGTGTAGCTGCGGCCGGTCGTCAGGCCGTTCACCTCGCACACGGTCTCGGTACAGCTGGCGACCTGGCTACCGCCGCTGTAGATGCGGTATTCGGTGATGCGCTCGCCGTTGGATGCGGGAGCGTTGAAGGACACGGTGGCACCCGTCGGGCCTTTGGCCCGGGCAACCACGCCGGTGGGCGCGTCGGGCTTGCCCGTCACCGTGACGGTGATGATGCCCTGGACGACGCGCGAGGGGTCCTTGAGCTTGTCGTTGACGCGGTAGGCGACGGAGACGGTACCCGCCGAATTCGGCGTGATGGTAACGACCGTGCCAGAGGTCGAGGTGGTCGCGTCCCCCAGCGAGATGGCGGCACCCTCGAGAGTGATCGGCGTGTCCGGGAACGGGTTGGTGGCCTGCGAGGCGACGTCGATGCTCACGGGAGTGTTCACCGAGGTCTTCAGCGAGTATGCCGGCACCTGAATGCGCGGCTTCGTGGTGCCGACGACCTCGACGGGGATGGAGCCGTTGACAGTGTTGCCCTGCTCGTCCGTGACGCTCACGGCAATGGAACCAGCGGAGCCAGCGGAGGCGGTCTCGGGCGCGGACACCGTCAGGACGGAGCCCGACAGCGACGCGGAGATCGTGTCGGGGGCAGAGCCCATCGCGTAGGTGAAGGTCGAGACGTCCGTGCCCTCGGGGTCGCGCACGCCGAGCTTGAGGTCCTGCGTGACGGCAGCGCCACCGGCCTCGACGCGGATCGCGGTCGGGGCGAAGGTGGGCGGCTGGTTCTGGGTCGCCTTGATGTGCACGGGCAGCGACAGGGAGGCGGTGAGCGTACCCGCGTCGGAGGCGTCACCGTCCGCGACCTGGATGAGGAACGCGGAGTTGCCGCCGAAGGAGGCGTTCGCGGTCAGCGTCAGCTGCGTCGACGAGTCGGCGACGACCGAGTCCAGTCCGGTCTGCGCAACCGGGGAGGAGTCGTCCACGAGGCGCGGGCTGCGGCCCGAGCGCGTCACCACGTAATCCGCCAGGTTGATCGTGCGCGAGGTACCCGCGTCCATCTCGATGGGCAGGCTAGCGGTGTTGAGGAAGGGCGCGGTCGTATCGCGGCCGGGCACGGTCACGACGGCGGAGTTGGTCAGCCCGTCGCGGTCCGTGATCGTGTAGACGACCAGGCGCATGCTGTCCATCACCGGGATGAGCACGTCATTGCCGTCGACGGTCACGCCAGATTCTGCGGTCGTCACGGTCAGCTCGTTGATGCTGCCGTCGGGGTCCTCGTCGTTGTCGAGGACCTTCACGCGCACGGCCGAACCGTCGGTGGGCAGCTCCTCGTAGGACACGAAGTCATCGCGGGCGATGGGTGCCTTCAGCGGGGCGTCGTCCTGGACGTAGACCGTCACGGTGCCTCGGGCGGAGCCGCCGCGACCGTCGCTCACCACGTAGGACACGAGGTAGGTGCCGGCCTGCGAGGGCGTGTGCACCTGGATGGTCGAGGAGGACAGGACCTGCGGGTCGAGCTCGGGCGTGGCCGTTTCGAGGCTGTCATCGTCCAGCGAGAGCGGATCGCCGTCCGGGTCCACGTCGTTCGACAGGACGTTGACGGTCACCATGCGGTCCGGTCGGGTCAGCACCGTGTCGGGGACGGCGACCGGGTTCTGGTTGAGCGTCGGCGCGGCCGAGATGGCGACGCGCACGCGAGCGGAGGCACGCCCGCCCTGGCGGTCCTCGACCGTGTAGGTAAAGGAGTCGGTGCCCGTGGCATTCTGGTTCGGCGTGTAGTCGATCCAGGTCGGGCCGACAGTCGCGTTGCCCAGCTGCGGGGACGAACCGAGGCCGCCCAGGGTCACGGAGTCGCCGTCGGGGTCGATGCCGTCCAGGGGCACCGCGATGCGGGTGGTCTGCCCCGCGGCCGCCCAGGCTGTGATGTCGCGGGGACGCGGCTCCTGGTTCTGATCAGAGGCACCCATCACTTCGAAGGTGACGGTGCTCGATGCGCGGTTGCCCGCGGAGTCGATGACCGAGTAGGTCACGTCCATGAGGCCGGTGGTCTGCCCAGCTTCGAGGCGTACCTGGTTACCTGTGACGAAGGGGGTTCCCAGTGCGGAGCCGGAATCGTATTCGAGAGTCGACTCGACCTGGAGGTTCAGGCCGGCGGGCGAGCGATCGTTCGCCAGGACCGACACGGTGCCCACGTCGCCGACGCGCACCTTCACGTGGTCGGGCTTGAGGATGGGCGGCAGGTCAGATCGATCCGCCGCTCCGGGGATGACCATCACGTCGGCCGTGGCCTCGCCGACGCCGTTGGACACGGTGTAGCTGAACTGCACCGTGCGGTCCAGGCCCGCGGGCGCGGTGACGCGCAGCAGGTGACGATCGATGAGGGCCACCTCGATGTCCGGGGCGTTCGAGGCATCCACGGAGACGATCGACAGCAGGCCGCCGGAGGGATCGTAGTCGTTATTCAGCGGCGCGACGAGGACGGAGCCGCCCTGCGGCAGGACCGCCGTGTCGTTTTCGGCGACGGGAGGCTCGCTCGAGGGTGCCGTGACCTCGACGCGAATAATGCCCAGTGTCGTCGCGATGCCGTCGGACACGGTGTAGGCAAAGGAGTAGGAGCCCGGCTCGGTCGCCCTAAAGTCGATGGTTCCGCGATCCAGGTCGGGCTGGATCGAGGCACCGGCGGGCGCACCGGACACGGCCGCCAGGGTCAGCTGGTCGCCGTTCGGGTCAGTGTCGTTCTTCAAAGGATCGAGGGTGACGGTCTCACCCGGGTGCGCCTGGAAGAGGTCGCCGTTCGCAGAAGGCGGCAGGTTTCCGGCCTCCTGAACGTCGACGATCAGCTCGCCGCGGGTCTCCGCACCCTGGTCGTCAGCAACCGTGAGAACGATGGACTTCGGGCCGGCCGCACCCCCCTCCTCGGTGATGGTGACGGAGCCATCTTCGGTGAAGGAGACCTTCAGTCCCTCGGGGGCCTCGGCGTTCTTCAGATAGATGGGGTCGCCGTCGGGATCACGCCAGTCGCTCAGGGCCTCGTACTGGATCTGAGCGCCCGCGCCGATCTTGACGGTCGGGACGCGTAGCTGCGCGGGCCCCTCGTTCTGATCGAAGGGGTGGATGGTGACGCGCACGTGCGCCTCGGCCGAGGCCTGGCCGTCGGAGGCCGCGTAGGTGAACGTCGTCGAGCCGCTCTGAGACGCCGACACTCCGTTGATCTGCAGGGCTCGTCCGCCGCGCGCGACCGTCACGACGCCCCACTCGGGCTGCTTGACCGGCGCGGCAGTCAGCACGTCACCGTCAAGGTCGGAGTCGTTGTCGAGCACGGGCAGGATGGTCGAGCGGCCCGGGCGGATGCCGAATTCGTCGTCCTCGGCCTCGGGCGGGGTGTTTTCCTCACGCTGCTGCGGGTCCGCGACCTCGTTCGTCAGTTCGGGGCTGTCCTGCTCGTCCTCGTTTTGCTCGAGCTCGTTTTCGACCTCGTCCCAGTTGTCCATGAGGACCATGTTCGAGTCGGGCAGCCACACACTGCCCTCGGCGACGTCGTTGAGGACGATGGCCTTGCGGTTCGTGCGGAAGACGATCTCACGTGCGGTCGTCAGCGTATCGACGACCATCTGCTTGTTCGCCGAAGGATCGTCGCAGGCGCGCATGTACGCGCCGCTGCCGGTCCACGCGCCATACGCGCAGCCTTCGTGGCGTACGGGCGCGGCCGGGGTGCCGCTGACGCCGCCCTCGGTGGAGGGGGTGATCGTCGGGGTGCCGCCCGCCAGCGGGATCGCCACGAGGGAGGTGGGCGTGGCGAGCAGGACGGAATCGGCCTTCGGGCCGGCCTGCTGGAGGACGCCGCCGGTCTCGACGCCGGCAGCGCTCAGATCGATCCGTTTATTGTCGGGCAGGAAGATCGTGTTGGACTCGCCATCGAGGGCGACGACCTGGTCGCCGACAACCGTCATGCTCAGTCGCGCATCCTCGGGGATCCCTTCCACCGTGGATGTCTTCGCCTGATCGACCGCTCCCTGGCGCTTGACCGTAGTCAGCGTGCCCGAGGCAGCCAGAGTGTAAACAGAGCCATCCAAGCCGGTCACGAAGGCGCTGGCGCCCATGTTCGAGGAGAGGGCCGCCGCCTCAGAAAGGTTCAGGGGGCTAGGGTTCACGGCGGAGGTCGTCCACAGGGTGCCGTCGGACGCATCGAGGACGCCGAGGACATCGCCGCCCTGCATGACCGCGGACCCCGCGGGCAGGGCCGTCGGGGAGCCGAGGGAGACCTGGGTGACGTTAACGGGCGCGACCGTCGACGAGGTGAGGTCGGAGACGGTGACAGTCTCCCCCGCCTGGCCGACATCGAAGTTGGTGGCCTCGGTGCGCAGCGCGCCGTCGAGGATGCGGGCCTCGTAGTCGAGGTGGCCGACCATCTGTTTGGACTTGTTGGTCACCCAGATGCCACCGTCGTTGACGTTGACCTGGGTCACCTCCGCGCCCTTGTAGATGACACCCGCGATGCAGAGCGCCACAACGAGCAGCACGAGGATGAACGCCGGCAGACGACGTCTCGCACTGATCCGATTGTGTCGCGTTTTCGCGGACATATGGCCTCTCTCGATCGATGAGCAGTACCCCATAAATAGTGTGGCACGACTACACCGCATACTAATAGTTAATGAGAATCTATCAGATGTGTGATTACTTGACAACTAGAGGGTGGCCCATCGCTGTGCGACGGGCCACCCTCCCAAAGTGACTGGTTTGTCAGCCAAAGACAATTGGCGAGTAAATCACTCTCCATTGAAGGTGAACGTGCGGTCCTTACCCTCTCCAGAGACGCCAACGGTGACAACCTGACCGGGTTGCAGTTCTCCGAACAGGATGCGCTCGGACAGCGCATCCTCAATCTCACGCTGGATCGCACGACGCAGCGGGCGCGCACCCAGGACCGGGTCAAAGCCCACGTCCGCGAGCAGCTCGCGAGCCTCGTCCGTCAGCTGCAGGCGCATGTCCTGAGCCTCCATACGCTTGGCCAGCTTGGCGATCATCAGGTCAACGATGCGCGCGATCTCGGGCTTGGTCAGCGGCGGGAACACGATCGTGTCATCGACGCGGTTGAGGAACTCGGGACGGAAGTGCTGCTTGAGCTCCTCGGCAACCTTCGACTTCATACGGCCGTAGTCGTGCGTCGAGTTGTCCGCGGTCTGGAAGCCCGTGAGGACACCCTTGTTGATGTCGCGAGTACCCAAGTTCGTCGTCATGATGATGACGGTGTTCTTGAAGTCCACCTTGCGGCCCTGCGAGTCCGTCAGGCGACCCTCCTCCAGGATCTGAAGCAGCGAGTTGAAGATGTCCGGGTGAGCCTTCTCGACCTCGTCGAAGAGGACGACCGAGAACGGCTTGCGACGGACCTTCTCCGTGAGCTGGCCACCCTCGTCGTAACCGACGTAACCGGGAGGAGCACCAAAGAGGCGCGAGGCCGTGTGCTTCTCCGAGAACTCGGACATATCCAGCTGGATGAGGGCGTCCTCGTCGCCGAAAAGGAACTCAGCGAGGGCCTTGGCCAGCTCGGTCTTACCCACGCCGGTCGGGCCGGCGAAGATGAACGAGCCACCGGGACGGTTCGGATCCTTCAGACCCGAGCGCGTACGACGGATCGACTGCGCGAGAGCCTTGACGGCCTCGTCCTGGCCGATGACACGCTTATGCAGCTCATCTTCCATCTTGAGCAGCTTCGCGGTCTCAGTCTGGGTGAGGCGCACGACCGGGATGCCGGTCGACATGGCCAGGACCTCGGCGATCTCCTGATCCCCGACCTCGGCGATCTCATCGGACTCGCCGCCCTTCCAGGCCTCCTCCTTCGCCTTGCGCTCCTCGGAGAGCTTCGACTCCTCGTCGCGCAGCGACGCGGCCTTCTCGAAGTCCTGATCGTCGATGGCCGCCTCCTTGTTGCGGCGTACCTCGGCGATCTTCTCGTCCAGCTCGCGCAGCTCCGGCGGCGCGGTCATGCGGCGGATGCGCAGGCGCGCACCGGCCTCGTCGACCAGGTCGATCGCCTTGTCGGGGAGGAAACGATCCGAGATGTAGCGGTCCGCCAGCTCAGCAGCGGCCTGGATCGCGGCATCCGTGATGATGACGCGGTGGTGCGCCTCGTAGCGGTCGCGCAGGCCCTTGAGGATCTCCACCGTCTCGTCGACGCTGGGCTCCTCGACCTTCACCGGCTGGAAGCGGCGCTCAAGGGCCGCGTCCTTCTCGATGTACTTGCGGTACTCATCGTTCGTGGTGGCGCCGATCGTCTGGAGCTCGCCGCGCGCCAGCATGGGCTTGAGCATCTGGGCCGCGTCGATCGACCCCTCAGCGGCACCCGCACCCACGAGCGTGTGGATCTCGTCGATGAACAGGATGATGTCGCCGCGCGTGCGGATCTCCTTGAGGACCTTCTTCAGGCGCTCCTCGAAGTCGCCGCGGTAGCGCGAGCCAGCGACCAGCGACCCCATGTCGAGGCTGTAGATCTGCTTGTCCTTGATGGTTTCGGGCACGTCGCCGTGCACGATCGCCTGGGCGAGGCCCTCGACGACCGCGGTCTTACCGACGCCGGGCTCACCGATCAGGACCGGGTTGTTCTTCGTGCGGCGCGAGAGGACCTGCATGACGCGCTCCATCTCGACGCGGCGGCCGATGACGGGGTCCAGCTTGTTCTCGCGCGCGGCCTGCGTCAGGTTGCGGCCGAACTGCTCGAGGATCGCGGAGTTGGAACGCTCGGGACCACCCGAGCCGCCCACGCCCGCGCCGACGGACTCGCGACCCTCGTCGTCGCCGCGCTGGTAGCCGCTGAGCATCTGGATGACGGTCTGACGCACCTGCGCCAGGTCCGCGCCCTGCTTCGTCAGGACCTGGGCGGCCACGCCCTCGCCCTCCTTGAGGAGGCCGAGCAGCAGGTGCTCCGTACCGATGTAGTTGTGGCCCAGCTGCAGGGCCTCGCGCAGGCTCAGCTCGAAGACGCGCTTGGCGCGCGGGGTGAAGGGGATGTGGCCTTCGACCGGCTTCTCACCCTCGCCGATGATTTCGATGACGGAGGCGCGCACGGCCTCACCCTTGATATCCATCGTCTCCAGGGCCTTGGCGGCGACGCCCTCGCCCTCGGAGATCAGGCCGAGCAGCAGGTGCTCCGTGCCGATGTAGTTGTGCTTGAGACCGCGAGCCTCGTCCTGCGCGAGCACGACGACCCGGCGAGCGCGGTCGGTAAAGCGTTCGAACATGCCTCTCCTCATTTCACGAGACGGGCACTTCGCCGAGCTCGGCGCACACCCGTCCCAGTTGACTGGTTACAGCCTACGGAAAGCTCCCGCGCCGTGCGCGCGCTTTCGCCCTGGGCGCAGGGACGAGGCCGGGGCCGGGGCGCGGGGGCGAGGGCACTGGATCGCCCCCTCACAAAGTCGCACGTAATTTAATCGGGTCAGTTTTCGACTAGCCTCACAAACGCTGTAATTGCAACAACCGTATTTCAAAACCTGAAAGGTTGACAGGGAAATTACGTGCGACGTTGTGGGGGAACTATGCCTCGACGAGGACCGTGAAGGGCCCGTCGTTGACCAGCGAGACCTCCATCATCGCGCCGAACTGGCCGGTCTCGACGTGCAGGCCACGGCCGCGTAGGTCGGCCACGACCGCGTCGACGAGGGGCTCGGCCTCCTCGCCGGGGGCGGCGTGCGCCCACGAGGGACGGCGCCCCTTGCGGGTGTCCCCGTACAGGGTGAACTGCGAGATCACGAGGACCGGGGCACCCGCGTCGAGCGCGGAACGCTCGTCGTCGAGGATGCGCAACTCGGCGATCTTGCGGGCGACCGTGGCCACCTGCTCGGGCCCATCGCCACGCTGAACGCCCAGGAGGACGACGAGGCCCTGGCGCCTCTCCGCCTCGGCAGGCGTATCGAGGGCGAGACGTCCGACGACGGTGCCGTCGACCCGCACCTCGCCGGAGGTAGCTCTCTGGATGACGGCGCGCATCAGCGCGACCCCAGGGCGGAGCCGAGGCCGCCGAAGCCCGTGGAACCGCCGCGCTGGCCGGCCTCGCGCGAGAGGTTGGCACCCGGGCGCGTCTCCGGGGACACGGAGGACTTGCCGTGCACGGGCACGATCTCCTCCTGGGCGGCGGCGACGCCGTCAATATCGAAGACGGTCGTCACAGGCACGGCGCGCGCGATCAGCGCGAGAGCGATCGGCCCCTCGTCCGCGTGGCGGGCCGAGGAGGTGATGACGCCGACCTGACGCCCGCCCACCTCGATGGGGGTGCCGGGCGCGGGCAGGTCGCCGCGAGAGCCGTCCAGCTGTAGGTAGGCGAGGCGGCGCGGAGGCCGGCCCAGGTTCAAGACGCGGGCAATGGTTTCCTGCCCGCGGTAGCAGCCCTTCGCCGTGTGGACGGCGGTTCGCAGCCAGTCCACCTCGGGCGGGATCGCGCGGGCGTCGGTCTCGCGGCCCAGGCGCGGCTTCCACGCGGCGACGCGCATGGCCTCCCACGCCAGGTACCCGGCACAGCGGCGCGAGCCGGACTCGGGGCAAGCGGACAGCCACGCGGCCTCAAACTCGTCCGCAGCCTCGCGTGAAACGGCGTGAAACATCATCGGGGTGCGCGCGCCGGGGTGGCGCTCGCCCTGGAAGTAGGCGGCCCCGCCTTCGACGACGCCGGGCCACGGGTCCTCCCAGGTCCACAGGTGTCCGGGCAGGCCGGCCACGGACTCGGGCGTATTCGCGCCAGCACGCACCGAGGAGAACAGGGCGACGTCGCGCTCCTCAACGCTCACGCGCAGCGCGAAACGCATCGAATCCAAGAATGCCGCGAACCCCGACAGGTCCGAGCGCTCCACGATCAGGTGCAGCGTCTCCCCGTCGTCGCTCGCGCCGGCCCAGTGCTCGACGCGCCCCTCTGGCGAGAGGATCAACAGCTCGCGGCTCACGCCGGGCACGAGGTCGGTGACGACCTGGGAGGACAGCGACGTCAGCCAGGTGAGCCGATCGGCCCCCGACACGGAGATGACGGCCAGGTCCGGGCGGCGCACCAGCGCGCGGCCGCCCTCGAGGGCCCATTGCTCCCCCGACGGGTCCCCGAAGTGCGGGGTCGCGCCGAAGGAGGCCACGGCCTCGTCGACGAACTCGGAATCGAGCGCGGACTCAGACAAGGAAGCCATCCTGGGAATCGTCGATGCCGTCGATGACCTCGCCGGACTCGGTGGAGGCCTGCTCGGTGCGGTGCAGGCGGCCGGAAATCTCGACGTCGGCCTCGTCCTCGCCGTCGAGCGTGCGCTCCTGCGTCCACATGAGCTCGCCCGCGACCAGGCCGAACATGCGGCCCAGGTGCGTCACGCGGGTGGCACCCACGCCGAGAGCGATCGCGTCGGAGACCATCTGCACGCGCGGGCCGACGCTCACGCCGTCCCACACGGCGCTGTGGCCCTCGGTGGACGCGGAGGTCGCCGTGAATTCGCGGGGGTTGTACTGGCCGGGCGGGGGCAGCGGCGCGTCAGAGGGGGCGACGGAGACGTACACGGTCTCCTCGCTGATCAGGTCGCCCTTCTCGATTGCGGACAGGCCCTTCGCCGCGTCCCAGGTGGGGTCGATCGGCTCGGAGGCGACGCCCGCGTACACGCGGGTCACCAGGCGCATCTGCTCGCCGACGACGTCGCCGCGGATCTCCTCGATGACGGGGGAATCCTCGGCGGGTTCTTCCTGGCCGGGGGCGGCGGGGGCGGCGTACATGCCCCAGCCTTCCCAGGTTCCAAGCATCCACGCGACGGGAGCGACGAGTGCGGGCAGGTCAGCAGGTATCACCATCATGACTCCAGCCTAACGCCTCGGGTGGACGTGGGCGCGCGAGCAGGGGCGCGCGCAGCTGGCAGCGAAATAGGGACGAGGCCGGGGCGCGGCCACGCGCTCACCCGACCGCCGCGGGGCCTCAGATTCCGCCGATGCGGATCATCGCGTAGACGGGCAGGGCGGCGACGAGGAACTTCGCGGCGCCGCGGCCCAGGATGTTGGCGAGCTCGGCGGAGGACGCGCGCTCGCCCAGCAGCGCGTCGACGACGGAGACGGCGAAGCCGACACCGAAGCCGGTGACGCCGCCCAGGGTCAGGAAGGCGGCGAATTCGCCGAAACGCTTGGCGATGAAGGGGAAGACGACGGGCAGCAGGTCCGAGGTCTGCCCGAGGAACCAGGCGATCGAGGCAACCACGAGGCCCGCGACGAGGCCGGCAATCATCGCGAAGGCAACGCCGGCCTTCGCGCTGCGCCCGAAACGCGCCGAGGCCGCGCCGATGACGGCGATCAGGGCAGCCATGGGGACAATGCCCGACCAGCGCTCATGGACGGTGAGGGAGACCCACATGGAGCCGGAGGTGACAATCAGGAGGCAGGTGACCGACGAGGCGAGCGCCGCACTCAGGGCCGTGGAGCCCCAGTGCTCGCTCGTGCGCCCCACGGAGTGGTCGCGCGGCGCTGGCGCGTCCAGGATCGTCGCCGCAACCAGTGCGACCAGCGTGATGCCCGTCAGCGGCACGGCGATGTCAAGATTCTTCCAGTAGGCGACGCCCATGGGGGTCAGCGCGCCACCCAGGGCGAGGACCGCCTGGGCGAGCCACGGCATGTGCAGGCGCGCCAGCGTCGGCCAGCCGAGAGCCAGCAGGAAGGAAGCGACCGCGACGACGGGACCGACGCTCCAGCGAGACCCGGGCAGCCACCACGCGACGATCGTGGCCGCGGCCAGCACGGTGACGGTGAGAATACCGATGATCGTGGGCACGTGCCGGGTGGCCAGGGTGTCGCGGCGACGTCCACGGCCTTGGCCGGTGCGGCGCCGCGTGGGCGGGGTCGATGTCATCACGCTTCCATGGTCCCACATGTGCGCGCCTCACGAGGCAGGGGCAGCTCTCGCGGGTCGACCCTCCCAGGCACGGGCACGGTGTCGGCCCCGCTTCACGCCGCCACGGCCTCGGCGATGAGGCGTGCTGTGGCACACGCCCCGTGTGGGTTGATGCACGCCGCCACGGGATGCGCGCGGGCGTTGACTGGTCGTACAGTTGTGGGGCACGCCGGACCGGTATGCCCCGGGCTCCAAACTCTGCCGCTACGAGCGGCCTTCGCGCCGACAGGCGCATTCGGTTCGGCGTGCTTTGTCGTACATGCGCGCCGATGGTAGCGCGTGAAACGAGTGGGGGCCGGTGCTGCGATTCAGCACCGGCCCCCACTATCGTCTCAGTGAACCGTCACAGGAGCGGGTAGCGCACGATCGTGGCCTCGCGGCCCGGGCCCACGCCGATGGACTGGATGCGGCAGCGCGACAGCTCCTCCAGGCGCTTGATGTAGTCCTGGGCGGCGCGTGGCAGCTCGTCGAAGGAACGGCACTGCGAGATGTCCTCGCTCCAGCCGGGCAGCTCCTCATACACGGGCACGGCGGCCTCGAAGCCCGCCTGGTCGAGGGGCATTTCCTCGGTGCGCACTCCGTCGACCTCGTAGGCCACGCACACGGGGATCGTGTCGTAGCCGGAGAGCACGTCGAGCTTGGTCAGGCAGATGTCGGTCAGGCCGTTGATGCGCGTCGCGTATCGCATGACGACGGCGTCGAACCAGCCGGTGCGGCGCGGGCGACCGGTGGTCACGCCGAACTCGCCGCCCTTGGCGCGCAGGGCCTCGCCGACCTCGTCGTCCAGCTCCGTGGGGAACGGGCCCTCGCCGACGCGCGTCGTGTACGCCTTAGCGACGCCGACAACGCGGTCGATGCGGGTCGGGCCCACACCGGAGCCGGTGAGCGCGCCGCCCGCGGTCGGGTTGGAGGAGGTCACGAAGGGGTACGTACCGTGGTCGATGTCGAGCATCGTGGCCTGGCCGCCCTCGAAGAGGACGGTGTCGCCGCGGTCCAGCGCGTCGTTGACGACGAGGGACACGTCGCACAGCATCGGCTTGATGCGGTCCGCGAAGGACAGCAGGTGATCCGACACCTCGGCGGGGTCGAGGGTGGGAATGTCCACGGCCTCGAAAATGGTGTTCTTGGGGGCCAGGGCGGCCTCGACCTTGGCGCGCAGCTCCTCGGGGTGGAAGAGGTCCTGGATGCGCAGGCCGATACGGTTCATCTTGTCGGCGTAGGTGGGGCCGATGCCTCGACCCGTCGTGCCGATCAGGTTGTTGCCGCGCGCACGCTCGTTCGCCTGGTCCATGAGGCGGTTGTACGGCGGGATGATGTGCGCGTTGGAGGAGATGCGCAGGCGCGAGCAGTCGACGCCGCGCGAGGAGATGTCCTCGAGCTCCTCGAAGAGCACGTCCAGGTCAACAACGACGCCGTTGCCGATGATGGGGGTGACGCCTTCGGAGAGGATTCCGGCGGGCAGGAGGTGCAGCGCATACTTTTCGCCGTCAATAACGACGGTGTGTCCGGCGTTATTGCCTCCGTTGAACTTCACGACGAGGTCGGTGTGCTGGCCGAGCTGGTCAGTGGCCTTGCCTTTGCCTTCGTCGCCCCACTGGGCGCCGAGCACGATGACGGCGGGCATGAGTATCTCCGTTTAGTTGGGTCTGTTACGCGGGCGCGCGCAACAGACCCATCTTACCGGAGGAACGACGAGGCCGGGGTACCGGCTGGTCGCGTCAGTTTCCTGCGGCAACCAGGGCGACGCCCACACCCCACAGCGTGGCGCTCGTCAGCGCTGCGATCAGCTCGATGGCGATTGTCCATCCGAAGGCCTTGAGGGCCTGAACCGTTGCTTTCCAGGCCCTCGCAGTGTCGCGGCTGCGCAGGTATTCGACTCCGAAGATGGCGGCGACCATACCGAGGACGAGGCCGAGGGGCAGGCCGATGAACCAGCCGACAACGCCGCCGACGGCGCCCCACACGAGCGTCGATTGGGGGATTCCCGCCTTGTTCATGCCTCGTGCTGGGATCACGTACTTGAGGACCGTTCCGAGGATCAGGACGAGGGCCACACAAGCAGTCTCGCCGCGAGCGCTAACGCGCGCCCACGGCGAGACAACAGAAAGTCCGGGAGACTCAGTCCTGCGCTCGCAGGGAGGCCACCTCGTACAGGGCGATGCCCGTGGCAACGGCCGCGTTAAGCGATTCGACGGTCGAGGCGATCGGGATCGACACGATCTGATCGCAAGTCTCGCGCACGAGGCGGGACAGGCCCGCACCCTCGGCACCGGTCACGACCACGAGGGGGCCGTCCGCCAGCGACAGCCCGCGCAGGGGCGCGTCGCCGCCACCGTCCAGGCCGACCACGAAGTAGCCGGCCGCCTTGGCCTCCTCGAGGGCACGCACAAGGTTCGTCGCACGAGCCACGGGCACGCGGGCGGCCGCACCGGCCGACACCTTCCACGCGGTCGTGTTGACGCCCGCGCTGCGACGCTCGGGGATGATGACGCCGTCCGCGCCGAACGCGCCGGCGCTACGCAGAACCGCGCCCAGGTTGTGGGGGTCCGTCACCTGGTCGAGGGCGACGAGGAGCGGGTGGCCCAGCTGCTGCAGAGAACCCGCAATCAGGTCCGAGGCGTCGGCGTACTCGTAGCCGCGCACCTCGATGGCAACCCCCTGGTGGACGGCACCGTCGGTCGCGACGTCCAGGTCGCGGCGGGTGACCTCGTACACGGGCGCACCCATGGTCGAGGCGAGGCGCACAACCTCCTCCACGCGGTCGTCCTTCACGTTGTCGAGGACGAAGACGCGCTCAATCGGGACCGAGGCACGGGCGGCCTCGGCGACAGGGTTGCGGCCGGCGATCAGCTCGTGGCCGGGCTTAATGCGGATCGAGGACTTCGCGCGGGCGCGAGCGATCGCGGCCTCCTGAGCCTCGCGAGCCTCGCGCTTCACCTTGCGCTTGTGGGCCGGGTGGTAGGTGCGGTCCTCAGCCTTGGGGGTCGGGCCCTTGCCTTCCAGGCGGCGGCGAGAGTGCCCGCCGGTGCCGACCTGCGCGCCCTTCTTGGTGCCCTTCTTACGGATGGCGCCGGGACGCCCGCTGTGTGAGGCCATGGTGTCTCCTCGTTTTCTCGTGAACTGACACAAGCGTACGGGTTTTAGGCTGCATCGGGGCCGCAGGGGCGCGCGCGGGGGCCAAAATCACGATTGGGCAGGGTGAGTCTCAGTCACCCGACAGCAAGGCCGCAATCTTCTCGACCGTCGAACCGGAGCGGATCGTCACCTGGCTGTAGAAGTCCTCGCGCAGCAGACGCTTGTGATACGCGGTCTTCAGGAAGCTCTTCTCGTCGAACTTGCCCCAGAAAACGGCATGCTCCCCGAAGTGAACGGCCTCGTCGCCCAGCTCCATCGCCTCGATGCGCTCGCGCACGTGGGCGCGGTCCAGGCCTCGCGTGTAGAAGAGCGCGTCACGCCGGGCGACCTTGCCGTGCCACCAGTCAGGCAGTTCATCGAGCTGGGCGAGGTAGTCCTGCCCCGTCAGGACGGCCAGACGGATCGGGAAGTCGTAGTGGCGTGTCAGGACGTCCTCGACTGCCTGCGCGACGTCCTCGTGCGAAGCGTCGTCCTCGGCCTCGAAGATGAGGTTGCCACTGTTGATGTAGGTGCGCACGTGTCCGAAGCCTCCGGCGGCGACCTGTTCGCGCAGCTCGCTCATGACGACCTTGTTGTTGCCGCCAACGTTGATGCCGCGCAGCAGCGCCACGTACTCCATGCGTTCCTCCCCATCTGTGGCAATACCTCGCGGCATCGTCTGGCTATTAGCGTACGTCCTCGGATCGCATCGGGCTGGTCCCGCACGTTAACCCAACAGGTGGCGACCTGGCCCTCTTATCCGCACGTGGGCCCGATGAGATGCGCGTGGGCACCGCCGCCCAGGTGCATGTTGAGGGGCTCACGTGCGCATCAAAGGGTTCATGCGCATGTTCAGGGGCTGACGTGCGAACAACACTCCACGACAGGCATCGGTGTACCCAAAACGCAGACCACCTCGCCCACAACCACCCGTTGTCACCGTTTTTCGCCGAGGTGGTCTGCAGTTTGGCGGCCACACCGCCTCCCGTAGGAGCCTGGCCACCCCCAAACGGGGGGAATTGCACTACATGAGGCTCCTCGCGGTGACGAACGCCGCGCGTGGCGGTCACCAAACGGGGGGAATGGCGTCACTAGAACCCCGACACGCCGGCGACACGCCGCCAGCCACCTCCTAGTGCTGCAAAACCCCCACCGTCACCGATGTGGAGCGCTCCGGAGGGGCCGAAGGGCCTAGCTGCGGTGCCCGTGGGCGGCGGGGCCCGGACGCGGCACCCGTGGGCGGTGGCGGGGCCAGCGCCAGGCAAAATCGCATGCAATTCAAAAACACGAGTGACGTAACAGTGCGTACTGATACGAACTAGCATACTACCGGAGGTGAATTGCATGCGAAATTAGGGGGGCGATGAACAACATGCCAGGACACAGTCGCCACAAGTGTGGAGGGCCCCGGAGGGGCAGGAGGGCCTAGCTGCGGTGCCCGTGGGCGGCGGGGCCCGGACGCGG
>NZ_JVOJ01000042.1 GCF_001064145.1 Sanguibacter keddieii
CCGACGTGGAGGGCGCCGGAGGGCGCAAGAGGGCCTGGCTGCGGTGCCCGTGGGCGGTGGCGGAGCCTGGCCGGACAACGAGCCGACGCACCCAGCCACACGCAAGCGACACAGCACCGCCGACGTGGAGGGCGCCGGAGGGCGCAAGAGGGCCTGGCTGCGGCGGCCGTGGGCAGCGGCGGGTCCCGGCCGCGGTGCCGGTGGGTGGCGGCAGGGCCAGGGCGGGCCTCGAGATCGACCACTCCGTGCCGCAGGCTCGCGTGTGGCGATCTCGCGGGCGGGCCGCCGCCAACCGGCACACACAGCGGCCGGGCCCCACAAAGCAACGCAAGAACCCCTGAACGGCATAGCAAAAGGGGCCGGCATCAGCCGACCCCTTGCGCGAGTGCCCTCACTCATCCATGAGGGACACCTTGACGCCACCCACCAGCGAGGCGACGACGTTGTAGAGCATGGCTCCCAGCGTCGATAGGGCGGTGAGCAGAACGACGTTGATGACCGCGACGATGGTCGCGTAGGAGATGACGCGAGGCAGTCGAGCGTAGTCCAGGAGGTCCGCGTAGCGGCCTGCACCCATGGTCTTGAGGAATTCCTCAAGCTGGCTGAAGACGTGCATGGCGTCGACCATGAGCCACAGGACGATCGTGGCGACGACCATCGCGATACCCAGGGCGACGGACAGCAGGAACGCCACCTTCATGACGGTCCACGCGTCGATGCGCGCGATGGCCAGGTCAACTCGGCGGGGAGCGTCGCTGCGGGTGCTCGAGACGTGGTCGCTCATGGGTTTCCTTCCAGGTCGCACTTCCTATCTGCCAGGCTACCGCATCGCCTGGCACCGGCGCTGGTTCCGCGCCGCTTTGGCAGATTGATCACGGGACGAGGCGGGGGCCTCGTCCCGTGATCGTGCGTCACTTGTCAGTGTCTGCGGTGTCGTCGCCACCTGCGGGGGCCGAGGCGTCGTCCGCGGGGGCGTCAGTCCCCTCCGCGGCATCCGCGGCATCCACGGCCTCGGTGGCCTCGGACTCGTCGGTCTCGTCGTCGTCCGAGTCGGAGTTGCGGGTGATCGCGATGATGCGGTCGCCGTCGTCGGGGCGGGCGAAGATGACGCCCATGGTGTTGCGGGCGGTGGGTCGCACGTCGGAGGCGTTGACCTGAACGAGCTTGCCGGATTCGGTGATGACCATGACGTCTTCATCGGGACGCACGACGAGTGCGCCGACGAGGCCGCCGCGTTCGTCGACGAGCTTGCCGACGCGTACGCCGAGGGTGCCGCGCGACTTGGTCGGGTATTCGTCGACGGGGGTGCGCTTGGCGTAGCCGGACTCGGTGACGATCAGCAGGTCGGTGTTCTCACGCGGGACCTCCATGCTGAGCAGTTCGTCGTCGCCGCGGAACTTCATGCCGCGCACGCCGGACGTGGAGCGTCCCATGGAGCGCAGCTGATCGTCGGTGGCGGTGAAGCGCACGGCCTGGCCGTCGCGCGAGACGAGGATGAGGTCCTCGTCGGCCATGATGGTCTGTGCGGAGACGAGCTCGTCGGGCTTGCCGTCCTCGTCCTCGCGCAGGTTGATGGCGATGATGCCGCCGGAGCGGGGCGAGTTGTACAGGCTCAGCGGGGTCTTCTTGACGAGGCCGCGCTTGGTGGCCAGGACCAGGAAGTCCGCGTCCTCGTAGGTGCGGATGGCGAGGACCTGTGCGATGTGCTCGTCGGGCTGGAAGGCCAGCAGGTTGGCGACGTGCTGGCCCTTGGCGTCGCGACCGCCTTCGGGGATCTCGTAGGCCTTGGCGCGGTAGACGCGGCCGAGGTTGGTGAAGAAGAGCAGCCAGTTGTGCGTGGTCGTGACGAAGAAGTGTTCGACCACGTCGTCGCCGCGCAGCTGGGTGCCGCGCACGCCCTTGCCGCCGCGCTTTTGCGAGCGGTAGTTGTCCGTGCGGGTGCGCTTGGCGAAACCGTCGCGGGTGATGGTGACGACGACATCCTCTTCGGGGATGAGGTCTTCCATCGACATTTCCCCGTCGAAGGGGAGGATGCGGGTGCGGCGCTCGTCGCCGAACTTGTCGACGATTTCGCCGAGTTCGGTGGAGATGATGGCGCGCTGACGCTCGGGCGTGGCGAGGATGTCGTTAAGGTCGTCGACGCGGGCCTTGAGTTCTGCGTGCTCGTCCATGATCTTCTGACGCTCGAGGGCGGCCAGGCGTCGCAGCTGGAGGGCCAGGATGGCGTCGGCCTGGATGGCGTCCACGTCGAGCAGCTCGATGAGGCCGGCGCGGGCCTCGTCGACCGTGGGGGAGCGGCGGATGAGGGCGATGACCTCGTCGAGGGCGTCGAGGGCCTTCAAGTAGCCTTCGAGGATGTGCAGGCGTTCGAGGGCCTTGCGCAGGCGGAACTTCGTGCGGCGCACGATGACGTCGATCTGGTGGGTGATCCAGTGGCGGATGAAGCCGTCGATGGACAGGGTGCGGGGCACGCCGTCGACGAGCGCGAGCATGTTGGCGGAGAAGTTCTCCTGCAGGCTGGTGCGCTTGTAGAGGTTGTTGAGGACGACCTTGGCGACGGCGTCGCGCTTGAGGACGATGACGAGGCGCTGGCCGGTGCGGCCGGAGGTTTCGTCGCGGATGTCGGCGATGCCGCCGATCGCGCCGTCGCGCACGAGCTGGGCGATCTTGTCGGCGAGGTTGTCGGGGTTGACCTGGTAGGGCAGTTCGGTGACGACGAGGCACTGGCGGCCCTGGATTTCCTCAACATTGACGACGGCGCGCTGCGTGATGGAGCCGCGTCCGGTGCGGTAGGCGTCTTCGATGCCCTTGCGGCCCAGGATGGTGGCACCGGTGGGGAAGTCGGGTCCGGGGATGAGCGTGAGGAGTGCTTCGAGGAGTTCTTCGCGGGATGCCTCGGGGTGTTCGAGGGCCCATTCGACACCGCGCGCGAGTTCGCGCAGGTTGTGCGGCGGGATGCGGGTGGCCATGCCGACGGCGATGCCTTCGGAGCCGTTGGCGAGCAGGTTGGGGAAGCGGGCGGGCAGGATGGTGGGTTCCTGGTTGCGGCCGTCGTAGTTGTCCTGGAAGTCGACGCATTCTTCGTCGATGTCGCGGACCATCTCCATGGCCAGGGGTGCCATCTTGCACTCGGTGTAACGGGGTGCGGCGGGGCCCAGGTTGCCGGGGGTGCCGAAGTTACCCTGGCCGGCGACGAGGGGGTAGCGCAGCGACCAGGGCTGCACGAGGCGCGCGAGGGCGTCGTAGATGGCGGCGTCGCCGTGGGGGTGGTAGTTACCCATGACCTCGCCGACGACGCGGGAGGACTTGGAGAACGAGGAGGTGGGGCGGTATCCGCCGTCGTACATGGCGTACAGGACGCGGCGGTGGACGGGCTTGAGGCCGTCGCGCACGTCGGGCAGGGCGCGTCCGACGATGACGCTCATGGCGTAGTCGAGGTAGGAGCGCTGCATCTCTTTTTGCAGGTCGACCTGGCGGATGCGCTCGGTGTCCGAGATGTGCCGCGCGTCAGTAGTCTGCTCGTCGCTCACGTTTTTCCTTACGTTGTTTCTGCTCGATCAGGCCCGCTCGGTACGAGGCCGGGGCTGGGCTGGTCGCGGTGTTGTCAGATGTCGAGGAAGCGCACGTCGGTGGCGTTGCGCTGGATGAAGGTGCGGCGTCGGTCGACGTCGTCGCCCATGAGGATCGTGAAGGTTTCGTCGGCGTCTGCGGCCTCGTCGAGGGTGACCTGCTTGAGGATTCGGTGTTCCGGATCCATGGTGGTCTCCCACAGTTCGTGGTCGTTCATTTCGCCGAGGCCCTTGTAGCGCTGGATGCCGCCTTCCTTGGGGAGGCGGCGGTTCGCGGCGGCGCCGGCGGCGAGCAGTTCGTCGCGTTCCTTGTCGGAGTATGCGAATTCGTGCTCTGCGTTGGTCCACTTGATGCGGTACAGCGGGGGCATGGCGATGAAGGTGTGGCCGCCCTCGATGAGGGGTCGCATGTAGCGGAAGAGGAGGGTCAGCAGCAGCGTGGCGATGTGCTGGCCGTCGACGTCGGCGTCCGCCATGATGACGATCTTGCCGTAGCGCAGCTTCGAGATGTCGAAGTCTTCGCCGATGCCGGTACCGAAGGCGGTGATGAGGGAGCGGATGGTGTCCGAGGACAGGGCTCGGTCGAGGCGCGCCTTTTCGACGTTGAGGATCTTGCCGCGGATCGGCAGGATGGCCTGACGCTCGGGGTCGCGGCCGCCGACGGCGGAGCCGCCTGCGGAGTCGCCCTCGACGATGAAGATTTCGCACTCGGAGGGCGTGCGCGAGGAGCAGTCGCGCAGCTTGCCGGGCATGGAGGCGGATTCGAGGACGCCCTTGCGGCGCGTGGCCTCGCGGGCCTTGCGGGCGGCGACGCGGGCGGCCTGGGCGGCCTGGCCCTTGTTGATGATGGCCTTGGCGTCGGCAGGATGGGCGTCGAACCAGTCGGTGAGCTTGGAGTAGACCTGCTGGGCGACGAAGGTGCGGGCCTCGGTGTTGCCGAGCTTGGTCTTCGTCTGGCCTTCGAACTGGGGCTCGGTGAGCTTGATCGAGATGACGGCGGTCAGGCCTTCGCGGACGTCGTCACCGGTGAGGTTGTCGTCCTTGTCGCGGATGATGCCCTTGTCGCGGCCGTAGCGGTTGACGAGGGAGGTCAGCGCGGTGCGGAAGCCCTCCTCGTGCATGCCACCTTCAGTGGTGTTGATGGTGTTGGCGAAGGTGTGGACGGAGGAGGAGTAGGCAGTGGTCCACTGCATGGCGATCTCCACGCTCATGGTGCCTTCGTCGTTTTCGGCTTCGAAGTCGATGATCTCGTTGTTGATCGTGTCGGACTTCTTGGCGGAGTCGAGGTATTCGACGTAGTCGCGCAGGCCGTGCTCGTAGCAGTAGGTGACGGTGCGGTGGCCCTTGGTCTTCTTGTCCGAGGCCTCCTCGCCGCCGGCGATCTCGTCGCCTTCGTCGGTGGCGAACTCACGCTCGTCGGTCAGGGTGATGCGCAGGCCCTTGTTGAGGAAGGCCATCTGCTGGAAGCGCTGACGCAGGGTCTCGAAGTCGAATTCGACGGTTTCGAAGATCTCCGGGTCCGGGTAGAAGACCTGCGTGGTGCCGGTTTCGTCGGTCTTTTCGCCGCGCTCGAGGGGGGTGATGGGGGTGCCGCCGTTTGCGAACGACATGCGCCACACGTAGCCCTGGCGGCGGATCTCGGTGTTCACGCGGGTGGACAGGGCGTTGACGACGGAGATGCCGACGCCGTGCAGGCCGCCGGAGACGGCGTATCCGCCGCCGCCGAACTTGCCGCCGGCGTGGAGGATCGTCATGACGACCTCGACGGTGGGCTTGTGCTCGGTGGGGTGCTCGTCGACGGGGATGCCGCGACCGTTGTCGACGACCTTGATGCCGCCGTCTGCCTGGATCGTGACCTCGATGTGGTCGGCGTAGCCGGCCAGGGCCTCGTCGACGGAGTTGTCGACGACCTCGTACACCAGGTGGTGCAGGCCGCGTTCGCCGGTGGATCCGATGTACATGCCCGGGCGCTTGCGGACGGCTTCCAGGCCCTCGAGGACGGTGATGTCCGATGCGCCGTAGGACTGCTCGCCTTCGGCGGTCTTCTCGTTGTCAGCCACGTGGCTCCCCTCGCAGTGCGCGAAAATAGATGTTTAACCTTGTAGATTCTACCAAAAGTGGCGCTTGTTCCCGGGATTGACAGGCTCGGAGGGTTACTTTACAAACTGCGTGATTGCAACGAAAAATCGACTGTGACCAGTCGCATGCCGATTGTGGTTGTGGCTGGGACGCACGGGGCCGCCCTCCCGGCTGGGAGGGCGGCCCCGTGCTTGATGCGCGAAGCGCCCGCAGACGCGTGTGTGGCGGCTTGGAGAGACACCTGCGATGACTCCCTGGAGAGTCATCGACCGTGCTGTATCAGACGCCTGATCAGTGTATTACTTCGGCTGCCAGGTCCACTTTTGGTAATCCTGGCCCTGGCTCTGGAGGACGGTCCAGTTCGGGTCGCGGAACTCGATGGGGTCCCTCTTGTTTGGGATCACCCAGTAGACGACGTACTGAACAGACTGTCCGGCCGGAACGTCCTCGACACCGGGTACGTACTCGAAGTCATCGGGCTTCTGGGTCATGAAGAAGTTGGGCGATGCAAGCTGTTCACCATTCTGGTACGCACGCGGGTACATGCCGCCGAATTCCGGGGCATTGCCCTTGTTAGTGACCTTGAAGGTCACCTTCAGCGTCTGCTCGTTGTTGTCGGCCTTGGGGCCGTAGGAGATGTCGGTGATCTCGTAGAGATTGGTGGCGCCGTACGGGGTCATGCTGAGCATGCCGTTGGCTCCCGTTCCGTTTCCCTGCGTGGGTGCGGCGGACGGGTTGGTGTTGTTCGGCGCCTGAGGGTTGCCGGGCGCAGGGTTTGCCGGGTCTGTGCTGCCACCTCCCGGGTTCGCGGGGGCGGAGGTGCCGGGTGCGGGTGCGGAGTTGTTCGAGGAGTCGTCGGAATCCGATCCCGACATCGCCCAGATGACGACACCGACGATGATCGCGATGACGACGACGCCTGCGATGATGCCGATGATGAGCGGCGCCTTGGATTTGCCGCCCTGTTGGGGGGCACCCTGAGGGAATCCGCCCTGCCCGCCGTAGCCGGCCTGCGGGTTCCACTGGCCGTAGGCCTGCTGGGGCGCGGACTGAGGGAATCCACCCTGGTACTGGCCGGGCGTGTATCCGCCCTGGCTGAAGCCCTGCTGGTATCCGCCCTGGGCGGTGCCGGGGTATCCGCCCTGCTGGCCGAAGCTCTGGGCGCTTCCTTCGTTCCTGGCAAATGGATTGCTCATGATGTCTCCTTAACAAGCCCTCACGCGCGAGCTAACGGAATAGCGTATCAGAAACCGCGCGGTCAGAAACATTATTCGAACGACCGCGTGCGCACAGCTGTCACCCGTAGTCGTCGCGCGGGCCTCAGCCACGCACCACGTAGGGGCCTTTGCGCCACGAGGGGGCGACGGGTCCTCGGATGATGACCTTCTCGACGACGCCGGCGATGCCTGCGACGATGATCGGGAGCTTGGAGCCCTTCTCTTCTTCGGGCTGGCCGTAGCACAAAGCCGTGCCGGGGAAGGCTCCCTGGTCATTTCCCTTGTTCCAGGAATCCTGGCCCTCGGGAGCATATGGGTTACTCATGGAGACTTCTCTCAGAAATCGCACAGCGGTGCGGAATGACACGAGGAAGCGTAGCAAAGTCTGACCGAATGGGGAATAGTTCTCGCGCTGTTGTTGTGCTCGGTGGCCCGACCGTTGCGGCGAGGACGGTCAGGACGGCTGAACGATAATGTGGGGGTATTCCAAGGGGTTCTCGTCCCCTGGGACGTCGGTTTGAAAAACGACGGACTCGCCCACGTAGATGTACTTGAACCCGACGACGAGTGTTCGCGTCTCACCCGGCTCAATCTTATCGTCGTTCATCTCAACGACCACATCCGGATATTGATCGTGATCGAGCTTGGCGAAGTCAAGGTCGACGCCATGTTGTTCCAGAAAAGGAACGTAGTTCATGATGAACTCGGATGTGTTGGTGTCGTTTGTCATGGTGAGGGTCACCAGGAGGGTCGCTGCCCCATCCTGATCGGTTGGACCCTG
>NZ_JVOJ01000043.1:0-11314 GCF_001064145.1 Sanguibacter keddieii
GAATTCTTCCGCGGCCAAGACTGGCAGACCTTCGAAAGCTTCAAAACCGACCTCGACACCTACATCACACACTGGAACACAGTAAGACGCCAAGTAAAGCTCAAGGGCCTGACCCCGGCAGAATACCGGGATCAGGCCCTACAGGAAGCCGCATAACGGCTACCATTAAACGCGTCCAAGTTTCGGGGCGCAGTTCACACTCGGCGCACCGGGGTTGAACCCGGTCATCTACTGGATCATCACCGGACTCCTGCTCGCCGCACTCGCAGCGGGTGGGTCTTGGGTGTGGGTGCTCGTGCTCCGGCGCACCCACCGGTCGAAGGCCGACCCGCACTGGCTGCCCGGCACCGCCACGCGCCAAGACATCGCCCAGACCGCCTCCACGAAAGCGCTGCTGCACCGCGCAGCCTCCCTCCGCCCGTCCTTGGATGATCCGACACCGGCCGATGTCGGATACCGGCTCGGGAACGGGCATGGGCAAGCGGTGTGGGCATCGGTGGAGGACTCGATCCTCATCGTCGGCCCGCCCCGCTCCGGCAAAGGCCTGCACCTGGTGATCCCGGCAATCTTCGACGCCCCCGGCGCCGTCGTCACCACGTCCACCCACCCCGACAAGCTCACCGCCACCCTTCGTGCTCGGGAAAAGGTGGGGCCGGTGGCGGTGTTCGATCCCCAGCACCTCGCCGACGGCATCCCCGCGGGCCTGCGCTGGTCACCCATGCACGGCTGTGAGGACCCGCTGACCGCGATGATCCGCGCCACCGGCCTCGCCTCCGCCGCCGGGCTGTCCTCCGGCGGTGTGGAGGGTGGGGACTTCTGGGAAGGCAAGACCCGCACCGCCCTCCAAGCGCTCCTCCACGCCGCCGCCCTCGACCACCGCACACTGGCTGAACTGTTCCGGTGGACCCTCGACCCATCAGCTGCGGCCGAAGCCGTTGCCATCCTCACTGGCTCCCCACGAGCAGCCGTCGGATGGGCCGACTCGCTCCAAGCGATGATCGACGCCGATCCCCGCACCCGGGACTCGATCTGGCAAGGCATCTCCCTCGCCCTGTCAGCACTGGCTGACCCGCGCGTGCTCGACGCGGTCAGTCCCGGCCCCGGGGAGCAGTTCGACCCGGAAGCGTTCATCCGTGGCCGCGGCACCCTGTATCTCCTCGTCACCGGCACCGGGGCTGGGAACTCCGCGTCGCTAGTGGCGGCGTTCGTCGAAGACCTCGTCGAGACCGCCCGCCGCATCGCCGCCCGCAGTCCTGGTGCCCGCCTCGACCCGCCACTGCTGTTGGCGCTGGATGAGATCGGCAACCTCGCACCGCTCCCATCGCTGCCGACGCTCATGGCCGAAGGCGGCGGCACCGGGATCACCACCATGGCCGTCTTGCAGTCCCTGGCACAGGCGCGGGATAAGTGGAACGAGAACGCCGCCGGCGCGATCTGGGACGCCGCGATCGTGAAAGCCATCCTCGGCGGCACGTCCAACAGTCGCGACCTGCAAGACCTCTCCACGCTGATCGGGGAACGCGACGAATACACCGACTCCATCACCGTCGGCGACTACGGCTCCCGCTCCAACCAACGCTCCCTGCGACGCATCCCGATCCTCCCACCCGACCGCATCAGGACCCTGCCGTTCGGCACCGGCGTCACCCTGCTGCGCTCGGCCCCGCCAATCATCACCGACCTGACCGCCTGGCCCACACGCCCCGACGGGAAACAACTCACCGCCGACCGCAAGGCCCTCGAAGCGCTTCTCACCCTCCCGACCGGCACACGGCCGGGCACGCCACCGGACGAGCCCAGCCCCGGTGACGAGGACCGGTGACCTGGGGCCCGGGGTGCACCTGCTTGTCACGGTGGCTGCCGTCCGGGCGGCCACACCAACAGTGGCAGGAGCAGTCTCATGGTAATCGACACGAGGGACGGCATCGCAGGGTTCATCGCATCCGAACCGCGGCTCGCACCGACGGAGAAGGGCGTACCCCGCTACTACAGCCGGTTCGGCCAAGAGCACTACCAGCGCGAACAGGACAGGAGCTTCACCAAGCTCGAAACGACGTTCGGTGACCTGGTGATGTTCGGCCGCACCGCCGAAGAGGCCTACTCCCGGTTCAGCAAGGGCGACAACTTCCTCGCCCAGGGCGACGTGCGCGCCTATACCGACCAGAGCGGGCAGGAGCGCGACGAGTTCATCGCCCGCCGCATCGGCAACGACACCGCCCGCACCCGCTACGACGTCGACCGCACCCCACGCCACGCTCCCGGCCGCGAGACACCAGAACGGGCAACGACACGGGAGCACTCGGCGCAGGGGCAGCAGCGGGATACGGCGGCCGACAATCCGTTTCGTGCTCCCGACCGGCGGGCCACGCAGTCCCAGGCGCGCACGCTCTGAGAAGGAGACGATCGTGAACGCCAACACGCCCAACCCTGACAACGAGCAGCACCTGGCCGACGAACCAGACGAATCACTACCCAAGGGGTGGGACGAGCCCGACCCCGACGACGAAGACGCCGGGATGTTCGATCCCAGGCCGGCACCGTCCGGCGAAGACCTGCCGGGGCCGCCGCACCCGATCAACTGGAACCTGCTCACCGCGCAGGCACTGGAAGAGGAATGGCTGGAACTGAACAGGTGGGTGCACTGGCTGCGCCACACCTACGGGCTCACCGCCTCCGTCATCCCACCGGCCTGGCACCACCACCCCGAACTCGTGTGGGAACTGTCCGCCCTGTACCTGCACTGACTGTGCGCCTACGACCCCGACCAAGACGGCTCCGCACCCCTGGGCTGGCACCACGACTTCGCCGAAGCCCACCAGCGCCTGCGCGACTGGGTGACCGCCTCCGGCACACGCCTGGACCGCGACCGCACCACCCGCCAAACCGCATGGCCCGGCGAACCAGCAGCACCAGCGGTCGAAGACGTACCCATCGTGAACAGGGAAGAAGAGTTCGTCGCCTTCGTCATCGACCACGTTGCCCAACGGCAAGCCGCTGATGATGCCTTCTACGCCGGAGCCGACCCCGAAACCGGGGAGGTGACCGGCTGATGGTCCGCACCTACCACCGCAAGACGACCCGGCCCTCCGCAGACCGGAAACTGCGCGTCACTTTCACCCACCGCGACGAGATTGATGCGGAGAAGATCGCCGAAGTCCTCATCCGTGTGGCGCTGCGCAACGCCGGTCAGCGCGCCACCACCGGGGCCGCCGGGACTCGTCTTCAGCAGCTGTTGGCCGGTCAGCGGTAGAATCTTCTTGTACGTCCATTGGGCGCTACCGGCACCTTTTCGAAAGGCCCCACCGCATCCGTTGCGGTCGGGGCACACCTTTTTCTCCTGCACGTGACCGCCCCCCGCCACCCGCACCCACCCCACGGTGGGTCAGCACCGGAAAGGCAGTCACGACCATGAACCTCACAGACCCCGCAGACATCGACCTCGCAGCGCTCCGCGCACTCGTCAACTCCACCCCGCACGAGGAACGAGACACGATCCTGCCGGACGGGAAGTTCCCCGCGATCTCCTACCTGCGGGTCTTCACCAAGGACCAGGCCACCCGCAACGGACTGGCAGAAGGTCTCTCGATTCCCGCGCAGCGCGAAGCCGCCGATCGGAAAGCTCAGCAACTGGGCGCGGTCATCATCGCGGAGTTCATTGAGCCTGGCGAGTCCGCGAAGTCCGCCCGCCGCAAGGCTCTCCAGGACATGCTGGATTACATCGGTGCGCACGAGGTGAAGTACTGCATCATCAACAAGGTCGACCGGCTCGCCCGAAACCGCCTCGATGATGCGATCATCCACGCCACCCTCCGCGAGGCCGGCGTCACCCTCGTGTCCGTGACCGAGAATATCGACGAGACGCCGTCCGGGATGCTCATGCACGGCATCATGGCCTCCATCGCCGAGTTCTACTCCCTGAATCTGGCTCAGGAAGTCACCAAGGGACTCGTGCAGAAAGCCTCCATCGGCGGCACCCCGAACAAGGCATCCATCGGCTACCTCAACGTCCGCACCACCGACGCCAAAGGCCACGAGATCCGCGACGTCGACATCGCCCCCGACCGTGCCGACCACATCCGGTTCGCGTTCACCGCCTACGCCACTGGCGACTGGTCACTCGGCACCCTCGCCAGGGAACTCGAAACCCGGGGTCTGATGACGAGGGCGGCTCCGTCGTTCCCCGCGAAGCCCGTCACGACGACGCTGCTGCACAAGATCCTTACCAACCCGTACTACCAAGGCATCGTCACCTATCGCGGCGTGACCTACCCGGGCACGCACGAGCCGCTGGTCACCCCGGAGACCTTCGACCCGGTGCAGACGATCCTGCAACAGAACAACGTCGTCGGCGACAAGCCGCAAAAGCACGACCACTACCTCAAAGGCTCGATCTATTGCTCCTGCGGCAGCCGACTCATGTTCGAACAGCCCCGCAACCATCAAGGCGTCGCCTACGACTACTTCTCCTGCCGCGCTCGGCGTTCCAAGCGAAACCAGTGCCAGCGCACCTCCATGCTCACCTACCGAGTCGAAGACGCGATCGAGGCCGCCTACCAGGACGTCGGGCTCGACCAGCGCGACGCAGTCAAGGTCAAAAACGTCCTCGGCGGAGTGTTCGACACTCTCGAAGCCTCCTCAGCCGACGAACGGCAAAGCCTAACCGCGTAGAAGAACAAGCTCGAAGCCGAAGAACTCAAGCTGCTCCAAGCCCACTACGCCGACGCGATCAGCCTCGACCTACTCAAGACCGAGCAAGAACGCATCCGCGCCAGCCTCACCACCATCAACACTCGGCTCGGGAAGCTCGACAGCCTCTACGACGGAGCCAGGGACGGACTCAACGCGATCCTCGACATCCTCACCAATTTCGGGGACCTCTACGCCAAGGCCGAACCGTCAGAGCGACGCATGCTCAACCGGGCGCTGTTCACCAAGATCACCATCGACGACGAAGAGAAGGTCACCATCGCGTCCGCTGAACCCGTCGCGACGATCCTCGACACCGCCACGAAAACGAAGAACGGCAACGTCCGAACCCCATCCGGCATTGAAGCGGGGCAAGGTTCGAACGTTGCCGATTACGTGGAGCTAGGGGGATTCGAACCCCCGACCTTCTCATTGCGAACGAGACGCGCTACCAACTGCGCCATAGCCCCAAGGACTCGAACAGCTTAGCACCATGGCGATCAGCGACGCAAGCCGACCACGACCGCGTGCGGGATGCCACGGATAGGAAGAAGCACAGCGATTCGCGGGTCTGCGCCACGCCGTGAGCCAACACTGCGGAACGCGCATGAGGCTCGATGAATGGGCGGCGGCAGCACAGCGCCCAGACGCTATGTATTACGAGGAAACGTGCTCGCGTACGACGCACCGCACTGGGAACGCTCTGGACCGATAGACGACGATGAAGCTGTCATTCACGACGACTCGCGCCCTTGTCGGTGACAACCTGTTTCAGCCCCGGCATGCATCCGTTCCATCAGCCCCGGCATACGACCGCGCCGCGAGCCCGAAGGCCCGCGGCGCGGCATCAGCAGCTGAGAGATCCCCTATTGGGCGCGTCGCGCGTCCAGGACGGCATCCAGGTCGAGGGCGACGGCCTGATCGGCGACGACCTCGGCGGTGGAGCGGGCGCCCACCTGGGCGGTCTGGGCGATCGGGCGTGCCGGGACTGCGGCGGCGATGCGCGGGATGCCGCGCAGGTCGGTGTCGGCGTGAACGATGCGGCCGCGCACGCGCTCGCGCGAGGCGTAGGTGGGCGCGGGGATCGGCGCGACGGTCCAGGCGCGGGCCGGCGTGTCAGCGACTTCGACGACCTCGGGCACCTCGACGTTGAAGACGAGGGAGGGGACGGAGCCAGTCTCGGGTTCCGAGGCCTCGACCACCTCGGAAACCTCCTCCGAAGATGAAGACACGACCTGAGGCTCCGCAGGGGCGGCAGCAGTCGCGCGCCCAGCGCCACGGACGTCGCCGCGAAGCTTGGTCAGCAGCTCGAGTTCACGTTCGGAGGCGCGCTGGGAGCGCACGGCCGCGACGCGGGAGGTAGCCAGGGAAGCAACGAGTGCGGCGACCGGAATGGCGATCCACGCCCACGCGAGGGAGGCCGCCACGACGACGATGCCGAGCGCAACGGTTGCGAGCGCGCACGCGCCGGTGACAACCATGCGGCGGCGGCCGGCGGCGCTCTCGGCGGCGAGACGGGCGGCGCGGCGGGCGCGCAGCTTCGCGATCTCACGGACCGCCTTATTGTTGCGACGGTCGATAACGGGACGCGTGCGCCCCGTGGTGCCCTGGTGCATGCTGCCTCCGCTCGTCAACGCGCCCCGCGCCAGGATGGTCCCGCTGGCGTGGTCGCATGTGTCTAATTCTGGCTCATTCGTGTGGATCATGCGCAGCCTCGGAGAGAAACGGTCAATTTCTCGAGACTGAACGATTGCTGTCCTGCGCGCAACGAGCGACGGTACCGTCGCAATGAGCGCGACGAATATCGCTGCAATGACGAGTCCACCAATCTCCACCCTCACAAAGTACGGGCGTTTGTGCCGCTGCGCTTTGTGCGATGGGCGCGTGTCGAGCTCTCAAACCTTTCGGTAAAAAGAGAAGTAACCACAGGTGTCACACCTGTAACACATGCCCCACGCGCATCACCTGGCAGCCGCAAAAACCGGCTGGCTCAGTCGATCGCGGATCGACCCCACCGACGCTGCACGAGTCCACCCTCGGGCAGAGACTCAGAATCGATGAAAAACGCGATGTGATCCGCCCACTGCCCACCGATGTGCATGAAACGCGGACGCAACCCCTCCTCCACGAGGCCGAGGCCTCGGCACACGCCCAACGACCGCTCGTTCTCGGGGCGCACGCACACCTCGACGCGGTGCAGGCCGAGCTCACCGACGACGAGGTCAAGGACCAGCGCCGCGACCAGGGACCCCAGGCCTCGACCCGACCATTCCGAGACGATCCAGTAGCCGAGCATGCCCGTCGACATCGCACCCCAGTGCACGTTCGAGACCGAGAACTGGCCGACGAAGCGCCCGTCGATCTGGACGCCGAAGATCAGGCCGGTGCCCTCGCGATGGTCGCGATCGGCGCGACGCATGTACTGCGAGAACGTCGGGATGTGTTCGAGCGTGTCGGGGGGCAGGGTCGCCTCCCACGGGCGCAGCCAATGCCCGTCGGTGCGACGCACGGCGTCGAGCGTGCGATGCTCCTCGCCGCGCACGGGGCGCACGACGAGCTCGCGCGGGCGCGGATTCGACTCGGTGCCACTGCGCAGGAAGCCGCGGCCGACCGGATCGGCGACGCGCAGCGTGAGCATCTCAATGTCGCGGCCCCACACGCACCGGGGACGCCGGAGGAAAGATCTCATTCGAGGACCAGGCACTGCAGGCGGTCGCCCGCGCGCACCGTCGTCACATCCTCGGGCACGACCGCGAGAGCGTTCGAGTCCGCGAGCGCGGACAGCAGCAACGAGGCCGGGGTGCCCATGACCGCGGCGTTGTAGCCGGAGCGGGGGGAGCCGGTCAGGCGCACGCGCACGAACTCGCGGCGGCCGCGCGGGGAGTACCAGGAGCGGTCGATGGCGGCGCGCACGACGGGACGGTTGACGGCGGTCCAGCCCTGCATGTGGCGCAGCGCGGGACGGACAAACACCTCGAAGCACACCTGGGCGGAGACGGGGTCGCCGGGCAGGCAGACGATGGGGGTGCCGGGCTGGCCGTCCTCGGTGCCGACTGTGCCCACGCCCATGATGTGGCCGGGCCAGGCAGCAACATTGTCGAAGCGAACCGTGCCGAGGGCACCGAGAACCTCGCGCACGGTGTCGCCGCTGCCGTAGGAGATACCACCGGTCGTCAGGATCAGGTCCGCGCGCACCAGCTGGTCCTCGATGGTTTCGCGCAGGCGAGCGCGCTCATCCGGGACGGCGGCGACGCGGAAGGTCTGTGCGCCGGCGTCAGCAACGGCCGTCGACAGGGCGTGACCGTTCGCGTCGAAGACAGTGCCGGGGCGGGCCTCGCCACCGGGCTCGACGATCTCGTCGCCGATCGAGATGATGACGACGCGCGGGCGCGGGTGAACCAGGACGCGGTCACGACCCACGCCGGCGAGGAGGGCCATCTGGCGGGCACCGATACGCGTGCCGGAGCGCAGCACCGTGTCACCCTGCGCAACGTCCTCCGCGCGGCGGCGAATGTTCTCGCCATTGGCGGGGGCGGTACGCAGGGCGACCTGGGCGATTCCGTGGTCCGTGAACTCGAGGGAGACGACGGCCTCGGCGCCCGAGGGCATGGGCGCGCCGGACGCGATGCGGATCGCGGTACCGGGCACGAGGGCAGCCGGGTCGACGGCGCCGGCGCGGATCTCCTCGGTGACGGGAAGCGTCACCGGCGACTCCAGGGTGGCTCCCTCACAGTCACGGATACGAACGGCGTATCCGTCGCACGCCGACAGGTCGGCGACCGGGAGGTTGAAGGGGGCCTGCACGTCCTCTGCGAGCACGCAGCTGACCGCGTCAGCGAGCTGAACGTCGAGCGGCGGCAGCGCGTGGGCAACGGCCATGCAGTCCCGGTAGAAGTCGGCAACGCTTCGCATAGTTTTTAGTCCTCGAGCTTGGAGCGCAGGAACTCCTTGAGTTCCGCTCCAAGCGCCGGGTCCTCAAGGGCGAGCGTGACGTTAGCTTCGAGGTAGCCGAGTTTGTCCCCGGTGTCGAAGCGTCGCTCGTCGATGACTACACCGTACAACCCTCCACCATCTTCTTCGGGGAGGTCGATCATGCGCGCGTACCCATCTGTGAGCTGATACTCACCACCGGCGCCCGGTTCGATATTCTCCAGGGCCGTGAACACGGCCGGGTCGAGCAGGTAGCGGCCTACGACCGCGTACTCGGACTTGACATCTTCGAGCGGGGGCTTCTCGGTCACGTCGGTGATGCGCATGAGCTGGCCATCTTCGAGGTCGACGCCCTCGGGGATCGGCAGAACCTCGACGGCGGTCGAGGCGTAGGCCGTGGCCTGCTCGGGGGTGACCTTCAGCAGGGCGACGACGGTGCCGCCCAGGGCGCCTCTCACCTGGATCATCTTGCGCAGCAGCTGCGAGCCGGGCTCCATGAGGTCGTCGGGCAGCAGCACGGCGCAGGGGGCGTCGCCCACGTGGGACTTGGCCTGCAGGATCGCGTGGCCGAGGCCGAGGGGGTGGCCCTGGCGCACGGAGTGGACGCGCGCGTACTTCTTGTACTCGTTGACGTACTCGAGGGCCTTCTCCTTGCCGACCTTCTCCAGGTCGGCCTCGAGCCCGGGTTCGGCGTCGAAGTAGTCTTCGATCGACTGCTTGCCCGCGCGGGTCACGAAGAGGATGTCTTCGATACCGGCATCCGTGGCCTCGCGCACGATGTACTCGATCGAGGGACGGTCGACGACGGGCAACATTTCCTTGGGCACGGACTTCGTGATGGGCAGGAAGCGGGTTCCGCGACCGGCCGAGGGAACGACGGCGTGCACTACTGGCTGGTTTTTATCTGACATACTTCACAGAGTAGCGAAGAAACCGCCCGAGAGGGAGACGATGGCCACAAAAACAACTCTCCGCGCGGAGGTGCGTCGCAGGCGCCGCGCCCGGCGCGCCGGCATGCCCACACTCGAGGCCCCTTTCACCCCGGAATTCACCCCCTCCCCCATTCCCGTGCGTGACCGCGCCGAAGCCGAAGGAATTGCTCGCCAGATCCGCGCCCTGGCCTCGTCGATGGGCGGAGTCGCCCTGCCCGCGCTGTTCGTCTCCACCCCCCTAGAACCCGACATGTCCCTCACGCTCAGGCTGTTTGAACGCGCCCTCCTCCCGGTCCTCCTCGACGAGGCCGGGGATGCCCTCGGCGAGCCGCGTTGGGGACTGTGGGAGGCGGGACGGGCGTTGGTGAGGCTTGGGCGGCCTCCCGCTCAGCCGGGCGGCGAGGCGCGGGGCGCGGAGTCGCTCAAGGAGGCGGATCTGATCATCATTCCGGCGCTCGCCGCATCGGCGGACGGGACCCGTCTCGGCCAGGGCGGAGGATGGTACGACCGCGCGCTCATGTACCGCTCCCCCGGCGTACCAGTCGTTGCGGCGATTTTCGACGACGAGGTACTGGAGGCCGGAGTAATTCTTGCGGAGCCTCACGACGTTCCCGTCGACGCGATTGTGACGCCGACACGCACGATTGCAACAAGCGTCCGATAGGCCTTTTTCCAAGGTTTTTCCTGTTCACCGCAACGCCAACAGCCGTTTGTCACCCACCTCTCACACCGGACTTTTCAGCTCAAAATCGCAGGTCGCTGACCGAATTGCAGAAAGTGCGACGAACATTACCCTCTAATCACTGTTCGTAAGACGAAAGTCCCCACTAGTGTTTGCAACGGTAAACGAGCGCCGACGCGGCGCGCGCTCCCCGGCGGCACAGAGCCGCCACGCCGAGACACTTCGGCGATTCAGACTTGCCGGCTTGGCCGGCCCCATTCATGACAGGAGTACCCATGCTCAAGGGATTCAAGGACTTCATCGCGCGCGGTAACGTCGTCGAGCTCGCCGTAGGTGTCATCATCGGTGCGGCCTTCAAGAACATCGTCGATGCCCTGGTCGACGGCATCATCAACCCGCTGATCGCGGCCGTCATCGGCAAGCCCGATTTCTCGGACGCCTTCATCCTCACCCTGAACGGTACCGACGTGAAGTTCGGCCTTCTGATCACCGCCGTCATCAACTTCATCCTCATGGCCTTCGCGATCTACTTCTGCATCGTGGTGCCCATGAACGCCCTCAACGCCCGCCGCAAGAAGGCTGAGGACGAGGCTCCCGAGGCCGAGGCCTCCGACGAGGTCAAGCTCCTCACCGAGATCCGCGACGCCCTCGCCCAGGGCACGCCGCGCCACTGAGTGTGTGATCCCTCCTTGTGAGGGACGCGGGGCCGATGCGATTGCATCGGCCCCGCCGTTTTGTATAAACACGAGAGCACCGGCCTCGCGCCCCGGGGTCTTGCTCCCCCAGCCGTCCCTCCCCCACTGAAGTACCTCATCGCACATACTTCCCCACAAATCTCGCACATAATTCAACCCGGTCACTTTTGAGCACCCCAAGAAAACGTTGGAATTGCAACGACATTGCTTCAATAGCTGAAATAGTCTGCGAGGAATTACGTGCGAGATTGGCGGGAACTACGTGATCGAACGACGAGGCGCACTGCAGCCACATCACAGGCACACCACACCCGGCGGGCAGCCCGCGGATAGAGGCACTCGGATAGGTAAACAACATCCGGATAGGTAAACAACATCCGGATAGGTAA
>NZ_JVOJ01000043.1:11327-11630 GCF_001064145.1 Sanguibacter keddieii
AGGTAAACAACATCCGGATAGGTAAACAACATCCGGATAGGTAACGAAGATCCGGATAGCTTAATAACCTATCCGGGGTCAAGTCCTGTGGAGTGGTGTAATCGTTTTGTGTCCTTCGGGTTGGGTTATGCGCTGAGTTGGAGTGGGGGGTCCTCCTGTTGGGTGGGTTGGGGTGTGAGTCGTGATTTGGTGAGGATGTCGAGGCTGAGGTAGCGTCGGCCTTCGGCCCATTCGTCGTTTTGTTCGGCGAGGACGGCTCCGACCAGGCGGATGATGGCCTGGCGGTTGGGGAAGATCCCCACG
>NZ_JVOJ01000044.1 GCF_001064145.1 Sanguibacter keddieii
TCGCGAGGCGATTTGAATCGCGTTGGTTTGACGACGTTTGTAACATTGGCCGCCCACTGGTCGCCCGGCCAAGTCCCGCCACCGCCCATTAATTTCGCACGTAATTCCCCTGCGACTTGTTCAAACATTGAATTTGCATCGTTGGAATTGCAACGTTTTTGGAGTGTCTCGAAAAATGACCACGATAAATTACGTGCGAAATTTGGGGGGCGGTGGTGTCGTTGCTGCCCGTGGGCATCGCCAGCCAGGCCCTGTCGGCCAGGCGGCCTGCTTGTGTGAAACCCCTGTCGCCTTTGCGGGCGCCGACCGAGCCTTATCTGAAACCGGCATCGCCTTTGCGGGCGCCGGCCGAGCCTCAACTGAAACCGGCATCGCCTTTGCGGGTGAGAAATGGGTATTTTTGGCGCATTTTTCGGTTGCATTGGTGTTGTCGGTTTCAATGGTTGCTGTTCAAGGGCGCGCAGTGGTGATGGTGGTTTCAATGTCGCCACGTTGTTGCGCCTCTTGGGCGAAAAAGTTCGCCCTGCGTGCTCAAAATGGCCCAAAATTGGCGTGTTGTGGCGTGCTGGGCGAGTTTTTTCGCGGACCGGCAGTTGTGGGAACCCGCCGGGCGAGTTTGTTGCGCCGTACGCCTGGCAGCCGGACCCATCTACTGGCAGTGTTAACCCTTCAATGCGCAGCTAAACCCACCTAATGGAAGCTGGGCACCACCGCCCACGCTCCACTAGGTGGGTTAACGTGCGCATGAAGGGGCCCAGGCCACCACCCATCGGGTTAACGTGCGCATGAAGGGGCCCGGACGACCACCTATCGGGTTAACGTGTGCGTGGGTGCTGGCGTGCCCTGGCGATATGTCGCGTGCTGCGGGCCCGCAGTCGCCCGCGAGCGGCGCAGGCAGGCTCGAAAGCCTCCGCACCTTCAGGAATACGCCAGAGGCGGGACCCCGAAGGATCCCGCCTCTCATTGCGTGCGGTGGCCGTGCCGCCAGCGCCAGAAAATCAGCGCCCGAGCCTCAGCTCAGAAATAACGGCTGCGGCATCACGCGGGTGGTCAGTTCTTCCACCAGCCCTTGACGGTGTCGATGGCCTGCGTGCCCAGGTCGGACAGCGCGGAGTGGGCGTTGACCAGGCCGGAGGACAGGCGGGCGGCCTGGAAGCGGGAGGCGACGTTCTCCCAGTTCACCAGGTTCCACCAGGCCTTGACGTAGTCGGCCTTGACGTTGAGGTAATCCAGGTAGAAGGCGTGCTCCCACATGTCGATCATGAGCAGCGGCACGGTCGCGACCGGGATGTTGCCCTGCTGGTCGGTCATCTGGTAGGTCACGAGGCGCTTGCCGACAGTGTCCCACGCGAGGACGGCCCAGCCGGAGCCCTGCAGGCCCAGGGCGGCGGCGGCGAACTGTGCCTGGAAGGACTCGAACGAGCCGAAGAACTCGTCGATGGCGGCGCCGAGCTCGCCCTCGGGGCGCGAGGCGCCCTCGCCGGTCATGTTGGTCCAGAAGATGGAGTGGTTGGTGTGACCGCCCAGGTTGAAGGCCAGGTTCTTCTCCCACAGGTTGATCGCGGCGAAGTCGCCGGACTCGCGCGCGGCGGCCAGCTTCTCGAGGGCGGCGTTCGCGCCGGCCACGTAGTTGGCGTGGTGCTTGTCGTGGTGCAGCTCCATGATGCGGCCGGAGATGTGGGGCTCGAGAGCGGCGTAATCGTAGGGAAGTTCGGGCAGGGTGTAGACGGTCATGATGCTCCTCCTGGGCGTCGTCGTCGTTTGTCTGTTGACTCCAAGGGTAGTACTTAAGTCCCGCATTGCGTAGGGGTTATGTGTCACCTTTCGCGCAGTGCGATCAACGACGAGGCCGGGGCTGATCCTCGCGATCACGCCCCGGCCTCGTGAAACGACGAACGATCAGGCCTTGGTGCGCGCCCGACGCACGAGGGCGGAAGTACCGCCGACGATCCATGCGGTAACGGCACCCAGGATGACGCCGAAGATGCCGGATAGGAGTGTCTCGACCAGCCAGGTGACGAAGCCTCCGGCCGATGCGACCGCGTGCTCGGCGACCTCGAGGATGTGATGGAAGACGGGGACGCCGACCTCGGCGAGGTTCGCGATGACCAGGTGACCGCCGACCCACAGCATCGCGACCGTGCCGACGACGCCGATGACGCTGAAGACGTGCGGCATGACGCGAACGATCGTGCGGCCCACGTTGTCGACGGGGCCGGGCCGGTTGTCCTCGGGCTCGAGGGCGCCGCGCGCCAGGCGCACGCCGAAATCGTCGGCCTTGACCAGCAACGCGACGAGGCCGTACACGAAGAACGTCATGAAGAACGCGACCCCGATGAGGACGGCGACGCGCATGACGCCAGTCTCGCCCCCCAGGCCGGCCATCGACACGAGCATGATTTCGGCGCTGAGGATCAGGTCGGTGCGGGTCGCGGAGGAGACGATGCCCTTCTCGAGCTCCTCGCCGGAGGCCGCGCCGGCCTCCTCGTGCTCCTCGTGGTGGCCGGGCAACCAGCCGAGCTTCTCGAGGACCTTCTCCCCGCCCTCGAAGCACAGGTACGCGCCGCCCACGATCAGCAGGAATGGGAGAAACTGCGGGGCTAGCCAGGTGAGCAGGAGCGCGATCGGCAGGATGATGAACAGCTTGTTGATGAGGGAGCCGCGCGCGATCTTGCCGATGATGGGCAGCTCGCGCGCCGGGCTCAGGCCCGACACGTACTGGGGCGTCACCGCGGTGTCGTCGATGACGACGCCCACCGCCTTCGAGGAGGCCTTGACGGCGTTCGCCGCGACATCGTCGATCGACGAGGCTGTGACCTTCGCGAGGGTCGCGATATCGTCGAGTAGGGCGACAAGTCCTCCGGACATGGGTTTTCCTCCTATGGGCCTCGCATGGGGGCCTCGTGTCGTTACGCGCATTGTACGTGCGGGGATAGTCTAGAGTCATGACGACTTCCGCACCCGTCCCCGCCCTCGATCGTGACCTCATCGCGCGCCTGCGCTTCGACGTTATCGCGGCAAGCTGGACCACTGACACCCTTGAGACGCTGCTCAGTGACGGCGCCCTGTCCGCCCTCATGCGCGACTCGCGCCTGCCCGCCCTCGTCGAGCTCGCGGGCGTCACCGACCCGGCGGCTACCCTCACGCGCTTCTTCGTCCTCGGCCAGCCAGAGCGCGCCTCGGCCCTGGACGCGGCCCTGCTGACGCTGGGCGCATGCGGGCTGGGGTCCCTCGGCCTCGCGGCCACCATCGACGAGGCCGAGGCCGCCTCCGCGCTCGTCATGCCCCGTGCGGGCGGTGCGCCCAAGCGTGAACCCAAGGAGGAGTGTGAGGAGGCCTTGTCCCCGCAGGCCTCGAGCCTGCCGACGATGCGTAACCCCGACGAGGAATCGCCCGAACCCGAGGTCGAGGCGGACCCGTGGATGCGCGCCATCTTCGACCTGCGACCCCACGCGGCCTCGCTGCCGGGCGGCGATCACGAGTGGTGGGTGGTCTCGGACCTGTCGGAGGTGCAGACCGGCAAGCCGCTGGCCGATGACCACGTGCTCGGCATCGGCGGCGCGACCCTGACGCTGCTGGAAATGACGGTGCGCGAACGCGTCGACTCGGCCCTCGATGTGGGCTGCGGCTGCGGCATCCAGGCCCTCTACCTGGCCACGCACGCCGACCGCGTGGTGGCGACCGACCTGTCGTCGCGTGCGTGCGCGCTCACCCAGTTCAACGCCGCCCTCAACGAGGCTGTCATCGACGTGCGCGAGGGCTCCCTCTTCGAGCCGGTCGAGGGCGAGACCTTCGACCTCATCGTCACTAACCCGCCCTTCGTGATCACGCCGGACTCGGTGCGCGGCGCGGCCGGCCTGCTCGAGTATCGCGACGGCGGCATGGACCGCGACAACCTGATCCGCGCGGTCCTGCGCGGCGCACCCGCATGCATGAACGAGGGCGGCACCCTGCAGATGCTCGCCAACTGGGAGATCCCCGCCGACCGCAACCCGGACACGCAGTGGTCGTGGCGCGTGGATTCGTGGCTCGACGGACTGCCGGTGGACGCGTGGGTCGTCCAGCGCGACGTCCTCGACCCCGCGCGCTACGTGGATATGTGGATCCGCGACTCGGGCGGCCAGCTCATGGACCGCGCCGACTACGAGCGCGCGTTCACCTCGTGGCTGGCGGACTTCCGCCGCGCGGGCACGGGCGCGATCGGCATGGGTTTCGTGGCGCTGCGCAGGCTCGACGAGGCCGAGGCCGCCTCGGGTGGTAGGCGCGCCTACGACCTGTCCCTCGATGGGCACGCCCCGCGCGGGCGCGACGTCGCGTGGGCGCTGGCCTCCCTGCGTGCTCCGGAGCTGTGGGACGTGGCGCTGACGCGCGCCTCGGACGTGCGCGAGGAGCGCCACTACGTGCCGGGCAGCCCTGACCCGGAGCTGCTCATCATGTACCAGGGCGGGGGACTGGGCCGTTCTGTGCCGGTCTCGTCGGCCGTGTCGGCGGTTGTGGGTGCTTCGGACGGTGAGCTGACGGTCGGCCAGATCGCGGCGGCCGTCGCGATGCTCACGTCGGTTGAGGTTGATGATGTGCGCGCCGAGATCGAGGTGCCCCTGCGTGACCTGATCCGGTGGGGATTCTTGACGTTCTGAGCGTAGTTATGTGCGAAAGTGCCGCGGCTGCAGGGGCAGTCGCGGCACTTGGCGTGAGAGCGTCGTTACTTGTCTTTCGGGGCGGAATCAGCCCGGGCCTCGTGAATGTTTACTGGCCGTAGTGGAAGCGGCAGGAAATGATCCAGAGGGCTTTGCCGTCGTCGCTGATCTGGTAGATCAGGCGGTGCCGTGAGTCGATCCGGCGTGACCAGTACCCCGAGAACTCGTAGCGGAGAGGCTCAGGCTTGCCGATCCCCTCGTTTCCGTTGCGCTGGATGTCCTTGATGAGTGCGTTGATGCGCTTGAGGGTCTTGCGATCCTCGAACTGCCACCAGACGTAGTCGTTCCAGGCCTCCTCATCCCATGTGATGTGCATGGTCAGTCCTCGTCGAGCTCAATGAGGTCGTGAACGACGCCCTCGCCAGCGCGGTGACGTGCGATCGATTCGCGCAGGTGGCGGGCGTTTGCGGGGGACTGCATGAGGTAGACGGTCTCCATGAGGGACTCGTACTCGTCGAGGGCCATGATGACAACGCTCTCGTGCCCCTGTCGGGTGATGACGATTTCCTCGCGGTCGTTGACGACCTGGTCGAGGACTTCGGCGTAGCGTGCGCGCGACTCGGTATAGGTCATGGTTTTCATGGGGTGCTCCTCTGCTCGCCTATGTACAGAACATTGTACAGGAGGTGAGGGCGTGTGTCTCCAGTGGGCTGGTGATGTGCCAGGGTGTTGCTACTGGACGATCGGCTTGCCGCCGATGGACATGGGGGCGCGGGTGCGAGCCTGGGCGTCGAGGTCCTTCTCCCACGCGGAGGCGTCCTCCCAGGTGACGGAGGACAACAGGTGCAGAGCGCCCATCTCGCGCAGCGCGTCGAGGAGGACGAAGCGCGGGGCGGGGTAGGGTGCGTCCCACGGGATCGCGGTCCACAGGCCGTTCGTGCCGACGAGGAACTCGCCGCGGTTGCGGTCGTGCAGGTCATTGTTCGCGGTCTGCGCGTCGCCCTCGGCGGCCCACAGCCAGCGGGTGATGCGGAAGGCCTCCCATGTCTCCTCCCACGAGGAGTAGGAGGACTGCAGCGCCCGGTTGATGACCGCGAGAGTGTCCCAGGCCTCGTCCTCGCTCAGCCAGCCCTGGCCGGCACCCGCGCGCGTCAGGTTTGCCGCGCGAATGAGGTCCCACGCGGCGAAATCGAGGGTCTGGATGCCGCGGTCGTTGTCCAGGAAACGGCGGATGCGCCAGCGGCGCTCCCAGGCCTCCATCGAGGAGTCGGCGGTCTTATTCAGGCGGGCGATCTCGCTGTCCGCCCAGCCGGGCCTCGCGCAGCGCTCGCGCAGGCCCGCGAAATCCTCGCGGTGCCCGGCGCGCAGAAGCGAATAGATCTGGCGGAGCAGCCCCTCGCGGTCCGTAATACCCCAGTCGCGCTCCAACATCGTCTTCATGGCGCCCGGCTGCGCGAGCTTCAGCTGGTTAACGATCTCGTCGGTGCACAGCGAGTAGACCATGGCCGGGGCCAGCAGGCGAGCCTGCGGGTCGGTGGCCATGTCCTGGCGCTTGCCGCGCAGATGCGGGGTGTGGTGCTCGTTGAGCTTGTTCCACTCGCCTTCCTTGCCTGCCTTGCGCACGTCGCGCGGCGCGGGAACGGCACCCTTCGAGCGGGCGGCCGCCTGCTTGAACGTAGTCGCTGCGAGGGCCACGATGACGCAGCCGATCGCGAACCAAATCGGGAACGGAACGTTAGAGAAGAAATTCTGGAGCACAGACTGATTGTGCCCGATGGAAAGCAGATCACACAATTCAGGGGCGCTTGCGCGCACCACGTGGGACGAGGCCGGGGCGGGTTGTGTGTCCCGGCCCCGGCCTCGTGGATCAGCCTTGGTCAGCTCGCGCGCCTCGGCGTGATCCCCATGAGCACCGTGTCCGGGTGGGGGTAGAAGCCGAGGAAGGAGCGCAGGCGAGCGATCCGCGAATCCGATCGCGCGGGGGATGCGATGAGCAGATCCTCGTAGAAGACGGATGCGTCGGTCGCGCCGATCTCGTCGAGCGATGTCAGGGGAATGCCCGAGGGGACGGCGTAGAGGGTCTCTGGAGGAGCGGGTTCCTTCCGATCGTCGTGTGTCGGGGGAACGGAGAGAATCAGGGATCCATCCGTCGAGATGGCTGCCGTCTTCGGGTAGGAGACGCGATCGGCCCCTCCCGCTTCGTTCGTGACGTATAGGCGCCGGCCGTTGATGGCGGTGATGCGTGGGGGGTAGGCATCGTCGTCCGTATGCGTGCACAGGTGTGCCCAGGTGACCTCGCCCGAGATGAGGGTTGTCGCCAGTTGCTCGCTCGTCGGGGTTACGGTCTGGCCGGTCTCGTCCCAACACCGGATGGTGTCGGCTCCCCTCAGGCGTATGGCGTTGTCTGTCAGAGGGATGCGCGAGATCTCAGTGCCGTTCGCGGTGATTGTCACGAGGGCAGGTGCCTCGGAGTCATCGGCCATCGTCCCGCTGAACGCCCAGCCGTCGGTCACCGGGGTCAAGGTGGTGAAGTCGGCGGACACGGGTTCCGTGACACTACCGTCCAGGAGATTGAGGAAACGGTTCACGTCAGTCCCAGGAACTAAGGTGTTTTGCTTGGCCGGGACGTATCCGTTGACCATGGGGACGTTCATGGGGACGCCCGGCTTCTCGGGTTCGAAGCCACGGACGTCGGCGGCGTATCGCCATGCCTCGGTGCCGTCCTTGTTGTACCCCAGGCACATGTAATCGTAATCCTGGAACATTCTGGGCCTGCCGCTCGGGTGGCACATGACGGCCACGGGCCACTGCACCGCCACGAAACGCATCTTCTCGCTTGTGCCCAGGCCCTGTCCCACGTCGAGGAGGGGCAGTCCTTTGTCGGAGATGCCGGAGACAACGGAGTCAGAGATCGGGAATTCCCACGTGGCCGTGACCTGGCCGTCAGAGACTCGGATCGTCTGCCCGTCGACGACGATCGAATCGTCCCAGGTTAGGATCGGCGCACTCGATTCGGTCAGCTCGCGGTGCCATAGGACCGAGGGCTGCGTGCCGCGCAGGTCGATGGCCACGAGCGTGGGGGGTTGGTCCTTGTCCTTGAAGATCGCGACCAGAGTGTCGTCGACCTTCGCGTGAGAGTACAACTGTCCGCTCACTCCCAGTTCCGAGGCCGTCATCTCCCAGGCGACGTCGAAACCAGAGGCGAAGTCGGGGGAGATGAACGAAGAAATACGTGCGTTGCCCGAGTATCCGACGGGTCGGTGGGTGAGGCGGCACACGCAGATCGCCGCCGTAGCGACGAGCGCCACGACAAGAGTGATGGCGAGGCGGCGTACGAAGGAGGGGAGGGACTTGCGTTGGGAAGTCGGTGTGTCAGCTAGCGTCATCGCATACTCCTCATCGGGTCCGGTACAGGGGTCAGGCCGACGATGCGCTCGCCGGAAGCAGGAGACAGGGCAGCTAGGTGCTCGAACCAGGAAGATGATGGTGAAGCGAGTCCGACGATGAGATCGTCGAAAACAGGAGAGGCCGAAAGCAGACCATAGCTGCGCCAACCGTGAACGGTGGAGGCTCCCAATAATTTGTCTGACAGTCGAGTTGAGGGCCGGGAGGCAGCATCGATAGCCGCCCCCACGTTAACGAGAGCCGGACCCCACACGTTGGATGAACCGGGAGGGGAATCTAACTCGACGTAGGGCATAAAAATGAGCGAGGAATCCTTGCTCACGGTGGCGGTACTCAGCATTGCGCTTGGGCTTCTGAGACCATTGATGGAGAATCGCTGACCCGTGGGCACGCTCGTCTCATCGTTGATGACCAGGGTGACCATATCTATCCACGGCTTAACGGCCAGGGAGCTTTCCCAGGAGGCTTCGCCTGTGGCTGCGTAGTGCAGGAAATCCTCGATCGTAGGCGCGGTGTCGTTCTCCGTGGCAGGTAGCGTGCGCAGGTTCGCCAGGCGATCCAATGACGGTTTGGTCATGACCATGATCTGAGGATTGGAGCCGTCGGGGCCCATAGATACGACATGTCCAGAGTCGCTTCCAGATGCGAGAAATCCAGATTCGCCTCCGATGACCCATCCGTCGGAGGCACGGACGAGGCGTTCTTGCAGCGTGTACGAGTAGACGACTCGGCAGTCGCCGGCGATCATTAACCCGGAGGAGGCACAGGCCTCGTTTAAGGCCTCCAGGCCGACGCGCTCGCCGGTGTTCACATTCAGGAATCCCGTGAGGTTACCGAGCGACTCGCCCATTGCGGGTCCCGCGTACTCATCCATCCACGTGCGCAGAGGCACCCACCCGTCGACGGGGGTCACGGACTCCGGGAAGGAGCCGGTGGAGGCGTCGAAGTCCCACACGTGGGTGGCGTTCTTATCCCAGGCCTGGCAGGGGACCGTCGCGGGGCTCGTGCAATACAGGCGGACTGGGCCGATGGCTCCCGTGCTCCTGCCGCGCATAGACGGGTGTTCGTAGGGGGAGTCGGCAACACGGATCCCCGGAGACGGCCAGCCTGTGGTTGTTGTTCCGTCCGCTGGCGAGATGAGCGTGTTTCCGACGAGGAGGTCGCCGTCCCACCAGCTCATCCCTTCCTCGTCGTCGACGTCGACGCGCCATAGCTGGCGCGGCGCGGAGTGGGAGGCGTCGTAACCGACAGCGACGCGTTGAGTTCCCTTGTAGCCAACGATGAAGAGGCGTCCGTCGCGCGCGACGTAGTCGTCGATGCGGTCCAGGCCCGCGTCCGCCGCGTCGATTTCCCAGGCGAGGCGCACTCCGTTGATGTAGTTGGAGGACAGGAATCCGGTGTTCTGGGCGCTGCCGTGATAACCCCACGAGCCGTTTGCCGACTGGACGACCGCGAGGGCGCACAGGATCGATGTGGTGACTATCCACAGGCGTGAGCCGTGGGTAAAGGGGCAGATGATTGTGTACCAGAGGCGCTTGAGTGCGCCTGCGTCATTGAAGTCGTCGTCGTTGGGACATCTCATGGTGTGATCCTATCGGGTGATCGACGAGGCCGGGGCCGGGGCCGGGTTGTGTGTCCCAGCCCCGGCCTCGTGAATCAGCCTTGGTCAGCTCGCGCGCTTCGGCGTGATCCCCATGAGCACCGTGTCCGGGTGGGGGTATCCGCCGAGGTACCGCAGGAAGACGTTGCGCTCCGGGACGGGCGTCGCGATGAGCAGATCATCGTAGAAGGGCTGTGCGGACCTTGCCCCGACCTGTGAGAGGGAGGCAACCTGCTTACCGGAAGACGTGAAGTGGAGAGTCGGAATATCGTCCTTGTCGAAATCCTTCATGTCACTTTTCGCTGGGACGCTGAGGATCAGCGAACCATCGGTTGAGAAGAATGATCCTTGTTCGTAGTTCGTGTCAGTGGGTGTTCCGTCCTCGTCGGGGGCTAAGAACGGCTTGCCGTTGAGGGCGTACATGCTGCTGTCGGGTCTGTTACTTTCAGCTCCGTAGCACATGGGGGTCCAGCCGTGCCCCGTACGTAGGGCTGTGAGGGACTGTTCGGTTGTCGGGCGAACGGTATACCCATCGGCATCCACGCACGTGGTGGTGATGAATGTCCTCCACGATAGTGAGTTGGTGGTCAGCGTCATCATCTCGCGGAGGCTGCCGTCTGGGTTCAAGACGGCGATGTCACCGTCTTCAAAATGCGCATAAATCGACCCATAGACGAGCCAGCCGTCGCTTGTCGCGTAGATGTTGCTTGTTGCGTCGATGCTGTCGATGGAGAGGTAACCGGAAAAGGCCACGCCGAGATCCGTGACGGATCCGTCGGTAAGGCTGAGGAATGAATCGAGGTACGGATGATCGTTGTCGTAATGCCAAACGATGAGATGGCTGTTGGCTGTAGAAATAACGGTTGGGTGAACCGTCTGCCCATCGGCGTTCCTTGTGAGCGCGTAGTTCCAGGCTTGGGTGCCGTCCTTGTGCCACCCCGTGCACGAGGGTTCCTCGTCTCGACCGCCTGTCGTTGAGTTGTAGATAGACGTACAGGTGACCACGACGGGCCAGGTGACAGGAATGAAGCCTGCAACGGTGCCCCACGATGGGTGCGACGGGGACAAGACAACACGTGGGGAACTGGGATCATGGTCGTACCCGACAGTGGTGGGCAGGGGAGTATCCCAGGTCGCGGTGACTGTGCCATCGGATGCCCGAATAGTTTCACCGCCCGCAATGATCGAGTCGTCCCATGTGAAGAACGTGTCACTCTCAGAGTTGAACTCGTGGCGCCACAGAACGGTAGGAGTGGAACCGCTCGGATCGATGCCGATGAGCGTCCCGGAGAACGTTGTCGCACCTTTTGACGACCCATCTTTCTTGCCGGTGACCGCGACCAACACCCCATCGACCCTCGTGGTGGCCACGACCGGTGCTGTGACGCCCAGGTCCATGCTTGTCATCTCCCAGGCGACGGAGAACCCGGAGGAGAAATCGGTGGAGATGGCCTGCGAGGGGTGGGCATGACCGGAGTAACCGGTGGGGAGGTGGATCAGCCATGACAGGGCAACCCCGAGACCGGAAACGAGAATAGTGACGAGTAGTTTTCTCGTGCGGATAAAAATAAGCGTGGAAACAAGGAATTTGCGTGCACTATCCGGGGTGGTCATCGAACGCTCCTCATCGGTCCGGGGGCTGGGGTCAGGCCGACGATACGGTCGCCGGAGGAAGGAGTCAGGCCAAGCAAGCGCTTGTACCACGGTGATGTCTTAGGGGATATGCGGGCGACGACGAGATCATCGAAGAGGGCTGTACCGGATGAAACGCGCAGGGTTTGCCATCCGGGGACGGCAGCATCCTTAAGCCGGTAGTCGTCCTGACCGGGTGTTGTCCAGTTGCGTTGAGCGATCGCCGAGTCAACGAGGAGTGGCGTGTAGTAATCCTTGACGTCACGCGTGGACTCGGGGATCAATGCCACCGATGCGTCACGGCTATAGACAATGCCGCGCGCCCACGTGCGAGCGTCCACATCGTCATCGAAAACTCGACGATTAGTGACGATCTCCTGGTTGTCGTTGATGATGACCGAGGCCATGGCCGAGTGAGGCGACGTGTGGACCACCGCGCTCGAAGCCTCCCACGTGTGGTCGCCCGTGGCGGCGAAGTGGAGGAGGTCCTCAGTGGTGGGCAGTTCGGAATCGTCCGTCACGTGGACGTTGAGGAAAGAGATGCGTTCCATTGCCTCGACCGACAGGGTGCCCACCCTCGGATTCGATCCGTCAGGGGCGACGGCGGCAACGTAGTACTCTCTACCGCCAATTCCGCTACTGATGATCCAGCCATCCCTGCCGCGAATGATGGGTAGCTGGAATACGTTTGGATCGACCAAGCGACACGTTGTCGTACCGTCGTGATTCTCCTTGACGGCGGAACCGCACGCCTCCTCGATGGCGTCGATCCCCGTGCGTTCGCCCGTCTCCAGGTTCAGAAATCCGGCCAGCCCATACGTCGTGTCTCGAAGACTTTTGTCCGTCGACTTGTCTGTTCCCACCAGCGGCACCCAGCCGTTCACCGGGGCAACTGCGTCAGGGATCGTATCCGAGGAGGCGTCGAAATCCCAGACGTGTGTCGCGGTCTTGTCCCAGGCCTCGCACCGTCCGGTGGTGAGGTCAGGGCAGTACAGGCGGATCGGGCCAATGGGGGCACTGGACCATCCTGTTGAGGTGGGGCGTGCGTAGGCGCTCCCGCCCAGGGAATCATCCGACGACGGCCAGCCAGTTGTGACCTTCCCATCTGCCGGAGAGATCAGTGTGTTGCCGACGAGGAGGTCCCCGTCCCACCACTGCACGCCGGGTTCGTCGTCGGCGTCGACGCGCCACAGCTGGCGCGGGGTGGAGTGGGAGGCGTCGTAGCCGATTGCGACCCGCTGGCTTCCTTTGTAGCCCACCAGGAAGAGGTAGCCGTCGCGTGCGATGTACGTGTTGATCATGTCCAAATCGGCATCGTTTGCATCGATTTGCCAAGCTAGGCGCACACCGTTGACGTAGTCGCCAGAAAGAAAGCCAGTGTCCTTGGCGTTGCCGTGGTAGCCCCATGATCCGCCCACTGTGTGGAGGACGGCGAGCGCACAGATGATGCTGGTTATCGCCATCCACAGTCCTGCTCCGTGGGTGTGTGGGGTAATGATCTTGTACCAGAGGCGCTTGAATCGCCCCGCCCACAGGTAGTCTTCATCGTCTGGGAATCGCATGGTTCGATCGTAACCGCATCCGCTAGTAACCGGGTAATTTTGACGGCCTCGTGGATCGGTGCGCGTCCCGCGACTCAGTGCCGACCTCGTGGATCGGCTCGCGTCCTGGGGGTCAGCCCGCCCGCTTCGGCGTGATCCCCATGAGCACCGTGTCCGGGTGGGGGTAGGTACCGAGGAGGGCGCGCTGGCGAGCAAGCCACGAATCCGGGTGCGCGGGGGACGCGACGAGCAGGTCGTCGTAGAGAGGAATCGCGGACGATGCGCCAACATCCGAAAGTGCCGCAAGGCGAACGCCCGAGGGCGCGTCATAGAGGATCATCGTACGCGCCGACTTTACGCCCTCACCGTCAGGAGAATCAGATCGAGCCTCCGCGACCAGGAATGAACCGTCCAATGCCACGATCGGCGTGCGGCCGTAGGATGCCGGTTCGGGGTAGCCGTCCGCGGTGGTCACCATGAGAACTTGGCCGTTGATGGCTTTCACGTCGCTCACGTCGGTGTCCGTTCGTTCGATGCACGCCGCAGCCCACGGCACTTCTCCGGTGTGAATCGTCTCGATGGCCTGTTGGGCAGTGGGGGTGACAACCTGGCCCTGGGGATCCCAGCAAGTGGTCGCTCTGAAGGCCTTCCACGTCAGGGATCCGTAGACGCGGGGAGTCTGAGCGATCTGGCGTCCGTCCGGGGACAGGCTCACGTAATCCTCTGCAAACTTGCTTGTCGTCGACGGACGGACAGTGAGCCACCCCTCGCTCGTGGGCAGTATCGATGATTCGAAGATGCCACTCTCGGGGAGATCGCCGCGTACGTAGCTGCCGTCGACGAGGTTCATAAAGCCGTCAATGAGCCAAACGCTCTTCCCCGGTTGTTCATCATCCAAGCTAGGGTGAGCTACATACACGTAGCCGTTGGCTGCGGGAACATTCACAGGGGCGTGTTGACGGCCGTCGTCCCCGCTTGTGCGATAGGTCCACGCAACCGTCCCGTCCTTGCGCCACGCCTGACAGGAGAACTCGGCGTCATTGGGAATAGACACGCCCCAGCTCTTAGCAGGCTCGCAGGTGAGGACCACAGGCCACATCACCCGGACGAAGGGACTGTCCTGTCCGAGAGCGTAAGGATTTCCAACGAGAACGCCAGGTTCAGGACTGGGTGAGAAATAGCTGGATCGTAGTTCCGTCGGAAGGGGCTCTTTCCACGTAGCAGTGACGGCACCGTCGGAGGCGCGGATCGTCTGATCGCCGACGACGATGGAGTCCTCCCACACGAAGAGCTTGCCGCTTATCTTGGTCAGGTCGTGATGCCACAGGACAGTGGGGGTCTTTCCGCTTGCGTCGATGCCGACGAGCTCGGCGGTCGATGTGGCAGTCTTCTTGTTTGTGGGTTGAGACGGTCCGTCTGCCTGCTCGGGGAGGGCGAGTGCGATGAGTACCCCGTCGATCGTTGTGGTGGCAGCGATCTGCCCCGTGATGCCGAGATCAGAGGCCGTGGCCTCCCAGGCGACGTCGAAGCCCGAGGCGAAGTCCGGGGAAATGAAGGAGGAGACACGTGCGTTGCCCGAATACCCTGTCGGCCGGTGGGTAAGCCAGGACAATCCGAGGGCCAGAGCAGCGACGATGAGAACGGCGATGGCCGCGATGAGCTTGCGAACCGGGCGGGGAAGGCGACGGATGGATGTGGTCATCGGACACTCCTCATTGGTCCGGGGGCGGGGGTCAGGCCGACGATGTGGTCGCCGGAGGAAGGAGTCAGGCCAAGCAAGCGCTTGTACCACGGTGATGTCTCAGGGGATACACGGGCGACGATGAGGTCGTCGTAGAGTGGAGTTGCTGAGCGAACACCGAGGTCATTCCAGCCGGGTACCGCATCTTTTCGGAGCGCGTGGAAGGGCTCTGACTGAGCAGCCTCCGCACGTTCTGTGTCGAAGAGTAGAGGCTTTCGATCCTCAAGGCTGGTGTATAGAGGGGAGTCGGCCACGATACGGGGCATGAGTACGACGGAGGCATCCCGGCTGTAGGCAATGCCGCGCGCCCACGTGGAAGCGTCCACATCGTCATCGAAAACTTGAAGATCAGTGACGATCTCCTGGTTGTCGTTGATGATGACCGAGGCCATGACCGAGCCAGGCGACGTGTAGACCACCGCGCTTGAGGCCTCCCACGTGTGCTCGCCCGTGGCGGCGTAGTGGAGGAGGTCCTCAGTGGTGGGCAGTTCGGAATCGTCTGCCGCGTTGACGTTCAGGAAAGCGATGCGTTCCATTGCCTCGAACGACAGGGAGCTCACCTGCGGGTTTGTGCCGTCGGGGGCGACGGTGGCCACGTAGGACTCTCTACCGCTGCTAAGTCCGTCACTGATGATCCAGCCATCCCTGCCGCGAATGATGGGTAGCTCGAATACGTTTGGATGGACCAAGCGACACGTTGTCGTACCGTCGTAATCCTCCTTTTTCGCCGGGCCGCACGACTCCTCAATGGCGTCGACCCCCGTGCGTTCGCCCGTCTCCAGGTTCAAGAAGCCGGCCAGTCCTCTGCCGATTGAATCGGGGGTCATATCGTCTATGGAATAACCCGAGTACAAGAGCGGAACCCACCCGTCCACGGGAGCGACGTTGTCGGGGAATGACCAGCCTGACGTGTCGAGATCCCACACGTGGGTCGCGGTCTTGTCCCAGGCCTCGCACAGTCCGGTGGCCGGATCGGGGCAATAGAAACGGACAGGCCCGATGGGGGCCGTCGACCAGCCTTCCGTCGAGGCGTGCTCGTAAGGGGAGAGTCCCAGATGAAGCCCCGACGACGACGGCCAGCCAGTTGTTACCTTCCCATCTGCTGGAGAGATCAGTGTATTGCCGACGAGGAGATCGCCGTCCCACCAGTGCACGCCGGGTTCGTCGTCGACGTCGACGTGCCATAGCTGGCGGGGGGTGGAGTGGGAGGCGTCGTAGCCGACGGCGATGCGCTGGCTCCCGCGATAGCCCACCAGGAAGAGGTAGCCGTCGCGTGCGACGTAGTCGTCGATGCGGTCCAGGCCCGCGTCCGCTGCCTCGATCTGCCATGCCAGGCGCACACCGTTGACGTAGTCGCCAGAAAGAAAGCCAGTGTCCTTGGCGTTGCCGTGGTAGCCCCACGATCCGGCCACTGTATGGAGGACGGCGAACACGCAGATGATGCTGGTTATCACCATCCACAGGCGTGAGCCGTGGGTAAAGGGGCAGATGATCTTGTACCAGAGGCGCTTAAGGCCCCCGGACTGCTCGAATTCGAGTGCGTCTGGGAATCGCATGGTTCGATCGTAACCGCTCGCAGAGATTATGGGGTGAAAGCTTAAGGCGTGGAGAAAAGCGCGAGGCAGGGGCCTCACCCCTATGTATAGGTATCGCAACGTGCGCCCACCGCCGCGCCACCCGGGCGCGCACGCGCGCGAGAATCAGCCACGACCTCGTCAATGTCAAACCCACCGGGCGTGAGACGCGCGGAAGCGGCACCGGTACCCAGATGCGGGTGGGACGCGGTAAGGTCCATCCCAGATGCCTCGCCGGGTGCTCTCGGCATGAGGGTGCTACAAATACTGGGGAAGCGACGGAAGGGACCGGCAATGTCAGCGACGAAGCTCGTGATCGTGGAGTCTCCTGCGAAGGCAGCCACCATCGAGGGATACCTGGGTCCCGACTACCACGTGACCGCTTCCATCGGCCACATCCGCGACCTCCCGCAGCCTTCCGAGCTGCCCAAGGACATGAAGAAGGGGCCGTTCGGCCGCTTCGCCGTCAACGTGGATGACGGTTTCGCGCCCTACTACGTGGTGAACCCGGACAAGAAGAAAAAGGTCACCGAACTCAAGAAGCTCCTCAAGGAGTGCGACGAACTCTATCTGGCAACTGATGAGGACCGCGAGGGTGAGGCCATCGCGTGGCACCTCCTGCAGGTCCTGAAGCCGAAGGTTCCCGTGCGCCGCATGGTGTTCCACGAAATCACGAAGGAAGCGATCCAGCGCGCCCTGGAGAACACGCGTGACCTGGACACCGACCTCGTGGACGCGCAGGAGACCCGCCGCATCCTCGACCGCCTCTACGGCTACGAGGTCTCGCCCCTCCTGTGGCGTAAGATCCGCCCGTCCCTGTCGGCGGGGCGCGTGCAGTCGGTGGCCACGCGCCTCGTGGTCGCCCGGGAGCGCGACCGCATGGCGCACGTGAGCGCCCAGTACTGGTCGATCGACACGGCTTTCACGTCGGCGGGTCAGGCCTTCGGCGCGCGCGTGTCCTCCGTGGACGGTCACTCGATCGCGACCGGCTCCGACTTCAGTGAGAAGGGCGAGCTGAGCGCGAAGGCCGCTAAGGCCGGCGTCCTCCACCTGGACGAGGCCACCGCCCGCGCCTACGCCAGCGCGCTGGAGGGTGCCCCGGCCTCGGTCATCGACTCGGTGACCCGCAAGCCCTACCGTCGCCGCCCGGCCGCCCCCTTCACGACGTCGACCCTCCAGCAGGAGGCGTCGCGCAAGCTGCACTGGAACGCGTCCTCGACGATGCGCACCGCCCAGTCCCTCTACGAGTCCGGTTACATCACCTACATGCGTACCGACTCCACGGCCCTGTCCAGCCAGGCGATTCACGCCGCCCGCGAGCAGGCCACCCAGCTCTACGGGGCCGAGGCCGTGGCCGAGTCCCCGCGCCTGTACGGCACCACCTCGAAGGGCGCGCAGGAGGCGCACGAGGCGATCCGTCCCGCCGGCGACCACTTCCGCACGCCGGGCGAGGTGGCCGGTTCTCTGTCGAAGCAGCAGCTGGCCCTGTACGACCTGATCTGGAAGCGCACGGTTGCCTCGCAGATGGCCGACGCTCTCGGCTACACGGCGACGATCCGCGTGCTCACCGGCATTGAGGTCGACGGCAAGCGTCATGACGTGCTGTCCTCGGCCTCGGGCACGGTCATCACCTCCCCGGGCTTCCGCCTGGCCTACCAGGAGGGCCGCGACCAGGGGCGTTACGACGCGGAAAAGAACGACGCTGAGAAGACCCTGCCGGACGTCGCCGAGGGTGATCCCGCGACGCTGACCGAGGCCACCCCCGACGGCCACGAGACCCAGCCCCCGGGCCGCTACACGGAGGCCACGCTGGTCAAGACCATGGAGGAACTCGGCATCGGCCGTCCCTCCACCTACGCGGCCACCATCCAGACGATCGGGGACCGCGGGTACGTCACGCACCGCGGCCAGTACCTGGTGCCCACGTGGCTGGCCTTCTCTGTGACGCGCCTGCTTGAGGAGAACCTGGCGAACCTGGTCGACTACGACTTCACAGCCTCGATGGAGGGCGACCTGGACCGTATCGCCGCGGGCGAGGAGAACGGCACGGAGTTCCTGACCGGCTTCTTCTTCGGCCCCGACGGCACGGGCGAGAACGGCGGTCTGCGCCACGACGTTGCCTCCCTGGGCGACGACATCGACGCGCGCGCCGTTAACTCGATCGACCTGGGTCGCGGCGTGACGCTGCGCGTGGGCCGCTACGGCCCCTACATGGAAAAGGCCGACGGGACGCGCGCGAACGTGCCGCCGGAGGTTGCCCCCGACGAGCTGACGGACGAGCTCATTGACCAGATCTTCTCCCGCGCCGCCGACGACGGCCGCGAGCTGGGCGTCGACCCCGCGACCGGTCACACGATCATCGTCAAGGACGGCCGCTACGGCCCCTACGTCACCGAGGTCCTGCCCGAGGCGGCCGAGGGGGCTGAGGAGGGCGCGAAGAAGGCGAAGAAGAACGCCGTCAAGCCTCGCACCGCCTCGCTGTTCAAGACCATGGACATTGCGACGGTCACCCTCGAGGACGCGCTGTCGCTGCTGTCTCTGCCGCGCGAGGTGGGCACGGACCCGGCCTCGGGCGAGGTCATCACCGCGCAGAACGGCCGCTACGGCCCCTACCTGAAGAAGGGCACGGACTCGCGCACGCTGGCCTCCGAGGACCAGCTGCTCACCATCACCCTGGACGAGGCCCTGGCCATCTACGCGCAGCCCAAGACGCGCGGCCGTGGCACGGCCCGCCCGCCGCTGCGCGAGTTCGGCGAGGACCCGATCTCGGGCAAGAAGGTCACTGTCAAGGACGGGCGCTTCGGCCCCTACGTGACGGACGGCGAGACCAACGTGACTGTGCCGCGCGCCGAGACGGTCGAGGACCTGACAGCCGAGCGCGCCTACGAGCTGCTCGCCGACAAGCGCGCCAAGGGCCCCGCCCCCAAGCGCACGCGCAAGACGGCCGCGAAGAAGACGACGACCAAGAAGACGAGCGCGAAGAAGACCACCGCGAAGAAGACGGCCACCAAGAAGGCCGCGACGAAGAAGGACAGCTGATGGCAGCGCGAGGAGTGTTCATCACCTTCGAAGGTGGCGACGGCTCGGGGAAGTCCACGCAGATCCAGTCGGTGCGCGAGTGGTTCGAGAGCCGTGGCCGCGAGGTCATCGTCACCCGCGAGCCGGGCGGCACCGAGCTGGGCACGGAGATCCGTCGCCTCGTGCAAAACGGCCCCGAGGACGTCGACGCGCGCACGGAAGCCCTCCTGTACGCGGCCGACCGCGCCTACCACGTCGCCACGGTCATCGCCCCCGCCCTCGAGCGCGGCGCGGTCGTGCTGGGGGACCGCTACATCGACTCCTCCCTGGCCTACCAGGGTGCAGCCCGATCCCTCGGTGTGGACGAGATCGCCTCCCTGTCCGCGTGGGCGACCCGCGGACTCTACCCGTCCCTGACCTTCCTCCTCGACCTTCCCCCGGAGGTCGGCGCGCGCCGCCGCACCGACGCCCCGGACCGCATGGAGCGCGAGTCCATGGACTTCCACGAGCGCGTGCGCCACGAGTACCTGCGCCTCGCGGATGCCGAGCCCGACCGCATCGTCGTCATCGACGCGGTGGGCACGGTCGACGAGGTCTTCTCTGAGATCCGCGGCGTCCTCGTCGAGCGCTTCGAGGGCGGCTCCGTCACCATCGACGAGGCCGACGACGCAATGCCCGCGCCCGCTCAGGAGGCCCCGGCCTCGTCCTCGTCCGAGGTGCCTGAGGCCGCTGAGGCCCCCGAGAAGCCGCGTCAGAAGAACGCGGACAAGGGCAGTGCCCGCAAGCCCGCCACCATGGTGGGAGCCCTGGGCGAATCCCAGGGCGCGCTCTGGGATGAATGATGAGCGTCTGGTCCTCGCTCGTCGGACAGGACTCGGCGGTCGCTAAGCTCAGCGAGGCCGCGGCGTCTGCCCGCGCGATCGTCGCCTCCCGTGGCGGCTCTCGCGCCTCCGACGACGCGCGTTCCATGAGCCACGCCTGGCTCATCACCGGCCCTCCCGGGTCGGGGCGTTCCGTCGCCGCCCGCGCCTTCGCGGCCGCCCTCCAGTGCACGGGCGAGACCGTCGGGTGTGGCCAGTGCGCCGGATGTCGCACGACGATGGGGCGCACGAACGCCGACGTCGTCTTCGCCGCCACCGAAACCTCGATCATCAACGTGGAGACCGCCCGTTCCCTCGTGCTGCAGGCGCAGTCCTCGCCCTCCCAGGGGCTGTGGCGCGTCATCGTCGTCGAGGACGCGGACCGCCTCGGCGAGTCCGGCGCGAACGCCCTACTCAAAGCCATCGAGGAGCCCCCCGAGCACACCGTGTGGCTGCTGTGCGCCCCCAGCCCCGAGGACATGATCGCCACGATCCGCTCGCGTTGCCGCCACCTCGGCCTGCGTATCCCCACAGCCAGTGCAGTCGCCGACCTGCTCGTGCGCGAAGGCATCGCTACCCCCGAGGTCGCCCTCGAGGCCGCTCGTGCCGCCCAGTCGCACATCGGCCTGGCGCGTGCGCTCGCCCGCGACCCCCAGATGCGCGAACGTCGCCGAGCCATCATCACCGCGCCCGCCTCCGTGCGCAGCGTCGGCGAGGCAGTCATGGCCGCCGACCGCCTCCTTGAGACCGCGAAAGCCCAGGCCGACGCGCAGGTCAGCGAACGAAACGCCCGCGAAAAAGCCGAACTGATGCGCCAGCTCGGCATGGACGAGGGCGAGAGTGCCACCAAGGCCTCGCGCACGATGATCCGCCAGCTCGAGGAGGACCAGAAGCGCCGCTCCAAGCGCGCCCTCACCGACGCGATCGACCGCGCCCTCATCGACCTGCTCGCAATCTACCGTGACGTCCTCATGGTCCAAGTGGGCGGGGACGGCGAACTCATCAACACGGACCTGGCCGACCTCGTGCACGAGATCGCGCAGGATTCCACGCCTCGCCAAACCCTCGCACGCGTCGACCACATTGAGACCGCACGCAAGCGCCTCGTGTCAAACGGCAACCCCCTGCTGGTCCTGGAAGACATGGCGATTTCGCTGCGTCCCCAAGCCTGAAAACTGACCCGGCGTTTCTCCGTTACAATCGGGGGCATGAAGACACGCTCCATTGCGGCCTGCGCCGTCGCAGTCCTCGCCGTCGTCGCGATCGTCCTGACCGTCGTCGGCTACTACGGGACCCAACGCAGGGGACCGGCCCCCTCGACGACGGCCTCGGCCACGTCCGCGCCGATCCCCGTGTCCGCAGGGTCCGTGCAGGCCTACTACGACCAGGCGATCGAGTGGGGCGCGTGCGCCGACGGCACCTTCGACACCTTCCAGGGCGTGAACTCCTCGGACGCCAGCGAGTACCAGTGCGCCTTCCTGAAGGCGCCGCTGGACTGGAAGAACCCGGACGGAGACCAGATCACGCTGGCGCTCGCGATCCACCGCTCCGGTGTGAAAGACGCTCCCGCACTGTTCATCAACCCGGGCGGCCCCGGTGGCGCCGTCGTCTCCTCCCTGCCGTACTACGCGACGCAGGGAATCGGCGAGGCCGTGGTCAACGCCTACGACATCGTGGCCCTCGACCCGCGTGGCGTCGGCGACTCGACCCCCGTGTTCTGCACGACCGATGCCGAGCGCGACGAGCGCAACGCCGGCGAAGACAAGGACGTCGACACCGGCGACGAGTCCCCGCAGTCCGCGGTCGCCTCGGCCCATGAGGATGCCCTAGAGGTCGCCGCGGGGTGCCGCGAACACTCTGGCAGCCTGTATGAGCACATCGACACCGTGAGCGCTGCCCGCGACTTCGACATGGTGCGCGCGGTCCTCGGCCAGGAGAAGCTCAACCTCCTCGGATACTCCTACGGCACCTTCCTCGGCGCTACCTACGCGGGTCTTTTCCCCGAGAACGTCGGCCGATTCGTCCTCGACGGAGCCCTGGACCCCTCGCTCAACGTCAACGAGGTCTTGGCCCTCCAGATGCGAGGCCTCGACGCCTCGCTCCAGCACTGGATCTCCGACTGCGCCACCCAGTCCACCTGCCCGATGGGACGCAACCTCCAGGAGGGCATCGAGACCGTGCGTTCCTTCCTCGACTCCCTCGAGGCCAACCCGATGCGTACGAACGACCCGAACCGTCCGCTTACCGAAAACCTGGCCGTCACCGCGCTGACCGGTGCCATGTACAACACGCAGTGGTGGCCCCAGCTCACCCAAGCCTTCGGGATGGCCTGGCAGAAGAACGACGGCAGCGGCCTGCTCGCCATCGCGGACACACTGAACTCGCGCAACCCCGACGGCACCTACCAGGACAATTCCTTCGACGCGATCAACGCGATCAACAACCTCGACTACTCGCCCGAAGGCACCATCGAGCAGTGGGCCGCCCAGGTGGAGACGCTCAAGAACGAGCTGCCGATCCTCGGCAAGTACGTGGGCTACCCGTCGGCCGGCATCGAGGCGTGGCCCACGAAGCACGCGCCCCGCTCGCGCATCACCGCGCAGGGAGCCGCTCCCATCGTCGTCATCGGCACGACCAACGACCCGGCGACCCCCTACTCGATGGCTCAGGGGCTGTCGGGCCAGCTCGCCAGCGGCGTCCTGGTCACCGTCGAAGGCTGGAACCACACCGCCTACCGCCGCGGCGCCAACCAGTGCGTCACGCGGGCCGTCGAAGATTACTTCGTGAAGGGAACCGTCCCCACCGACGGCCTCATGTGCCAGTAGGGACGTGACTCACGACATCCCTATGGCGGGTGTCTTGGTTTGCGCTCGGCGCGATTCGTCCAGTAGAGTTGTGCCGTTGCCTGCACGCCCCGGAAACGGTGGAACGGCAGGCGCGGCCGCCTTAGCTCAGTCGGCAGAGCGATTCACTCGTAATGAATAGGTCGTGGGTTCGATTCCCACAGGCGGCTCAGATACGCCCACCCGGTTCCGGGTGGGCGTTTTTGCATGCGCGTGTGGTGTTGCGATGTTGCTTGTGGCCCCACGGGTGTTCCGGGCGCCGGAGGCCCCGGCTGTGGGGCCGGGCTGCTTGGTGTGCCCGTGGGCGGCGGCCCGCCCGCTCGCCGTCCGCGCYGCGAGCTTCGCTCGGCGCGTCGTCTCGAAGCCCGGCCAGGCCCCGCCGCCGCCCACGGGCACCGCAGCCTGGCCATCCTGTCCCTCCGGTGCCCTTCACACCAGTGGGACCTGGCGTGCTGATGGTTGCTGTGGTGCGTCGCCTCGAAGCCTGGCTTTGGCTGTCAATCAGTCACTTCGCACGTAATTCCTCTGTGAGTCATTGAAACATCGAATGTGCATCGTTGGAATTGCAACGTTTTTGGGGTGTCTCGAAAAATGACCGAGATAAATTACGTGCGAAATGTGGGTGGCGGTGGTGTCGTTGCTGCCCACGGGTGCCGTGGACTGGCCCAGCCGCCGCCCACGGGCGCTGTGGTCAGGCTCTGCCGACCAGGCGGCCCGGTTGTCTGAAACCGCTGTCGCCTTTGCGCGCTTGTGTCTGTGTGGGGTTGAAACCGCTGTCGCCTTTGCGGGCGCAGGTCGAGCCTCAACTGAAACCGTCATCGCCTTTGCGGGTGAGAAAAGGGCGTTTTTGGTGCGCTTTTCGGGTGCAGAGGTGATGTCGGTTTCAAGGCTTCCTTGTTCAGGGGCGTGCAGTGGCGATGTCGGTTTCATGCTGGCCTGCATCAGTGGCTGCAGAGGTGTCATTGGTTGCAAGGTCAAGTCCTGTGGAGTGGTGTAATCGTTTTGTGTCCTTCGGGTTGGGTTATGCGCTGAGTTGGAGTGGGGGGTCCTCCTGTTGGGTGGGTTGGGGTGTGAGTCGTGATTTGGTGAGGATGTCGAGGCTGAGGTAGCGTCGGCCTTCGGCCCATTCGTCGTTTTGTTCGGCGAGGACGGCTCCGACCAGGCGGATGATGGCCTGGCGGTTGGGGAAGATCCCCACG
>NZ_JVOJ01000045.1:0-61334 GCF_001064145.1 Sanguibacter keddieii
CCCGCCCGCCTGTCTCTGTGTGGGTCTCTCGGTCGAAAGATGTGCGATCAGCTCTCTGTTGCGGTCATCTCCTGGTAACGCTTGAAGAGAATCGCGAGGCGCTGTTCGTTCGTTTCCAGGGCCTCGCGGGCCTCCAGCACGCCCTGGCCGGCCGCGATGATGGCGGCGCGCTGCTTGTCAGAGACCTCGGGCAGAGGCAGGGTGTTCCAGACCACTTTATTCGCAAATCTCAGTCGAGACTCCAATCGCCCCCCGATCGTCATCTGCCACGTCATGAGCATTGACGAGCTGATGATGGCGAAGAGGAAGCTGTCGGGATCCGGGGCAGCGCAGAGCTGATTCCCGGCGATAACCTGCTCGCTCAGGTGCGCGACGGTATAGAAAAGGATCGAGGGAGCCACTATCTCGGGGCTGGCCCGCCAGTTAGGAACCACGTGGAATACCGTGTGGTCCCATATCAAGCCGTGTCTGCAAGCCGCATCTGATGACCCCGCCCGCTTCGCAGGGGTGCGGGTGCTGGGGGTCGATGAGAGGCGTGTGGCATCACCAGGACCGACGCCGCCGGGGCCCCGTGAGTTCACCGGCATCGTGGACCTGACGCGAGGGGAGGAGCATCCCACGGCCCGCTTGAGTGGATCTGGTCCCAGGCAGGTCTGGCACCGTGCATGAGAACTGGCTGGCCGAGCGCGGCGAAGACTTCCGTGCGGGGGTGCGAATCGGAGGCTGGATCCCTTCCAAGGACATAAAAACGCCATCGCTTGGCCTGCTCCAAGACGCTACCAGCGTCCTCGACGCCTACTTCGAATGCTCATCATCGAAGGAGGCCTAGACGCCTCCACCCACACTTAACTCTGAAGGTCCAGTTTCGGGCGTGAACGCAACCATTTTGGTCATTTCTTCTACCCAGCCAGGAGTGCAACTGAAATGATTTTCGAGTGTTGAGTGTTGAATTGACGCAAGGGGGCATCGTTCAGGTGTCCACCAGGCAACCTATTGTGCCGTGTGTACGTGGCGTCACCGAGATTCGGTCGACCGAATCAGAATTTGGTGCCTTCGCGCAGTGATCTTTGGAACAGATGGTACGATTCAGCATTGCTCCATGGTTGTGGCCTACTGAAAGTGGTAAGTTTACTTCTGAGGAGATTAAGATGGTGAGTTACCTACCCCTGTGGGAGACCTTATCCCGTCTGGGCGTGAGCAAGACTTTCCTTGCGGAGGCGGCTGGGATTACCCCATCCACTATGGCGAGATTTTCAAGGAATGAAAACGTCTCGTTGACTACAATCGAAAAGATCTGTGAGACGTTGAATGTTCAGATTGAAGATGTCGTGATGCGGGAGAATCAAGGATCGCTCCATGGAACCTTCCGACCCAACAAGCATGAGCCGGTGCACCGTTGGTATCCGTATCTTGAAGGCTACTCGCGTCAACTTGTTGAATATGAGCTCCGAGATCGTAATCCGGGCGATGTTGTGTATGACCCTTTTGCGGGGTCTGGCACTACGCCTCTAACGGCCGTAATGAATGGAATCGACGGACTGTATTCAGAAGTTAACCCGGTGATGCGCTTCATTTCTGACGTAAAGCTCAGTTGTGCAGTACATGCGATGGATGGTGATATAGATCTGTCTGGACTTCGTCGTTGGCGTGACCGAATCGCCTCTATCAATTTCAATGATATTAACTCGCATCAAGGTAATGCTCTTGGGGACTTCTCAAGGTTTTTTGATGCAGACGGATTGGTGGGTATCCAATTCCTGCGCGAGTGCATTGATGAAGAAACTGACGAATCCACAAAAGATTTGTTGAAGGTCGTGCTCGCATCGATTGTCGTACCTGTTTCTCTGATGATCCGCCGAGGAGATTTAAGGTTTGCTAACGCCGGGGAACGCGATAAGTCTGTACTCCCTTTCCAGGACACCACTATCTCGAAGATTGACGAATTGCTGCAAGACCTGGAAAGAATGGAGAAATCAGAGCCTGGAGCGTTCAGGTTCGTGTCAGAGGATGTACGCGACTCAAATCTTGATGAATGTGTCGATGTTGTCGTGACCTCACCTCCGTATCTGAATGGGACCAATTACTTTCGAAACACCAAGCTGGAGATGCGAGTCCTCGACATTATTGAGTCAGAGAACGAACTCGGTGGCTTCTATCAACGAGGGATCACTGCAGGGATTAACAATGTCTCATCTCGAAGGGAATATCCATGCCTTGACGAGTTGGAACTAGATGATTTAGTAGAGAGACTCCAAGGAAAATCATATGATACGCGCATCCCGGTCATGGTGGCAGGGTACTTTGCGGACATGAAGCAGGCGATCGATAAAATTCGGTCGGCGCTTAAGCCTCATGGAATTCTATCGTTTGATATTGGAGACTCTCAGTTTGCGGGCGTTCATGTCCCTACACATAGCATTCTAGATGGGATGATTCAACAGGCGGGACTCAGACCTCTGGGTGAAACAGTGCTTCGTGCCAGGCGCTCTAGAAATGGCATGACGTTAACTCAGCGCGTTATGAGATATGTGAAGGAATGACGGGTGAAAGATTACCTATCAGGGGCCAAGGCGCTTGCCGAACTGCCCTACACTAAACCGCCGTACTCTAGCCGAGCTTGGGGAAATCCGCTCCATTCCTTATGCTCGTATCAGGGCAAACTAAAACCGTCTATTGCGCATTTCCTTATCAACTTGTTTACGAGCCCCGGAGATAGAGTGCTTGATCCATTCTCCGGATCTGGGACAATCCCACTTGAAGCGCGGCTTCAAGGGCGTGTTGCCGTGGGGAATGATCTGCAGGTACTTGCCTATATCTTGTCCTACGCCAAAGTGACATCAGTAGACTTGGATGTGCTACATGCAAGAACCGATGAATTTCTCGATTATGTGAAGTCTGCAGATCCTGACCCAGGGCAACTGGAATCTGCATCAAGCTTTGGCTTAAATGGTACGCTGAGCGAGTATTTCCATCCAGGGAACTTAGTCGAGATCGTAAATGCAAGGCAGTACATCATAGCGAATCTAAAATCGCTTGATCCTGAGCTTGCGCTGATCTTTTCCGCCTTCTTGCATATTCTTCATGGCAATCGACCCTACGCCCTCTCTCGCACCTCACATCCTGTCACGCCTCTCAAACCGAAGGGCGAATTCGAGTACCGAGACATTGCGCCGCGACTCATCGCGAAGCTAGACAAGGTGGTAGCTGCGTACGGCCTCCCAATCTCGCTCGGCGGAAAACTTTCAGATGGTACAGCGCATTGGGGTTCTTATGAAATGATCCCCGAGTGCTCGTCTATTGACGCAGTAATTACGTCACCGCCTTTCGCCGGTTCCACAAGGTTCTACTCATCAAACTGGATGCGTCTTTGGGCGGCCGGTTGGGAACCGGAGGATTTTCGCGCCAAGAAGCCGCAATTTCTTGAGGAGCGGCAGAGGAAGGGTTTGCAGGTCTACTCTGACTTTTTTGACTCCGCGTATAGATGGTTGAAGCCCGGAGGACGACTGATTCTTCATCTTGGCAAAACGTCGAAGATCGATATGCGAAGTGAGCTGCAGGAGGTTTCCGCGATGAAGTTTGAATACGTCTATGGCTTTGACGAATCGGTCGAAGGTGCGGAGAAGTTCGGTATTCGCGACCAAGGTGCCACCAAGTTTCATCAGTTCTTGTTTCTTAGGAAGGCAGCATAAGCCTCAGTGAAGCTGCAGCGTTGTTCCTCCGGAGCCCGTTGTGAGGCCTTATCTAACGCCTTGACAATGAGATGTCGAGTGTCTTTACCCTGGTGAATCTTGGCAAAGTTAGGATCTTCAAAAAACACGCTAAAGATCCATTCTCGTCGGCGCCAAAGAAGATCGAGGACCTCTACATTTGGATGACCTGACTTGAGTTCTTCGAGACTTAGGCCTGTGATGTAAGCAAGCTCTTGAAGCTCATTCTCAGTATAGAATTCAGAAGGCATCTTAGCGCGTTTGTCAGTGTTGCAGTCTTTGCAAAGTGCGGTAGCCGTGGAATCCAATGGCCAGAGAAGTGATAGAGGTCGAGTATGGTCGAGATTGACCTGATTCAGCTTGAGAGGTGTCTTGCACTTGAAACACTTCTTATCGAATTTCTCCCAAATGTCGTCAGACAATTCTCGACCGTCGTGTTCCTTCCGATACTGAACTACAGGGCTGCGCCCGATTGCTTTGTTTACTAGAAGCTCAATTGCTCGCCTGCGCTGCCCATCTTCTCGCATCTGTCCCACGGTGCGTTGGGGGTTGAGTGCCGCGTTAACACGAAACTTCTTGCAAAATCGGCATTCTAATTGGAAACCGTTGCGGAGAATGAGCGAAGGCTCGGACTCTCCTGGCTTCTTTAGTTTGCTAAAGGTCGTATGTTGGCAAGGTACCTTGTGTGCGGCGGTGCAATGGTTTGAGAATGATAGGTGCTGTTGTTCGTTGGCTGTATTAATAGGAAGATAGCGCCCACAGCGGTTACAGTTCTTGAGAGTGATTTCCTTGGTGCTGGTGATCTCTTTTCCTTCAATTTTGATAGTTCCTTCTTCGAGAATGAATAGTGCTTCGGGGGCGAACGAGTACATATTCTTCGTGAGGGCCGGAGGAGCGATGTCGAGTTGGGGCTCAGAGACTGTGCCCGCGAGAGCCTGGTAGACATAGAACCTTGTGCTGGCGATAGCGGTGAATTCGAATGTGATTGTTTCAGGCTGTTCGGAATCTCCGAGCCACATGGAACCTAGTTTGCTCCAATTAGGTCTCTCGAAAAGCTTGTTTGTCAGTCGGTGTTTTTCGCCCGCGATTTGGCGAACTTTGATCTCACTGGGTTCGTTCGTATCTACGGCATACCAGAGTCCGAAGCCAGAGAAAATATCGATGTCCTGAGGAATGCTGAAGGTAATTCGCACGGGGTGATCTGGTGAGAGCTCATACGCTGATACAGACTTGTCAGTTTTATATAGGCCGCCGGTATTGCCTGCCTTGACTTTGAACCCCGACTCTCGGGTTTTAGGTCGCCTTGTAGTCACGATAGACCGTGATTTTCCGGAGAGCTTTCCTCCCCCTGAGAGCAGAGCCATAGGGCAACACACCTTCCTTATGTTTGTGTTTTCTCTTTTTATCATCCTCGCAAGCGTTAGACCAGCGATCGACACGGAGTTGACCCCCGAGCTTGAGGCCGAGGGCTACGCCCGCGACGTCGTGCGCGCCGTTCAGGACGAGCGTAAGAACGTCGGCCTGCACATCGCGGACCGCATCGACCTGTCGCTGACCGTGCCGTCCGATCACGTGGCTGATGTGGAGGCCTGGCGCGACATGATCGCCGCCGAGACCCTCGCCCTGTCTCTGCGTGGGTCTCTCGGTCGAATCGGGTGCGATCAGCTCTCTGTTGCTGTCATCTCCTGGTAGCGCTTGAAGAGAATCGCGAGGCGCTGTTCGTTGGTTTCCAGGGCCTTGCGCGCCCCGAAAGCTCGGTCGACCGCGCGATCGAGGGCCCGGTGAGCCTTGAGCAGGCTCGGGGACATCGCCAACGGCTTGTACATGTCGGCCAGGCTGACGCCCGGCTGCTCCGCGCGTGCCGCCAGGACGCCCTGGCCGGCCGCGATGATGGCGGCGCGCTGCTTGTCAGAGACCTCGGGCAGAGGCAGGGTGTTCCAGACCACTTTATTCGCAAATCTCAGTCGAGACTCCAATCGCCCCCCGATCGTCATCTGCCACGTCATGAGCATTGACGAGCTGATGATGGCAAAGAGGAAGCCGTCGGGATCAAGGGCGGTGTAGAGCTGATTTCCAGCGATGACATCTTCGCTGAAGTGTGCGACGGTGTAGAAACGGCGTGTCTCGGAGACAACACTCGGAATCCCTACGTAGGGGCCTGGAGGCTGGTGATTCTCCTGAAAGAGGTGAGCAGTCTTTGCGCCGTCCTTTGTGATTTGTTTCGTCGAGTGGCTCCGAAATGTGCTACATCCTTGCACTCGTTCCTTGAGGAGCGGGCTTCTTTCGATGTCGCGAGGATCAAAGTCCTCAGTATCCATCCACAGGCACCAGCGGTCGAGGCCTCGAACGACCTCACGCCCCATGCGGAAGGGGCGCAGATACTTCGCCGCGATCGTGTCTGCCGCGAAGCGGGGATAGTCCTTTGCTTCAACGATGAGGTGTCCGCCATCTGCCGGTTTTGAGCCGAAACGAACTGTGGGGAGAATCGGCGCTAGAGGAGTCGTGCGCTTGTCGACGAAAATGTCGGGGCCCTCGACCAGGTAGGGGTTGATGTGGTCGACGGGGAGGGCCTCTGGCAGTGCTTTGGGAGACAGATACGTGAAGATCACGGGGCGTGCCTTCTCGTGCGGCGCTCCCTGGTCGAATCCCGTGATGACGCAGTGGACGGCGGCCGCCCCCGGGGCCTCGGAGGTCCACGCGAAGGTCTGGTGGGCGAAGCGAATCCGCCAGCCGCTCTCGAGGAGCGGTCGGAAGAGGGCTGGTACGGGGGCGCCCTGCGCGATCGAGTTCGTGGAGACGAAGGCGAAACGACCGCCTCGCGGAACAGCGTGGAAGTACTGGGAGGCCTTGATGAACCAGCCGGTCACGTAGTCCAGGTAGCCGTCGTAGCCATCACCCCACACGACGCGCAGATCATCGGTCTGCTCCTCGGAACGCATGGACTGGCCGATAAACGGCGGATTGCCGACGATCCTGACGGATGCAGAGGGCGTGCAGACTTGCGTCCAGTCCGTGCGCAGCGCGTTGCCGATCGTGATGTGGGCGGACGTGCTGAGGGGAAGGATCGAGGGGGCCTGACCGAGAAGGCGCTCCATCTCACGATTCGCCTGATGGTGAGCGAGGTGCAGGGCGGTCTGCGCGATCCGTGCCGGCCATTCCTCGATCTCGATGCCGAAAAAGTGATCCAGCTGGACCATGATTTCGGCGTGTTCTCCCCGGTCGTCGAAGAACATCGTGGCTTGGAACTCGTCGTTTTCCTTACGGGCGAGTTCCAGCTCCCGGATACGCACCAGGATTTCGGTGTCCAGGCTGCGCAGTTCGCGGTAGGCGACGACCAGGAAGTTGCCGCAGCCGCAGGCGGGATCCATGATCCGCAGCTCGCCGAGCTCTTTACGAAGGTCCGTCAGCTTTTTTGCGTCGTGCACGTGGTCTGCGAATTTTTGGCGCAGCTCGTCGAGGAAGAGCGGACCAAGCGTCTTGAGGATGTTTGTCTCGCTGGTGTAGTGTTCGCCGAGCTCGCGGCGTGCCTCGGGGGACTTGACAGCCTGGAAGAGCGACCCGAAGACGGCTGGGCTGATGCCCGACCAGTCGAAGGCGCACGCGCGTATGAGCTCGTCACGCATCGCGGAGGAGAAGCTGGGGATGTTGAGCTGCTCCTCGAAGATCCCGCCGTTGACGTACGGGAAACGCGCGGTCAGTTCGTCCAGGGTCAACTGACGGCGCTCCACGGGTGTTTTCAGCGTCTGGTAGAGGACTGCGAGCTGTGCGCCGAGGTCGCTGCCGTCTTCACGAGTTCGGGTCTCGAGAAACTCCGTGAACAGGTCGCGTTCCCACAGGCCCGCGTCGTCACCGTAGAGACAAAAAAGGGTGCGAATGAGGAAGATCGAGGCCTCGTGGTCGCTGTAACCCGACCCGTCCAGGGCCTCGTAGAGGTCGGCCATGACGCGGGCGGCCCGAATCGAGGCCTCCTCCTGTTCGCGCGAACCGACCTGGACCATGCCGTAGCCAGCGAGGAACTTCAGGTCGTCGACATGATCGGGGAGTTGGGCGAGTCGAAACTCTGTGCGCCCGGCATCTCCAGAACCGTCAGTTGCCATCTCACTGTCGAGATCGACGATGCGGACGTGACGGAAGTCGCTGATGATGAGGAGGCGTGGAGTTTCGACGTCCGCGAGATCGTGGATGTAATCAAGAGCCTGCTCCTCGGCCTTGTCGAGATCCTTCCCCGCGGACTTCATCTCGATGAGCGCCTTGCCCGGGATGAGGGCGTCGATATAGCCCTGACGTCCCGTCGACGCTCGGTTCGAACGCCTCTCGTAGGAGATAGCTTTGCGTTTGGTGATACCGAAGCACTGCATGAGTTCACGCATGAACTCATGGCCCTCCTGTTTCTCATCACCCACGCAATCGCTCCACTCGTGAGCAAATTTCACGCATCTTTCGCGAATGGTGTTGAGCGAGAGAGAGGCGGGCATGGGCGACTCCTGGTTGTCGACGGCAGTGGGCGCGAGAATTACTCGGCGTCGGTTAGGTACATCAGTATATCGATACTTGACAGTTTGTTGGTACGTGTCGCGGCAAGAGATCGTCGTTTCCATGTTCTTCACTCAGAAGCAATGAAAAATACAAAATTCGTACTAATTGACCGCGGTCACCGTCATTAGACAGTCCGTGCGTGCGACGTCGTGACCGAACTACGAAGATGCAAGTGTTCGCTGTGTGTGAGCTCGCGTCGGGGAGGATTCCCTGCTTAGCGAGCTCTTTCGGAGTATTCGATGTCGGACGGAAGCTTGACACCCGCGTCGCGCAGGCGCTCCAGGTGCGGCTCGACCGAGGAGAGATACGGGGAGAGAACAGGATTCGCGTCCGGGTCCATGAAGGACTCGAGGTAGTCCTCCAGTGGGAACTGCGTGGCGAAGATCGTCTGACGCAGCTCGAGGCTGTTGACCGACTCGACGACCATCGTCGGGTCGGCGACGCTCGTGTATCGCTTGACCCGCGGCCACCGCGTGTCCGTGATCGTCCACTGCTGCGGTGAGGGAGCCTCACCCGGGATCACGATGGGGCGCTGGCGCAGCCGTGCGCGACGCAGCGCACCGACCTGGGTGACCAGCACGTAGCTGGCCATCGTCTCGTTGCGTGTGTCCATGGTGAACTGCTCACTCGGATGGCGTTCGGACCAGCTAAAGCGGTAGTAGCCCGACATCTCCCAGGCGGTGAAGAAATCAGTGTTGTAGTTCGAGAACGAATACCCGTACCCGTATCCCTGCTGGAAGTCGGCTTTAGCGACGGAAGTATCCGAACAGATCTTGCCAATCAATTCTTCCAATTTCCCCAACATGCTCGGAGACTCCTTCGATGATGTTCTGCGTGATGAGCTCGTCGATCGTCATGGGCACCCAGCCGCCGACCATGATTTTTTCGATGATCCGTACCTGTGGGACCTGCCCGTGGGATCCCATGTCCTCGTCGAGCAGGCAGATCTCGATGGCGACGTCCTCGGGCAATGGGTTATCGGTGAAACGGAACTGGCGGTACAGCTCGTTGTAGTTGGCGGGTGGACCCGAGCGGAACTCCGAGGGGAAGATCAGTCCTTTGATGATAGGAGTCAGGTTGCGCGCCCCGACGTGCCCGATGTGGTCCAGGCCGTCGATGTCGAAGGCCTCGATGAACTCGTCTTTGTCGCGGAAGTATCGGTCGGTTCCGGGGATTTCGCCGTGGTCGCGGTCCTCGCGCCACACCGGACAGATTGTCCCGGGCTGCGAGAAACGCGAGCGCATCCAGTCGGCCGTCGATCGAATGTACGGGTCGGTGCCCTTACCCATTTGGAGCACCATGGCGCCGGTCACGTCAGCTCCGCACCGGTAACGCTCTCCGAGGCCCTGCGCCGCGTTGGGCAGCACGTCGCCGGGGCCGGGTCCACGCGTGGGAAAAATGTGTGTCTGATGGACAGTGCGCCGGGCTTCGCCGGGGGAAGGAGCCTCTAGTTGCATCGGAACTCACTCCTCTTTCTCGGTGCAAGCGCGGGAATCGGTGGGGCCGAGGCCTCGCTCGGCGGGAGAGGAATCGGTGGTTCGGCGGCCGACGTGGGTGCGTCAGAAGGGGTAGTGCTGTCCTGCGGCTCGGCGGCCGGAGGCGGGGGAATCGGGGGTTCGGCGGACGGGGCCTCTGCTGCTTGATCCTCCTGCGCGCTCTCCGCGGCTGCGTCCTCGGGCTCACTGTCGCCGGGCGTCTCCACCTGCTCGCCGTCGCCGGTGTCCTCGGTCTGCTCGGCATCGTCGGTGGGGCTTGCCGCTTTCTCTCCGGTCTCCTCGGACTCCTTCTCCTCCCCGCCCTCGTCGGTTTCTTCCGTAGCGTCTTCCTTGACGGGCGCGGGCACGGGTTCCTGGTACATCGCCAGCTCGATAGCGTCGACGATCGGGCATACGATCTTGTTGAAGCCCTCGTAGTCGAGGTCGCGCAGGTCGTCGTTGCCGCACCGAATGCGCAGGTTGATGAAGTGCACCTGGTTGTAGAAGATGATGATCATCGGTTCTTTGACCACCACGGACTCGCCGGCGATCCCGATGCTTCGAGCCTCGGGGATGGAGAGTACGTCGGCGCGCGACTCGAGCTTGATGGACTGATCGTCCACGAAGATCGTGATGTCCGCAAAATACTCGAAGGCGGCGTAGACCGCCTGGAGCATCATCTCCCACGAGACTCGGTTCGTGAGGGTAAAAGTGGACCGGAGCCAGCCGTTATCCTCGTGATGCCCTTCCAGGTGCATGCCTGTGTTCCTCTCGCTTCCGGGGGTGCGTGCGGGGCTCAGCCCTTCGACAGCGTGGCCGGCGGGACGTGCATCATGATCTCGATGGAGTCCATGAACTGGCACATCGACTTGTTGAACTTCTCGTAGTCGGTGGTCTGGAATTCCTCGTTGACCCGGCCGATCGCGACGTTGATAAACGGCCTCTGGTTGAAGAAGGTCAGCATGATAGGCGCCTTGAGGATGGGCGACATGCCTCGGATCATGATGCTGGACGCCTCGGGAATGGCCAGCAGATCCTCGGGAGCGGAGAAGTGGAGGGGCTCGCCGTCGACCTGCACCTCCGCGTCCTCAATGTAGGGGTAGACCCCGCGCACGCCCTGGATCAGTTTCTCCCACGGCACGCGGTACGTGAGGTTGAAGCTGGATCGGATCCAGCCCGGTTCTTCGGTGAGACCTGCCAGCAGCATGGAGAATCCTTCGCGTCATTGAGGATGTCTGTGTGGTCGGCATCCTATCAGAGCGGGTGGCTCACCCAGCACGAGGGAATCGCTCAGCGTGCGGCGTCGATCGCTGCCTTCGCCGTCTTCAGGCCGACGCCGGTGCGGTCCCGGTAGGCCTTGACGGCGTAGAGAATCCTGCCCTCGGCGATCATCTGGAGTTCGGCTGCGCTCAGCTCTGGGAACGAGGCCGTGGCCGGGTTGGGTGCACCGGCTGGAAAGGCGGGACCTGAGGCCTGCGGGACCGCTGCCTCGGGAGAGGGGAAGGACGATCCGGCGAGGGCCGTGACCCCGGCGTCCGCGTAGGCGGCGCGCAGTCGCGCCTCGAGGTGTGCGACCTGTTCCTTGAGTCGCTGGTTCTCGGCGCGCAGCTCCTCGATCTCGGATGCCTGACCAAACCACTTACCCACGTGTTGCCTCCTGAAATGGATCATCGTGAAGGCTTTCATTCTATCTGTCTGCGTCGGCGCGGTGACGACGAGCTCGCCGCGGCGAATGTGGGGGTTCGGGGGGACCCCGCCCCGGCCTCGTCGATGACGACGCGCGACGAGTGAGCGCCAACGCGCCGTGACCGGCTGAACAAGCCGCTCGCCTCGCCTGGCCCGGTAAAATAGCGGGGACACTGCGAGCAGCGGAGGAAACATGGCAGGCGAATCGTTCTTCGGGCAAGACCCCACCCACGAGGACCAGCAGGGCGGCATCCCGGCCGACCTGATCCCGTACCTGGAAGCGGCCGACGAGGTTGAGGACACCGAGGCGGGGGAGGGCACCGACCCCGAGGCTGAGGAGAGCGAACGCGAGGCCGCGCTGCGCGCCCTCGTCGAGCACTCGCTGCTGCTGGGCCCCGACCCCTCAGTCCTTGCCGAGATCGAGGGCGAGGTGGACGAGGACTTCGCCGACGACGCCGCCGAGGCACGCGACGAGCGCGCCTCCCACGAGGCCGCGCTCGCGAAGGCCGAGGAGGACGTCGCGTTGGATGCCCGCGTGCAGGAGATCTACCAGTCCATCGTCGCGCGCGCACCCGAGCACGACATCGACCCTACGCTGGACCGTGTGAAGCTCGCCTTGGACATCCTGGGCGACCCGCAGAACTTCTACCCATCGATCCACATCACGGGTACGAACGGCAAGACGTCCACGTCGCGCATGATCGACTCGCTCCTGACCGCTTTCGGCATGAAGACGGGCCGCTTCACGAGCCCGCACCTGCTCGACGTGCGCGAGCGCATCTCGCTGGAGGGCCACCCGATCACGCGCGAGGGCTTCGTGCGCGCATGGGAGGACATCGAGCCCTACGTCGGCATGGTGGACGAGCGCAGCCAGGAAGAAGGCGGACCGCGCCTGTCCTTCTTCGAGGTGTTCACGATCATGGCGTACGCGGCCTTCGCCGACTATCCGGTCGACGCTGCCGTCGTCGAGGTCGGCATGGGTGGGCGCTGGGACGCCACGAACGTCATCGACGCCGGCGTCTCGGTCATCACGCCGATCGCCCTGGATCACACGAAGTGGCTCGGCTCCACGATCGAGGAGATCGCGCGCGAAAAGGCCGGCATCATCAAGCCCGGACAGGTCGTCGTCATCATGGCTCAGGAGGAGGAAGTCCTCGACATCCTCCTCGAGCAGGCGCGCTCCGTCGACGCGATCGCCCGCGTCGAGGGCCGCGACTTCGAGGTCGTGGATCGTCAGATGGGGGTCGGCGGCCAGATGGTCACGATCCGCACGCCTTCCGCGGTCTACGAGGATGTGTTCGTCCCGCTGTTCGGCCAGTACCAGGCCCATAACGCGGCGGCGGCGCTCGTGGCCGTCGAGGCCTTCATGGGGGGCCGCGGCCTGGACGGTCGCATCGTCGAGCAGGGCCTCATGAACGCCTCCAGCCCGGGTCGCATGCAGGTCGTGCGTCATTCGCCCACGATCATCGTGGACGCCGCGCACAACCCCGCTGGCGCGGCCACCCTGCGCGAGGCCGTGGAGTCCTCCTTTGGGTTCGCGCGCATCGCAGGCGTGTACGCGGCGATGGGGGATAAGGACGTCGAGGGTGTCCTGTCCGAGGTCGAGCCTTTCATCGATCACCTCGTCGTGACGCAGATGCCGGGCGAGCGCGCGGCCGACGTTGCGCGTCTGGCTGAGATCGCCGAGGAGGTCTTCGGTCCCGACCGGGTAGACGTGCGCGAGTCGCTGGCCGACGCGGTCGATCGTGCAGCAGAGGTCGCCGAGGCCGGGGCGCAGCCCGCGGATCGCAGCGGAGTTCTCGTGTTTGGCTCGGTCATGCTGGCCGGGGAAATGCTGGCCCTCGCCGGCCATAGCCCACGCTAGGATGGAACCCGACCAGGGCGGCCGCATCGTGGCGGCCGCCACGGTTGGGAATTCGTGCTCAAAGGTGGCACGATTGACCATGCGTACAAGTACAGATGAGCAATGTGCAAGGAGGCATCATGAAGAAGCTCGTCAATGACGTCCACGCCGTCGTCCGCGAAACCCTCGAAGGTTTCGCTCTGGCCCACCCCGACCTCGTCGATGTCCACTACTCGCCGGATTTCGTGACCCGACGCGCTCCCAAGGCTGAGGGCAAGGTCGGCCTCGTCTCCGGTGGCGGATCCGGACACGAGCCCTTGCACGCGGGCTTCGTCGGCGAAGGCATGCTGGATGCGGCCGTGCCCGGCGCGGTCTTCACGTCTCCCACTCCAGACCCGATCCTGGAGGCCACGAAGGCCGCCGACCACGGCGCGGGCGTCCTGCACATCGTCAAGAACTACACGGGCGACGTCCTCAACTTCGAGACCGCCGCCGAGCTGGCCGACATGGAGGACATCACGGTCGCTACCGTCGTCGTCAACGATGATGTGGCCGTCGAGGACTCCCTGTACACGGCGGGCCGACGCGGCGTCGCCGGAACGATCTTCGTCGAGAAGATCGCGGGCGCTGCCGCCGAGCGCGGCGATTCCCTCGAGGAAGTCACCCGCATCGCCACCAAGGTCAACGACCAGACCCGCTCGATGGGCCTGGCCCTGGGCCCCTGCACCGTGCCCCACGCCGGCAAGCCCTCCTTCGACCTGGGCGAGGACGAGATCGAGCTGGGCATCGGTATCCACGGCGAGCCCGGATACCGCCGCGGCTCCATGGAGACCGCCGACAGCCTCGTCGCCGAGCTCTACGAGCGCGTGCGCGAAGACCTGGGCCTGGCCGACGGCGAGCGCGTCGTGGCCCTCGTCAATGGCATGGGCGGCACCCCCATCTCCGAGCTCTACATCTGCTTCCGCGCCCTCGCGGCCCTCCTGAAGAAGGACGGCATCGAGATCGCCCGCCAGATGGTCGGCAACTACGTGACCAGCCTGGAGATGCCCGGCGTCTCCGTGACCCTCATGCGAGCCGACGACGAGCTCCTTGAGCTCTTTGACGCCCCCGTGAACACGGTCGCCTGGAAGTAAGCAACGAAGCAGGACAAGGAGAAGCACGATGAGCCTAGATGCAGCGTGGGCACGCCGGTGGATCGAGTCGTCGGCGGCGGACATCGCTGAGCAGCGCGACTACCTGGTGGACCTGGACCGAGCCATCGGGGATGGCGACCACGGCGAAAACATGGACCGCGGATTTAAGGCCGCGGTCGAGGCGCTGGGACAGGCCCAGCCGGGCAGCGTCGCCGAGGTCCTCAAGACGGTGGCCAAGACCCTCATGTCCACGGTCGGCGGTGCCGCCGGACCCCTGTACGGGACCGCGTTCCTGCGCGCATCCAAGGCCGCCGGTGACGGCGATCTCGACGGCGCGGGTGTGGCAGCGGTGATCGCGGGCGCGCTCGACGGAATCCAGGCCCGAGGCAAGGCCACCGCGGGTGAGAAGACCATGGTGGACGCGTGGACTCCGGCGCTCGAGGCCGCCCGCGCGGCCGCCGAGTCCGGTGGCGATCCTGCCGCCGTCCTCGAGGCCGCCGCCACCGCCGCAGAGGCCGGAGCCGCCGCGACGGAGCCCCTGCGGGCCACGAAGGGGCGCGCCTCCTACCTGGGCGAGCGCTCCATCGGGCACCTCGACCCGGGGGCCGTCTCCACCTCCCTCATCCTGCGCGCCGCCGTGCGCGCAGCGGGCGAGGCCGGCGCAGCATGAGCGTGCGCGTCTCCTTCGTCATCGTCTCCCACTCGGCCTCCCTGGCCGCCGGAGTCTGTGAACTGGCCGCCCAGATGTCCCCCGACGTGCACTTCGAGGCCGCCGGGGGCACGGAGGACGGCCGCATCGGCACCTCCTACGACCTCGTGGAGTCGGCCCTCGAGGCCGCCCTTGCGGCCGTGGATGGGGACGGCAGCGGCGTCATCGTCCTGACCGACCTCGGCTCGGCCACGATGACCGTCGAATCCGTCATCGACATGAGCGATGAGCCCGAGCGCGTGCGCTTCGTCGACACCTGCCTCGTCGAAGGGGCCGTCGCGTCCTCCGTGCGCGCCCAGCTCGGCGAAGACCTCGACCAGGTCGCCGACGTTGCAGCCTCCCTTGCCCCGCGCCTGGACGACGCGCTTGCCCAGGAGGCACCCAGCCCCGCAGCGGGCGAGCCCGGAGGGGGAGGGGCCCCGGCCTCGTCGACGTGGGCGCAGGGGGACGCGGTCGTCGCAGACCCCGTCGGCCTGCACGCGCGCCCGGCCGCCGCCTTCGTGCGCCTGGCGGGCACCTTCGACGCCGAGGTCACCGTCAACGGGGCGGACGGCGGCTCGGTCCTGGAGCTCATGGCCCTGGGCATTACCCAAGGTCAGAGCGTCCACATCGAGGCCAATGGGGCAGATGCCACAGCCGCGGTGGCAGCGCTGACAGATATGCTTGAAAGCGCAACACCGCAACAGCCAGAATCAAAGGAGACAATGTGAGCGCTAAGAGTGTACTGCTGGAGCCCCAGCACCTTCTCGACCCCACCCTGGAGCACACCCTCATCGTCGTCAAGCCCGACGGCTACGCCCGCGGCCTGACCGGTGAGATCCTGCGTCGCATCGAGGCCAAGGGCTACACGATCAAGGGCCTCAAGCTCATGGTCGCCTCCCGCGAGCTGCTCGCCGAGCACTACGCCGACCACAAGGACAAGCCCTTCTTCGAGGGCCTCCTGGAGTTCATGAGCTCCGGCCCGGTCGTCGCCATCATCGTCGAAGGCCAGCGCGTCGTCGAGGGCATGCGCGTCCTCATGGGATCGACTGACCCGACGACGGCACCCGCAGGCACGATCCGCGGCGACCTCGGTCGCGCGTGGAACAGCCCCCACATGGAGAACCTGATTCACGGTTCGGACTCTGTGGAGAACGCAACGCGCGAAATCTCCCTGTGGTTCCCGGAGATTTACTGAGTCGCGGCTAACCTGCAAGGGTGTACCTCAAGAACCTGACGCTGCGGGGCTTTAAGTCCTTCGCCAGTGCGACCACGCTCGCCCTCCAACCGGGCATCACGTGCGTCGTCGGCCCCAACGGGTCGGGTAAATCCAACGTCGTCGACGCTCTCGCCTGGGTCATGGGCGAGCAGGGTGCCCGCGCGCTGCGCGGCGGGCACATGGCGGACGTGATCTTCGCGGGGACATCTGGGCGCGCGGCGTTGGGGCGCGCCCAGGTGGACCTGACGATCGACAACACCGACGGGCTGCTCGACATCGAGTACTCCGAGGTGACGATCAGCCGCACCCTGTTTCGCGGGGGCGGCTCCGAATACTCCATTAACGGCACTCCGGCGAGGCTGCTGGACGTGCAGGAGCTCCTGTCCGACACGGGCATGGGCCGCCAGATGCACGTCATCGTCGGCCAGGGGCAGCTCGACGCGATTCTGTCTTCCACGCCTGAGGAGCGTCGCGGTTTCATCGAAGAGGCCGCTGGTGTCCTCAAGCACCGTCGGCGCAAGGAGCGGGCGCTCAAGAAGTTGGCCGATATGGATGCGAACCTGGTGCGCGTCCTGGACCTGACGAACGAGATTCACCGCCAGCTGGGGCCCCTGGCGCGCCAGGCGCGGGTCGCTCGTCGCGCGTCCCTCATTCAGGCGCGCGTGCGCGACGCGAAGGCCCGCCTGCTCGCCGACGACCTGTCCTCTGCACTTTCCAAGCTGTCCGTGCTCGAGGCATCGGACGAGTCCGCCGCCGCGCGCCTGGCGTCGCTCGAGGAACAGATAAGCGCCGCGCGCGCCGAGCTTTCGCGCCTGGAGGATGCGGAACGCGCGTCCTCGCCGGCGCTCGAGCAGGCTTCCTCCGACTGGCAGTCGCTCACCACGATCACCGAGCGTCTGCGCGGCACGCTCATGGCTGCGACCCAGAAGGTTTCCCTGCGCGCGACCCCCGAGCTGCCCCCGGGCGGCGAGGACCCCGACGTGCTCGATGAGCGGGCCCGTGTTGCCGGTGCCGAGGACGCTGCGCTGGTCGCTCAAGTCGAAGAGGCGCGCAGTGCCCTGACGTCCGCGACTCGCGCGCGCGAGGCCGCGGAGGACGCGGACGATTCCGCGTCCCGCGAGCTGGCCCGCGTCAACCGCGTCATCGCCGACCACCGCGAGAAGGTTGCGCGTCTGACGGGCGACGCCTCAACGGCAGCGTCTCGCCTCGAGGCAGCGATCGCCGAGGCGGACCGTGCGTGGGGCGCATACCGCGCGGCTCAGGAGCGCGCCGAGGCCGCCGAGAAGGCGGTTCCTGCCACGTCTGTTGTCTCCGTTGGTGCGGACGCTTCTGTCGCTGAGGGAGCATTGTCCGAGGAAGAAGCCGGCGGGGGAGCGGCCCGCGCACACGCCGAGGCCTCCGCCCGCCGCGACGCCGCGCGTGCCCGCGTGGACGAGCTGCTCGGCGTCGAACGTGAGGCCCGCGCCGACCGCGCGCGCTGGGAAGCCCGCCGCGACGCGCTCTCCCAGCTGCTCGCCCCCGAGGACGGCACCGCCGAGCTGCTGGGACGACCCGGAGTGCTCGGCCAGGTCGCGCCCCTCCTGCACGTCACCCCAGGTTTCGAAGACGCCGTTGCCGCCGCGCTGGCACCCTTCGCCGACGCCGTGGTCGTCGACTCCCTGGCCCGAGGCCTGGGCGAGTTGGACGCCGCCCGCACGGCCGGGCGCTCGCTGCGGCTCGTCGTGGCATCTGATTCTTCGGATTCTTCCGATTCTGTACATGATTCCGCGGATGGGACCGGCGGTGGTGCCCGCGCCGACCTGCCCGAGGGCGCGACGTGGCTCGCCGACGTCGTCACCTGCGAGGGAGCCGCCGCGCCCCTCGCATCCCTGCTGGATGGTGTTGTCGCCTGCCCCATTGAGGCCGCCGCTGCCGCGCTGGACGTGCCCGGTGTGCGAGCCGTCGTCACGCCAGGAGGCGACGTGCTGCGCTCCTGGTCGGTGGAGGGAGGTCGCCAGGCCTCCTCCGTGCTCTCCGTGCGTGCCGACTACGAGGAGGCGTGCGCGCAGGCCGAGGCCGCCCAGGCTCGCATGGCCGAGGTGTCCGAGCAGCTCAGCGAGGCAAACACTCACCTGGATCGGTGCATCCGCGAGGCGAACGACGCCCTGAAGGCCCTGCGAGAGGAAGACGCCCAGCGCGCCAAGGAAGCCCAGGAGCTGGCCCGCGCCCAATCCGCCGCGCAGGCAGCCCGGGCCGAGGCCGAGCGTGCCCACGACGTGGCACGCCGCGCCGACGAGCAGGTCACCTGGGCCCGCGAGCAGGACGTCGCCGCCCGCGCCCGCCTCGACGGCGCCGACACCGTCGGCCCACCCGAATCCCTCGAAGACGCTCAGGCCCGCGCTGACGCCGCGTCCCGCGCCGCGCGCGAGGCGCGCGAGGCCGAAAACGAGGCGCGCCTGAGCCTGCGTGCCTTGGAGGAACAATCGCGGCGCGCCGCCTCCCGAGCCCGCTCCCTGCGCCAGGCCGCCGCCGCCGAGCGCGAGGAGCGCGCCCGCTACGCCCGGCGCGAGGCCGCGCGAAAGGCGGAGCTGGCCACGGCCTCGGACGTGGAGGCAGCCGCCCGCGTCGCCCTCGAGGCCGCCGAGCGAGCCCTGTCCCGCGCTGCCACGGAGAGGGACCGCCTGAGCGAGCGGCGCTCTCAAGTCTCCCAGGAGGTCTCGGACGCTCGCCGCGCCCTGGATCGGTTGAGCGCGGAGCTGTCGGAGGCCACGGCCTCGGCCCACCAGGGGCAGATCGCGGCCGAGCAGACGCGCCTGCGCGTCGAGGATCTGCAGCGTCGCGCCCTGGAGGAGCTGTCCCTCGAACCCGAGCAGCTGCTCGCCGAGTTCGGGCCGCAGATGCTGGTGCCGATGCTCCCGCTCGACCCCGATCAGGTGGAAAAGGCCGCGGCCGCCGAGCCGAGCGCGTACGTGCGCGCCGAGCAGGAACGCGCGCTCGCCATGGCGCAGAAAGACTTGGAGAAGCTGGGGCGCGTCAACCCGCTGGCGCTCGAGGAACACGAGGCGCTGGCCTCGCGGCACAAGTTCTTAGTGGACCAGGTCCAAGACCTCAAGGCGTCGAAGGCGGACCTGCTGCGCATCGTGCAGGACGTGGATCGCCTGGTGGAGGAGGCCTTCGCGTCGGCGTTCGCCGAGACCCGCGAGCAGTTCGAGCACGTGTTCGGCGTGCTGTTCCCGGGCGGGGTGGGCGACCTGGTGCTCACCGACCCGGACGATATGCTCTCGACCGGCATCGAGATCGAAGCCCGTCCCGCGGGCAAGAAGGTCAAGCGCCTGTCGCTGCTCTCGGGCGGCGAGCGTTCTCTGGCTGCGATCGCGTTCCTGGTCGCGATCTTTAAGGCGCGGCCATCCCCGTTCTACGTCATGGACGAGGTCGAGGCGGCCCTGGACGACATGAACCTGACGCGCCTGCTCGCCATCTTCAAGGAGCTGCAGGAGACCTCGCAGCTGATCGTCATCACCCACCAGAAGCGCACGATGGAGATCGCGGACGCCCTCTACGGCGTCACGATGCGCGATGGCGTCACGACGGTGGTGTCCCAGCGCTTGGTGGACTAGGGGAGCAGCCCTTTCGGGGCGGCGGCCGCCGTTGCTCGCTTCGATGGCTCCGCCTTCAAAGAAAATGATGACAGAAACATTTGGACCTGAGAGGAAAGGACAATGAGCAAGAAACCAGAGGGAAGCTACCGTCTCGCGGGAGGAATCACCGTGACTGATGCTGATCTTGAAGCAGATGCGCAGCGCTTCGAAGCGGGCGAGTGTGACGGAGCGTGGAAGGTCTTCCCGGGGCGTCCGCCGCTTGTCGGTGAGGAATAAATGCCGGTCGGCACGCGCCTGCCTGAATCTTTAGTCCGCGAGCTTGACGAGGCGGCAGGGGAACTCGGACAAACTCGAAGTGAGCTCGTTCGTCGTGGAGTGAGAGTGTTGCCGGGAATGCTGATTGTTGATCTGGATAGGATGCGGCCTTCTGGATAGGTTATGAGCATCTGGATAACTTAATAAGCTATCCAGAACTGCGTTTCCTATCCAGAACTGCGTTTCCTATCCAAGAGAGTGGGCGTATTCGGCGGAGCGCAGGCTCACTCATGCGCACGTTGACCCGCCGGGTGGAGCAACGGCAGTTCGAGTATGAAAACGCGGGCGGGGACCCCGTCGGTCCCCGCCCGCGCCTTACAGTCGTGTGTCCCGCCGCTGCGGGAAGCTCGCTATCAGTCGTTCATGAAATGACGCTCGTCCAGGATCTGTGCGCCGCCGCCCACCAGCGAGGGCAGGTGCTCGTTCGCGTGGTGGCCGCAGAAGTACAGCTGGCCACCCGAAGGCATCGTCGCACGAACCCAGGCGCGAGCGCCGCAGGCGTCGCAACGATTCGCCGCGTTCAGCTGCGGCTCGTCCAGTACGGGGCGTTCAAGAGTCTGTGCGTTCATGTGTCCATCACACACCATCACACCGCGCCTCGCACCCCTGTTCACCCGGGGCGCAATCACTCGACCGACCACTGACACAGTGGAACGGGGGAGTGGAAATCCCTCGAACCACAGCCCCCGTCTGCCCCGAAAGCGCGCCCACCAGCGCGATTCAGCCCCGGCCTCGTCAATCGTGGAAAGCGTCCCAGAACCCGCGCCACGCGCACCGTTGGCCGCAAACGAGCGTTGACCCACATATGATGCACCTCGTGACTCCTACCGACGCATCCGACTACAACGCACGGCACCTCTCGGTCCTCGAGGGGCTCGAGGCCGTGCGCAAGCGCCCCGGCATGTACATCGGCTCGACCGACCACCGCGGCCTCATGCACTGCCTCTGGGAGATCATCGACAACGCGGTCGACGAGGCCCTGGAAGGCCACTGCGACACGATCGACGTGCGCCTGCACCCCGACCACTCCGCCTCCGTCGCCGACAACGGCCGAGGCATCCCCGTCGACATCGTGCCCGGCCAGGGCCTGACGGGCGTCGAGGTCGTCTACACCAAGCTCCACGCCGGCGGTAAGTTCGGCGGCGGCTCCTACGCGGCCTCCGGCGGCCTCCACGGCGTCGGCGCCTCCGTCGTCAACGCCCTGTCGGCCCGCCTCGACGTGCAGGTCGACCGCGGCGGCAAGACCCACGAGATGTGCTTCCGCCGCGGCGAACCCGGCGAATTCGACGACTCCAAGCAGCGCACCCCCAACTCGCCCTTCCAGCCTTTCGTGGACGGCTCGACCCTCAAGACCGTCGGCAAGGTGAAGAAGTCACAGACCGGCACGCGCGTGCGCTTCTGGGCGGACTTCCAGATCTTCCCGTCCACCGAGGGATTCTCGTGGGAGAACCTGCTGGCGCGTGCCCGTCAGACCGCGTTCCTCGTGCCCGGCCTGACCATCAACTGCTACGACGAGCGCGGCGAAGATGAACTCCACGAGAGTTTCCGCTTCGACGGCGGCGTCGTCGACTTCGCGAACTGGTTGGCCTCGGACGGTCCCGTCACCGACACGTGGCACATCACGGGCGAGGGCACCTACAACGAGACCGTGCAGGCTCTGGACTCGCAGACCGGGCACCTGCGCGCCACCGAGGTCGAGCGCACCTGCGAGGTCGACATCGCGCTGCGCTGGGGCATCGGCTACGACACCATCGTCCAGTCCTTCGTCAACATCATCGCCACCCCCAAGGGCGGCACCCACGTGACCGGCTTCGAGCAGGCGGTTCTCAAAACCCTGCGCGCCGCGATCGACAAGAACGCCCGCAAGCTCAAGGTCAGCGCGAAGGACGGGCGCCCCGAGAAGGACGACGTCCAGGCCGGCATGACCGCCGTCATCACCGTGCGCTTCCCCGAGCCGCAGTTCGAAGGTCAGACCAAGGAAACCCTGGGCACGCCCCAGATCCGCACCGTCGTCAACCGCGTGGTCTCCGACTGGCTGAAGGCTAAGTTTGCGTCCTCCAAGCGCGATGACAAGCAGCAGACCTCCCTCCTCATGGAGAAGGTCGTCGGCGAGATGAAGGCCCGTGTCTCCGCGCGACTGCACAAGGAGATCTCGCGTAAGAAGAACGCGCTCGAAACCTCCTCGCTGCCCGCCAAGCTCGCGGACTGCCGCCTCGAGGACGTTGAGGAGACCGAGCTTTTCATCGTCGAGGGCGACTCCGCCCTGGGTACGGCCAAGGCCGCGCGCAACTCCCATTACCAGGCCCTGTTCCCGATTAGAGGCAAGATCCTCAACGTGCAGAAGGCCTCGACCGCGGACATGCTGGCCAACGCCGAGTGCGCCAACATCATCCAGGTGATCGGTGCGGGCTCGGGCCGCACCTTCGACCTGCCGCAGGCTCGCTACGGCAAGGTCATCCTTATGACCGACGCCGACGTAGACGGTGCGCACATCCGCACCCTGCTGCTGACCCTGTTCTTCCGCTACATGCGCCCCATGGTCGAGGCTGGCCGCATCTACGCCGCCGTCCCGCCCCTGCACCGCATCGAGGTCGCGGGCAAGGGACGCAAGAAGCGCGAGTACATCTACACCTACTCCGAGGACGAGCTGCACCGTAAGCTCGCCGCCCTGCGTCGCTCGGGCCGCACCTGGAAGGAGCCCATCCAGCGGTACAAGGGCCTGGGTGAGATGGACGCCGACCAGCTGGCGGAGACCACGATGGACCGGGCGCACCGCTCGCTGCGCCGCATCACGCTGGCTGACGAGGAGGCTCTGCGCCAGGCCGAGGACGTGTTTGAGCTGCTGATGGGCTCGACGGTGGGCCCGCGCAAGGAGTTCATTGTCGAGGAGTCTGCGGGGCTGGATCGTACGCGCATCGACGCGTAATCACGGGCAAAAATGCCCGTGCGCTGCACAAATGTTCATGCGTGTTGACCATATGTCATGCGTCAGTGTGACTAAAGGCCCGAATAGCCGGTAGGATATCTGCCATGACAGGACTTGCGCAGCGACTCACGCCGCCCGGGTCCGTCCCGTACCCGGGCAATCACCTCGGGTTGCGTTGGCGGCCCATGATCGGCCGCGATGCCCCCGCCGTGTACGCGCTTATCGCCCTGATCGAAGACGATGACAACGCCATCCGGCGCACCTCCGTCGACGACATCGCGGACATGATGGAGGGCGAGAACGGGCGCGACTGGGTGGACACGATCGTCGGCCTGGACGCGAAGCAAAACATCTGCGCGGTGGCATCCGTGCGCGTCCTGCGAGGCATTCACGAGGCCGCGACCGCCGTCGTCAGCGCCTTCATCCACCCGCACTGGCGTGGCCGAGGCGTGGGCCGAGCTCTGCTCTACTGGCAGGACGGACGCGCCCGGCAGATGCTTGTCGAAGCTTTCGGCGCCGAGTCCGAGGTGCCCGCGTCGATCTCGAATCTCGTTGATGCGCACATGACTGATCGTCGTCGCCTCTACATCGCGGCCGGCTTCTTCGCTAAGCGCACGTATCAGGTCATGTACCGTGACCTGGCTGGCGGCGAGGTGCCCGTGCCCGCACGCCACGGATACCGCGTCCTACCGTGGAACCAGGTTCCGCAGGAGCAGGTCCGCGCCATCCACATGGAGGCCTTCCAGCAGTCGTTCCGTTCGCCGCTGCGCGCCCTGTGGTGGGACGACGCGATGAACCACTTCGACACGCGCTGGTCGTTCGTGGCCGTGGATGCCCAGGGCGAGGTCGTCGGCTACGCGATCACCGGGCGTCCCGCGCAGCGCTGGGTGGCCACGGGCCGCTCCGAGGCTTACATCTACCTGCTCGGTGTCGCCGAGGCTCACCGCGGACGCTCCATCGCGAGCGCCCTCGTCGGGCACGCCGTCGCCGCAGCGTCCGCGTCCGGCGCGTCGCGCATTGGCCTCGACGTTGACATGTCGAGCCCGGACGGAGCGCATAAGATTTACGAACACCTGGGCTTCGTGGACGAAGCCGCCGAGGTTTACTACACGATCGACCAGTAGAGACGGAAGGAGGCGAGCATGAGCATTCCTCTCGCGCAGCGAGCAAATGCCCCCGAGTTCGTCCCCTTCCCGGGCGAGCATCATGGGATCGGATGGGAGTCGCTCTCGGCTGCCCACCACGATGGCCTGTCCGCCCTTTTCGCCCGCATGGAAGCCCGCGATAACCCGCCGTATCGCACCAGCCCGGACGAGGTCGAGGAAATGCTCTCGGGTGCCTCGCAGTGGCGAGGCCTTGTCGGGATTGCCCGCAAGGGCATCGCAGCGGGTCGCATCGTCGCCTTTGCCCAGGTGGTCCTGCGTTTCCCTGGGCGAGTGGAGTGCGTGTGCGTCGGGGGAGTGGACCCCGACTTTCGGCGCATCGGCCTCGGCAATGCGATCGTCGACTGGCAGGAGGGTACTGCTCGCCAGATGCTGGCCGAGGTCGAGGGGGAGACTCCCGCTCAGATCACCTGTCACGTCGAGACCGGCCAGGATGACCTCGAGGCGCAGCTAAAGGTGCACGGCTTCCGCTGGACGCGCACCTACTACGAGCTGCGCGCTTCGCTCGAGGGACTGCCGCAGTTGCCCGATCTGGGTTCGTACATGAGCATCGAGGCTTGGGGTCCCCAGTGGGAGGAACCCGCCCTGCGCGCGGCGAACCGCCTCAACGAGTCCGAGTGGGGTCGGCCCCCGCTCACTCAGGAGCAGTGGATGCAGGGGCGCACGGCCTTCGCTCCCGAATGGTCGTTCGTCGCCGTCGACCGCACGGGGGACCGTCCCCGCGTCGCCGGCTTCCTCCTGGCCTCGCGCTATGAGCAGGACTGGGCGGCTCTGGGCTGGCGCGAGGGGTACATCGACCAGCTGGGCGTCCTGTCCCAGTGGCGCGACAGTCGCGTCGCGGACGCGCTGATCCTGGCGTCGATGTGGGCGCAGAAGCGCGACGGCATGGATCGCGCGGGCACGGGCGTGGGCTCCGCAAACCACACGGGCGCACTCGCCATCTACGACTACCTGGGCTTCCGTACGGTGGGCCAGACGAGGCTGTACGCGATCGAGATTTGATCGTCGTTTCGCATGGTGGACGTTTCCGCGTATTCCCTTGTGTTATCGTCGTTACTTTTTCTTTGTCGGTGGGCGCTGTTCTTCCTGTTTTCTTTTCAGTTTTCACGTAACCGTTCCCTAGGTCCTAATCGTCCGACCAATTAAATTCTTAGGCTCACTGCGGAGGACCGCGAGCGTCCTCGGTGCCACGCGCGCCCCTCTCCACAGTGCGGAGCCAGCATGACTACGAAGTCGTCAGTACAAACCACATCCATTCCGCCCCTGGTCATTCGAAGCGCCATCGTTGCCTCCCTCGGCGGCCTGCTCTTCGGCTTTGACACAGCGGTCATTTCCGGCGCGGAAGAAAAGCTCACCAAGCTCTACGCGCTCTCCTCCATGGGGGAGGGCATGATCGTTGCCATCGCAACCATCGGCACGATCTGCGGTGCCATCGTCGCCGGTAAACTCGCCGACCGCTTTGGCCGTAAACCCATCCTCTTCTGGATCGGCATTCTCTTCGGCGTGGGTGCGCTGGCCACTGCCCTGGCGCCTGTGCCTACCCTGGTGACAGCTGCTGACGGCACGGTCTCGGCCTCGTCCGCCTTCCCGATCACCTTCTTCATGGTGTTCCGCTTCCTGGGCGGCGTCGGCGTCGGCCTGTCCTCCGTGGTCGCTCCCATTTACACCGCCGAAATCGCCCCCGCCCGCGTGCGCGGACGCCTGGTCGGCCTGGTCCAGTTCAACATCGTCTTCGGTATCCTCCTGGCCTACGCCTCCAACGCGGTCATCCGCGAAATTGCGCACGAAGACACCGCGTGGCGCTGGATGCTCGGCGTCATGGCCGTGCCCGCCGTCTTCTTCCTGATCTTCCTGGCCACCGTCCCCGAGACGCCGCGTTGGTTGCTCGCCCACGGGCACGAGGAACGCGCCGTGAAGATTTCCGAGCGCCTCACCTCCACGCAGGAAGAAAGCAGCGAGCAGATCGCCGAGATGAAGGCGCAGATCGCCGAGGACGCCGCAGGTGGCAAGGTTGCCTTCTTCACGCGACGCTACCGCAAGGTCATCCTCATGGCCTTCTGCATCGCGATGTTCAACCAGCTCTCCGGCATCAACGCGATCCTCTACTACGCCCCCAAGGTCATGAAGCTCGCCGGCGGCGCCGCCGTCCTGGGTGACGCCTTCCCCTACATCGGCTCTGTCATCGTCGGCCTCATGAACCTGATCGCCACCATGGCCGCCCTGACCGTCATCGACAAGCTCGGCCGCCGCCAGCTCATGATCGTCGGCTCGATCGGATACCTGATCTCCCTCGGCTTCCTCGCCGGCATGATGTTCGCATACGAGGGCGGCGTCTTCCAGGAAGGCAGCGCCGCACCCGTCTGGCTCATCCTCCTCGGCCTGCTCGCCTTCATCGCCTCCCACGCCTTCGGTCAGGGATCGGTCATCTGGGTCTTCATCTCCGAGATCTTCCCCAACCGCGTGCGCGCGCGTGGCCAGTCGCTGGGCTCGCTCACGCACTGGGTCTTCGCCTTCATCACCACGTACGCCTTCCCGGTCCTCACAGATAAGCTCGGCGGCGGCTTCGCGTTCGGTATCTTCTTCCTCGCGATGGTCGGTCAGCTATTCTGGGTCCTGAAGGTGATGCCCGAAACGAAGGGCATCCCGCTCGAAGAAATGGAAGAGAAACTGGGGTTGACGAATGACTAGAATCGTGAACATCGGGGAAGCTCTCATCGATGAGATCACCCGCCCGAACAGTGAACCCGTCGAGGTCGTCGGGGGATCGATGCTCAACGTCGCAGCCGGCCTGACCCGGCTGGGGCATGAATCCGAGCTGGCAACATGGTTCGGCCGCGATGCCCGCGGCAACAAGGTCCGCGCTCACGCCGAAGCGGCGGGGGTGACCCTGACTCCCGGCTCCGATGGGGCTGACTTCACGACGGTCGCTCATGCGAACCTTGATGAGCGAGGCCGTGCCACCTACGAATTCGATCTGTCGTGGGATGTGCCCGCGGTGGAGGATCCCGACAGTGTCGGGCACGTGCACACCGGCTCATACGCAGTTGTCCTTGAGCCCGGCGCCGACAAGGTCCTGGCCGCTGTCAAGCGCCAGGCCATCCGCGGCACCGTGTCCTACGACCCGAACATCCGTCCCGCGCTGCTGGGAACCCCCGACGAGGCTCGCCCGCACGTCGAGTCGATCGTGGCCCTCGCTGACGTCGTCAAGGCATCCGACGAAGACCTGAAGTGGTTGTACCCGGATCGTCCCATCGAGGACGTTCTGCACGAGTGGCTGCAGTCGGGCCCCTCCCTGATCCTGTGCACGCGCGGTCCCTGGGGCGTCTACATTTTGGCCGCCGCCGAGCGCGACATGCTCGTCGTCGACCCCCTCGACGTGGAGCTCGTGGACACGGTGGGTGCGGGCGACTCGCTCATGGCCGGCCTGATCTCCGGCCTGGTGGATGCGGGTCTGCTGGGCTCGGCCGAGGCGAAGCAGCGCCTGCGCGAGGCCTCGTGGGATCAGATCCTGCCCGCCATCCACCGCGGCATCATCACCTCGGGCATCACGATCCTCTACCAGGGTGCCTACTCGCCCACGCGCGAGGAAGTCAACGAGATCCTGGCAGCAGACAAGACGCTGCGAGGCTGACGGGGGAGCGATCCTCAACTGATGGGTGTGGGCCCGGCCGTCTGGTCGGGCCCACACCCATATCCGAATGACTGCAGAGAAAGCGGTGGGGTGGCCGGGATTTCTCCCGGCCACCCCACCTCCGTAGCTACAGGGGAGCGTCAGCCAATCGACGCGATCGCAAAGGTGATCGGAACGCCCGAGCCGTCAGTGCGAGTGGCTAGTGCATCAGTATGCCTCAGCTACTGAATCGAATGCTGAAGCCTAACTCAAATTGCCTAGTACGTGTTGGTGTGTCAAGTGTGTGCTGATTGTATCGCAGGAATGTTAAGTCGATAGATGTTAAGTAGCTGTAAAGTTGACAGTGAGCTTTATAGTAGCTAATGTTGTAATATGTCAAAAATCAGTGTTGCTTTTCGATTGGCTGTCATTGCGGTTACCTGGGGACTTACTGTTTGGCTTGTCTATCCTTTCTGGTCCTCTCAGCGAGTCGATCTCCTGCGGTCGCCATCTCAGTACAATGACTCGATCACCTTCATCGTCAATGATCCAACACGCCTGCGAGAGATTCGCGTGCGCACCAGTTTGAGGGATGGTTGTGTAGAGGAAGAGCGTAAGCCGGGCAAACCTTGTGATCGTGTTAATCGCGAGTTTTACGGCTCGCTTCAAGTAGGCGCGTCCATCTATGGAGATGTTCCGGGGATGGTGCGGGAAGATGAGGTCAATCAGCTTGGTTTGTTCGTTTATACAGAATCGGATGCTCTAAATGAGCTGTTTTCGGGGCAATGTACGAATCTTACGCGAATTGAATCAGAGCACGACGTAGACGCGGTGCTTGAAGGAACTGCGTACCTGGGTCGTGGGGGCTCGCTCTATTCGTTGGAGCCGCAAATTGTGAATGCGGTGGAACCTTCCGGTCCCTCAATGACGGTTACTGACATGACGGTCCAAAACTGCCCCTATGGTGGTGGGTTCTTCTCTGTTAATGCCGAGCGCATTGAGGCGTTGACGCCACATGTTAACTATGTGTTCAAGAAGTCTGTTGATGCGAATGGGCGCCATCAAATTATCAATGACTCTGTGTCTAAGAGTAATGTGCCCCTTCGTGACTTGGTGAACGAGTGTGTGTGGCAGCAAGATCATTACGGTGATTCAGATGCTGTTGCTACTAAGGGTGAAGGTCTAGATAGTGTGCGCGTTACTTCGCAAATCTGTCCAGCGATGTCAATGCGTTATCGAACCGTCTCGGTTCATGCAGATTCAGTGAAGGATGATCGTTTCAATTTTGATAGAGGTCTCCAGTTTAAAAACTATGTAGATGTTCCTGTAGTTTCAGGCGTAAGTTCCAGTCAGTTGCATGGTCTAATCGATCCCGTCTATATACAGTACGAAGATCAGATGTATGGTGTCAATGAGAGTTCTGCACTCTTTGCGGCATCCATATTCGGCCCATTCGCTTTCGGACTAATCTGTGAACTCTTGTTTAGGATTGTTGATTCGCACACTTCACTCAAGGGGCGTGGCCCGTCATTGGTAGCATCAAAGCAGTTAGGGCACGTGAAGAGTGGGATTTCAAAAGCGAAGAAAAAGAGGCGGTGATAGGACTGCTGTCGTCTTGCGCGGTCCGGGCTATCGATCCCGTTTGAATTTCACCCCTTTGGAAGCGTGCACGAGGAAGTCGCCGGCGTGCTGGCCGCCGACCCGACGCTGCGAGGCTGACGGGGGAGCGTTCCTCAACTGATGGGTGTGGGCCTGGCCGATTGGCTGGTCCCACACCCATATTGGCTGGTCCGTGGTCACTGTGTGGTCCTCGGACACGCTTGTGAATATGAACAAGTGGTCATATGCTTGCAGAGGTCTCATAGTGTTCCGTGGAACACGTTTTCGTGGTCCGGATTTTATGGAGGTGGCGCGTGGCCGACGTTGAGGTCGTTTGTTCGTCCATTGATGCCAATAAGGGATGGGATATCAAGCAATGGTGAAAACAATGAGTGCCACTCGTCGTCCTCGGCGGAGCTATGGCGTCGTTGCCTCTGCTGTCGCCCTCTCGGCTGTCTCGCTCGTCGGACCAACTCCTCCAGCGCATGCGGCTGACCCTATTACTGCCGCTGACCAACCATATTTCACCTACTACCACCTCGACCAAGCCAGGGCGAAGGGCTATACCGGCACAGGCGTGACAATCGCAATGATTGATGGGCCGGTTGAGACTACTGCGCTAGAACTTGCCGGTGCATCGATCCAAAACAAGGGGACCTGCTCGATTAACTCGTCTTTGGCTTCCAAAAGCCACGGAACCTCAGTTGCGTCGATTCTAGTCTCCCGAAATTATGGTGTAGCTCCCGATGCGACCTTGCTGACATACCTGACGGGTTCCAAGCAAGATGGTGACCAGCCGTCCTCCGATTGCGTTGATAATACGAAACATATCAAGTATGGCTATGCATGGCTGCTGAACTCAGCTATGAATGATGGTGCGCAGATTATCAATTTGTCTTCCTCTAGTACGTCTCAAGAAAATGAGTTGAAATGGGCAATAGCACGCTCGATGGCACAGGGAATTATCATTACTGCTTCTGCAGGTAATGAAGCGACCGATGGTAACGCGACTTCTCTCTCGCAGTGGTCGGGTGTAGTTGGCGTTTCTGCAATTGGGATTGATGATAGCAGGCAGGATTATTCGTCTTGGGGGCAGGGCGTCACTACTGCAGCGGTAGGAGGTCCACTGGTGGTGCACGACTACTCAAGTGGACAGATAACACAAGTGTCGGGAACCTCCGTTTCCGCTCCCATCGTTGCTGAAACCCTCGCCTTGGCGCGTCAGAAATGGCCCAATGCAACGAGCAATCAGCTCCTGCAACTTCTGGTGAAAACGGGGCTGAATCCCGATCATGGATGGAACCAGTACACGGGATATGGGGCTATTGATCCGGCTGCTATGGTGAATACGGATCCGACTCAATTTCCCGATGAGAACCCACTTGCTGATAAAGGCGGTGGTTCGAGTCCGACGCCTGCAGAAGTTCAGCAGTACGCGGATGGAGTCGTTGATCCGACCGAGATCGTCAATGATAAGTCGTACACGTATCGCGGCCTTGATGAGTCCAAGCTGACGGAGCCGATGAACACGTCAATGACCCACCTGGGGACAAGCCCGCGCTACCATGCGAAATAGTGTGTAGAGATGGCAGTGGGGTGGCCGGGACAAATCCCGGCCACCCCACCACTATGACGACAGGCGAGCGTCAGCCGATCGACGCGATCGCGAAGGTGATCGGCACGCCCGAGCCATCGCGGCGCTCATCCTCCGCGGGCAGCTCCACGGGCGAGCCGTCCGCGGATGCGGCGCGTGCCGGCTTCGTGCCGACCCACGCGATATCGAGTCGATCCTCGCCGCGCAGGAAGCGCTGGCAGCGCACGCCCTGACCGCCTCGGCCCTTGGATGGGTAGCACTCGAAAGGCGTCACCTTCACCGTCGTCTGGCCCGTGCCCGGCAGCGCGCCCAGCGCCGCAGCCACAGTCACCACCACAGCATCAATGGGAGCCTCGACCACCCAGAAGCCCAGGGCATCGGCCCCGGCGTTCAGCTTCATGCCAGCCATGCCACCGGCCGTGCGACCCTGCGGGCGCACCTTTGCGGCGGGGGTGCGCAGCAGCTGCGCGTCCGACGAAATAAAGACCAGGTCCGCCTCGTCCGAGCACCGATCGAAGCCCACCAGACGGTCGCCGTCCTCCAGGGCGATGACCTCCCACTCGTCGCGCTGCAGCACGTCCGGTCGCAGGCGCTTGACCGTGCCGCGAGCCGTGCCCATCGCGACCACGTCGGTGCCCTCGGGATCGAGCAGACCCACGGCGGGAACGTCCGTGTGCAGCAGCAGCGACGACGGCATGGCGCCGGCGAGCGACAAGCCCGTCTCAAAGCGGGGGAGCGCCGGCAAGTCCACGACGTCGATACGGTGGGCGACACCGTCCTCTGTCACCACGGCCACCTGCGAGCGGGCCGTCGACGGCAGCTGCACACGCCAGCCATCCGACGCCGCGCGTGGACCGGGCTCAAGGGGATCCCCGCCCTCGACGCGGGCGAGAGCGCCCGAGGAGGACAGAACCACGACGCACGGGTCGTCCGGGATCTGCAGGTCCAGGCCCTTACCGGAACGCGACACCGACGGCAGGGCCGCCAACGCAGCGTCGTCGGCGGCCGCGGCCGCCGCGCCCACGGGCGTGCCCGTCGAGGCCAGCAGCAGCGTGCGACGGGGCGTGCCCAGGCGATCCGAGACTTCGCGCAGCTCCTTCTTGACGAGTGCGCGCAGCAGCTCCGGATCCTCCAGGATCTCGTGCAGTGAGGCGATTGTTGCCATGAGCTCGTCGCGCTCGGTCTCCAGCTCGATGCGCGAGAACTTCGTGAGGCGGCGCAGGCGCAGCTCGAGGATGTAGTTGGCCTGGGCCTCGGACAGGTCGAACGCCGTCATGAGGCGCTCGCGCGCGATCTCCGCGTCGTCGGAGGACCGAATAATCGCGATGACGTCGTCAATGTCCAGGATCGCGATGAGCAGGCCCTCGACCAGGTGCAGACGATCCTCGCACTTCTTCAGGCGGAAGCGGCTACGACGCGTCGTGACGTCCAGGCGGTGGTCCAGGAAGACCTGCAGCATCTCCTTGAGGCCCAGGGTGCGCGGCTGGCCGCCCACGAGCGCCACGGCGTTGATCGAGAAGGAATCCTCCAGCGGTGTGCGCTGGTAGAGCTGCTGGAGCACGGCCTCGGGGTTGAAACCGTTCTTCACCTCGATCACGAGGCGCAGGCCGTGGATGCGGTCGGTGAGGTTCTGGACCGAGGAAATGCCCTTGAGGCGTCCCGCGTTCGCGTTTTCCTTGATCTTCTCGATGACCTTTTCGGGGCCCACCATGTAGGGCAGCTGCGTGACGATGATGCCCATCTTGCGGGCGGTCACGCGCTCGATCTGGACCTTCGCGCGGGTCTTGAACGCGCCTCGACCCGTCTCGTAGGCCTCCTTGATGCCCTCGAGACCGACGATGACGCCGCCCTCGGGCAGGTCGGGACCCGGGATGTAGCGCATGAGGTCGGCGACAGACGCCGACGGGTTATCGAGCAGGTGAATGGCGCCAGCGATCGTCTCCGACAGGTTGTGCGGGGCGATATTCGTCGCCATGCCAACTGCAATGCCCGAGGCACCGTTGACCAGCAGCTGCGGGAAGGCAGCCGGTAGGATGTCCGGCTGCATGAACTGGTTGTCGTAGTTGGGGACGAAGTCGACCGTGTCCTCGTCCAGGCCCGTCACCAGGTCCAGCGCGGCGGGCGCCATGCGCGCCTCGGTGTAACGCGCGGCGGCCGGGCCGTCGTCCAGAGAACCGAAGTTACCGTGCCCATCGACCAGGGGGACACGCAAGTTGAAGGGCTGCGCGAGGCGCACGAGGGCCTCGTAGATCGCGGAATCGCCGTGCGGGTGGAGCTTACCCATGACCTCGCCGACGACGCGCTGGGACTTCACGTGCCCCTTGTCGGGGCGCAGCCCCATCTGATCCATCTGGAACAGGATGCGGCGCTGCACGGGCTTGAGGCCGTCGCGCGCGTCGGGGAGCGCGCGAGCGTAGATCACGGAGACGGCATACTCCAGGAAGGACCCGCGCATCTCATCGGACACGTCGATCTCTGTGATGTTCTCGTCCTTCTCAGGGATGTCGACGACCTGGTCCTTCTTAGCCATACGCGCAATTATTGCGCGGCTTGGCGCTCATTTCGACTGGCGCGCCGCTTCGGGGCACAATGGGGGCATGGACACATGGACCCGTATCGAACGTGGGGGCTTCTACCCCAAGGCCGTGCAGCGTGCGCTGCGCCGCGCTCTGGGCGCCGCGGAGCCGCTCGCGACGCTGTGCCAGGTGGATACGGGTTTCGACCGCGGATCGGTCTTTCGGCACCTGACGGTCGCCTCGCTGACGGACCGCGCTATCGTCCAGCTGCACGTCGATGAGATGGACGGTGGCTCGGCGACGATCGCGACGGCCGTGCACCGCGTCGGCGACATCGCCGGGTACTCCACGATGGAGGTGTACACGGACCCTGAGAATGCGAGCGGCCTGTCCGAAATGACGATTGCGCTGGACCTGAAGGGCGCGCGCCACCTCGAGCTTGAGCCCGCGCGCTGCGACGACCCGAATTGCATGGCCGATCATGGCCTGACGGGCTCGTCTTTCCCCGACGACATGACCTTCCGTATCTCCGCGGCGGCCGACGGTCAGGATGCCCTCGACGAGGCAGTGGTCTTCGTCGATCACCTCGCTTGCCTGATGGGAACGCGCAGTGAGTGAGCGGGAGCTGACGCTGGACCTGCCCGGGGCCGACCTGCCCGGCGCGGGGGATCCGGTCATCACGGACGTCATCGCTGGTGCCCTCGCATCGATCGATTCCGCCCTGCCTGGTGCCTCGTCGCAGGCGGCCGGCGTCCTCGGGATCGAGGCCGGGGCTGAGCAAGTGCTCCTCATCCTCGTGGACGGGCTTGGGTACGAGCTGATCCAGGACCACCTGGGGCACACGCCGACGCTGCGCCGCATGAGGAACGATATCCGCTCGATCCACACGGTCGTCCCCTCGACGACGGCCGCGGCCATCACGGCTTTCGGCACGGGTGCGCGCCCCGGCACCACCAACATGGTGGGCTTCTCCGTCGCCTACGGCGGCGGCATCATGAATCTTCTGGCCATGGAGGGCGGGCCTGCTCCCACCGAGTGGCAGCCCACGCCCACCTACTTCGAGCGCCTGGCCGCAGCGGACGTGTCCTCGGCCGTCATCTCGCCCGCGCGCTTTGCCGGTTCCGGGCTGACGGGCGCTGCGCTGCGGGGAGCGCGCCACGTGCCCGCAGAGTCGCTCAGCGACCGCGTGAGTGCCGCCCTGCGCGAGCTGCGCGCCGGCACTCCCATCGTCTACCTCTACTGGTCCGAGATCGATCACGCCGGCCATAGCTCCGGCGTCGGATCCGATGCGTGGATCGGTTGCCTCGAAGAATTCGACGCGGGGCTGTCTGCGCTGCTGCGTGGCCTGCCCGCGGGCGTGCGAACCGTCATGACCGCGGACCACGGCATGATCAACGTGGAGCACTCCGCTCTCGTCGACGTGGCCGCGACGCCCGCTCTGCGCGAGGGCGTGCGCATCGTCGCCGGCGAGACGCGAGCAGTGCACGTGCATGCGCAGGAGGGCCGTGCCGCCGACGTGGAGAGGCGCTGGCGCGATGCCCTGGGTGAGAGCGCCTGGATCCTCTCGCGTGACCAGATGGGCGCGCTCATCGGCCCCGGAGACGGCTCCTCGATCATTGGGGACCTGCTGGTCCTCGCCCGCGGAAACGGCGGCATTGTGGATTCGCGGACCCAGAGCGCCTCGGCGATCGCGATGCCGGGTGTCCACGGCTCGCTCACCTCGACGGAGATGCGTATCCCCGTCATCGTCCTGTCGTAAGACGACGTCGGGACATACGCGAAGCGGCCGCTCATACCAGTGAGCGGCCGCTTGACGCGTGCATGGTTTAAGACTTCGAGCCGAAAAGAATCTCATCCCAGCTGGGAACCGACCGGCGGGCCTTCTTCGAGGACGTGCGCGCCATCCTCGACCCCGTCACGCCCTGAGTGGGAACGGACCCGGTCGCGCTCTCCTCCGCCTCGGCAGGAGCGGGCTCAGCGGAATCGGGCACCGACACGGCCTTCATCGGGATCGCGGGGGTCGCGCTCTCCTCGGTCTTCGGATCGTCGCCCTTGTCCTCACCGGAGGACGCGGGGGCATCGGAGAGCCACGGAAGGACACCCGATGAGGCCGGGGCCTCGGCTTTGGGGGAGCGGGACGCCACCGGGATGGCACCCGTCAGCGTCGGACGGGCAGACGGGATCTGACCGGTCGAGGGGAACAGCGTGTCCTCGGCGGGTTCGGACGGTGCCTCCGCCTTGGTGCGCGCCGACGCGAGCGAATAGATGCGCGCGGAAATCGGCCCCGTCGACGTGTCGGGCTCCGTCGTGGGAGCCTCCTCCTCGCCGGCGATTGCTGCCAGGTACTCGGCCTCCTCGTCGACCTCATCGTCCAGGTCCAGGTCAATCTGCTGGCGCTTGCCGCGCACGGCATTGAGCTGGTCGATGATGGCCTCGCGGTTACGCAGGTCCTCAGCTCCCGGGTCGACGACAGGGGCAGGAGCGGTACGCGGCATGGGAGTAAAGATCGAAGCCGTCGGGGAGGCGGAAACCTGCTCGGTCAGCCACTGAGCTTCCTGGTCGATCGCCTCAAGCGAGCCGGAGTGCGACAGGTGCCAGTGGGCGGCGTGTTCGGCCGCACCCTGCACGAAGGTCACGATGATCTGCCAGGGCTCCCCGGCCTCGCGCGTCGCGGTCCACTCCAGAGACGACGGGTCGACACCGCGCGCCGCCAGTCGATCCAGGACGAGGTCACCCATCGTGGGGCCACCGTCGCCAATACGAACGGCGCGGGCGCGCGTCAGCGCATAATCCTTCTCGGCCTGCACGGGAGCTTCAAAACGCTCAACCGCACTGACCTCCATGCCGTGCTGCGACGCGATCTCTGCCGGGGTCGCGCCAGCGCGCAGGAGAGCCTGAATGTCACGAGGAGCGAGCGTGGGACGAGCGGGTGCCAGCTCCACTCGCGGACGATCACGGCGCGTCGCGCCGCGGAGCTCATCGGAAATCAACACCGAATAGCGTTCCCCCTGGGCATCGGTGAGCACCAGGGACTCGCCATCGGCGCTGGTCCCGAGCAATTCGAGCTCAATCATCACTTCCTCCTCAAACGTCTAGGTCGAATCGTCTCAAATAATGCTCAGAATGTCGCGTAGCTGGGCGCGTGTCACACATACGATGGCACATTACTCTCACAAGTGTTATCCTCCCTGCGCATAGACCACTCGCGCAAACCGGCTCGAGAGGCGAAAGGGGAGAACCATGGCAACCGATTACGATGCGCCGCGCAAGAACGAAGACGAGGTCGCAGAGGACTCGATCGAAGAGCTGAAGTCCCGTCGCAACGACGCCGGCTCCGCCGAGATCGAAGAAGACGAAAACGAGGCCGCTGAGAATTTCGAGCTTCCCGGCGCTGACCTGTCAAAGGAGGAACTGACGGTCCACGTCGTTCCCCGCCAGGAAGACGAATTCACCTGCTCGCAGTGCTTCCTCGTGCACCATGCGTCGCAGCTCGACCACGTGGACGCCAACGGCGCCCCCGTGTGCACCGAGTGTGCGATGTGAGGTAGGACGATGTTCGGACGCAAGAAGAAAACTGTCGAAGACGAGATCGAAGAGGTCGAGGCCCTGCCTCGCCTGAGCGACGAAGACGCTGCGATTTGGAGCGAGCCCGGCCCGCGTAACTACGGGGAGGTTGACACCACCAACGGCTACGTCGACATGGGGTCCATCCTGTTCCCCGCAGTTCAGGGCATGCAGCTACGCACCCAGGTTGCAGACGACGGCACGACCGTCCTGCAGATCCTCGTCGTGCTCGGAAACTCGGGCATCCAGATGAGCGTCGCAGCCGCACCCCGCTCCGGCGGCGTGTGGGAGGAGCTGCGCGAAGAAATCCGCAAGGGCTTCGAAGCTCAGGGTGCCAAGGTCGCCGACTACCCGACGCGTTACGGCAACGAGCTGCTCGTCGACATGCCGATGCAGATGCCCGACGGGCGCTCCGCGACCTCGCGCATGCGCATCATCGGCCGTGAGGGCGACCGCTGGTTCGCGCGCATAGACATCCTCGGCCCGGCCGCTGCCACCGCGGAAGCCGGCGCCGACATCGAGAAGGTCATTGACCGCATCGTCGTGCGGCGCGACGATCACCCGCGCACGCGCCTGGAGCTGTTGCCCGTGCACCTGCCCGCGGGTGCTCAGGAGGCCTGACATGTCCTCATGGTTCGCTAAGGTCGGCGCCGCGCTCGGCCTCGACAAGGACACGCGTTCCCTGGACGCCGCCCTGGACGAGGACTCGGCGCGCGCCGCCCGCGGCGTCACGCCGATTCGCGACGTGGCCGACCGCTCTCACGTGCTCGTGTTCGGCACGCTGCTGGGCATGACCTATCCGCCCGAGGAGGGTACCCAGCGCGTCCTCGTCGCGACCCTCTACGACGGCACCGACACGCTCGAACTGCGCTGGCCCGGACGATCCTCCATCCCCGGACTGAGCGTCGGTCAACGCCTCGAGGTCGAAGGAACCGTCGGCCGCGTGGGCGAACGCCTCGTCATCATCAACCCGCTGTACCGCGTGATCGCGGGGGAGGGCTGATGCCGACCCCTCGCTGGATGGATCAGGCTACCTCTGAGGAATTCTCCTGGTCACAAGCCCTCGGTGGCACGCGCGGCGTTATCGAAGCCACCGCGCCTGGACTGATCTTCGTCGTCGTTTTTGTGGCCACGCGTGCCCTCATGCCGACGCTCATCGCGGCGTTGGGCGTCGCATTGCTCGCCTGCGTCATCCGACTCGTCCAGCGTCAGGGGATGGGGCAGGCCCTCTCCGGTCTCTTCGGAGTCGCCATCGGCGTCATCTTCGCGGCGGCGACTGGGCGGGGAGAAAACTACTTTGTCTGGGGCATTGCCACGAACGTGGCCATGGCCCTTGCCTTTGCCCTCTCTGTCCTGTGCGGGCGAGGCATCGTTGCCCAGTTCTACGGTCCGCTGACCGGACTGGCGAAGGGATGGCAATCAGATCCCACGTACGCGGACCTGCGCCGCAGCTGCGCCGCGATCACGTGGATGTGGGCGGGAATCTTTGCGCTGCGCGTCGCCGTGCAGGCGCCCCTGTGGTTCACGGGTCAGGTCGCGGCTCTCGGCATCGCCAAGCTGGCCCTCGGACTCCCGATCTTCGCGCTGGGAGCCTGGGCCACCTGGTGGAAGCTGAAGGATTACTCCTCGCCTTCCTCGTCCTCGGACTCCTCCGAGACGGGGGATGCGACCAGCTGACGCAGGTCCTCCAACTCAGCGGTGTCCGCGTCGGGCACGAGGAGCAGGAGCTCATCGGAGGCCTCGAACACATCGTCGGCGCTCGGCGTGATCGGACGACCGTCGCGCAGGAGCGCAGCGAGGACCGAACGGGCCGGCAGCGCCAGGGAATGGACGCGCTTGCCCACAACCGGGGAATCCTCCGGCAGGATGAGCGCGTGCATCGACACAGCGGCCGTGTTGAAGGAAAACAGACGCACCGGAACGCCCACCGAGACCGCCTCTTCGACCAGAGAAGTCATGATGCGCGGCGTCGACACGGACACATCCACGCCCCACGCCTGATCGAACAGCCACTCGTTCTTCCGGTCGTTCAGGCGCGCGACCACGCGGGGGACCGCGAACTCAGTTTTTGCCAGCAGGGAGATGACCAGGTTCGCCTTGTCGTCGCCGGTCGCGGCGACCATCACGTCGGCCTCGTTCACGCCCGCGTCGCGCAACGCATCAGGCGAGCAGGCGTCGGCGAGCACCCAGTCCGCGTCTGCCACGGACGAAATGCGCAGCTTCTCGGGCACGTTGTCGATCAGGGTGATGTCGTGGCCGTGGGCGAGCAGCTCCAGGGCGACGCTGCGGCCCACCGATCCGGCTCCAGCAATCACAATCTTCATGCTCACACCTCCGTCTTGGGCGGGTTAGCCAATTGGTCGCGCAGCTGCGCGGTCTCGGTCCCGTTGATCGCGAAATACAGCTGATCGTGCTCCTGGACCACCAGATCCGGCGATGCGGTGCGGATGGATCCCAAGCGCGACGTGAAGACGACGCGGCAGCCTGTGAGCTCCTCGACAACTTGGAAGCTCAGGCCGTACCAGTCGGGGGAGGGCGTCGCATTGACGAGGCCGACCTCGCCAGTTGGGTGGGACCAGATGAGCGACGCGTCCGGAGGGAGCAGGCGGCGCATCACCGACTCGGTGGTGCGCTGCACCGAGGCGACCGTCGGGATGCCGAGGCGCTCATACAGGTAGGCGCGTGTCGGATCGTAGATGCGTGCGACGACGTGCTCGACGTGGAAGACCTCACGTGCGACGCGCGCGGCAATAATGTTCGAGTTATCACCCGATGAGACGGCCGCAAACGCATACGCGTCCTTGATGTTTGCTTGACGCAGGCAGTCGCGGTCCATGCCCACGCCCGTCACACGACGACCGGAAAAGTCCGGAGAGAGGCGAGAGAAAGCCTTGGAATCCTGGTCAATAACCGCCACGGAATGACCCGCGGCGTCCAACGTCGATGCAAGGCGGGCGCCAACGCGCCCGCAACCCATGATCACAAAGTGCACGACTACCAAACTACTCCGGTCCTCGCGAAATAGCCATGCGTGCGCTTCGGCGCTACCACTGTCAGGCTCGGTGGACTACGCTTAACATCCGTGACGAACTTGTTGGCCTACGCAAAGCGCGTGCTCATCGGACGCCCGATGCGATCGGACGCGATGGGCCACCAGCTTCTCCCCAAACGAATCGCCCTGCCGATCTTCGCGTCGGACGCGCTGTCGTCCGTCGCCTACGCGCCGGACGAAGTCCTCCTTACCCTCGCACTCGCCGGTTCGATGGCCGCGCTTCAGTCCGTGTGGGTGGGCGTCGTCGTCGCGATCGTGCTTGCGGTCGTGGTCGCGTCGTACCGTCAGACGGTGCACGCCTACCCGTCGGGCGGTGGTGATTACGAGGTCGTCACCACGAACCTGGGCCGTTCCTGGGGCCTGCTCGTGGCCTCGGCACTGCTGGTCGACTATATCCTGACGGTTGCCGTCTCGATCTCGTCGGGCGCCAACTACATCACGACCGCCGTCCCGGCTCTCCTCGGCCATGAGGTGCCGATCGCGGTCGCGCTCGTCGTTATCCTGGCGACCCTGAACCTGCGCGGCACGCGCGAGGCCGGCGGAGCGTTCGCCGTGCCCACGTATCTGTACATGGGGGCCATCGGCCTCATGGTCGTCGTCGGTTTCGCGAAGATGGCGACGGGACACCTCGGCGAGTCGCCCACCGCCGCCTACGACCTCGTGACTGCGCCCGGCCACGCGGACGGCCTGGCAGGGCTCGCGGGAGCCTTCCTGCTCATGCGCGCTTTCTCCTCGGGCTGCGCTGCACTCACCGGCGTTGAGGCGATCTCCAACGGCGTGCCCATGTTCCGCCGCCCCAAGTCCCGCAACGCGGCGACCACGCTGGCGATGCTCGGTCTGATCGCTGCCTCAATGATGATCTCGATCCTTGTGCTGGCGCGCGCGACCGGCGTGAAGATCGTCGACGACCCCGCGACCCAGCTGACCTACCAGGGCGCACCCCTCCCGGAGAAAATACAGATCAACCCGGCGATCTCGCAGATCGCCTCCGCAGTGTTTGGTCAGGGTTCGATCTTCTTCATCCTCATCACCGTTGTCACCGGCTTCATCCTGGTGCTCGCGGGCAACACGGCGTTTAACGGCTTCCCGACGCTGGCATCCGTCCTGTCGCGCGATTCCTTCCTGCCCCACCAGATGGTGCGCCGCGGCGACCGCTTGTCGTACTCGAATGGCATCGTCGTTCTGACAGTCGCCGCGATCGCGCTGATCGTCGGCTTCCAAGCGCAGACGACGCGCCTCATCCAGCTCTACGTCGTCGGTGTCTTCATTTCCTTCACGCTCTCGCAGCTGGGCATGATCAAGCACTGGAACCGGCAGCTGCGCACGCGCCAGTCCGGTCAGGAACGCATGTCCGTCCTGCGCTCGCGCGCCGTCAACATCGTCGGCTTCATGATGACCGGCCTCGTGCTCATCATCGTCCTGGCCACGAAGTTCACGCACGGCGCGTGGATCACGCTACTGATGATCGCGATCGCGTTTGGTATCCAGATTTCGATCCACCACCACTACGAGACGACCAGCTCGCAGCTGCGCGTGGACGACTGGAACGCGCGCCGCGCCCTGCCGACCCGCGTGCGTGCCCTCGTCCTCGTGTCCTCCCTGTCGCGCCCCGCTATGCGAGCGATCGCGGCGGCTCGCGCGTCCTCGCCGACGTCGATCGAGCTCGTCTCCGTCGTCGCCGACGACGAGGAAGAGAACAAGATTCTGCGCCAATGGAAGGCCTCCGGCGTTCCCGTGCCGCTGACGCTCCTGTCCGCGCCCTACCGTGACATCGCCTCGGTGATCCTGCAGTACGTGCGTGGGCGCCGTCGCGCGATGCCCACCGAGATGCTCGTGGTCTACATGCCGCAGTTCCTCGTCACCCACTGGTGGGAGAATTTTGTGCACAACCAGTCGGCCCTGCGCCTGCGCGCGGCGCTTCTGGGTGTGCCCGGCGTGGTGATTACCGTCGTCCCGTGGCAGCTCGGCGAGGACGACGTCGTGGAGGGCCGTCAGCGCGTCAACGACCCGTTCTCACGCGTCGCTCCGTCTTCAGATGAATCGACGTCCCGTACCAGCCAGCCCGGCACCGCCCCAAGCGATGGCACCTCCGAGGAGAACGCATGAGCTCCCGCCCGTCCCGTCGGCGTCCCTCCCCGCGCCGCCGTCCCGCGCCCACGCAGCCGCGCGAGGGGATCGGTGAGATCCTCCAGCTGAGCGTTGGCGAGCCCGCACACGGTGGCGCGTGCGTCGCCCGCGACGAGAGCGGGCGCGTCGTCTTCGTGCGCCACGCGGCACCCGGTGAGGTCGTCCGCGCGCGGGTAACCGCCGTCCAAAAGAAGCTCGCGTGGGCGGATGCCATCGTGGTCGTCGAGGCGTCGGATGACCGGGTCGAGTCCGTGTGGCCCCAGGCCGGTCCGGGAGGCGTCGGTGGCGGCGAGCTCGCGCACCTGACGCCGGGCGCTCAGCGCGACTGGAAGTCCCGCGTGATCGCCGGGCAGCTGCGCCGCGTGGGCGGGGAGGCTCTGGCCGAGGCTGTGGACGCCCTCGGGGGAGTTTGTGTCGCTCCCGCGCCGGGCGACGAGGACCCGGGCGATCCGCTGACCGGTCGCCGTTCTCGCATTGACGTCGTCATCGACGCGGATGGCCGCGCCGGCATGCACGAGTTCCGCGGACGCCGCGTCATCGCGCTCGAGGACATGCCGCTTGCTGTGCCCGCAATCCGCGAGCTCGGACTGTTTGATGAGGACACGCCGTGGCGTCGACTGTGGAAGCCGGGGGACCGCGTGCGCGCGGTGGCCCCCTCCGGCGGTGAGCCCGTCGTCCTGATCGGCGAGGACACGTACGCCGCCGACGGCGTGCGCATCGATACTGACGTGTTGCGCTGGAACGTGCCGGTTGGCTCCGACGTCGAGTCGTACTACGTACGCCCCTCCGGTTTCTGGCAGACGCACGTGCGCGGTGCCGAGGTGCTCGCGAACGCCGTGCTGGCGGCGGCTTTTGGTGCCGACGAGGCCGGGGCTGGGCGCGCCGTTATGGAGCTGTACTCGGGTGCGGGTCTGTTCTCTGTGCCGCTCACACGCGCCGTCGGCGAGTCGGGGCGCGTCGTGACGCTCGAAGGGGATGAGGGCGCCGTGCGTGACGCCGGCGAGAACCTCGCGGCCTTCGACTGGGTGGACGCGTTCGCCGGAAACGTTGATCGTGAGGGAGTCGTCGACCTGTCGGGCCAGCTGGGTGCCGTGCCGGACGTTGTCGTGGCCGACCCGCCGCGCGCCGGTGCCGGAGCCGAGGTCTGCGAGGCGATCGCGGCCACGGGTGCCCCTCGCGTGGTCCTGGTGTCCTGCGACCCGGCGGCGGGCGCGCGCGACTTGCGTGCCCTCACCGAGGCCGGATACGAGCTCGAGTCACTGCAGGCGTGGGACCTGTTCCCGCATACCCACCATGTGGAGATGGTCTCGGTCCTTCGCCGTTAGCGCCCCTTCCTGCGCTCCTGCATGCGCGAGCCCCACGACGTCTGCGTGCGAGCCTCGATCGCGCGGCGCTGATCGCGGTACATGCGATTCACCAGGTCGCGCTCGGACACCCAGCCGACGACTCGTCGATCCTCATCCACGACGGGCAGCGACTGCAAGCCCGTGCGCCGCAGCGCCCCCAGGACCTCTGACGGGGGAGCGGAGGCGGCCACGGCCTCGTCGATGAGGGGCAAATCCGACAGGGGTGCGTCGAGCGATCCGTCCTCCTGCGTGAGCTCGGCGAGGCGCAGCGAGGACACGAGTCCGACGAAGCGACGCTCCTCGTTCACGACGGGCAACACCGTCTCCTTCGTGCGGCGCAGGGCGGCGATCGCAGACGCGGCGCTCGCCCGGCACGAGAGCGTCTCGGGAGCCTCCGTCATCCACTCGGAGGCCGCGCGAGTGCCGAGCAGCGTGCCCTCGACCGGGTCGTCGAGCACATCGCCGCGCCGACGCAGCTTCTCCGTGTAGATCGTTGCGCGGGTCAGGAAACGCGAGGCACCCGTCGCGATCACGACCGCGAGCATCATCGGCAGGATCAGCGAGAACTGGCCGGTCATCTCCACGATGATGAGGACCGCCGTCATGGGGGCGCGCGCGGCACCCGCGAAGGCCGCTCCCATGCCCACCACGGCAAAGACGCCGACGGGAGAATCCGACAGGGGAGAGACGAGGTCTCCGAAGGCAGCACCCGCCATCGCGCCGATAAACAGCGTGGGTGCGAAGACGCCGCCCGAACCACCCATGCCGATGGTGAACGACGTAAACACTGCGCGGCCCAGCATGAGGGCTAGCAGAAAGGCGATCGAGAAATTCCCCGCGATCGCCTCCTCCTCAAGGGGATAACCCGAGCCGTACATGTACGGGAAAGCAACGAGAGCCGCGCCGAGAGCGAGGCCGAGCACGCCCGGACGCGCCCACTCCGGCAGGCGGGTGCGCGCCCACAGCCAGTCGATCGCGTCCTCCGAGGCGTACAGGAGCTTGGAAAAGCCGAGGCCGCACAGTCCCGCGACGAGGCCGAGGAGCGCCACCCACCAGATGTCCGACATCGACGTGAACGTCAGGTTGTCGGCGACGCGCACGACCATCTCGTCGCCCTGCAGGATGCGCGCGACCATTGAGGAGGTCACGGCGGAAAGCACGACAAAGCCGAACGTCTCGGCCGTGAACTCGACGAGGATCACCTCGAGGGCGAATACCGCGCCTGCGAGTGGGGCGTGGAACGTGGCCGCGATGCCGGCCGCCGACCCGCACGAGGCTAACAGGACCACGCGGGAGACGGGCATGTGCAGCCACGACGCGATCGTGGATCCCAGCGACGCGCCCACCTGCACGATCGGGCCCTCGCGTCCCGCTGAGCCGCCCGAACCGATCGTCAGGGCCGAGGCCACGATTTTGACGATGGCGACGCGCCCCGGGATGCGCCCACCCTTCCGGCGCACAGCGAGCATCACCTCAGGGATACCGTGGCCCTTTGCCGAGGGTGCAAAGCGCTGGATGAGCGGCCCGTACAGCAGGCCGGCGATCGCGGGGGAGAGCAGCAGGAAGATCCACGGTGCCCACCCCCACACGCCGTGCGACTGGCCGATGTGGGTCGTGTACTCGTCGAAGCCGGTGGACACCCACGTCCACGCGCGAATTGCCAGGTTGAAGACGACGGCTGCCGCGCCGACAACCGCGCCAACGAGGGCGGCGGCAACGCCGAGCAGGGAACGATGCGCGGCGACCGTATGGCCGACGCGCAAGCGAGTCCCCGCAGCCGGTTCCTCTGGATGCGGGGACTGACTCAGGGGTGTCACAGGTTTGCGATCTCCACGTGAATGGGGGCGTCAGTGGCGATGCCCCAGACTGTCCGGTAGAAGGCCAGCTCCGACTGCCATGCATCCTTGATGTTGATGGCCGAGCGGAAGCGGTGCCCCTCTCCCTGGTAGAGCTTGAGGGCGACAGCGTTGCCGTTGGCGCGTAGCGCCTCGTACATCTCCTGGGCCTGCGAGGCGGGAACGACCGGGTCGTCGGTGCCCTGCAGGAGCATGAGCGGCACCTTAATCTCACCAACACGGTTGATAGGCGAGCGCTGCGCCCACACCGGGTCGGAGGTGTCGTCGGTACCAAGAAGGATTCCGTCGTAGTGCGACTCGAACTTGTGGCTGGTTTCCTTCAGCTTCACCAGGTCGGCGATGCCCGAGAATGACGCGCCGGCGGTAAACACGTCGGAGGACGCAAGCGCGTTGAGCACGGTGAAGCCACCGGAGGAACGGCCTCGGATCGCGATTCGCTTCGGATCGACGCGGCCCAGATCGATGAGGTACTGGGCACCGTCGACGCAGTCCTGAACGTCCATGACACCCCAGTTGCCGTTGATGCGCTCACGGTAGGGGCGCCCGAAGGACGTCGACCCGCGGAAGTTCACGTCCAGAACTGCAAAGCCACGGCTGGTCCAGTACTGGAAGGGAACCTGCAGGCCGGGTCGGGCTGCTTCGGTCGGTCCCCCGTGCACGTTGACGATGAGCGGGGGCAGCTCGCCCTCGGGGGCGACGAACTCGGGGTTCACGGGTGCGTAGTAGAAGCCGCGAGCCTCCTCGCCGTCCGAGGTCTTCCAGGTGAGCATCTCGGCCGTGGAGACGAGGGCGGTGGGCACTTCGGCCTCGGACGAGGGACGCAGCACCTTGGTCTTGCCGCGCGAGACCTCGATAATCGCAGGAGTGTGCGTCGCAGAATCCGCGAGGAAGACGACACGGCCATCCGCAGCGGCGACGTTACCGATGGGCCACCAGCCGGTCGCCCACTCCTCGGCCATGCCGTTGTCGATGCGCACGGTGCCGATGTGCCAGACCTGTTCCTCGGCCCACGAGCACACGAGGTAGTCGTTGTCGTAGTTGTCGTAGGAGTGCAGGCCGAGCTGCCAGTGTGGGTGCGAGAAGGCGTGAGGCCCCGGGTGTAGCGCGCGAGTACGCAGACGCGAGGTCCAGGCGTTCGGGTCCTCTCCCTCCTGCCACACGAATCCTTGGGTGCGGTACAGGTTTGCCCAGCCGGAGGAGTCATCCACGTGGATGAGATCGCCGTCGAGCGTCCAGCGCGGCTCGTAGACACACACGCCCGGGCGATCCACCAGGACGACCTCCTGATCGATGGTGCCCTCGAAGGTCAGGGACGCGACGCGCAGCTGCGAGTATGTCCACGGCATGTTCGGGTGGTTCCAAGTGATCCAGGCGATCTTGGTGCCGTCGGGGGAGACCGTCGGAGCCTGAGCAAAGTCGGTGCCCTCGAATACCGTGATGATCGCGCTGTCGTCGCGGGCGGCAGAGCCATCGAGAGGAATCGCGACGATCTTGTTGACGGGCTCGCCGGGCCCGGAGTGGTCCTCGGCCACCGCGTACACGAGCTCGCGCACGTCGGCGATCCAGAAGTCGCCGTAGCGGACCTTCGACAGAGTCGTCAGGGGACGCACGGCGCGGCGCGGATCGGCCGTATCAAAGGCGTAGACGCGGCCGTCGGTCTGATCGGAGAACACGATGAGGCCGTGGTGAACGGCGTATGCCTTGCCGCCGTACTCGTGCACGCGCGTGCCGACATCGGGCAGGCGGGAACCATCGATGAGAGGCAGGACCTCGCCTGTTTCCCCCGTACCGCGACGGCGCAGCAGCGTCCCGCGTCCGCCCTGGCGCGGATGCCCCTCGACCCAGTAGGTGTCGGGTCCGTCGACGCGAACCTGGGAGAGCGTGACCGAACGGGCAGTGAAAGAATCGCCCGAGATGGGGGACTTCCACAGGCCGTGGGGTGCGACGGTGACGGACATAGTGCCTCCTTAAGCGGTACGGCGAGCCAACACCACCTATCTTAGTGCGCGCGCTTGTCGCCTGCGCGGGTCGAACGTGCCTGACATGTACTTTGATCTGTAGATGAGACGCTTGGGCAACTACACTGGTTCTCATGTCTGGAACACGAGAGTCATTCGACCTGCTGTCGCGCTGCAGCGCACCGCGTGAGCTGCGTCGCCTGGAACGCGATCAGCTGGACGAATTGGCGGCGGAAATTCGCGCGTTCCTGATTGACAACGTGTCGCGCACAGGCGGGCACCTCGGCCCGAACCTGGGTGTCGTCGAGCTGACGATCGGGCTACACAGGGTGTTCCGCTCCCCGCAGGACACGATTATTTTTGACACGGGCCACCAGGCGTACGTGCATAAGCTCCTCACCGGACGTCAAGATTTTTCTTCGCTGCGCTGCCCGGGAGGCCTGTCCGGTTACCCGTCGCGCAGTGAATCCGAGCATGACGTTGTCGAGTCCTCGCACGCGTCGGCGTCGATCGCGTGGGTGGATGGTATCTCGCGCGAGAAGCATCGCCAGGGGAATCGCACGTGGACCGTGGGTGTGATCGGTGACGGTGCGCTGACGGGTGGCCTCGCGTGGGAGGCGCTCAATAACATCGCGACGGCGAAGAACCGCCGCATCATGATTATCGTCAACGACAATGGTCGTTCCTATGCGCCGACGATCGGCGGCCTCGCGGCTCACCTGGACGCGCTGCGCACGTCCGCCCGATATGAGAAGGCTTTGGCGTGGGGCAAGCAGCATCTGCTCAGCCACGGAGCGCCGGGACGTGCGGCCTACGACGCGCTGCACGGCCTGAAGTCTGGCATCAAGGACGCGTTGATGCCCCAGGTCATGTTCGAGGACCTGGGTCTGAAATGCATCGGTCCTGTGAATGGCCACGACATCGCGGCGGTTGAGACCGCTCTGCGCCGCGGCCGGTCCCTTGACGAGCCGGTCCTCGTCCACATGATCACCGAAAAGGGCCGCGGCTATACGCCGGCCGAGGAAGACATCGCTGACCGCTTCCACGCGGTCGGCCCGATTCACCCCGAGACCGGGCTCCCGGTGGCCCCCGAGCGCTTCGGGTGGACGGGTGTCTTCGCCGATGAGATCTGCTCTCAGGCCGCCACGCGCGATGACATCGTCGGCATTACCGCCGCGATGATGCGTCCCGTGGGCCTTGGGCCCATGCACGAGGCCTACCCGGGTCGCGTGATCGACGTCGGCATCGCCGAGGCCGAGGCAGTCGCCTCCGCCGCCGGCATGGCCTACCAGGGCGCGCACCCCGTCGTGGCTCTCTACGCGACCTTCTTGAACCGTGGCTTCGACCAGCTACTCATGGACGTCGCCCTCCACCGCGCGGGCGTGACCTTCGTGTTGGACCGCGCGGGCGTGACGGGCGCGGACGGTGCCTCGCATAACGGTGTGTGGGATATCGCGATGTGCTCGATAATCCCGGGCCTGCGCCTGGCGGCACCCCGTGACGAGGAGACGCTGCGCGCGCGCCTTCGCGAGGCGCTCGACGTCGATGACGCTCCCACCGTCATCCGATACCGCAAAGGGGCGCTGCCCGAGCCTATGCCGGCGGTGCGCAGCGTCGGGGGAGTGGACATTCTTTTTGACGAGGCAGTGGATGGCTCGTCCGCTCGGGTGCTCATCGTGGGCACCGGCGCGTGCGCGCCCGACGCGATTGAGGCTGCGCGTCGCCTGTCGGCCGGCGGCGTGAGCGTCACTGTCGCGGACCCGCAGTGGATGATCCCCGTCTGCCCGGAGCTTGCAACGTTGGCCCGGGACTCCGACTGCGTCGTGAGCGTCGAGGATGGCATCGTTCAAGGCGGTTTCGGCTGGTCGCTGCGTGACGCGGTCGCGGAGGCGGACGTGCCCGTGCGCTGCCTGGGCGTGCCGCAGGAATTCCCCGAGCACGGGGACCGCAGTGAGATGATCGCGCAGTTCGGCTTCGACGCCGACGGCATCGAGCGCGCGGCCCGAGAGCTCGTCGAGCGAGTCGAGAAACGCTAAAGCCTAGGAATTAGACGCCGAGAGCGTCGCAAATCGGGTCGAGCGTCAGGTCGATCTGCCAGTCACGCGCGCCGCGATTAACCATGCGCTCCTCGACCTCGTCGCCCGAAGGGCGTGACGGATCCAGGGGAGCCCACGCGAGGTAGCGCTGCACCTGGGGAGCGAGCACCACCTCAGGCGCCAGCCCGAGACTCGACGCGACCGAAGCGACCGCGTGACGTACCGTTCCCAGCCGTGCGGCCGAGGCCTCGTCAATGCGATTCCAGTGGCGCGGTTCCGGGATCGAACCCGGCTGCATGGGCTTGCGCTTGGGAGGCAGCTCGTCCTCCGTCATGGCGGCCACGCTGGCAAGGGCGCGCATCCACTCGTCCTCGTACTGGCGGGCGACGGGGGAGCGGAACTCGCTGATGCTCATGAGTGCGCGCTTGTTGCGCGGAGGATTCGAGGCCGCGCGCACGAGGGCGGCGTTACGCACGAGGCGACCGGGGCTCAGGTCGATGCGTTGGGCGATCGACTCGCGCGTCTCCCACAGGGCCTTCAAGACCGCGAGGCCGCGGCGGGAACGGATCTTGCCCGCGCCGGGCACGGAACGCCAGCGATCGGGCTTGGGGCCAGGAGGGGTCACCGACAGGGAGTAGACGAACTCCTGCTGCGCCCACTCCCAACGACCCATCTCATCGAGCCGCTTTGAGAGGCGGTAGTACAGCTCCGTCAGCAGCTCAACGTCGAGGGCGGCGTAGCGCAGCCACTCCTTCGGCAGGGGACGCACCGACCAATCCGAGGCCTGGTGATCCTTGACGAGGCCCAGGCCAAGCACCTGCTCGGCGACGGCCGCCAGCCCGAAACGCTCCAGGCCGATGAGACGTGCCGCGATTTCGGTGTCGAACAGGGCGGAGGGGCGCAGTCCAACCTGGCGCAGATTCGGCAGGTCCTGCAAACAATCGTGCAGCAGCCACACGTCCTCGACGCCCGGCTGCAGAACGGAGAGGTCCGGCAGCGCGTGCGTGTCGATCAGGAACGTGCCCACGTCCTCGCGGCGAATCTGCACGAGGTACGGATCGGAGCCGTAGCGGAAGCCCTGAGCGCGCTCGACATCCAGGGCGATTGGGCTCGAACCAGCGCTCAGCGCGCGAGCCGCAACCTCAAGATCTTTCTGGGTATCAATGACGGAGGGGGTCCCCCCACGCGGTTGCGCAATGAGCTCCGGATTATCCGTGTCGCCCTGCGGCAAACCGCCGCCATTGTTGACCAGCACTCAGACTCCTTCAAGATGACGGGTGGGAACGATCCCTGCCGTCCGACGCATGACATCCGCCCAGCCGGACAGATGCTCACCAAGATACTCACTGTTGGGCGTCCACGAGGCACGCACATCGACGAACAGAGACGATCCTCGCAGTTCAAGTCCACCGAAGGCCTCGCTCATTTCGCGCGTGACCGTGCCCGTGATGTCGTGGAATCCGGCTCCCGCAGTCTCCAGGCAATCGAGCATCCAGCCCCACACGCCCTCCGACAGCAGCGGGTCGCCGATCATCTCGGCATCAATCTGCGCGCGCAGCTGACAGACAACTCTGAACGTGCCGTTCCAGCCGATTTGCTCCACGGGGTCGTGCAGGATGACCATACGACCAGTCGACAGGGGCTGTCCGGCCTCGTCCTCGTCCGTGGTTCGCATCGCGAGCGCCGCCGTAAAGGGCGCCAAACGACGAGGTGGGGGAACCTCCTCGAGGAGTATGTGCGGCAGGTGGTCCGCCTGTCGCAGGGACAGCAGAGCCCGCATAAACTCCTCGGGCACCGCGTTTTCATTCACAAATCAAATCGTACGGGTGTCCATGCGCCTTTTGGTCCAGACGCGCCGCCAACCTTCATGTCGATAAGTAGCGGGTACGCGTGCCTCGTCACGGTCGATGTCGCTCCGGCGACTACAGGCCGCGCGGGTTGCGCAGGATGAACGAGGTACGCGGTCCAACGTGCACGGTGTCGCCTGAGTGGTACTCGTCGCGGTCATCGTCACCTGCCGTGTCGACGACGGTGTGCCAGTTGTGCCCGTACTTCGCGTCAGGAAGCGTGAAGTCAACGGGCTCGGGAGCCGCGTTGATCAGCAGCAGGAAATCGTCGTCGAGGATGCAGCGTCCGTTCGCGTCGGGTTCGCGGATGGCATCGCCGTTGTAGAAGACCATCGTCGAGCGCGCCCATGGCTGATTCCACTCCTCCTCCGTCATATGCGTGCCCGCCGGGGTGAACCACTCGATCTCGCCGAGTGAGGACTCGCCGCCGCGACGCGCGGGCCCCTCCAGGAAACGCCGGCGGCGCATCACCGGGTGATCGCGGCGCAGGTGAATGAGGTGGCGGGTGAAACGCAGGAGCTTGTAGTCGTGCTCGTCCAGATCCCAGTTGATCCACGACAGCTCATTGTCCTGGCAGTACACGTTGTTGTTGCCGCGCTGGGTGCGGCCCAGCTCGTCGCCGTGAGCGATCATCGGGACGCCCTGGGAGAAAATGAGGGTCGTCAGGAAGTTGCGCTGCTGTCGGTAGCGCAACTCGATGATCTCCTCGTCATCCGTGTCGCCCTCGACGCCGCAGTTCCACGAACGGTTGTCGTTCGCGCCATCCGCGCCGCCTTCGAGGTTTGCCTCGTTGTGCTTCTCGTTGTAGGACACGAGGTCGCGCAACGTGAAGCCGTCGTGGGCGATGACGAAGTTGATGGAGGCCATGGGCTTGCGGCCGGTCGTCCCGTAGAGGTCGGAGGAGCCTGCCAGGCGGGAAGCGAAGTCAGGAAGCGAGGAAAACTCGCCGCGCCAGAAGTCGCGCACCGTGTCGCGGTACTTGCCGTTCCACTCGGACCACGGGGGTGGAAAGCCGCCGACCTGGTATCCGTCGGTGCCCACGTCCCACGGCTCCGCGATCAGCTTGACCTGGGAGACCACGGGGTCCTGGTGAATGAGATCGAAGAATGCGGAGAGCCGGTCGACCTCGGCGAACTGGCGGGCCAGGGTGGAGGCAAGGTCGAAGCGGAAGCCGTCCACGTGCATCTCGGTCACCCAGTAGCGCAGCGAGTCCATGATGAGCTGCAGGACCTGTGGCGAGCTCATGAGGAGGGAGTTGCCCGTGCCCGTTGTGTCGAAGTAGTGCTGACGATCCCCGTCGACGAGGCGGTAGTAGGAGGGATTGTCGATACCGCGGAAGGAAAGGGTCGGCCCCATGTGGTTGCCCTCTGCCGTGTGGTTGTAGACGACGTCGAGGATGACCTCAATGTTGGCCGCGTGCAGGGCCTTCACCATCGCCTTGAACTCTGAGACCTGCGCGCCGGGATCCTTCGTGGCCGCGTAACTATTGTGCGGGGCGAAGTAGCCAATCGTGTTGTAGCCCCAGTAGTTCGACAATCCCTTGGCCTGTAGCGTCGTGTCATTCGTGAACTGCTGGATCGGCATGAGTTCGACGGTGGTGATACCCAGCTTCGTCAGGTGCTCGATGATCGCGGGGTGGGCCATGCCTGCGTATGTGCCGCGCAGCTCCTCCGGGATGTCCGGGTGGCGCATCGTCATGCCCTTGATGTGGGCCTCGTAGATGATCGACTCAGAGTAGTCGTGTCCCGGGCTATGATCCCCCTCCCAGTCGAAGAAGGGGTTGACGACGACGGAGTGCATCGTCGCATCGGCAGAGTCGCCGCCCTTCAGGGTCAGGGGATCGTCCGCCTGATAGGAGAGAAGGTCGAGCGAATCCATCAGCTGCCCCTCGATCGCCTTCGCATAGGGGTCGAGGAGGAGCTTGGATGCGTCGCAGCGCAAACCGTTTTGAGGGTCCCAAGGGCCGTCGATGCGGTAGCCGTAGCGCTGGCCGGCGCGCACCTGGGGGACATAGACGTGCCACACGTAGGCGTCGACCTCCGTCATAGGGATGCGCATTTCGTTGAGGTCGTCGTCCAAGAGGCACAGTGTCACAGACGTTGCGACCGACGAGTAGATCGCGAAGTTCGTTCCGGTTCCATCAAAGGTGGCACCCAGGGGGTAGGCCTTGCCAGGTCGCGTTTCCATACCGACAAGCCTCGCACGAATGTGCGCTGGCAGGCGGTAATCCGCTGAAAATGGGTATGTGACTTGGATAACGGGGGTTTGGTTTTGCGTTCTCGCCGGATGTTCTGTTAAGGTTTTACCCGTTGCGAAGAACGGTTGACGTTCTGAGAAACGCGGATGTGGCTCAGTTGGTAGAGCATCACCTTGCCAAGGTGAGGGTCGCGGGTTCGAGTCCCGTCATCCGCTCGGGCGATTGGCGCAGCGGGAGCGCGCTTCCCTGACACGGAAGAGGTCACTGGTTCGATCCCAGTATCGCCCACGGTCATCCTGGAAACAGGATTGGCGGGCTATAGCCCAGCCGCACAAGCGGTTCACGCGGATGTGGCTCAGTTGGTAGAGCATCACCTTGCCAAGGTGAGGGTCGCGGGTTCGAGTCCCGTCATCCGCTCTCAATCGGGAATCCACTCGATCCCATTGGGTGTGGTGGGTTGGCCGAGAGGCGAGGCAGCGGCCTGCAAAGCCGTATACACGGGTTCGAATCCCGTACCCACCTCGGGCGATTGGCGCAGGGGTAGCGCGCTTCCTTCACACGGAAGAGGTCACTGGTTCGATCCCAGTATCGCCCACCAGTAAGTCGGATCTTGTGGTCCGGCTTTTTTGTTTATGTAGCTCTCGTCGATTATCGGCGGGAGCTTTTTCGTCCGTATCCTGTTGACGGCGGTTTAGTCGCGTGGCGATGGGAAGAAGGTCGATCTGTGCTGGGTCTCCGTTTCGCCCTCCCGTTTCCTGAACGACTGGTGAGTTTGTCGGATGTGTGCGGCTATTGTTCGCTCATTGGACGACACGCCCGGATAACAAATTTTGTCAGGTTTTAAATTTGCTCGACAAATTGGTGACGTTTGCTTTTGTCGCTCGTGTTAGTTGTGGTGTCTGAGGAACTAATCGCTCTGATTCTTGACCAAATTGCAGGCGATTGGCATAGACTGGTGCGGCATGCGGCGATGCCGTCGCACATCCCGTTGACAGGAGTTTTCTATGGTTGTCCTGAAGCGCCGTCACTTCGGTGTTCTTTTTGCGACTTTCGCATTGGTTTTGAGTTTCTTCGGCCTAGCGCAGTTTGTCGGCGCTCAGGCCCCTGCGTCTGCGGCCCCCCTGAGCTGCCCCGAGCCGACCACGAATGTGAGCAACAAGGTCACCTTGGATTGGGACAACGCTCAGCTCGTCGACCACGCCGGTCGTGAGACGACGGCTGTGGGCGACTGGTGGGACCTCGGCATTAAGCTGCCGTGGAAGACCGAAGGCCGCGTGAAGGCCGGCGACTACTTCACCTACGACGCCTCGATCGTCAATGCTGCGACGGGGGAGAGCGTCCTGCGCCCGAACGTTGCCCGGAAGTTTGAGGTTGTCTCCAACAACGGTGTCGTCGTTGGTTGCGGCACCTGGGCTGCTGACGGCATGGTGACCGTCGTCTTCAACGAGAAGGTCGAGTCCGCCGCGCAGTGGTATGGCCACGTGTCCACCAACGGCCTGACCTACTACACCGGTCCCGGCGGTGAGAAGTACACGGTCAAGCTGGGTAAGAAGGTCGAGCGCAAGATTGACATGCTGCGCCGCACCCCTGGCGTTCCTCGCTACCAGAAGGACGGCTGGCTGACCCTCGGTGAGAACGAAGATGGCGACGAGAACAAGGCCATCATGTGGCGCGTTGTCTTCCCCGCAGGCGATAGAGCAGTGACCGGCGCGTCGATCGTCGACGAGGTTCCCGCCGGCTCCAACTGGAGCTTCAACTGCGACGTCGTCAACGACTACACGAAGAACCACACCTACCTGGTCACCGACCCGACCAGCTCCGCGGGTCTCCGCCAGGACAATGACACGTCGAACGGTGCCTTTGGTGCTGCCGCGCAGGTCGAGTGCACCTCCACCAAGGTGACCGTCACACTTGCCGAGATTCCCGCGAATCAGTCCGCCATCATCCTGCTCCCCGCCCACGTTAAAGGCGCGAAGCGTGCTGGAGATGTCTCGGGTGTCTTCTCCAACACTGTTAACTTCAACGTTCTTGGTGCAAAGATTACCGAGCCCATCACGAAGACCCTCTACTACGGTGCGTCTGCCGACGCGTACGCCCACCAGACCTTCTCCGTGACCAAGAAGGTCGAGGGTGATCTGCCCGAGTCCGCTCAGGATCTCGAGTACCCGCTGACGATCACGCTCAAGAATGACGCGGATCCCTCGGTGAACAAGACCTTCGAGGCGTCCGTCAAAGCTGGTGAGACGTACACCTACCCCACGTCTCTACCGCTGGGTACCGTTGTGACGGTGTCGGAGGGTGATCTGCCCGCCGGTGTGGGTATCACCTGGAACGACGGCGAGAGCCGCGTCTTTGCGACCGCCGACGGCGTCACCCTCTCCGCGGACAACCGCGAGGCTACCTTCACGCTGAGCGATGATCAGGTCTACTCGCTGACCCTGACCAACGTTGTGGCTCCGACACCGACCCCGTCGGCCACGCCTTCCACTCCTGCTCCGACGCCCTCGGCAACGCCTTCGCCTGCTCCGCAGCTGGCGAAGACCGGTACCGATGCGGCCGGCCTGGGTGTCCTGGCTGGAATCGTCGCGATCGCGGGTCTGTCTCTCGTGGTCGCGAAGCGCCGTAGCCACTGATGACGACGATGCCCTGAGGTGCGTGAGCGCCTGAAGGAGCGAAGTGGGCGGGATGAGCAATGCTCATCCCGCCCACTTTTTTGTCGGTGCCTCCTGAGTAGTGGACTATTTGTGTGGAGAAGGAGGTGCTGGAACCAGCATAGACAAAAGTCCTGTCAAAAGATGACTGGGTGATAATCCTGCTGTCGATGACGCGCAGAGGCTTGGCGGGCTTGGTTGTCATAGCTAGGCGCACGCGGTTGCTCCTGTTGCCCATTGTGGCTCGTCGGAGGCATTTTCCGCTGTGGCGCGATGGGGGATGATGCATCGAATGAGGATGAGCGGCTCGAGGTCGTGTGAGAAGAAAATGGGTGAAGGTGCTTAAGATTGTGATCAACGGCATTAGTATGTGACATATGTGTTTTTGCTGGTCAAGTATGTTTGACCCGCTGTGAAGCAACTTTCACGCTGAGCGAGGATCACCTGTTTGCTCTCAACCTGAACAACAAGCTGGTGCCGACTCCTCAACCGACGCCGACTCCCACCCCGACGCCGACGCCCACCCCGACGCCGACGCCGGAGCCGACCCCGACACCTTCGACGCCTCCGGCCCCGCGCCTGGCCAAGACCGGTGCTGACCCGGCGAGCGTCGGTGTCCTCGCTGGAATCGTGGCCCTTGCGGGTGGCTCGCTCGTCGCGGTCAAGCGTCGTCAGCGCTGAACCTGATGACCGCAGCTCTCGCAACCCCGAGCCAGTGACGTGAGCTCATGTGTCACGTGACATGCGCGGGTGGGAAGACATGGTCTTCCCACCCGCGTGTTCCATATGTGTGAGGCGACATGCTGTGAGTTGGTGATGCGAAACCAATACTCGTGTAGAGACGGTCACCGGTCGTTCGGTGATGGTCGGGTGCTGGAAACAGCGCAGCGCCAGCTCGCATTGACTACGGCGCGGCCTCGGGCGGGACCTTGTCCTCCTCGTTGGTGAGGAGATACACCCGAGCTTCCCACGGCCTCATTGGCGTGGTCACCGTGGGTTCACTCTGTATGCGGTCGACGGCATCATCAGTCTTGACGAATGACGTGTCCGTATTGCCCAGGTAGAGGCGCCACGGCAAAGAAGCCACGGCCTCGTCCTCGGAGGAGAACAGGGGAGCGTGGTGCTGCCCGGACAGATTGACAATGACGAGGACGTCCGAACCCGGGGCGCTGCGCCGATAGACGAAGATCGCGGGCGTTGACGCGTCTACCCGCGTGAACGTTCCATCGGTCAGCGCGGGGATGACGTGGCGAGCGCGGATGAGCGCACGGTAGTACGACAGAATGGACTGAGGATCTTCCGCCTGCGCTGCGACGTTAATGTGCTTGGCTGAAGCGGGCACGCCAATCCATGGGACTGTCTTAGAGAAGCCGGCAGCGGGGGAGGAGTCCCACTGCATCGGTGTCCTGCCGTTGTCTCTTGACATCGCGGCGAGCCCCTCGGGGACCTCGTCTGCCCCTAGGCGTTCCATGTACGACACGGATTCGACATCGCGGAAATCGGCTGCGGTCGTGAAATCCCCGCCGAGCATGCCGATCTCCTGGCCCTGATAGATGAAGGGGGTGCCGCGCTGGAGGAAATAGGCGGTTGCCAGGGCGGTCGCCGATTCGTACCAGTAGCGCGACTGATCCCCGAAACGGGATACCGAGCGCGGCTGGTCGTGGTTCTCCAGGTACAGCGCGTTCCATCCGCGCGTCCCGAGCGTGTCCTGCCAGCGAGTGAGAACATCCACCAGTTCCCCGGGTGCCAGGTGGCGGGGCGAAAACTTGCCGTTTTCAAGGCCGATGTTGACATGCTCGAACTGGATGAGCATGTTGAACTCACGGCGCTCGGGATCGCAAAACAGTAGTGCCGTCTCCGGTGACGCGTTCGAGGCCTCACCGACCGTAAACGACCCCGGATGATGGGCGAACGTCCGCTCGTACATCTCCTGCAGGAATTCGTGGAGACGAGGGCCGTCGGCGAAGCACTCGTGGCCGATTCCGAACGGCGCGCGCGCCGGTCCGCCATCGGGCAGACCCGGTTGCTTCGAAATGACGTCGATCGCGTCGACCCTGAAGCCGTCGACCCCCCGGTCGAGCCACCAGTTCATCATGTCGTAGACGGCGTCACGAACCTGCGGATTCTCCCAGTTCAAGTCGGGTTGCTCGCGTGCGAAAAGGTGGAGGTAGTACTGGCCCGTGGACGCGTCGTACTCCCATGCCGGACCGCCGAAAAACGACTCCCAGTTCGTCGGCTCGGCACCGGGAGTACCAGGGGCAAAGCCAGGACGCGGATCCCGCCAGTAGTACCAGTCTCGGTGCGTCGAGCAGGCGCTCGAAGCGGAGTCAACGAACCAGGGATGCTCGATCGACGTGTGGTTGACAACGAGGTCCAAGATGATGCGCATACCCAGGTCGTGGGCGCGCGAGAGGAGGGCATCAAAAGCGTCGAGATCGCCGAATAATGGATCGATGTCGCGGTAGTCCGAAATGTCGTAGCCGTTATCCGCCTGAGGGGAGCGGTAGATCGGCGATATCCACACGATATCGACCCCGAGCCCGGCCAGATAGTCGAGACGCTGGATAATCCCCTCAAGGTCCCCGATCCCATCCCCGTTCGTGTCCTGGAACGAACGGGGATAGACCTGGTAAAGCACGGCGTTCTTCCACCAGGGCCGCGCTGCGTAGAGGTTGCCAGGAAGTAGCTCGGGGTGGATGATCATCGCGCGTGTCGGTTGTACGGTTTAGTAGGCGTCGATAGAAGACCAGGCCTCGTACACGCCCTTGTCCTGGTGGTAGACCGCTGTGCACGTGAAGTTGAAGGTGCCGTTCTTGCCCGTGAAAAGAGTGCCGTTGAGCTGGCCGCTCGCCTGGTACTGGGGACGTCCGCTAGAATCCACCCCGTCACGCGTGACCGTCCAGTTCACAAGCTTGCCCTGTTGGACCGTCTGCGACAGTGCCGACTTGCATTCGGACATTACGCCGTATTCCTCATCGCTGCTGACGTCCCCGGAAGAACCCGTCCCCTGAGTCGGTGCAGGGCTGGGCTTCGTGCCGACGGGCGGCGCGGACTGGCTCGGTGCAGGGGCAGGAGCCACAGGAGCCGACGGGCTGGGGGTCACGGAAGGAGCGGACGTGGGCGCTGCGGTGCTCGGAGCGCTCGGCGAAGCCGATGCCCCGTCGCTGGAGGAATCGTCCTTGGTCAGCGCCCAGATTGCGACGCCAGCGACCAGGATCACGACCACCACGGCTGCGATGATGCCGATGATGAGGCCCGTCTTTTTCTTCTCCGGTTGCCCGCCGTACGGGGAGGCCTGGAACTGACCCTGAGGGTAGTAGCCCCGCTGCGGCTGCTGACCGTATCCCTGCTGCTGACCGTAACCCTGCTGCGGATAGCCGCCAGCGGCGGGCATCTGCTGGGTGTACTGTTGCCCGGCTGGGTACTGGCCGTTTCCGCCAACCGGTTGCTGGTTGGGGCTGTAGGGGTTTGACATTGGTGCTCCCGGTAGTGACTAGGTGAGGATCAGCCGGTCTCGCGGACAATGAGTCGAAAGAGCCAGCTCGTGATCATGATGGTCTAGGCGTCTTTGTATGTGAGCAACGCAGTGAAGTCGTTCATGCTCTTAATGTAGTATCCCTTGCATTCGAACGACCAACGACCGGTCTTGTTGGTCGTCGGATCCGTTCCGGTGACGATGCCGGTGTAGACGTGCTTCTCTCCGTTGGGGAGAACCTCGGGCCCCGTGTAGTTCTCATTCGAAATGTTGGCATTCGACCACGTGCTATTGATCTGTTCCTTGCAGGAGGCGAGGACTCGTTCCTTCATGTCGCCCTGCCCGCCGTTCCCACTCCCTGGCGCTGCTCCCTGCGAGGGGTTGGTGCCCGCGGGCGGCTGCGAGGGGTTGGTGCCCGCAGGCGGCTGCGAGGGGTTGGTGCCAACGGGCGGCAGCGGATTGGTACCCGCCGCAGGGTCAGAGCCCTGAGAGGATACCCCCGGCATCGTGGGCGAATCAGCGTCGGAGTCAGAATCGTCCTTGTTCAGCGCCCAGATCACGACGCCGACGATGATGGCGACGACCAGGACAGCTGCGATGATGCCGATAATGAGCCCAGTCTTCTTCTTTTCCGGCGCTCCACCGTAGGGAGCTCCCTGGAACTGGCCCTGAGGGTAGTAGCCCTGCTGGGCCTGCTGACCGTAGCCCTGAGACTGACCGTAGCCCTGAGACTGGCCGTAGCCCTGAGACTGACCGTAGCCCTGAGACTGACCGTAGCCCTGAGACTGGCCGTAGCCGCCGTCAAACTGCTGCCCGGTCGGGTACTGACCGTTGCCAGGCATCGGTTGCTGATTGGGGGTGAAGGGGTTGGACATGGGGATTCCTTCGGTTGTCAGCGCGTGCCAGCGCCAGGGCGCGGCCGTTGGGTGCGACGAGGAGCTGGTGCTGCGTGTCAGTAATTTTCAGGGATAACGACGGCGGAGAATTGCTTCTCGTCTTCGAAGTAGAACACGGAGCACGTGAAACGGGTGGTGATGGGCTTGTTCGTGAGATTGCTCGTGCCGGTGACGGTACCGGTGTAATCCCACCACCTGGTCTCACCGTAGCTCTCCTTCAGTTCCAGCTTCGCGTCCGAGACGTTTGCGTTCGCGTAGTCGCTGTTGATTTCCTTCGTGCACTCAGCGATGGCCTGCTTTTCCTTGTCGGATTCAGAGCCGCCGCCAGGTGCGGAAGGGTTGGTGCCCGTGGGCGGCTGCGACGGATTGGTGCCGCCAGGTGCGGAAGGGTTGGTGCCCATGGGTGGCTGCGAGGGGTTCGTGCCCATGGGCGGCTGCGACGGGTTTGCGCCCGCGGAAGGTGCTGCGGTGCTCGGGGTGCTCTGGGCGGCTGTGTCGTCGGACGAGTCGTCGTTGTACACGAACCACCAGATGGCGACGCCTGCGGCAATGAGCACGACCAGGACGGCGGCGATGATGCCGATGATGAGGCCCGTCTTCTTCTTTGCCGGCTGCCCGCCGCTCGGGGCACCCTGGAACTGGCTCTGAGGGTAGTAGCCTTGCTGGGCCTGCTGGCCGTAGCCCTGAGGCTGGCCGTAGCCGCCCACGGCAGGCATCTGCTGGGTGGGCTGCTGCCCGTAG